>JAGIAI010000063.1:0-44123 GCA_017744935.1 Variovorax sp.
GCGCTGGGCTGGTCGGCCTACGACGGCAAGGCCGAAGTGGTGACGCCCTACTTCGGTTCGTCGGGCACGGGGCAGATCAACGCGATCTTCCCCGTCACGCCGCAGGATGGCCGCGCCATCCCGAAGGCCCAGGCTTCAAGTGCCGAAGGCTTCCAGGCTGTTTCACGTCTCTGAGGGGCCGCCATGCCGCATCTCGTCATCCTCTACACACCGAACATCGAACGCGAAACGGACATGACCGCGTTGTGCCGCACGCTCGCCGACACCATGCTCGAGCAGCGCGACGAAGCGGGCAAGCATGTCTTTCCCCCCGGCGGTACGCGCGTGCTCGCCTATCCGGCCGCGCACTACGCGGTGGCCGATGGCAAGGGCGACTACGCCTTCGTCTATCTCAACCTGCGAATGGCGTCGGGCCGAAGCGATGCAGTGAAGAAACGCGCGGGCGACGCGCTCATCGAAAGCGCGAAGCGGCACTTCGAGCCGATCTTCAACAAGCGCCTCATCGGCATCACGCTGAACGTGGACGAAAGCCCCGGCCAGGTGTACGACGCCAAGCACAGCACCCTGCATCCCCTCTTCAACAAATAGACCGCCATGCTCGCCAAGGACGTCATCCAGCAACTCGCCGCCGAGCTGCACGAAAGCGAAAAGTCGCGCGTGCAGGTCGAGCATTTTTCCAAACGCTTTCCCGAGATGACCATCGAGGACGGCTACGCGATCTCGCGCGAATGGGTGAAGACCAAGATCGCAGAAGGCCGCACGGTCAAGGGCCACAAGATCGGCCTGACCTCGCGGGCGATGCAGCAGGCAAGCCAGATCACCGAGCCCGACTACGGCACGCTGCTCGACGATATGTTCTTCGAGCAGGGCGGCGACATTCCCTTCAAGCGATTCATCGCGCCGCGCATCGAGGTCGAACTGGCCTTCGTGCTCGGCAAGCCGCTCAAGGGGCCGAACGTGACGATCTTCGATGTGCTCGCGGCCACGGACTACGTGGTCCCTGCGATCGAGATCATCGACGCGCGCATCGAGCAGTTCGACCGGAACACCAAGGCCATGCGCAAGGTGTTCGACACCATCGCCGACAACGCGGCAAATGCTGGCATCGTGATGGGTGGTCGTCCGGTCAAACCCGACGCGGTGGACCTGCGCTGGGTCAGCGCCCTGCTCTACAAGAACGGCGTGATCGAGGAATCGGGCGTGGCCGCCGCGGTGCTCAACCATCCGGCCACCGGCGTGGCGTGGCTCGCGAACAAGCTCGCACCTTGGGACGAGTACCTGGAAGCCGGCGAGATCGTGCTCGGCGGCTCGTTCACGCGACCGACCAACGCGGTGCCCGGCGACACCTTCCACGCCGACTACGGCCCGCTCGGGTCGATCGCCTTCCGCTTCGCCTGAACGTCATCGCCTGAAAGACCAACATGCAAACCCCCATCAATCTCTTCAAACAGGCGCTTGCTGAAAAGCGCGCACAGATCGGCCTCTGGCTGGGACTCGCCGATGCGTACAGCGCGGAAATCTGCGCCGGCGCCGGCTTCGACTGGCTGCTGATCGACGGCGAGCATTCGCCGAACGGGCTCCAGAGCATCCTCCAGCAGTCGCAGGCGATCGCGGCCTATCCGGGTGCGAATGCGATAGCGCGTGTGCCGCTGGGCCACGGCGACGCGGGCGCGGCGCTGATCAAGCAATACCTCGACCTCGGTGTGCAGACGCTGCTGGTGCCGATGGTCGACACCGCCGAGCAGGCGAAAGCGATCGTGCGCGCGATGCGCTATCCGCCGCATGGCATCCGCGGCATGGGCGGTGCGCGTGCATCGGGCTGGGGCCGCTATCCGGCGTATGCGAAGGAAGCGAACGACCGCGTCTGCCTGCTGGTGCAGGCCGAATCGCGCGAAGCGCTCGCGAACCTCGATGCCATCGCGGCGGTCGACGGCGTGGATGGCGTCTTCATCGGCCCCGCCGATCTGTCGGCCTCCATGGGTCACCTGGGCAACTCGGGCCATCCTGAAGTGCAACAAGCCATCGAGGACGCCATTGCGCGCATCAACCGGGCGGGCAAGGCGGCGGGCATCCTGACGCCGGACGAAGCGCTGGCGAAGCACTATCTGGAACTCGGCGCGCTCTTCGTGGCGGTCGGACTCGACACCAACCTGCTGGTGCGCCACACGACCGCACTCGCCGCGCGCTTCAAGGGCACCGCCGCAAAGCCGCAATCGGGCGGCACCTACTGATCGCCCGCAGAACATGAGCAAGGCCGACTCCCCGCGCAAGCCCTTTCGTTCGTCGATCATCCGCGACGGCGTGATCCGCGCGACGACGCGCAGCTTCCTGCATGCGCTCGGGCAGGACGACGAGGACATCGCGCGCCCGCACATCGGCGTGTTCCACACGGGCGGCGAAATGAGCCCGTGCAACCTGAACTTGCGCGATCAGGCGCAGCACGCCAAGACCGGCATCTACGCCGGTGGCGGGACGCCGCACGAATGCCCGGTGGTGTCGGTGAGCGACGGGCTCACGATGGCGCATTCGGGCATGCGCTTCTCGCTGATCTCGCGCGAGCTGATCGCCGACAGCGTCGAGGCCTCGACACGCGGGCACCAGTGGGACGGCATCTTCGGCATCGGCGCCTGCGACAAGAACCTGCCGGGGCTGATGATGGGCATGGTCCGCTGCAACGTACCGAGCGTGTTCGTGCACGGCGGCTCCGCGCTGCCGGGGCAGACGCCGGGGCCCGATGGCCGCGACATCAACGTGGTCGACACCTACGAGACCATCGGCAAGGTGCTGGCCGGCGATGCGACGGCGGATGACCTCGAAGCGATGAGCCGCGCCTGCCTGCCCACCGCCGGTGCGTGCGCGGGGCAATTCACCGCGAACACGATGGGCATGGTCTCCGAAGCGCTCGGGCTCGCGCCGATCGGCTCCAGCATGGTGCCGGCAGTGTTCAGCGAACGTGCGCCGCTGATGCGCCGCGCCGCGAAGGCGCTGATGCGCGCGGTGATGAACGACGGGCCCCTGCCGCGCGACATCGTGACGCGCAAGGCACTGGAAAACGCCTGCGCGGTGGTTTCCGCCACCGGCGGATCGACCAATGCGGCGCTGCACCTTCCGGCCATCGCGCACGAGGCCGGCGTGAAGTTCCATCTCGACGATGTGGCCGAGGTCTTCGCGCGCACGCCGCTCATCGCCGACCTGCGCCCGGGTGGCCAGTATCTGGCGCGCGACGTGTACTACATCGGCGGTGCAGGCGTGATCCTGCGCACGCTGCTCGAACAAGGCTTCCTCCACGGCGATGCGATGACCTTCACCGGGCTCACGCTGGCGGAAGAACTCGCGGACGCCGCAGATCCGGACGGCCGCGTGGTGCGCAGGGCTGGCGATGCGATCTCGCGCGACGGCGGGCTGGCCGTGCTCAAGGGCAATCTCTGCCCGGACGGCGCGCTGCTCAAGACGGCCGGCCTGAAGACGCTGGTGCATCGCGGACCGGCGCGGGTGTTCGATTCGGAGGAAGAGGCACAGACGGCGGTGCAGAACCGCCGCTACGAGCCGGGTGACGTGATCGTCATCCGCAACGAGGGCCCCAAGGGCAGCCCCGGCATGCGCGAAATGCTCGGCATCACCGCGCTGCTCTACGGGCAGGGGATGGGCGACAAGGTGGCGTTGCTGACCGACGGGCGCTTTTCTGGTGCGACGCGCGGCCTGTGCATCGGTTACGCGGGGCCGGAGGCGGCGGACGGCGGGCCGATCGCGGCGCTGGCGAACGGCGACGTGATCGCGATCGATGCGCGGCCGGATGCGCGCAGCATCACGGTCGAACTGACGGACGCGGAAATCGCGGAAAGGCTCGCGAAACGTCAGGTAAACGCGGGGGTGCGGCACGGGGGCTTGCTGGAAAAATACGCGCACACCGTGCGTCCGGCTCACCAGGGCGCGGTGACCCACTCGGGTGCAGTCACGTGGCTGCGCGACGAGTCTTAAGCAACACCCCCTTGGAGACACCATGATCCTCACTCGCCGCAGCCTGCTGCAAACCACCGGCGCTTCCGCACTGCTCGCCTGCATTGGCCAGCAGGCCTTCGCGCAGGCGGGCTTCGAGACCGCGCGCATCATCACCGGCTTCGCGGCCGGCGGCACCTCGGACACCACCTGCCGCCGCCTTGCGACGGCGATGACCCCGGGTTATGCGAAGTCGGTCGTGGTCGAAAACAAGACCGGCGCCGGCGGCCAGATCGCCGTGACCTACGTGAAGACCCAACCGGCCGACGGCGCAACGATCCTGCAGACGCCGACCTCGATCCTCACGATCTACCCGCACATCTACAAGAAGCTGCCGTACGACCCGGTGAACGATCTGTCGCCGGTGTCGCTGGCCTGCGTGTTCGACTTCGGCTTCGCGGTGGGCCCGGCGGTGCCGCTCAGCGTGAAGACGGTTCCGGAATTCCTGCAGTGGGTGAAGGCGAACCCGACCGCCGGCAACTTCGGTTCGCCCGCCGCAGGCTCGACGCCGCACTTCATCGGTGCGCTGCTCGGCAAGAGCGCGGGCCTGGAGCTCAAGCACGCCGCCTATCGCGGCACGCAGCCCGCGATGCTGGACCTGCTGGGCGGCAACATCTCGGCGGTGTCGGGCCCGATCGGCGACATCATGCAGCACCTGCCCACCGGCAAGGTGCGCATCCTCGGCGTCTCGGGCGAGAAGCGCAGCCGCTTCGTGCCCGACGTGTCGACCTTCGGCGAGCAGGGCCTCAAGAACATGGCGCACAGCGAGTGGTTCGCCTTCCTGCTGCCGGCGAAGGCGTCGAACGACGTCGTCGGCCGCCTGAACACCGCGATGAAGACGGCGCTGGCGCAGAAGGATGTGATCGATGGGCTCGCCGGGTTCGGACTGGAGGCGATGTCGTCGACGCCGGGTGAGCTGGCGGATCTGTTGAAGAAGGACACGGCCAAGTGGGCTCCCATCGTCAAGGAGATTGGCTTCACCGCTGAAAGCTGACCCTCGCGCGCATCGAAGGCGCCGGGGGATTGTTGGAACTTTGAAGGAAACGCTATGAGCATCCCCTCCCCTACGGCGCCTTCGGCGCTCGTCCATCCGGCCATCCATCCCGACGAGCGCGCCGCGCGGCTGCAGCTCGCGGCCTGTTATCGCGTGTTCGCGATGCTGGGATGGACCGAGATGATCTACAACCACATCACGGTGCGCCTGCCGGACAGCGTGACCGGTGGCGAGAAGCAGTTCCTCATCAACCCGTTCGGGCTGCACTACAGCGAGGTCACGGCAAGCAACCTCGTCAAGATCGACCTGCACGGCAACGTGCTCGATGGTTCGGCGTATCCGGTCAACCCGGCCGGCTTCACGGTGCATGCGGCGATCCATGACGGATTGCCCGATGCGCACTGCGTGATGCACACGCACACCACCGCCGGCGTGGCGGTGGCCTGTCTGCAGGGCGGCCTGCAGCAGACCAATTTCTATACGGCGCAGCTGCACGACATGGTCGCGTACCACGACTTCGAGGGCATCACGATCCATGCCGACGAAGGGCCGCGCCTGCTCAGGAGCATCGGCCACAGGCCGGCAGTGATCCTGCGCAACCACGGCCTGCTGGCCTGGGGGCAGACGCTGCCGCAGACGTTTGCGATCCTCTGGACGCTGCAGCGCGCCTGCGAGATCCAGATGGCGACGTTCTCGATGGGCGCGGCGATTCCGGTGTCGGAAGACATCGCCCGCAAGTGCACGCGCGATGCGCTGCAGTTCAACCCCAACCACGGCGCGGGTCAGGACGTCTTCGACGCGCTGGTTCGCCAGGTCGATCGCATCGACTCCTCTTACAAGAACTGAACGACACCATGAAGGTTTGCATCTACGGCGCCGGCGCGATCGGCGGCTGGATCGGCGCGAAACTCGCGCAAGTGGGCTGCGAGCTCGATGTGGTCGCGCGCGGCGCGACGCTCGAAGCGCTGAAGCGCGATGGACTCACGCTGGTGAGTGGCGACAAGCGTGTCGCCGTGCCAGTCAATGCCAGCGACGATCCGGCTGCGCTCGGTGTGCAGCAACTGGTGATCGTCGCGGTGAAGGCACCGGCACTCCCCGCGGTTGCAGAACGCATCGCGCCGCTGCTGGGCCCGGACACCATCGTGCTCACCGCGATGAACGGCGTGCCGTGGTGGTTCCTGCAAGGTGGCTTCGGCGGCCCGGTCGCCGGCGCGCAGTTGCAGGCGGTCGATCCGGGCGGAAAGATCGATGCGGGAATTCCGGCCGAACACGTCGTCGGTTGCGTGGTGCATTGCAGCTGCTCGCTGGATGCGCCGGGCGTGGTGCGGCACCACTTCGGCAACGGGCTCATCATCGGCGAGCCTTCCGGCGAATCGACGTCTCGCGTTCAGGCGCTCGGCGAAATGCTCGCGCGCGCAGGCATCGACACCCGCATCTCGCCGCAGATCCAGAAGGACGTCTGGTACAAGCTCTGGGGCAACATGACGGTCAACCCGATCAGCATGTTGACCGGCGCGACGACGGACCTGATCCTGGGCGACGACCTCGTGCGCGGCCTGATCTCCACGATCATGCTGGAGGCCAAGGAGATCGGCGCACGCATCGGCGTGCCGATCGCCGACAGCCCCGAGGACCGGCACGCGGTGACGCGCAAGCTCGGCGCCTTCAAGACCTCGATGCTGCAGGACGTGGAAGCAAGCCGTGCGGTGGAACTCGACGCGCTGGTGTCTGCGGTGCGCGAACTCGGCCAGCTGGCCGGCGTGCAGACGCCGTTCACCGACGCGTTGCTGGGGCTGGCGCGGCTTCGGGCGCGGCAGTTGGGGCTTTACTGAAACGGACCTGCGGCAATCAGCGGTGGAGCAGTTGATGCACCGCCGCGGGTAGCGAATTCACCTGCGGCATGAAGCGGTCGATGACCGCGCCCAGCACCACGGCGCAGAACAGCGCGCCCAGCAGCGGCTTCCAGGTGAGCCGCACTGCCACAGCAAACCAGCCTTCGCGAGCGACTCGTATCGCGGCGCGCGCGGAGACGTACGAGAACGCGAGTTCGATCGCCACCGCGAGCAGCGCATCCCAGCCGAAATAGAGCAAGGCGAGCGCGCCCGCGCCGAACACGATTGCGGCGCAGACCAGGAAGATCGCGACCACCGGCACCACGACCACTACGCCTTCGTCGACGCTGCCCGCTGCTTCGAGCGCACCGCTCGCGATATCGGACGCACCGGTGCCGGAGGGATGATGGATCGCGCTGGCGCCGCTCGAACGTGGTGAATTCCATTCGAAGACGCCCGGGTCCGGCACGTCGGGATTGAACTGTGCATTGCGCCGCACCAGCCGCTCGGCCCACCAGCGCAGCACCAGAAGGTAGACGCCGTAGCCCGCGCCCAGCGCCACCACGTAGCGCACCGCCAGCGAATCGACACCGAACAACATCAGCAGGTGCGACACCAGCCAGGTCACCAGCAGCGTGAGCGTGCCAATCGACAGTCCGTGCGCGCGCAGGTTGTAGGTGCGATGCAGGTCGCGCTCGACCTTTGTTTCCCAGACGCGTACCGAAGCCCAGTCCGACAGGATCCTCAAGCGACCGCTCCGATCAGTCGGCCGCGACCGGCACGCGCTGCGCCACGGCGCACATCAGCTCGTAGCCGACAGTGCCCGCCGCCTGCGCGACTTCGTCGATCGAGAGCATCGCGCCGTTCGATGCGCGGCCCCACAGCGTGACCTCGCTGCCGAAGCCCGCATCGGGCACCGGGCTGAGGTCGACCGTGACCATGTCCATGCTCACGCGCCCGACCATACGGGTGCGTACGCCGTTGACCAGCACCGGGGTGCCGGTGTCGCAGTGCCGCGGATAGCCGTCGCCGTAACCGACCGCCGCGACGCCGACGCGCAGCGGGCCGTCGGCGGTGAAGCGCGATCCGTAGCCGATGGTGTCGCCGGCCTTGAGGGTCTGCACCGAGATCAGCCGGGTCGACAACGTCATCGCAGGCTGGAGCTGCCAGTGCGCCGCGTCGTGCTCGGGAAAATCCGGAGAGCTTCCGTACAGCAGGATCCCCGGCCGCACCCAATCGGCACGGGCCGCCGCCGAATGGCGCAGGGTGGCGGCGCTGTTGGCGACCGAGCGCTCGCCCGGCAGGTCGCGCGTGGCCTCGTCGAACACTTCGACCTGGTGCGCGATGCCGCGCGAGCCGTCGGCGTCGCTGAAGTGCGTCATCAGCGAGATTTCGTCGACCTGCGGCAGCGCATTGAGTCGCGTCCAAGCCGCGCGGAAGCGTTCGGGCGTGAAGCCGAGCCGGTTCATGCCGGAATTCATCTTGAGAAAAACACGGTGCGGCACCTGCGTCTTGTGCGCGGCCAGCCAGTCGATCTGCGCATCGCAATGCACTGCATGCCAGAGGTCGAGCCGTGAACAGAGTTCGAGATCGCGCGGTTCGAACACGCCTTCGAGCAGCAGCACCGGGCCGCGCCAGCCGAGCGCGCGAATCCGCTCGGCTTCGTTCAGGTCGAGCAGCGCGAAGCCGTCAGCGGCCCGGAAGGCGTCGAAGACCCGCTCGATCCCGTGGCCGTAGGCGTTGGCTTTGACGACCGCCCAGACACGCGAATCAAGCGCCGCGCGGCGCGCGCGGTCGAGGTTGTGTTGCAACGCAGCGGAATGGATGGTGGCGAGGATCGGACGCGGCACGGCAAAAAAACCTTGGGGAAAGCAGAAAACACGCACATAAACATGCCCCGCGCTACGGGACTTCGCGCGATTTTGACATCGCACCCCCATGCTATAACCGCGCAGCCGCCATTGAAGCGGCCCCTCTTCCACCATCGCCAGATTTCGTTGCTGGCCAGTCTGCCCATCGATGAAGCGCGGTTTCTACACGATCATGTCGGCCCAGTTCTTTTCGTCACTGGCCGACAACGCGCTTTTCGTGGCTGCCGTCGAACTCATGCGAAGCAGCGGCGCGCCGGAATGGCAGCGCGCCGCGCTGGTTCCGATCTTCACTATCTTCTACGTGGCATTCGCGCCACTGGTGGGCGCGTTTGCCGACGCGTTGCCCAAGGGCAAGGTGATGTTCATCAGCAATGCGATCAAGGTGGTCGGCTGCGTGATGATGCTGTTCGGCTCGCACCCGCTTTTCGCTTACGCGATCGTCGGGCTCGGCGCGGCGGCGTATTCGCCGGCCAAGTACGGCATCCTGACCGAGCTGCTGCCGGCATCGCAGCTGGTCAAGGCCAATGGCTGGATCGAAGGCCTGACGATCGCATCGATCATTCTCGGCATCGTGCTGGGCGGACAGCTCGTCGGCCACACGCTCTCCAGCCACCTGCTCGCGTTCGACTTCCCGCTCATCGACACCGGTGTCGACACAGCGCCCGAGGCGGCGATCGCGACGCTGATCCTGGTCTATGTCGTCGCCGCCTGGTTCAACACGCGGATCCCGGACACCGGCGTCGAGATGCGCCCGCTGCGCGCCAACCCGCAGTACGGCTTCGTGCGCAATATGGTCGCGCTGCTGCCGGATTTCTGGCATTGCAATTCGCGTCTGTGGCGCGACAAGCTCGGCCAGATCTCGCTGGCGACCACCACGCTTTTCTGGGGCGCGGGCGGGAACCTGAAATACATCGTGCTGGCCTGGGCGTCGCTCGCGCTGGGCTACAACACTGCGCAGGCTTCGTCGCTGACCGGCGTGGTCGCGATCGGCACCGCCATCGGCGCGGTGGTGGCCTCGGTACGCATGCGGCTGGACATGGCGACCCGCGTGATCCCGCTGGGCATCGGCATGGGCATCCTGGTGATGGCGATGAACTTCATCGGCAACATCTGGGTGGCGGTGCCGTTCCTGATCCTGCTGGGCGGCCTGGGCGGCTTCCTGGTGGTGCCGATGAACGCGCTGTTGCAGCACCGCGGGCACAACCTGATGGGCGCGGGCCGCTCGATCGCGGTGCAGAACTTCAACGAGCAGGCCTGCATCCTGATCCTCGGCGCGTTCTACAGCGCGTGCACGGGGCTCGGCATGTCGGCGTACGCGGCGATCACCGCATTCGGCGTGGTGGTGGCTGGCTTCATGTGGCTCATCAAGCGCTGGCATCAACGAAACCTGCGCAAGTACCCGGAAGAGGTCGAGCACCTGCTTGCCATCGCCCGTAGCGACAAGCACCATTGATGACCCCCAGCCTCGCCCACTTCGCGTGGCTCTGCACCCCCTTGCAGGGGGCAATCCCGGCGGCCCGGCCAAGCCAGTTCCGCGGGATCTCTGATCTCTGATCTCTGATTTCAACGGTCCTCTTCCTTGGCTGCGCTTGCGCTTGTTTTCAACGCCTTCGTCTGGGGCGTTTCGTGGATTCCCTTCCGGCAAATCGAGGCCCATGGCCTGCATCCGGTCTGGACGACTTTCCTGGTCTACGTCGTGATCGCGACGGTGATCGCGGTGCTGCGGCGCAGCATGTGGCACATGTTCGTCCGGCATCCGGGGCTGGTGCTGCTCGGGCTGGCGGCAGGGCTGACCAACGTCGGGTTCAACTGGGCGGTGACGCAGGGCGACGTGGTGCGCGTGGTGCTGTTGTTTTATCTGATGCCGCTCTGGAGCGTCCTGCTCGCGTGGGCGCTGCTCGGTGAGCGCCCGACCGCATCAGCTCTGGCGCGCGTAGCGCTGGCGCTGATCGGCGTGGCCGTGGTGCTGAAGACGCCGGAGGTCGAATGGCCGGTCCCGTCGAGCTTGCCGGATTGGCTCGGCGTGGCGGCGGGCTTCTGCTTCGCCGTGACGAACATCCTGCTGCGCGGCCTGCGCCACGCGCCGGGCGAATCCCGCGCGCTGGCGATGTTCGCCGGCTGCGCGCTGGTGGCGGGCACGACCGCAATCGGCGGAACCGCGCTGGGTGCGATGGACGCACCCGCGTGGACCGAAACAGGCTGGTGGGGCTGGGCGGCGGTGCTCGGCACCGGATTCGTCTTCGCCAACATCTGCCTGCAATACGGCGCGGCGCGGCTCGCCGGCAACGTCACGGCGGTGATCATGCTGTCGGAGGTGCTGTTCGCGAGCGTATCGTCGGTCGCCCTCGGTGCAGCAACCATGAGCGCGCATATCTGGGCGGGCGGCGCACTGATCGTTCTGGCGGCCGCATGGTCGGCGTTTGCGCGATCGCCCGGCGACGCGGATGATGACCAGTCCACACTCCAGAAAGAATCGCCGTGACGAGCGTCTACGACTTCGAAGCCAGACAGATCGACGGCAAGCCCGTTTCGCTTGCCGAGTTCAGGGGCAAGGTGCTGCTCATCGTCAACACGGCGAGCGAGTGCGGCTTCACGCCGCAGTTCGCGGGCCTCGAGGCGCTCTACGAGAAGTTCGGGCCCAAGGGGCTCACGGTGCTTGGCTTTCCGTCCAACCAGTTCGGCAAGCAGGACCCGGGAACCAACGAAGAGATCGGCGCCTTCTGCACCCGCAACTACGGGGTGAGCTTTCCGATGATGGAGAAGATCGAGGTCAATGGCCCGGGCGCGGCGCCGCTGTACAAGTGGCTGGTCAAGGAAGCGCGGGGCATTCTCGGCAGCGCGGCCATCAAGTGGAACTTCACCAAGTTCCTGATCGGGAAGGACGGGCAGGTGATCAAGCGCTACGCGCCGATCGACAAGCCCGAATCCATCAGCGGCGACATCGAGGCCGCGCTCGCGGCCTGAGCCCCGCGTCGAGTCCGCAGAAGTGGCTCAGAAGCGGAAGTCGGCGGTCTTCGAGCCGTTGCCGAGCGACACCACTTGCGACTTGGTCACGCCTTCGCTCGCCGCCGCGACGGTGTAGCGGCCAGCCGGCAGGTCCACGAGGCAGACTGGCCCGTCGGCGCGCATCGACAGCGCCGTGCTGCCCTGGGCGTCCGTTACCGTGACCTGCACGTCCGCCAGATAGGCGCCGCTCGCACGCGCGAACAGCAGCGACAGCGGGTGGTCCTTCATTGCGGCGCGCATCGCGTCGGATTCCTCGGAGCCGACACCGCCGCACACGTAGCGGGCGGCGCCCAGCGTCTTCATCGACGGCGCGAGCACCGGTGTCTGGGCCTGCACCACCCATGGCGCAAGCGCGCACGCGCATACCGTAGCGGCGCGTGCCAGTGTCTGGATGGAAGTCCGTTTCATCGAATCACTCCCGTGGTGAAACACGCGGGAATGTTCGCGCCGCGCCGGCGCCTTCGGGGTCAGACCAGACCCCCAGTCCATGTGCGATCAGGCTGCCGGCGCGAGGGCCTCGTCCAGCAATTCGACCCAGTGCCGGACGGGCACTTCGCTCCCACTCTGCAGGTGCGTGATGCAGCCGATGTTGGCCGACACGATGGCGGTCGGCCGGAGCTGGTTCAGATGGTCGAGCTTGCGGTCGCGCAGCTTGTAGGACAGTTCCGGCTGCAGCACTGAGTAGGTGCCCGCCGAGCCGCAGCACAGGTGCGATTCGTTCTGCGCGACCTGCACATCGAAGCCCAGCGCACGCAGGTGCTTCTCGACACCGCCGCGCAGCTTCTGGCCGTGCTGCAGCGTGCACGGCGGGTGATAGGCGACGAGGCCAGTCGGCGGCTTCACGCGCGGTTTCAGCGTGGGGGCGATGTCGGGCAGCAGTTCGCTCAGGTCGCGCGTCATCGCGCTGATGCGCGCAGCCTTTTCCGCGTAGACCGGGTCATCCTTCAGCATGTGGCCGTACTCGCGCACCGTGACGCCGCACCCCGAGGCATTCATCACGATGGCCTCGACTTCGTTGCGTTCGACCTGCGGCCACCATGCATCGATGTTGGCGCGCATCTGCGCCTTGCCGCCGTCATGGTCGTTGAGGTGGAACTTGATCGCGCCGCAGCATCCCGCGCTTGGCGCGACCACCGCCTGGATGCCGGCCGCATCGAGCACGCGCGCGGTCGCGCTGTTGATGTTGGGCGACATGGCCGGCTGCACGCACCCGGCGAGCATTAGCATCTTGCGTGCATGCGTACGCGAGGGCCATGCGCCCGCCGGTCGCGCCTCTGGCACCTTGGCCCTGAGCTTCGCAGGCAGCAGTCCGCGCACCGACTGGCCGAGCTTCATCGCGGGCGCGAAGAGCGACGAGTTCAGGCCTTCTTTCAGCGTCCAGCGCAGCGCGTTGTCGAGCGGCGCACGCGGCACCTTGTCCTCGACGATCTTGCGGCCGATGTCGACGAGGTGGCCGTACTGCACGCCGCTCGGGCATGTGCTTTCGCAATTGCGGCAGGTGAGGCAGCGGTCGAGGTGAAGCTGCGTGCTCTGCGTCGGCGCCTTGCCTTCGAGCACCTGCTTGATGAGGTAGATGCGGCCGCGCGGCCCGTCGAGCTCGTCGCCGAGCAACTGGTAGGTCGGGCAAGTCGCGGTGCAGAAGCCGCAGTGCACGCATTTGCGCAGGATCGCCTCGGCTTCGCGACCTTCGGGCGTGTTCTTGAATTCGGGGGCGAGTTCGGTCTGCATGCTGGATCAGTTTGGCGAGTAGAGCCGCCCGCGATGGAAGACGGCTTGCGGGTCGAACTCCTGCATCAATGCGCGATGGATGCGCTCCACGGGCGCGCTCAACGCATCGAAGCGGCCGAGCACGCGATGGCCATGCGCGTCCGACGGCCTGAAGAGGGTGGCATGTCCACCTGCCGCCTGCGCCGCTGCGCGGAGCTGCGGCCGCTGATCCGGCGGTGCGAGATACCAGCGCTGGCCGCCGTGCCATTCGATGAGGGTGCTGCCCGCGACATCGAGCACCGGCGCGGTTTGCGGCACCGAGAGCCGCCAGAGATCGTGTTCCGCATGGCTGGAGAACCAGGCGTGACGCTGATCGCGCAGCGACTGCCATCCGGCGGCCGCGCGTTCGGGGTCTTGCCGTTCGCCACCCAGATGCGTGCAAGCCGCTTCTACAGCCGCGACAGCCCCACACAGACGAAGCGAGAGAAAACCCTTTCCTTCACGCTCGCGCCACACGCTCGCGTTCAACGGCAGAGGACGACCGCCCCATTCATTGAGCAGCCGGAGCGCATCGGCCTGCGTGCAGGCGAACTCCAGCGTCGCCTCGGCTGGCGCGACCGGCAGTACCTTGAGGCTCACTTCCGCGATCACGCCAAGCACACCCAGCGACCCCGCGAGCACGCGCGAGACGTCATAGCCCGCAACGTTCTTCATCACCTGCCCGCCGAAGGTCAGCACCTCGCCGCGACCGTTGACCAGCACCGCGCCAAGCACGAAATCGCGCACGCACCCCACGCTGGCGCGCGAAGGCCCACTGAGCCCCGCGGCGACCATGCCGCCGACCGTGCCGCCGTCGGCGAAGCGCGGTGGCTCGAAAGCAAGGCATTGGCCCTTTTCCACGAGTGCCGCTTCGAGCTCGGCCAGCGGCGTACCGGCGCGCACGGTCACGACCAGTTCGCTCGGTTCATAGCTGGTGATGCCGGTGAGTCCAATCGTGGAGAGAGGCTCGCCCTGCGGCGGCTCGCCGTAGAAGTCCTTGGTGCCGCCGCCACGGATGGACAGCGTCTTGCGGTCGGCGGCGGCAGCGCGAATGCGCTCGGTGATCTGGCGAAGGGCTGGATCCATGGCGGCAATCGTACCGCCGGGTGGCGCTCAGTCTTCGAAGAAATTGACCGGCAGCCCCGGTGTCGTGACGCGCATCGCCAGCACATGGCCCGATGCAGGGCGCAGTTCGAGTTCCGGCGCGGGCCTGCCCCGACGCGCCGTGGTCACGAAAAGCGTGCGCAGATCGTCGCCGCCGAAGCACGGCATGGTCGGGCACTGCACCGGCGTGGGCAGCGACAGGACGAGCTCGCCTGACGGCGAGAAGCGCAGCAGCTGGCCTCCTTCGAACATCGCGACCCAGTAGTGGCCTTCGGCATCGACCGTCGCGCCATCCGGCCGGCCCTGGTAGCGCAGCGGCGATTCGGGCGTCCAGCCGGGCGGCTTTTCATCGAACTGCTGGAACACGCGACGACGCGACAGGGTGTTGACGCGCGCCGCCCAGGTCCACGCGACCACGCGATGCGCGGCGGTGTCGGCCCAGTACATCGTGTCGCCATCGGGCGAGAAGGCCAGGCCGTTGGCGGTGGTTGCCTCGTTCACCATCTGCTCGAGCGTGGGCGCGCGGCCGCCGCGCGCGTCGAGGCAGTAGAGCGCAGCAATTGCGCCGTCTTTCGCCTCGTTGAGCGTGCCGGCCCAGAAGCGGCCGAGCGGATCGCACTTGCCGTCGTTGAAGCGCATCTTGAGCACGTCGTGATCGACGCGCGCCATCGCCTTGAGCGTGCCGCCCCACTCTCGCGCGCGGTAGATGCCGTCGCGCAGCGCGATCACGAGGCCGCCGCTGCGCGCGGGCGCCATGCACCCGGGCTCGGTCGGCATATCCCATCGCTCGACGGTCGGGTTGTGAATGTCGCCGCGCGTGCGCAAGGCGGCGCGGCCGGGGATGTCGAGCCAGTAGAGAGAACGCTCGATGGGGTGCCAGAACGGCGATTCACCGAGCTGGCTCAGGCTGTCGGTCAATGTGGTCCACATGCCGCGAGCTTAGGGGCAAATCGGAACAAAAAAAGACCCGCTGGCGCCGAAGCGCTCGCGGGTCGAACATCCAGAGGAGAACCTCGCAGCGTAAAACGAAATCTTGTCTAGAAGACTGTTTGCGGTATGAAACGGACCGTCATCAGCGGCTGTAGGCGGTTTCGCCGTGGGCCGTGATGTCGAGGCCTTCGCGCTCTTCTTCTTCGCTCACACGCAGGCCGATCGTGAGATCGGTGATCTTGTAGGCGATGAAGGCAACGACGCCCGACCACACGATGGTCAGCACCACGCCCTTGAGCTGGATCCAGACCTGCGCGCCGATGCCGTTGGAGGTGACGGTCGCGGTGACCCAGTCACCCACGAGGCCGGGGCCGCCGAGAACCTGCGTGTTGAACACGCCTGTCAGCAGCGCGCCGACGATACCGCCGACACCGTGCACGCCGAACACGTCGAGCGAGTCGTCCGCGCCGAGCAGCTTCTTGAGGCCGTTGACGCCCCAGAGGCAGGCGAAGCCGGCCACGAGACCGATGACGATCGCACCCATCAGGCCGACGTTGCCGGCGGCCGGCGTGATCGCCACGAGGCCGGCGACGGCGCCCGAAGCAGCACCGAGCATCGATGCCTTGCCGCGCATCATGGCTTCACCGAGGCACCATGCAAGCACGGCAGCGGCCGTGGCGGAGAAGGTGTTCATGAAGGCGAGCACCGCGCTGGTGCCGGCTTCGAGGGCCGAACCGGCGTTGAAGCCGAACCAGCCCACCCACAGCAGCGAGGCACCAACCATGGTCAGCGTCAGCGAGTGCGGCGTGAAGGCTTCCTTGCCGTAGCCGATGCGCTTGCCGACGAGGACAGCGCCCACGAGACCGGCAACGGCCGCGTTGATGTGCACCACGGTACCGCCCGCGAAGTCGAGCGCGCCCCATTGCCAGATCAGGCCGGCCTTGTCGTTCATCTGGTCGACGACTTCCTTGCTGGCGTAGGCGTCCGGGCCCATCCAGAACCAGACCATGTGCGCGATCGGCGCATAGCTGAAGGTGAACCAGATCGCCATGAACAGCAGCACGGCCGAGAACTTGATGCGCTCGGCGAAGGCGCCGACGATCAGGCAGCAGGTGATACCGGCGAACGTCGCCTGGAAGGCAGCGAACAGCAGCTCGGGGATGTACACGCCCTTGCTGAAGGTCGCGCCCGGTGCGAAGACGCCCGTGGCCGGATCGAAGATGCCCTTCATGAAGATCCGGTCGAAGCCCCCGATGAACGCGTTGCCCTCAGTGAACGCAAGGCTGTAGCCGTAGATCATCCACAGCACCACGATCATCGAGAAGGTGACCATGATCTGCATGAGCACCGACAGCATGTTCTTGCTGCGGACCAGGCCGCCGTAGAACAGCGCGAGGCCGGGGACGGTCATCATGATGACGAGGAGCGTGGAAACCATCATCCACGACACGTCACCCTTGTTGAACGACGGAGCTGCCGCCGGTGCTGCGGGCGCCGCCGTCGCTTCGGCGGCGGGCGCTGCTGCAGCAGGGGCTGCCGCGGTTGCTGCAGCCGGAGCCGCGGGTGCAGCGGTGGCTGCCGGCGCTTGCGCTGCAGGAGCGGCGGGCGCGGCCGGTGTTGTCTGCGCGAAGCCGGATGTTCCGGCGGCCAGGACGCTCAATCCGAGCGCCAGAGATACAAGGAATTTTTTCATTTCGGTATGTCTTTCGTGCCTTGCGTTTCAGAGGGCTTCGCGGCCGGTTTCACCCGTGCGGATGCGAACGACCTGTTCGAGGTCGTAGACAAAAATCTTGCCGTCGCCGATCTTTCCGGTGCGTGCGGCGCCTTCGACGGCCTCGATCACGCGTTCGACGAGCTCATCGGCCACGGCCGCTTCGATCTTGACCTTGGGCAGGAAGTCGACGACGTATTCCGCGCCGCGATACAGCTCGGTGTGGCCCTTCTGACGGCCAAAGCCCTTGACCTCGGTGACGGTGATGCCCTGCACACCGATGGCCGAGAGGGCCTCGCGCACTTCGTCGAGCTTGAAGGGTTTGATGATGGCTGTGACCAGCTTCATGATGTTCTCCTACAGATGGATGGAATCGGCGCGGCCTGTCCGGGCCGCGTCCGCGGGACTACTAGAGCGTCTTGGTCAGCGTGAGGATGAATCGCGGCTTGTTCGGCGAGAAGGTGGTCACGCCGAAGGGAATGCCGTTGATGACGACGCCGGGCTCGGCGATCAGGTTGAACGCCGCTTGTTCGGTAGCGCCTTGCACCGAGCCGGTGAGGGACAGGCCGCTGCCGAAGTCGTAGGAGGCGCCCACGTTGTAGTCGAAGTAGCTCTTGTAGCCCAGGCTGCGGATGTCGCTCGTCAGGAAGGTGTAGCCCACCGCAGTCTTGAAGGTGAGCTTGGGGAAGATTTCCTTCGAGTACGACAGGTTCAGGTAGCTGGTGTTCTGGCCGTCGAGGCCCGAGCCGCCCTGATGGCCCGCGTAGTTGAAGTAGTCCTTCGAAACGGTCCACGAATACTTGCCCGCGAAGGTACCGATGCGCTCGTCGCTCCAGGAAGCGCCGCCGTAGATCTCGGTGGTGTTGCCCGCGGTGTTGCCGGGGTAGTAGTACTGGTAGACGCCCACGTCGAGGTCGAGCACGCCGGCCTTGAATTTGTAGCCACCGTAGAAGTCCATCTCGACCGAGTTGCCCTTGAGCCAGTTGACGCTCGAGTTCCAGTTGCCCACGTAGAAGCCGCTGTCGCCGAACGCGTAATCCAGACCGCCCTGGATGGCGGGCTTGAACCAGCTTGACTTGGCGAAGTCGTTGCGCCCGAGCACATCCTGGTCCTGGCCACGGAACTTGTAGTTCGTCGTCACGGACACGTTGCCCGTCAGGTTCGGCGCAGGAGCCGCAGCGGCCGCGTTCGCGTCGGTGCTTTGCGCATTCGCGAACGTGGACAGGGTGGCCAGGGCGATCACGGCCAGGAACTGGTCGGATTTACGATGCATCATCAAGAGGCTCCTCGGAGTGTTTTGAAAGTGGGTTTGAAACCACCTCAAAGCAGGGAGCGTGCCAAAGCGTTTCAAAGACCCGTTAACAAAGGTTGCGCAGGCATGTACGTCGTAATGAACAAGAAAGATGGCGCACCATCTTGGTGACAGGGAGTTCAATGAGTTTGTGTTTGGTGCAAAGCCGCGCGCTGCTGGGCCTGGAAGCGGCCAGCGTGACGGTCGAGGTGCATCTGGCCAATGGTTTGCCCAGCTTCACGCTGGTCGGGCTGGTCGATGTGGAAGTGAAGGAAGCGCGCGAGCGCGTGCGGTCGGCCATCCAGAATGCCGGCCTCGAATTTCCGAACAACAAGAGGATCACGGTCAATCTCGCCCCGGCGGACCTGCCGAAGGACTCGGGGCGATTCGACTTGCCGATCGCACTCGGAATCCTTGCGGCCAGCGGGCAGATCGACGCGGCCAGGCTCGCCGGCCATGAATTCGCGGGCGAGCTTTCGTTGTCGGGCCAGCTTCGGCCGGTGCGCGGCGCTCTGGCGATGGCGCTGGCGCTGCACACCGGTGGTGTCGCGACGCGGCTGGTGCTGCCGGCGTACAGCGCGCAGGAGGCCTCGCTCGTGCCCGGCGCGGAGGTCTACGGCGCGCGACATCTGCTCGACGTGGTGCAGCAGTTCCTGCCGGCCGACAGCGAGCAGGCGCCGGCCGGGGAAGGATGGTCGCGCATCGTGCCGTCACCACCGGCGATGACGGACGGACATCCTGATCTCGCCGACGTGAAGGGCCACGCCGGTGCGAAGCGGGCACTGGAGATCGCCGCCGCCGGCAATCACAGCCTGCTGATGGTGGGGCCGCCCGGCTCCGGCAAGTCGATGCTGGCGCAGCGTTTTGCCGGGCTGCTGCCGGAGATGACCGTCGACGAGGCGCTGGAGACCGCGGCCGTCGCAAGCCTCGGCGGCCGCTTCGACACAGGGCGCTGGATGCGACGGCCGACATCCAGCCCCCATCACACCGCGAGCGCGGTGGCATTGGTCGGCGGAGGATCGCCGCCGCGGCCGGGCGAAATCTCCCTCGCGCACCACGGCGTCCTGTTCCTGGACGAATTTCCGGAGTTCTCGCGCATGGCGCTCGAAGCGCTTCGCGAGCCGCTGGAGACCGGCACCATCACGATCGTCCGCGCCGCGCGGCGCTCGGAGTTCCCGGCACGCTTCCAGTTGATTGCCGCGATGAATCCCTGCCCTTGCGGCTACCTGGGCTCGACGCTGAAGCCCTGCCGATGCACGCCCGACCAGGTGACGCGCTACCAGGGCAAGCTCAGCGGGCCGCTGCTCGATCGCATCGACATCCATATCGAAGTGCCGGCGGTGTCAGCCGAGCAACTGCTGGATACCCCCGCGGGCGAATCGACCGGCACGATCCGCGAACGCGCCGTCCGCGCGCGCGGCCGTGCAGTGGCTCGACAAGGCAAGACGAATCACGTACTGCAAGGCGCCGAGATCGACCGGCACGCGTCGCTCGCACCCGATGCGCTGAAGTTCATGCACACCGCTGCGGCGAAGCTGGGCTGGTCGGCGCGGAGCACGCATCGCGCGCTGAAGGTGGCGCGCACGATCGCGGATCTGGCCGCGTCGGAAAGCATCGAGGTCCCGCACGTTGCGGAAGCGGTTCAATACCGGCGAGCGCTGAAGGCGGCGGCCTGACCCGGGCGCCCCGCTAAAGTCGGCGTCATGGGCGCGCCCTCAACGACAACATCCGCACCTCCGGCCTACGACCGCGGCTTTGTCGCCCTCCTCTCAGTCGGCCAGCTCATCACCTGGGGCAGCGTCTTCTACGTCTTCGCGCTACTGTTGGAGCCGGTGGAACGCGAACTCGGTCTGAGCCGGGCCCAGTCGTCACTCGCCTTCAGCCTCGCGCTGTTGGCGGAGGGCGTCATGGCATGGCCGGTGGGCCGCTGGATCGATCGGGGCCATGAGCGCGCGGTGATGACCGGGGGCTCGCTGCTGATCTCGGCGGGCCTGCTTCTCCACAGCTTCATCGGCAGCGCCGCTGCGTTCTACGGGGTGTGGTTGGTGTTGGGCAGTGCGCTAGCGGCGACGCTGTACAACCCGGCGTTCGCGATCGTCACGCGGCGCTTTCCCCATGACTTCCGGCGCGCAATCATCACGCTGACCTTTCTCGGCGGCCTCGCGAGCACGGTCTTCATCCCGCTGGGCGCCTGGCTGATCGCCCAACTGGGATGGCGGCACGCGCTCTGGGTGCTCGCGGCAATCCATCTCTTCGTCTGCGTGCCCCTGCATGCGCACCTGCTGCGGCACGCGCCCAGGCCTGCCCGGCGACCAACTGATCACGCCAACCCGACAGCACGTCCAGCCGCGCACTACCTGCGCAGCGTCCCCTTCCTGATGGTTGGCATCTTCACCGTGCTGCTGATGGCGGTGACCGCCGCGCTGCCCCCGCACATGGTGAGCCTGCTGCGCGGCGCAGGGCTGCCGGAGGCCTGGGCGATCGCGGTGCCGGCGAGCATCGGACTCATGCAGGTGCTGGGCCGCGTGCTGCTCTTCTTCTTCGAGCATCACTTCGACCTGCATCTCGCGAACCGGCTGATCCCCTGCCTCATACCGCTCGGCCTCGTCACGCTGATTGCCGGCGCGGGCCATCCGGCGGCGGCGCTGTGGTTTGTGCTGTTCTACGGGATGGGCAACGGCATGCTGACGATCGTCAAGGGGACGGCGATCGCGCAATACGTCAATCGTGAGCATGTGGCCACGCTCAACGGGGCGCTCGGCCTGCCGAGCGCGGTTGCGCGCGCGCTGGCGCCGCTGCTGCTCGGGCTGATGTGGACCCCTGCGCGGGGCTACACCACCGGCCTCTGGGTGCTGTTCGCGGCCAGTGTGGTGGGCGTCTTCGCACTGCTCGGCGCGCAGCGCTGGCGCCTGAGACGCGTGTAGTCCAGCGCACTGGCTCCCCCAAAAGCCAGAGAACCCGCGGAACCGGCTATGCCGGGCCGCCGGGTTCGCCCCCGGAGAGGGGGTGGAGAGAGCGACACGAAGTGCGCGAGCCTGGGGGGAGAACTAGATCAATCCCCGTCCCGCCAGGTTGCGCATCAATGCGCCGATGCCAAAGGTCCAGCGCGCCGCGTCTTCGGCATGCACGACCCGGTTCTCCAGCGCGCCGAGTTCGGGCGCCGAGATGGTGACCCGGTCGCCCACCACATGCGTGAAGCCTTGCCCCGGGCCATGCCGATCCTGAGTGGGCGCAAACATCGTCCCAAGAAAGAGCATCAGCCCGTCCGGATAGGCGTGATGCGGGCCGAGCGCCTGCGACACGAGATCGAGCGGGTCACGGCTGATTTTCGACAGCGAGCTCGAACCGTCCAGCGTGAAGCCCTCCGGCCCAATCACTCGCAGACCCACCGTGATGCGCCGGACGTGGTCGATGCCGAAGTGGTCGTCGAACAGGCGGATGAAGGGACCGATCGCGCATGAAGCGTTGTTGTCCTTGGCCTTGCCGAGCAAGAGCGCGCTGCGCCCTTCGAAGTCGCGCAGGTTCACATCGTTGCCCAGTGCCGCGCCGAGCGTCTGGCCGCGGCTGTTGACCGCGAGCACGACCTCGGGCTCCGGGTTGTTCCACACTGAACCGGAGTGAATGCCGACATCCGCGCCGGTACCCACTGCCGAGAGCACCGGCGCCTTGGTGAAGATTTCCGCGTCGGGCCCGATGCCGACTTCGAGATACTGCGACCACGCGCCCTGCGCGATCAGCACGTCCTTGACCTTCGCGGCCTGCGGCGAGCCGGGCACGATGCCCGCGAGGTTGTCGCCGAGCAGGTCGCCGAGCGCCGATCGGATCGACTCGGCCTTGGATGCATCGCCGCGCGCCTGTTCCTCGATCACGCGCTCCAGCAGGCTCGCGATGAACGTGACGCCACTGGCCTTCACCGCTTGCAAGTCGCAGGGCGCGAGCAACCACGGGTGCCGGGTGTCGCGCTTCGATTCATCGCTGTTGGCGAGCGACGCGTCCAGCGAGGCCACGCGCTGGGTCATCTCGTCGCGCAGCGTCTGCCGCACCGCACCGACCGGATCGTCCAGCTCCAGCAACTGGCTCATCGTTGCCGCGACACGCGACAGATCGTGCAGGCCGCCCTCGTGGACCGCGACCAGCACAGGGCCGATGTCCGGCATCCAGAGCCGGCCGACGAGCGTGGCGCGCCCGGCATCGTGAGGCAGGGACTGGGCGGACGAAAGCGTCGAGGTCATGCGGGCGTCTCCTGATGTGACGGGCCGGTGGTTCGGCCTCGGGGATTGCGGATCGTACGGGACAGCGCCGATTTCGTGGCGCCTCAGGGCGAGGCGTGCGGGACGTTGGCCGCACGCACGCGCGCGACGCTCGCGCGCAGGCCCTGCCACGGCGGCTCCTGCGGCGCGAACCGGGCGCGCATGTAGCCAGCGAGTTCAGCGATCTGCGCATCGTCGAGCACTTCGCGGAAGGCCGGCATGAAGCCAATGTCGTGCGTCGCGGGATCGCGAACGCCGTCGAGGATGGTGCGCAGCAGGTTGTCCGGCCGCGCGCTCGTCAGATTGCTGTTGAGCGCCAGCGGCGTGTTCACGCCCAGCAGCGTGGGGCCGTCGCCATCGTGGTGGCAGGCGGCGCACGCGCCGTCGAACATGCGCTGGCCGGTGCCGAGCAAATGGCCCTGCGCGGCAGCCGCACGGGCAACGACCTGCTGCGCCTGCGTGGCGACCGCCTCGGTCGAAAGCTTCGGATTGAACGACGCGAGATAGGTCGCCATGGCGCGGATGTCCGCATCGGGCACGGTCGCCAGCTCGCGCACCACCTCTGCCATCGGGCCGCCCGCAACGCCGTGGTGCTTCGCGTGGCCATGACGCAGGTAGTCGTAGAGCGCATCGGCATTCCACGGCACCGCCGAGGTCGACAGCGAAGTCAGAGACGGTGCTTCCCAGCCATCGACCATCGCGCCCGACAGGAAAGCCCCGCCGCCCTGCTCCGCGCCCAGCGCGTTGCGCGGCGTATGGCACGCGCCGCAGTGTCCGAGGCCGTTGACGAGGTAGGCGCCGCGATTCCATTCAGCGCTCTGTGTCGCGACCGGCTGCATCGGTGACGGATCGTGGAAGAGCGCGTTCCATCCCGCCATCAGCGGGCGCGCACTGAACGGGAAGTTCAGCTCGGCTGCCGGCGTTTCAGACCGCACTGCGGGCAGCGACATGAAGTACGCATAGAGCGCCTGCAGGTCGTCGTCGCTGGTCTTCGCGAAGGCGGTGTACGGAAAGGCCGGATACAGGCGATGGCCGTCGCGCGAGATGCCCTCGCGCATCGCGCGCTGGAAGGCGCTGAACGACCAGTGGCCAAGGCCCGTGTCCGCGTCGGGCGTGAGGTTGGTGGTGTAGATCGTGCCGAAGGATGTTTCCATCGCGCGGCCGCCGGCATTGGGCATGCCGCCCGGCGCGGTATGGCAGACCGCGCAGTCGCCAAGCGCCGCGAGCATGCGGCCGCGTTCGATGGTCGCTTCGCTGTAGGCCGGCTCGGAGAACGACACCGGCGCAATCGCCGGGCGCCACCCGAGCAGGCCGGCGACGACGCCGACCGCGCCGACGAGCAACGCACCGGCGCCTGCCCACAACCCGCGTCGGCGAGGCCAGGGCGCATCGGCCGGTACGGTTCGTGGCTCCGCCGTTGGCCGCTCCTCCCCTGCCGACGGCGGCAGCGGATTGAGTGCCGCCCGCACCACTTCCGGCGTGAACGGCGGCGCACGGAAGCGCACCCCCGTCGCATCGAAGATCGCGTTCGCGATCGCCGCCGTACCCGGCACGGATGACGACTCGCCCGCGCCCAGCGGCGGCTCACCGGGCCGCTGTATGTGCACGACTTCGATGACCGGCACTTCGCGGAAATTGATGATCGGGTAGTTGCCCCACTCGCGGCTGGCAACCACGCCGGAGGGTGAGACGCCGGCCTGCAACTCGGTGCCCGGCTGCGGCTGCTCCGCGAAACGCACGCGCTCCTTCAACGCGCGGCTCGTGGTCTGGATCACGTTGCCGTGGATCTGGTGTTCGACGCCCGCCGGGTTGACCATCAGCCCCGCATCGTGGCCGACCACCACGCGGCGCACATGCACCTCGCCGGTCTTCCTATTGACCTCGACATCCGCCACCCATGCGGACCACGCCGCGCCGAAACCCGGCCACTTGCTGTGCACGTAGCGCGCATAGGCGAAGCCCTGGCCGAAGAGGATGTCGCCACCGGGGCCGAGCCCGCCATCGGCGTTCTCCTGCGGGCCGGTGCGCATGCGCCAACCGGCCTTCTGGGCGGTTTCGCGAACGAGGTCCGCCGCGCGCGGATCGTGCAGATGGCGCAGCCGGAACGCGACCGGATCGACACCGGCCGCCGTGGCCAGTTCATCGATGTACGACTCGTGCGCGAACGAGCTCGGCAAGGCCGACACGCCGCGCAACCATGAGGCGCGCACGATCGGTGCCATGTCGTTGACCTTCACGCGCAGGTTGCCGTACGTGTATGGAGGCCGCGCGGTACGGTCGCCCATCTCGAAGGCCTGCGCGACGGGCTCGACGGTGCGCGTCAGCAGCAGCGCGAGCGTCGGCGCGCCGTTCGACGGATAGGAGGTCTCGTAGTCGTAGCCGGCGACGTTGCCGTCGGCATCGAGGCCGCCGCGCACCTGCATGAGTTGCGCGGCACCCTTGGGCTCCCAGGCGTGCTCCTGCTCGCGCGTGAGCTGCACCCGCACCGGCGCGCCCACGGCGCGCGACAGCAATGCCGCATCGGCCGCGACATCGTCCGCGCCGTTGCGGCCGTAGCAACCGGCGGCTTCCATGCGCACGACATCGATCTGCACATCTTCGAGGTCCACGAGCTTCGCGAGATCGGCGCGCAGCACATGCGGGTTCTGCGAACCGGCCCACACCCGCAGCCGGAAGCCGTCCTCGGGCTCCCAATGGGCGAGTGCGCAGGACGGGCCGATCGACGCGTGCATCTGATAGGGCCACACGTAGGTGCGCGGCATCGATTGCGCGGCGCTCGAGAGCGCGCCATCGACATCGCCTTCGTCAACCAACAGGCGCTGCGTTGCCGGATTGGCGCGCAGGGCACCTTCGAGATCGTCGAGCGATGGGAGCCCGGGCCACGGCTTCCACGTCACGCGCAGTTCGCGCAGCGCCTGCTCGGCCTGTTCCTCGCGCTCCGCGACGATGCCGACGAAGTCGCGAATGACCACCACCGCGCGAATACCGCAGATATGTGCGATCGACGACTCGTCGACCGACTCCAGCGTGCTGCCGATGAAATCGCCATGGTCCGCGCCCGCATACGGCGGCCGCACCACGCGACCGTGCAGCATGCCGGGCACGCGCATGTCGTGCACGAAAACGAGCTCGCCCGCGAGCTTGGCCGGGATGTCGACGCGGGGAATGCGGCTGCCGACGATGCGGTAGTCGGCCGGGTCCTTCAGGCGCGAGACGGTGTCGAGCGAAAGCACCGTGCGCGCGCCGGCGACCAGTTCGTCGAAGCCGAGACTGAACGCCGGATCGTCGCCCGCATGCACCCGCCCATCGCGCACTGTGAGGAGCGATGGCTGCACGCCGAGGCGCTCCGACGCCTGCATGACCAGCCACGCACGCGCCTGCGCTGCCGCGTAACGCAAAGGGCCGGCGTGGATCTGGATCGATGCGCTCGCGATCGTCGCGCCCTGGTTGGGCGCGCGTGCGGTGTCGCCGAGCACCATGCGTACTTGCGCCAGCGGCACATCGAGTTCTTCGGCCACGATCTGCGACAGCGCGGTCTGGATGCCGGTGCCGAGGTCGACGTGGCCGTTCAGTGCGGTGACGCTGCCGTCGTCCCAGACGGCGAGCAGCACTTCCGGCCCTTCGGCCGGATTGCCCGCGATGAGTGCCGGCTGGCCCTTGGCCTGCGGCGGCGCGGGCGGCGTCTCGCGCACGATGACGAGCACGCCGTCGGCATTCACGAATTCGCTGCGCGTGCGTGGCAGGTCGGCACGCCGCGTCACGAGTCGGCGCCTCCGGCCATTGCAAGTGCGGCGCGCTGCACCGCGGCCACGATTTCCACGTGCGTGCCGCAACGGCACAGGTTGCCGGAGAGTTCGCTGCGGATGCGTGCCTCGCTCGGGTTGGGCTCGCGCGCAAGCAGCGCGGCCGCCTGCATCACCATACCGTTGAGGCAGTAGCCGCATTGGGCGGCCTGTGCGTCCTCGAAGCCTTGCTGCACAGGGTGCCAGCATTCACGCGAGCCGAGACCTTCGAGTGTGGTGACCTCACGCCCCGCGACGCCTTGCGCGGGAATGACGCAGGCACGCGCAGCCACGCCATCGACCCACACGGTGCAGGCCCCGCACTGCCCGAGTCCGCAACCGTACTTGGGGCCATTCAGCCCCAGATCGTTGCGCAACACGTGCAGCAGCGTCGCCTCGCGGGACGCGGCGAGTTCGACGCGGCGCCCGTTGACCGTCAGGTCGAACCGTGGGGGGCGGTTCACACGGTTTCGATGTCGGAGGACTGGATGCGCTTCACACCCTTCGCGCTCATCTGCTTCCACGCCGCGGCCAGCGAGCCATTGAGATCGATCGCCCGCGTGGCGTCCTCGATCACGTAGACGTTGAAGCCGGCCTTGCGCGCATCCATCGCGGTCCATGCCACACAGAAATCGGTGGCGAGGCCCGTGACGAACACGGTCTTGATGCCGCGCGCCTTGAGGTAGCCGGCGAGGCCGGTCGCGGTCTTGTGGTCGGCTTCCTCGAACGCCGAGTAGCTGTCCATGTCCTTGTGGAAGCCCTTGCGGATGATGAGTTGCGCGGTAGGCAGCTTCAGGTCCTTGTGGAGCGCGGCGTCGTCCGTGCCCTGCACGCAGTGGTCGGGCCAAAGCACCTGCGTGCCGTAGCTGAGCTTGGTGGATTCAAAGGGTTTCTTGCCATCGTGCGCACTTGCGAACGATGCATGCCCTTGCGTGTGCCAGTCCTGCGTGACCACGATGTTGTCGAACGAACCGGCGAGCTTGTTGATCAGCGGCACCACCTCGGCACCACCCTTCACCGGCAGCGTGCCGCCGTCCACGAAGCAGTTCTGCACATCGACCACGATCAGCGCCGCATTGGCCCCGGGCTTGATCCTGGCCGCCGCGAACAACGGCGCCGAAGCGCCGAGACCGCCGATCAGCCCCAGGGCTACGGCCGACTTCAAGAGGGATCTGCGTTGGGTGCTATGCATCATGGGCTCCTCGAGTTGAACAAGTCCTGGCGGGAAACACCGCAGAACCGGCTTTGCCGGGCTGCTGGTGTTGCCCCCTGCAAGGGGGTTGACGGCCACACGAAGTGGGCAAGCCTGGGGGTGTGCTCATGTCAGACACTCAGGTAGGCACGTCTTACTTCGTCGTTTGCCGCGAGTTCCGCCATCGTGGCCTGATAGCGGATCTGGCCTTTTTCGAGCACGTACGCGCGGTCCGACACCAGTTCGGCGAAGTGCATGTTCTGCTCCGACAACAGGATGCTCACGCCCTGCGCCTTGAGCTCGAGAATCATGTTCGCCATCTGCTCGACGATGACCGGGGCGACGCCTTCGGAGGGTTCGTCAAGCAGCACCAGATACGGATTGCCCATCAACGTGCGCGCCACCGTCAGCATCTGCTGCTCGCCACCGCTCATGCGGCCGCCGGGACGGTTGGGCATTTCGCCGAGATTGGGGAAGAGCTCGAAGAGGCGCTCGGGCGTCCACAGCGGCGCGTCGGTGCCGTCACTCCAGCGGCGTGCGGCCTGCTTGCCGACTTCGAGGTTCTCCATCACGCTGAGGTCGGTAAACACGCGACGGTCTTCCGGCACGAAGCCTAGACCAAGGCGGGCCGCGTGATGCGGTTCGGCTTTCGAGATGTCGTGGCCGATGAAGCGCACTGCGCCTCGGCGCTTGGCAAGCATGCCGATCAGTGCCTTGAGCGTGGTGGACTTGCCCGCTCCGTTGCGGCCCATCAATGCGACCACTTCGCCGCGACGCACTTCGAGGTCGACGTCATAGAGGATCTGCGCCGCGCCGTACCACGCGCACAGCGCCTTGGCTTCGAGCAACACTTCATGCGAGCTCATTGGAAAACCTCCGTGCTTCGCACTGCGGTGCGAGCTTGCTTGGGGCGGCCCGGCGCTGCGCTCATGCTGCTTCTCCCACTGCTGCGTTCACCGCGGCGGCCTTCTCGGCGATCTTCTCGAACGTCTTGCCGCTGCCGAAGTAGACCTCCTGCACCTTTGGATGGTCACGAATCTCCAGCGGCTTGCCCTGCGCGATGAGGCGTCCGCGCGCGAGCACGATCATGCGGTCGGCGTACGCGAACACCACGTCCATGCTGTGCTCGGTGAAGAGCACCGCCATGCCGCGATCAATGACGAGCTGCTTCGTGAGCGCCATCAGGGAGTTGCGCTCCTTGGGCGCCATGCCAGCCGTCGGCTCGTCCATGAGCAGCAGCTTGGGGCTGTTGGCCATCGCGATCGCGAGCTCCACACGCTTCACGTCACCGTAGGCGAGCACACTGCACGGGCGATCGGCCTGCGACTTCATGCCGACCTGGTCGAGCAGCGCAAGCGCCTCGCCACGCTTGTGGTCTGACGCACGGCGCCACGTGGAGAACAGCTTGTTGTCGTGCGACAAGAGCGCCATCTGCACGTTCTCGACCACGGTGAGCGATGCGAAGGTTTCGGCGATCTGAAAGGTACGCCCGACACCCAGGCGCCAGATCTCGCGCGGCTTCTTGCCAACGAGCTCCTGTCCGTCCAGCAGGATCGAGCCTCGATCGGCCTTCAACTGCCCATTGACCATGTTGAAGGTGGTCGACTTGCCCGCACCGTTTGGCCCGATCAGCGCCAGCAGTTCGCCCGGCGCGAGATCGAAGCTGATGCCGTCAACGGCCTTCACGCCGCCGAAGGACTTTCCGAGTTCAGTGACCTTGAGGAGGCTCATGCCTTCGCTTCCTTGAGTTCGGCGGCTTCCTCGGCGTGCCGCTTGCGATCGAAGAGTTGCTTGGCGAAGCCGGCGATGCCCTGCGGGAACAGCAGCACCAGCAGCAGGATGATCCCGCCCAGCATCGCGCGCCAGTAGTCGGTGTTGCGCGCGACGGTGTCATGCAGCCAGGTGAAGGTCACTGCGCCAACCACCGGTCCGGCCAGCGTCTGGATGCCTCCGAGCAGCACCATCACGAGGCCGTCGACCGACTTGCCCACGCTGAGCGATTCCGGCGAGATGCTGCCCTTGGAGAAGGCGAAGAGCGCACCCGCGAGGCCCGCCGCGATGCCGGCGATCACGAAGGCGGCCCATTGCATGCGCTTGACGTCGATGCCGATCGCATCCGCACGGAGCGCCGAGTCACGGCCCGCGCGCAGCGTGTAGCCAAATGGCGAGAAGAGCACGCGGCGCAGCCACAGCACGCCACCGCCGACCAGCAGCAGCGTGAGCCAGTAGTAGGCCCGCTTGTCGGACAGCCATGCCGAAGGCCACACGCCGGTCAGGCCGTTGCTGCCGCCGGTGAAGCTGTCCCACTGGTAGGTGATGGCCCAGGTGATTTGCGAGAAGGCCAGCGTGAGCATCGCGAGGTACACACCCGATAGTCGCACCGCGAACCAGCCGAAGACGAAGGCGCCGATCGCGGCCACGAGCGGGGCGACGATGAGCGCCAGTTCCATCGGCATGCCGCTCGCACGCACCAGCAGCGCCGCTCCGTAGGCGCCGAGGCCGAAGTACGCCGCATGGCCGAAGGAATGCATGCCCGCCGGCCCCATGATGAAGTGCAGGCTGGTGGCGAACAGCGCCGCGATCATCAGGTCGATCATCAGCACCGTCGTGTAGGGCGAGTCGGCAGTGATGAGCGGCACCGCGGCCAGCACGAGGCCGAACACGCCGGCCGCGATCAGGTAGGTCTTGCTGGGGCGGCGCAGCGGCTCTTCCTGCATGCCGACGTAACGGCTCGGCGCCTGCGGCTTCCCGAACAGCCCCCACGGACGCCACACGAGCACCACCGCCATCACGAGGAAGTCGACCACCAGCGTGAGCTTGGAGAACGAGACGCTGAGCCCGAACACATCGACCACGCCGAGCCAGATGCAGATTGCCTTGATCTCGGCAATGAGCAGCGCGGCCACGTACGCACCCGGGATCGAGCCCATGCCGCCCACCACGACCACGACGAAGGCCGCGCCGATGGTGTTGAGGTCCATCTCCAGCGTCGCGGGTTCGCGCGGCAGTTGCAGTGCGCCGCCGAGCCCTGCCAGCAGCGCGCCAAGCGCGAAGACCGCCGTGAACAGCCACGCCTGGTTGACGCCGAGTGCACTCACCATTTCGCGGTCCTGCGTCGCGGCGCGCACCAGCGTGCCGAAGCGCGTGCGGGTGAGCAGCATCCACACCAAGCCGAGCACCACCGGCCCGACGACGATCAGGAACAGGTCATACGAAGGAAACTGGCGCCCGAGGATCGACACCGATCCCGCGAGCCCCGGCGCACGTGGGCCGAGCAGTTCGTCCGGCCCCCACAGCCACAGCACCGCGTCCTTGATGACGAGGACGAGCGCGAAGGTCGCCAGCAGCTGGAAGAGTTCCGGCGCCTTGTAGATGCGGCGCAGCAGCACGATCTCGATGAGCGCACCGAGCACGCCGACCGCGAGCGCCGCAAGCACCAGCGCAGGCCAGAACCCCATGCCGCCGCCCAGCCGGTCGACCAGCGTGTAGGCGACATAGATGCCGACCATGAAGAACGAGCCATGCGCGAAGTTCACGATGCGCGTGACGCCGAAGATCAGCGACAACCCTGCCGCGACGAGAAACAGCGACGACGCGCTCGCCAGCCCGTTGAGAAGCTGGACGATGAAACCGGAAAAGCTCATGACCCGTTCGCCTCACTTGCCCAGTCAGTCCGCTGCGCGGGATTTCTTGACTTCAGCGGCGGAAGGCTGGTACTTGGCGTCGGCGCCGTCGAGGTACACGTAGTCGACCATCACGCCCTTGCCGCCTTCGTTCTTGGTGCGGCCGACGAACGCGCCCATGGTGGACTGGTTGTCTTCGGGGCGGTAAGTGATCTTGCCGAAGGGTGTGTCCACCTGCAGGCCCTTGAAGGCGGCCACCAGCTTTTCGGGCTCGGTGCTCTTGGCCTTCGCAATGCCTGCTGCGGCCGACTTGATCATGCTGTAGCCCACCACCGAGCCGAGGCGAGGGTAATCCTTGAACTTGGCCTGGTAGGCCTGTTCGAACTTCTTGTGGTCGGCGGTGGTGATGCCGTACCACGGGTAGCCGGTGACGATCCAGCCGGTGGGCGCTTCGTCCTTCAGCGGGTCCATGTATTCCGGTTCGCCGGTCAGCACGCTGACCACTTCGCGGTCCTTGAACAGGCCGCGGGTGTTGCCTTCGCGCACGAACTTCGAGAGATCGGCGCCGAACAGCACGTTGAAGATCGCATCGGGCTTGGCGTCGGCCAATGCCTGCACGACGCTGCCGGCGTCGACCTTGCCGAGCGGCGTGGCCTGCTCGGCGACGAACTCCACGTCGGGCTGTGCGGCCTTGAGCAGTTGCTTGAACGCTGCGACCGCCGACTGGCCGTATTCGTAGTTGGGGTAGACCACCGCCCAGCGCTTCTTCTTCAGCTTGGCGGCCTCAGGCACGAGCATCGCGGCCTGCATGTAGGTGCCGGGGCGCAGGCGCACCGTGTAGGCGTTGCCGCCCTGCCAGGTGAGCTTGTCGGTCAGCGGCTCGCCGGCCAGGAAGAAGAATTTCTTTTGCTTCGCGAAGTCGGCGACGGCCAGACCGGTGTTCGACAGGAACGTGCCCGCGAGGATGTCGACCTTCTCGCGCGACACCAGTTCTTCGGCCACGCGCACCGCATCGCCCGGGTTCGCGTTGTCGTCGCGGCTGATCAGTTCGATCTTCTTGCCATTGACGCCACCGGCTGCATTGATCTCGTCGACCGCGAGTTCCATCCCCTTCTTGTAGGGCTCGAGGAAGGCGGGCTGCGCCTTGTAGCTGTTGATCTCACCGATCTTGATCACCCCCTGCGCATGCGCAGGGACAAGTGCGGTGACGAGCGTGGCGACAGCGGCCGCGTTGAAGGCGAAGCGCAGTGGGGTCATCGAAAACTCCTCGAGGTTTATTGCAGAGAAACGAATGGTGGCATGCGGCTCAACGGAGTCCGTCGACGCCCTTGATTTCGGAAACTTGCAAGCCGCCGATACGCGGCAGCGGACGGCCGCTGTCGGTCACCGCGACGGCGACGACGATTTCGTTGGCGCGGGGCGCATCCGACACGCGCGCTTCGACGGCGTCGAAATGGCTGCGCACGAACGCGGCGTCCTTGTGGCCCAGCGGCACGTCGATCGCGGTGCCCAGCGTGCCGCGCTTCTTGGCAGAGGGGACGAGTGCCGCGCCCTTCTCCACTGCCACGCGCAGCGGTGCGCCGAGCTTGGGATGCAAGATCGCGGCGGCGTGTTCCAGCTCGCCCGATTCGCCGACGATCGCGGCCTTGCCGTAGCTCTGCGCCTGGCCGGGTTCGATGCCGAGCGCGGCGACGGCCTTCTGGCCGAGCAAGGCACCGAGTTCTTCGCCGATCGCGATCAGCTCGTCGAGCGATTCGCTGTAGCGGCCTGCGTACGGGTTCTCGATCACTGCGATGGCGACGGCGCGGCGCGTCGGCGGCTCGATGGTCTTGCCCATTTCCTTGCGGGTTTCATCGACCTGGATGACGAGCTTGCGGATGTTGGCGGTCATACGTTCTCCCCCAGGCTCGCGCACTTCGTGTCGCTCTCCACCCCCTCGCCGGGGGCAACACCACTGGCCCGGCAAAGCCGGTTCCACGGTATTCCTGAAACAGATTCACTAAGGATTGATTGCATGCTGGTGTTCATCGGAGTCCATCCCACTTGGTAATGTCTTCTGCGCGCAGGCCGCCGACGCGGTCGTGCACGCGGTAGCCGGTGCTCATCGCAAGGATGAACACGATCTCGTCCGCCGCCGGTGCACCTGGGACGCGCACTTCGAAGGCATCGAACTGGCCGCGCACATAGCTGGCGTTGATGTTGGTCAGAGGCACGTCGAGCGTGGTGCCGGGCGCGCCAACCTTCTTGGTCGACGGCACGATCGCGAGTGCGTTGCCGGGCTGGCCGGTCTTCTCCTCTGCCTTGCCCTGGCGGTAGGCATCGCGATCACCCTTCCAGCCGAGCAGCTCGCGCATCGCATACCCGCCGGGGACGTGCCACAGCGCGCCGTGCTCCAGCTCGCCGGCCGCGCCGACGATCGCGCCCTTGCCGTATGTGGCGATGCGTTCGACCGGCACGTCCATCGCCGCACGCAGCCGATGCGCCATGTCGAGGCCCACCGGATCGAGCAGCTTCATCATCGGAAGGATGTCGGGCTCGTAGCGGCCCGCGAAAGGATTGGTCAGCACCGCGGCGATCGCGCCACGCATCAGCGGCGTTGCGGCGCGAGGTCCGAACTCGTGGTGGATGTGCTCGACCTGGGTGAAGACACGACGTATATCGATCATGAAAACAAGTCCTGCTTTTCGTTAAGCAAATACTGAACCAACTGCACCGCCGACGCCAGTGGACACCGTCTGCAGTGGCAGGTTCGTCCCCCGGGAGCTTAAAGGTTGCACCATGCGCCATTGCCCCTGGCAAACCAGCACCACCGACCACACGAGGCCCGCACGCTGCAGGGCCTCCGCGCGCGCGACGCCCGCATCGAGTGCGCTGCGCACCTGCGAGGGCGCGAGTGTCTCGACATCGCGCGTGACGAGCAGGTCGCCGAGGTCGCTGTCATCCTTGCATTCGTTCGCGGGAAGACGGTGGATGCGGGGATCGTCGACGTTCACAGCGTTCGCGATCACCGTCGCGGCCGCATCGGCTTCAGCAGCCGTTGCGGCGAGCACGGTCACGCTGTCCGCGATGCCCAGCGAGAAGCTGCGCCCGCGCCATCCACTGGTGGCGACGCCGCGCACAGGCATGTCCGCGGTGATCTCGAACTGGCCCTCGGTCGTGAGCGGGTCGGTGTCGCGCAGGTCGAAGCGCGCGAGGTCCGCGAAGAGCCCCACGCGCGCCGAATGGCCCGTCGCAAGGTGCAATGCGATGTCGCCGCCGTTGTTGATCCACGCGCGCTCGATGCCGGGCCGATGGAAGCAGCCGATGAGTTCCTGCGCGACCGAACCCGCCACCCCCGCCATCGGCGTGATGAAGCCCGCGCTGAATGGCGCACAGGCCTGCCACATGCGCTGCGCAACGGGGCCACGCAGGGCGCATTCGGCACCGACAGGCTGGCGAAGCAGCGGCAGTTCGCCGACGAGCTCATCGAGGATCGTGCGAAAGCGTCGCCACGCGTGCTCATGCGCCACGGCCACTTCCACCGGATCGCCATGCGCTTCGGCCACGATGTCGATGGGACCGTGGTTCAGATGCCAGCGGCCACCGTCGAGCGCGGTGCGTTGGGCGGTCATCGTCAGCCCAGCATCGGGGGTTGACCCAAGGGCCACGGATTGGCCGCGTCCATGCGCAGCCACTGGCGCGCGAGCGGTGCGCCGTCGTTGTGCCAGGCGCCTCGCGCGAGCGCCTGTTCGATCGAGAACACATGCTCCATGTGGCCGCCGAGTGCCTGATAGTCGTCGCGGCGCATGCTGAATTCGATCGGCGCCACGATCGCCGGCGTCGGCACGGTGCCGAAGCTGTTGTCGGGCATGCGCGTCACATCGACCATCACCGTGATGCCGCCGCCCGGCCATACGTAGGCTGGCGCACCTCCGCAGGTCACGTTGACCAGCGCGCGCTTGATGGCACGCGTGAGCAGAACCGGGTTCTCGGTGACGCCGGCACGAAGACTGCCGCCGGCGCCGCCGAGGAACAGCACCGTGCACAGCGAAGGCTCGCAGTTCTCGCCGATGCGGTTGACGATGCGACGCACCTCCTCGGGCATCTCCTGTTCGACAGGACGAAGCTGATCGTCGAGTACATACCACTGCGCGTGCTCGCCGGTGGTCGATGTCATCAGGAGCTTGAGGCCGGGGCGCGCAACGCCCTCTTCCCAGCCTTCGATGATCGACAGCGGATCGCTGATGTCGGTGCCGCCCCAGCCGGTGCCCGGATTCGCGACCTGGAAGTAGCGTCCTGGCGTCGATCTGCGCCCGCGCATCTGGATGCCCGATGCGGGCATGTCGAGGCAGCGGCCGGCCTGGTGCTCGGTTAGCACGCCGGTGATGTGGTCGTCGACCACCACCACTTCATCCGCGTGCCCGAAGAGCTGGCGCGCGAAGATGCCGATGGCCGCCGAGCCGCAGCCCACGCGCATGCGCTGCTCTTCGACGCCGTTGACGATCGGCGCCCGGCCGGCCTGGATCACCATGCTGGCGCCCCCATCGATCACGCATTCGACCGCTTTCTTGTTGCCGAGCAGCTGCATCAGCTCGGCGGTCATGCGGCCTTCCTTCTTGCTGCCGCCAGTGAGGTGATGCACGCCGCCGAGCGACAGCATCTGCGAGCCGTACTCGGCCGTGGTGACATGGCCGACCACTTCGCCCTTGTAGCGGACGTTCGCCTGCTCGGCACCAAGGAAGCGGTCGGTATCGATCTTCACCTTGAAGCTGCAGTAGCTGAAGATGCCTTCGGTCACGACCGTGACCATATCGACACCGCTGGCTTTGGAGGCGACGATGAAGGGTGCGGGCTTGTAGTCGGGGTAGGTGGTAGACGAGCCCACGCCGGTCACAAAGACCTCGTCGAGGTGGAGGAGATCGCCGTTCCAGTCCGGCGCCTTTTCGTTGGCTTGGGCATCGCCGGCCGCTTCGGCGCCCTGCGCGAAGGGCACCAGCACCGGCGTATCGCTCGACAGTTCGCGGCGCAGCAGCACGACCGGGTCGACCCGCACCAGCATGCCCTCGCGGTTCGCGTAGCGGTCGCACGCACCGGTGCGCCCCTCTGAGATCTGGCACAGGACCGGGCAGGCATTGCACTCGACCTTGCTTGTGCTCATCTTCTCGTTGCGCAGCGGCGAGCGGCCGGCCAGGTCGGGCATCACGGGCATGTCCATGCCGGGCAGGCCGTCTGTTTTCGTGTGTTCGGTCATCGCGGGGCTCTCGTGAATTTCAGGCCGGCGGGAGTGCAACAACCGTGCCCGTTACCCGCTTGTGCCGAAGTTGACGTTTGTGTAGCATTCCCTACACTTTCATGTGGCAAACGCTACATTGAAGATCAATGTAGCAAACGGGCCCGATGCTTGCAATGGTGTTTTCGTGAGCGTGACCCGAGACTTTGCGGTCGTCGCCGACAATAGAGGGTTCGCTTCTTTTCAGTCCTTCACCATTTCCGACCCTTATGAGTGCATTCAGCGAAGAACGAGTGTTGAGCGTCCATCACTGGACCGACCGGCTGTTCACCTTCACCACCACGCGCGATCCGGCGCTGCGCTTCTCCAACGGCCACTTCACCATGATTGGCCTGAAGGTCAACAACAAGCCCCTGCTGCGCGCCTACAGCATCGTGAGCCCGAACTACGAGGAGCATCTCGAGTTCCTGAGCATCAAGGTGGAAGAAGGCCCGCTGACCTCGCGTCTGCAGCACATCCAGGTGGGCGACACCATCATCGTGGGCCGCAAGCCCACGGGCACGCTGCTGATCGACTACACGCTGCCGGGCAAGCGCCTGTATCTGTTCGGCACCGGCACGGGGCTGGCACCATTCATGAGCATCATCCGTGACCCCGACACGTACGAGAAGTACGAGAAGGTCATCCTGGTGCACGGCGTTCGCCAGGTCGACGAGCTGGCCTATCACGACCTCGTGATCGACCACCTGCCCAAGCATGAATTCCTCGGCGAGCTGATCGAGAAGCAGTTGCTCTATTACCCGACGGTGACGCGCGAAGAGTTCCGCAACATGGGCCGCATCACCGACCTGATCGACACCAACAAGCTCACCGACGACCTCGGCCTGCCGCCGCTCAACCCGGCCGAAGACCGCGTGATGCTCTGCGGCAGCCCCGGGCTCCTGGTGGACCTGAAGCACATCCTCGAGGGACGCGGCTTCAAGGAAGGCAACACCTCCACGCCGGGCGACTACGTCGTGGAACGCGCCTTCGCAGAAAAGTAAGCGTCTGCCGCGAATGCCCGAGCGCAAGGCCACGTCCGCCAAGCCCCAGCGCCGCACTGGCGTGCGCGAAGCCGCGGCGCAGGCCACGCGCGAGAGCATCCTGCGCGCGGCGACGAAGGTATTCGCCAGGTACGGCTACGACGGTGGCAGTGTCGAGAAGATCTCGCAGGCCGCGAAGTCGTACGACCGGATGATCTACTACTACTTCGGCAGCAAGGAAGGCCTGTTCATCGCCGTGCTCGAAGGGATCTACCGGCGCATGGACGAGGCCGAGGCGGCGCTGGCGCTCGATGCCTCGCGGCCGGTGGAAGCGCTCACGGCGCTCATCCGCTTCGTGCTCGGCTACTACCGCAGGAACCCCGACTTCGTCACGCTGCTCAACACCGAGAACCTGCACAAGGGCCGGCACATCGCGAAGTCGCTGCGCGCGCGCGAATACTCGTCGCAGGCAATCTCGATCATTGGCGAGATCATGGCCAGCGGCGTTGCGCAAGGCCTGTTCCGGGCCGACGTGGCAGCGCGCGACCTCTACCTGCTCATCGCCTCGACCGGCTATTTCTACATGTCGAACCGGCACACGCTCACCGCCTTCCTCGGCGAGCCGCTTGAAACGCCGGAAGCCGTCGCGCACTGGGAAGACTTCGTGATCGAGACGGTGCTGCGCACCGTCGATGTTGGAGCTTCCGACGAATCCGTAGAACCATCCCACGAAAAGGCAACGAAATGGCAGAAGTCGCAAGCGCCGCAAAGTCAGGCAAGGTCGTCATCCGGAACATAGGTCTGCTGCTCTCGGGCGACATCGACAAGCCCATCCTCGATGCCGACACCATCGTCGTGAACGACGGGCTGATCGTTGCGGTCGGCAAGGAAAAGGACTGCGACACCGAAGGCGCGAAGACCGTCATCGACGCGAAGAAGACATGCGTCGCCCCGGGCCTGATCGACAGTCACGTGCACCCCGTCGCGGGCGACTGGACGCCGCGCCAGAGCCAGCTCAACTGGATCGAATCGAGCATGAACGGCGGCGTGACCACCATGATTTCCGCCGGTGAGGTGCACTACCCCGGACGCCCCAAGGACATCGTGGGTCTGAAGGCCCTGGCGATCACCGCGCAGCGCGCGTTCGATGCTTTCCGCCCGGGCGGCGTGAAGGTGCTGGCCGGCGCACCGGTCATCGAAAAGGGCATGGTCGAGAGCGACTTCAAGGAACTCGCCGAAGCCGGCGTCGGCCTGCTCGGCGAAGTGGGTCTCGGCACGGTGAAGGCCGGCTACGAGGCCAAGGAGATGGTTGCCTGGGCGCGCAAGTACGGCATCCAGAGCACCATCCACACCGGTGGGCCGTCGGTGCCGGGCTCGGGGTACATCGACAAGGACACGGTGCTCGAAGCCGACGCGGACATCATCGGCCACATCAACGGCGGCCACACCTCGTTGTCGGAGACGCATGTGTGCGAGCTGTGCGAGAAGAGCACGCGGGGCATCGAGATCGTGCACAACGGCAACGAGCGCACTGCTGTGGCAGCGGCCAAGGCGGCGATCGACTTGAAGTGCCCGCATCGCGTGATCCTCGGCACCGACGGGCCTGCGGGTTCGGGCGTGCAACCGCTGGGCATCCTGCGGATGGTGTCGCTGCTGTCCGCGTTCGCGAACATTCCGGCGGAGCTGGTGTTCTGCTTCGCCACCGGCAACACGGCGCGCATGCGCAATCTCAACTGCGGCTTGATCGAACCCGGCCGCGATGCGGACTTCGTCTTCATGGACCGCGCGCAACACACCTCCGGCAAGACGCTGCTGGAAAGCGTGCAACTTGGCGACATCCCCGGCGTGGGCATGGTGATGATCGACGGTATCGTGCGCTGCGGTCGCAGCCGCAACACGCCGCCGGCGACCGAAGTGCCCGTGGTCGTGTCAGGCGCGCACTGAGGCGCCGCCTGTTCAGTGTTCGCGCGCGGCCCGGAACACGAGATACCGGGCCGAGAGGAAGTTCACCACCAGCCCCGCGCAACTGCCCATCGCAACGCCGAGCGCCGGCCCCCATGAGGCACTGACCCAGTGCAGGGTGAGCACATAGGCTGCGTAGTTGACCAGTGCGCCGCCAAGCATCGTCAACATGTAGTGCACGTACTCGCGCACGATCGAGGCGCCCGACTGCCGCGCACGGAAGGTGAAGTGCCGGTTCAGCAGCCAGGTGGCTGTCGCGGCCGCGGTCCAGGACAGCACCCGCCCGCCGTACCAGCCCAGGTGCGGGGACGCGAGGTAGAGCACCCCCACATCGACGACGAAGCCGATCGCACCGACGATCGCGAACGACAGGAACTCCTTGCCGATCCTCACTGCTGGCCCCGGTGGCGCACGCCCGGAATCGCAAGGTAACGCAGCCGCTTGGCCTCCTGCCGGCCGATCGTCACGGTGTGCAGCACGATGCCGCAGACGAAGGACAGCATCGCCATCAGCATGGTGCCGGTCGCGAGTACGGCGGTCGGGAAGCGCGGGACCAGCCCGGTCCGGAAATAGGTAACAACCAACGGCTCGGCCAGCACGATCGAGATCAGCGCCAGCACGGCCGCAGCGCTGCTGAAGAAAAGCAGCGGCCGTTCGCTCACGAACAGCTTGAAGATCGTCCGCAGGATGCGCCAGCCGTCGCGGTAGGTCGACAGCTTGCTCTCGGAGCCTTCGGGGCGAGAGCGATAGAGGCCCGGCACTTCCGCGAAGGGCATGCGCAGCTCGAGCGCATGCACCGTCAGCTCGGTCTCGATCTCGAAGCCCTTCGACACCGCCGGGAACGACTTGGCATAGCGCCGCGAGAACACGCGGTAGCCCGAGAGCATGTCCTTCAGGTGGCCGCCGAAGAGGCTCGCGACCGCGCCGGTCAGCAGGCGGTTGCCGAAGCGGTGGCCCCGGCGGTAGGTCTGCGCGTCGTCGCCCGCGTCCACGCGCGAGCCGACCACCATGTCGAGGTTGCCTTCGATCATCCGTTCGATGAGGCCGCGCACACCGCTCAGGTCGTACGTAGCGTCGCCATCGGTCATCACGTAGATGTCCGCCTCGACGTCCGCGAACATGCGGCGCGCCACATTGCCCTTGCCGCGCAGCGGCACGTGGGTGACGAAGGCGCCGTGCGCACTTGCGACGGCCGCGGTGTCGTCGGTGGAGTTGTTATCGAAGACATGGATCTCCGCCTCGGGCAGTGCCGCACGGAATTCGTCGATCACCTGACCGATCGCCAGTGCCTCGTTGAAGCACGGGATCACGGCGGCGATGCGCAACGGTTGCGGATCAGGGTGCTCGGTCATTTCGGTAAAGGCGGATGCGGTAGGCCTTGGCATTGTCTTTTTCGTACATCAGTGCGAACTGCTCGCGGAAGCCGGGCTGCGCCTCGAGGTAGGTCGCCGTCGGCAGCGACACGGCGATGGCCTCGAAGCCCTTTTCGGACAGCTTTCGTGCGTAGTCCGCAGGCGGGTAGAGGATGAAATCCGAGTAGCGCCACGGGCCGATGGCATCGCCCCAGACCGGGCTCGGCCCGTAGTAGGTCGCCTCGCTCAACGCGATCTGGTAGACGCGGCCGGTTGCATGTTCGCGCAGGTAGTCCATCACCGCATAGCCTGGCACGTTCTTGCGCAGAAAGGCCTCGCGCTGTTCGGGTGTGACCGCGATCATCGACACCTTCTCGCGTGTCTTGTGAAAGACAACGCCCACGGCGGCTACAAGCAAAACGACGGCGAACCACCGCCCTGCGCGATCGAGGCCGCCACTGCGGTCGCGCTCGGGCATCGTCCGGCGCAACTTGGCGGCGATGCCACCGAACACCGTCTGCCAGCCGACCGCGGCCGTCAGTGCGAGCAGCGGGAACGCGGCCGTCAGATAGCGCGGATAGCGCGAGGTGAGGCTCCAGACGAACAGCGAATAGATGCAGAACACCGCTGCGGCCCGCAGGGCGGCGGAGCGCTTCCAGTGCGCGCTGAAGGGCACGGCCAGCACCGCCCAGATCAGCGGGCTCGGCAGCGAGGCATGGTCGCGCACGTCCTGCAGTTGGAGGCGGTAGTCCTCGGCGTTCCAGTTGGTGAAGCCGAACACGCGCGCGCCGATCGGATTGAAGGGATCGCCCGTCATGATCGCGTTGCGCGCGTACCAATAGATGCAGGGGACCAGGAAGCACAGGAGCGCCACGGCGAGCACGCGCGGACGGCGCTCGTGCCAGAGCACGAACACGCCCAGCAGCGGCAGCACCGTCAGGGCCTGGTATTTCGAACCGGCCGCGATGCCGAGAAAGAACGCCGCGAGCGCGAGCCAGCGTGCCCCATGCTGCGGCGGCGATTCGCGCCACCACCACAGCGCCGCGCAGGCCGCGACGACGAGCAGCGCGACGCTCGTGTCGATGAGCGCGCCGGAATAGTCGCCCATGCCGAGCCAGATCGCGGCACCCACGGCGGCCACCACGCGGTTGACGTGCAGCACGCCGAGGCGGTAGACGATCAGCACCGAGGTCCAGCCCGCGAGCGCATTGAGCATGTGCGGGAACACGTCGTTGCCGACCATCAACGCGCCAGCGTAGAGCAGGTTGTAGTTGTACGGGAACCAGGGATAGCGCAGCCACTCGTAGATGCCCAGCCTGCCGCTGTGCGCGACCTCGCGGGCATACGGCAGGTGGTACATCAGTTCATCGAACGCGGCCGGGGGCGCGAGCGGCGAAGCCAGCGTGGTGACCGCAACCAGCGCGAGCGCGATCATCCCCAGCTTCTCGAGCCATGACAGCGCGGGTGGCACCTCGCGCATGCGCACCTGTCGCAGCCACGCCGGAAGGCTCGCAATTGCCGCGACGAGACCGAGCGCGACCATCACTACGACGACCGTGGGCGTGAACCGCCCCACGATGCCGAAAGCCTGGAAGACGCAGATGAAGATCCCCATGCCAGTCGTGACGGCCATCGCCGCCTCGAGCCAGACATCGCTGCGTGCCGGCGCACCGAAGCGCACGAGCACCCCCCGCCCGAAGCCCCAACAACTGGCGACAAAAACCACCAGCGCCGCGTAGTGCACGGCCGCAAACATCAGTGTCTGAATAGGAACCCCCACCGCCGGCCTTCTTCTCGCCGGTCCATCAAATCAAAGGTTGGACGCCAGGAGCCGCTCCAGATCCGCTTCGCTCTTCTGGCGACGCGCGGCCTGATCCTGCAACTGGTCGTGCCCGATTTTGCCGACGTTGAAGTAGGTCGCATCGGGATGGCTCAGGTAAAAGCCGCTCACGCTCGCTGCCGGCATCATCGCCAGGCTCTCGGTCAGCGTCATGCCGATGTCCGCGCAGTTGAGCACTTCGAACATCGCCTGCTTCACGCTGTGGTCGGGGCAGGCCGGATAGCCGGGCGCGGGGCGGATGCCGCGGTACTTCTCGCCAATCATCTCTTCGCTGCTCAGCGACTCGCCGGGCGCGTAGCCCCACAGGTCGGTTCGCACGCGATGGTGCATCGCTTCGGCGAAGGCCTCGGCCAGCCGGTCGGCAAGCGCCTTGAGCATGATGGCCGAGTAGTCGTCGAGGTCGTCGATGAAGTACTTCTCCTTCTTGTCGACGCCGATGCCGGCCGTCACCGCGAACATGCCCACGTAGTCCTTGAGCCCGCTCTCGCGTGGCGCGACGAAGTCCGCCAGGCAGCGGCTCGGGCGCATCACGCCTTCGACCATCTGCTTTTCGGTCTGCTGGCGGAGGCCCCACCAGGTCAGCGCGGTTTCGGTGCGCGACTCGTCGGTGTAGAGCGCGATGTCGTCGTCGTTCACGGTGTTCGCCGGCCAGAAGCCGATCACGCCGCTCGCGGTAAGCCAGCGGCCTTCGATCAATCGCTTGAGCATGCGCTGGCCGTCGCCGTACACGCGCACGGCTTCCGTGCCGACGATCTCGTCCTTCAGGATCGCAGGGAAAGGCCCGGCCAGATCCCACGTCTGGAAGAACGGGCCCCAGTCGATGTACTTCGCCAGCTCGGTGAGATCGAAGTTGCGGAACACCCGTCGGCCGGTGAACTTCGGCACCGGCGGCACATAGCCCGCCCAATCGATCGGCGTCTTGTTGGCACGCGCCTTCGCGAGGGGCCAAAGCGGCGTCTGCTTCTTGTTGGCGTGCAGTTGCCGGACCTTCTCGTAGTCGGCGTTGATCTCGTCGATGTAGTTCGCGGCCTGCTCGGACAGCAGCGACTGGGCCACGCTCACGCTACGCGAAGCGTCGGGCACATAGACCACCGGGCCTTCGTAGTTGGGCGCGATCTTGACGGCGGTGTGCACGCGGCTGGTGGTCGCGCCGCCGATCAGGAGCGGAATCTTGCGCACGCGGAAGTGGTCGTCCTTCTGCATCTCGCCGGCCACGTACTGCATCTCTTCGAGGCTCGGCGTGATCAGGCCCGACAGTCCCACGATGTCCGCACCCTCGACCTTCGCACGCGCGAGGATCTCGTGGCACGGGACCATCACGCCCATGTTCACCACTTCGAAGTTGTTGCACTGGAGCACGACCGTGACGATGTTCTTGCCGATGTCGTGCACGTCGCCCTTGACCGTGGC
>JAGIAI010000063.1:44174-62709 GCA_017744935.1 Variovorax sp.
CACTGTGGCGATGATGATCTTTCCCTTGGTGCGCACGTCGCGGCCGGCTGCTTCGTCCTGCCGCTTTTCTTCCTCGATGTAGGGAATGAGGTGCGCCACGGCCGACTTCATCACGCGGGCCGACTTCACGACCTGCGGCAGGAACATCTTTCCTTGGCCGAACAGGTCGCCCACGATGTTCATGCCGTCCATCAGCGGGCCTTCGATGACGTGCAGCGGCCGGCCACCCTTCGCGATCGTCGCCTGATAAGCCTCTTCGGTGTCCTCGACGATGAAGTCGGTGATGCCATGCACCATCGCGTGCGAGAGGCGATGCTCTACCGACACCGGATGCTCCGGCGTGCCGCGCCATTCGAGCTTCTTGCTCTCGTCCTTGGCGCCGCTCTTGGCGCTCTCCGCGACTTCGACGAGGCGCTCGCCGGCATCGGGGCGGCGGTTGAGCACCACGTCTTCCACGCGCTCGCGCAGTTCGGGCTCCAGGTCGTCATAGACGCCGACCATGCCGGCGTTGACGATGCCCATGTCCATGCCCGCCTTGATCGCGTGGTACAGGAACACGGTGTGGATCGCCTCGCGAACCGGGTCGTTGCCGCGGAAGCTGAAACTCACGTTCGACACGCCACCCGACACCTTCGCGCCGGGCAGGTTCTGCTTGATCCAGCGCGTCGCCTCGATGAAGTCGACAGCGTAGTTGTTGTGCTCTTCGATCCCCGTCGCGATCGCGAAGATGTTGGGGTCGAAGATGATGTCCTCGGGCGGAAAGTCGACCTCGTCGACCAGGATGCGGTAGGCGCGTTCGCAGATCTCGATCTTGCGCTCGTAGGTATCGGCCTGCCCCTTCTCGTCGAAAGCCATCACCACCGCTGCCGCGCCGTAGCGACGCAGAAGGCGCGCGTGGTGCCTGAACTGCTCGACGCCCTCCTTCATGCTGATCGAGTTGACGATGCCCTTGCCCTGGATGCAGCGCAGGCCCGCCTCGATCACATCCCACTTGGAACTGTCGATCATGATCGGCACGCGCGCGATGTCGGGCTCGCTCGCGATCAGGTTCAGGAAGCGGACCATCGCGGCCTTGCTGTCGAGCATGGCCTCGTCCATGTTGATGTCGATCACCTGCGCGCCGTTCTCGACCTGCTGGCGCGCGACGGCCAGCGCATCCTCGAACTGGCCGTTGAGGATCATCCGCGCGAAGGCCTTGGAACCGGTGACGTTGGTGCGCTCGCCGATGTTGACGAACAGCGCGCCCTCCCCGATCCGCACCGGCTCCAGGCCGGAAAGCTTCATGGGGGGAACGAGGATGGGAGAAGAATCGGCAGACATGCGCTCACCTGGAAAATCGGGATCAGGCGAGCGTCGTTGAACAATGGCTCACCCCCAGGCTTCGCGCACTTCGTGTCGCTTTCGCCAACCCCCTGCAAGGGGGCGATACCAGCAGCCTGGCGAAGCCAGTTCTGCGGTATCCCTGATGGAGTCATCTACCCCAAGCCTGACGCGGGCGCACTACGTGGGATACGAGGGCGGCGGCGCTGCAACGCTCCTTGGGGAGCCGCGGATTTTACGCCGGCTGGGCTTCGCCGGTCGCTGCCGCGGGCAGGCCGAAGAGCATGTCGAAGGCCCAGTTGAAGACGAAGGTGTAGATCAGGAAGAACACGACGAGGCCCAGGTCCATCACCAGCGCTTCCCAGAGGCTGACGTTCATCCACCACGCGAAAACCGGCACCAGGAAGGCGACGAGGCCGCCCTCGAAGCCGATCGCGTGCGCGATACGGCGCTTGACGCTGCGGCCGCGCGTGGCCTGACGCGATTCCCAGCGCTCGAAAAGGGCATTGAAGGTCAGGTTCCACAGCACCGCGATGACCGACGCAATCACCGCCACGACGCCCGAGTGGCCCATGCCTTGGCCGGACATCAGTGCCAGCCCCGCGCTGGCCGCCACGATGGCGATGCCTTCGTAGAGGGTGATGTAGACCACACGACGCTTGAGCCCTTGCATGAAATCGATCCCGTATTGGTTGCTGTTGGGAGAGGACTTTATGTTTTGATTGCTGACATATAAAGTCATCTTCTTTCAGATTTATTGAAAGATCGGGGCCATGAGCTTTTCGAGCGAGAGCGTGGAAGTCTTCCTCGCGGTCATCGACCACGGGTCGTTCTCGGCGGCCGCTCGGTCGCTGGGCCGGGTGCCATCGGCGGTCAGCATGGCGGTCGCCAATCTCGAGGCGGAACTGAATCTCCAGCTCTTCGACCGCAGCGGCCGGGAGCCGCAGCCGACCGCTGTAGCGCGCTCGCTGGAGCCGCAGGCGCGGTTGCTCGCGTCGCAGCTCAAGCAGTTGCAGGTGCAGGCGCTCGCGTTGACGCAGGGTCTCGAAGACCGCCTGACGCTCGCCATCGCGCCCGAACTGCTGGCCGCGCCCTGGAGCGGTGCCCTCGCGGCCCTGGCGCAGGAATACCCGTTGCTGGAGGTCGAGGTGCTGGCCGCGCCGCAGGCCGACGCGCTGGCGCTGCTGCACAGCGGGCGCGCGCAGCTCGCGCTGGTCTTCGAGCGGCCCAGCCTCGATGGCCGCGAGGGCTTTCAGGAAGTCGCCAACGACACCATGGTCGCCGTGATGGCGCCCGACCATCCGGTGCTCGCAGCAGCCGGCGGACGACTCCGCGAGGCGCATCTGACGACCACGCGGCAGATCGTGGTCGCGGGGCGCGACCTGGCAACCAGCGACCCGCGCTTCGTCTTCGCGCGGCATGTCTGGCGCACCGACAACGCGCTCGCCGCGCTGAGCCTGATCACCGCCGGACTGGGATGGGGCTGGCTGCCGCGCAATTTCGCGCGCCCGCATGTGGCGGCGGGTGCGCTCATCGAGATCCCGTTCGAGAACCTCTCGAATGGACTCGATCTGTGGGTGGACGTGGTGTGGTCGCGCGAACGCCCGCTGGGGCTCGGCGCACAGCGCTTCGTGGCACTGATCGCGCGGAAGAAGGACTGACGCCGCGGATCAGCGGTCGCCGTGACCGCGCCCCTGGCCGCGGTCGCCGCCCTGGTCGCCGCGGCCACCACCCTCGCCATGTCCCCGATGGTTGCCCTGGTCGCCGCCACGGCCGTGCCCGGCGTCGTGGTCGCCCCGCGGCCGGCCGGCATTCCAGTCCGGACGGCCCGGGCCGCCAGGACGGAAGCCGTGATCCGGCGAGGGCGGGCGGATGCCGGCGGGCGGCATTGGAGGCCGGTGACCCGGATCCACCGGCGGACGGATGCCCGCTGGCGGAGGCGGCCTGAAGGCCGGTACCGGTGGCCGGACGCCCGCGGGCGGGCGATAGCCAGGGCCATATCCCGGCCAGGGATTCGGCCGCCATGCCGGAACCGGCGCCGGCAGCGGACGCCATCCGGGCATCGGCGGCGGTGGCGGCCTGCCACCCCACCAGCGGGGCTGGTTGTACCAAGGGCGATCGCGGTAGTAGTCGCCCCAGTAGCTGCCGATCGCGAACGTCACGATCGGTACGCCGATGACTGCCCCATACGTGGCCAGCGGAACGTGCTGCTCCTCGTACGCATAGTCGAGGCTGCCCGCATAAGCCCAGCCGCGAAGGCCGTCCGGCAGCACGACGTCGCACCAGGCAAAGCCCGCCGTGCAGCCCATCACCTGCAGCGGCTGTCCGGGCATCAACGTCGCGACGAGCGGATACGAGCTCGAGGGGCCGGCCCGAAGATTGACGCTTCCCCGCGTGAAGGCCTGTTGCGCCGCCGCGGCCAGCGGGAGCGAAAGTGCGATGGCGCAAGTGCCGATCCATCGCCAAGTCTGTTTTTGCATGTGTGGAGATCCTTTGCGGGTCAGGTTAGGTGGGCCGCCTTGGCGGTGTCAATCGGACACGGCCGTTCATTGACAACGGCGCGGCAACCCCCGCCGTGCACCTGCGCAAACTTTGGAAAGCCTCTTCACCTCGGCTTCACATGCCGAGAACGGGCGCAAAGAATGCGTCCTCAGGCCGCTTCGCGATAGAAGCCGGCCGCGTTCAGCTTGCGACCGGGCACCGGCAGCACCGCTTGCCCGATCGCAGCGATGTGCTCGGGCGTGGTGCCGCAGCAGCCGCCCACGATGTTGACCAGGCCTTCGGCTGCGAACTCGTGCAGCAGGCGCGAGGTCACGTCCGGCGTTTCGTCGAAGCCGGTCTCGCTCATCGGATTGGGCAGGCCGGCGTTCGGATAGCAACTGATGAAGGTGTCGTCCGCGACGCGCGCCAGCTCCTGGATGTAGGGCCGCATCAGCGCCGCGCCCAATGCGCAGTTCAATCCGATGGCCAGGGGCTGTGCATGGCGCACGCTGTGCCAGAAGGCAGTCACCGTCTGACCGCTGAGGATTCGCCCGGAGGCATCGGTCACCGTGCCACTGATGATGATCGGCAGACGCTCACCGCTGGCCTCGAAGTATTCGTCGATCGCAAACAGCGCGGCCTTGGCGTTGAGCGTGTCGAAGATCGTCTCGACCAGCAGCACATCGGAGCCACCCTGCACCAGCGCCTCGACCTGCTCGTAGTAGGACTCGCGCAGCTCTTCAAAGGTCACGTTGCGCGCGCCCGGATCGTTCACATCGGGGCTGATGCTCGCCGTCTTCGGCGTCGGGCCCAATGCACCGGCCACGAAGCGCGGCTTGTCGGGCGTGCTGAACTTGTCGCAGGCGGCGCGTGCGAGCTTCGCGGATTCGAAGTTCATCTCGCGCGCGAGGTCGGCCATCTTGTAGTCCTCCTGCGCGATGCGGGTCGCGCCGAAGGTGTTGGTCTCGATGAGGTCGGCGCCGGCCGCCAGATAGCCTTCGTGGATATCGCGGATCACATCGGGCCGCGTCAGCGACAGCAGCTCGTTGTTGCCCTTCACGTCGCGCGGGAAGTCCTTAAAGCGCTCGCCGCGGTATTGCTCCTCGGTGAGCTTGAAGCGCTGGATCATCGTGCCCATCGCGCCATCGAGGATGGCGATGCGTTGGGCGAGGATCTCGGGCAGCTTCTGGGCGCGGGTGTAGGCGATGGGCTTCATGGGACGCGATTGTAGAAAGCGCCCTCCGGCCCGACGCGGCGGCGGGTCTTGTCGCTACGCCGCGAGGATGTCGCGCAGTGCGCCCACGAACCGCGCGTTGTCCTCCGCGGTGCCGATCGACACGCGGATGAAGCTCTCGAAGCCCGGCTCCTTCCACGGCTTGACGATGATGCCGCGCGAAAGCAGCGCCTCGTTGACCGGCGCATTCGGCCGCGCCAGATCGATGAACAGGAAGTTGGCCGCCGACGGCGCGATGCGCATGCCGGGCCTTGCCAGGTCACGAAGCTGCTGCACCAGCACTTCGCGCTGCTTCACCGTCTCTTCGACCGCCTGCGCCATGAAAGCCTCATCACCCCATGCGGCAAGCGCCGCGGCCTGCGCCGCCTCGTTGACGTTGAACGGCGTGCGAACGCGGTCCAGCCACTGAATGAGTGCAGCGTCGGACGCGATGCCATAGCCGACACGCAACCCCGCCAGCCCCCAGGCCTTCGAGAAGGTGCGCAACACGATCCACGGACGCGACTGCTCGCGCAGCATCGCCAGCGCATCGGGAAAGCCGCTCGCGAGACGGGCGTATTCGTAGTAAGCCTCGTCGATCACCAGCAGCGTGCCGGGCGGCGTGGCTTCGAGCAGGCGGGCAAAGGCCTTCACATCGGACATACAACCCACCGGGTTCGAAGGATTGGCGATCATGGCCACCTTCGGCCCGCGCGCCAGTGCCTCGCACCAGGCATCGAGATCGAACTCCAGCGTCGGCGTGAGCGCCAGCAGTTCGACCTTCGCGCCCATCATCCGCGGATAGATCTCGTGCAGGCCAAAGGCCGGCCGCTGCGTGAGCACGCGGTCGCCGGGCGACAGGAAGGCCTGGCAAAGCATCTGCAGGATCGACTCGGAGCCATTGCCGATCACGATCTGCTCCGCGCGGGCGCCAGTGCGTTCGGCGATCGCTGCGCGCAGTGCGGTGCAGTTCGCATCCGGATACGTGCCCACGCGTAGCGCGAGATCAGCCAGAGCCCGACCGACCATGGGACTCGCGCCAAATGGGTTCTCGTTGCTCGCAAGCCGCGCGATGTGGTCGACACCGTAGCGCGAGCGCACGGCCTCCGACGACAGGCCGGCGTTGTAGGGCGGCAGGCCCGGCACTTCTGGGCGGACGAGTTCCTGGAGGGCGGATGCGTTCATGGATGGAGAGCCTTTGCGAGCGTTCAGGGCCGGCGGGATTCGACGAACTGCAGCACCGCTTCGAGCATGCGCCGCACATGCGGCTGCACGCGCGCCGCGACCTCGGGCAGGTAGTCGAAGGGCAATGCTTCCTGCATGTAGCTGCACTGCGTCATCTCGAGCTGCACCGCGTGCACACCCTGCGCGGGCTGCCCGTGGTGACGCGTGATGTAGCCGCCGGTGAAGCGGCCGTTGAGCACGCCGGTGAAGCCGGTCGCGTCCTTGGCGACGCCGAGCAGCGTCTGAGCGAGCGCCGGATCGCAACTCGCGCCTTGGGCGGTGCCGAGGTTCAGGTCGGGCAGCTTGCCTTCGAAGAAGCGCGGCAGCACCGAGCGGATCGAATGCGCATCCCACAGCGCCGCGACGCCATGCAGGGCCTTGATGCGCGCCAGTTCGTCGGCGAGTTGCCGGTGATAGGGCTGCCAGATGGCTTCGCGGCGCGCGACGATCTCGGCGTCGTCCGGAACGTCGCCTGCGGCATAGAGCGGCGTGTCGTCGAAGGTATCGACCGGACACAGTCCCGTAACGCTCTGCCCCGGATACAGGCTTGCGCCATCCGGTGGCCGGTTCAAATCAACGACGTAGCGCGAGTGCGTCGCGACCAGTACCGACGCACCCAGCTCATCCGCGAAGTCGTAGAGGCGTTCGAGATGCCAGTCGGTGTCAGGCACCCGGCGTGCTTCGTCAGTCAGGCGAGCAGCGAGTTGCGGCGGCACGTGGGTGCCGACATGCGGCATCGAGATCAGCAAGGGACGCGTGCCGCGACGAAAGCGGAATGGCGGCTCGTTGGTGGTGAAAGACATGAAATCAGCCCTTGGCAAGAAGTTGGCTGCGTGCATCGACGAAAGCTGAGGCGGACTCGCGGTGCAAGGCGTGACGGGCGCCGCTCACGCGCGCCTGTCCTGCGACGTACACCGCATCGAGTGCTGAGGTGCGATGGCTTGCGAACACATGCGACGACAGCATCTCAGGCGCGGAAAGCCCCTGCAGCGCGACATGCGACGGATCGAGCACGACGAAGTCGGCCTGCTGGCCCACCGCGATCCCGCCGATCGGGCGGCCCGCGGCCTGCGCGCCGCCCTGCACGGCAGAAAGCGTCAGCGCGGTTGCGACGTCGCGATGCGACGCGTCGGCGCCCACGTTGCGCTGACGCGTGGAAAGGCGCTGGCCGTACTCCAGCATCATCAGTTCCTCGGCCGAGTTCACGCAAGCGTGGCTGTCGGAGCCCACGCCCCATCGGCCGCCGGCCGCGCGCCATGCGTTGAAGTCGAAGATGCCGTCGCCGAGATTGGCTTCGGTGGTGAGGCAAAGGCCTGCGACCGCCCCACTGTTCGCCGCGCGCCGGTATTCGTCGTCGTCCATGTGCGTGGCATGAACGAGGCACCACCGCCCATCGACCGGCGCATGGTCGAGCAGCCACGCGACCGGCCGCTGGTCGCTCCAGGCAAGGCATGCATCGACTTCGGCAGTCTGTTCTGCGATGTGGATATGGATTGGCGAGGAAGGGTCAATCGCATCGAGCCCCGCCAGTGCCTCGCGCAGCCCATCGGGCGGCACCGCGCGCAGCGAATGCGGCGCGAGCCCCAGGCGAGCGCCCTGCGCTTCGCACGCGGGGCGCAGGCGTTCCAGCAACCGGAGCATCGAATCGGTCGAGCGGATGAAGCGCCGCTGCCCTTCGTTGGGTGCGAGGCCGCCGAAACCGCTGGTCTGGTAGAGCACCGGCAGCAGCGTCAGCCCCATTCCGACGCGCTTCGCCGCGCGCAACAATGCGAGCGAGAGCTCTGCGTCATCGACATACGGCTTGCCATCTGCATCGTGGTGCAGGTAGTGAAACTCGCACACCGAGGTGTAGCCCGCTTCGAGCATCTCGACGTAGAGCCAGGTCGCGATCGCCTCGACCTGCTCGGGCGAGATCTTTGCGGCAAAGCGGTACATCAGCGTTCGCCAGCTCCAGAAGCTGTCCTGCGCTTCGCCGCGGAACTCGGTCAAGCCGGCGAATGCGCGCTGGAAGGCGTGCGAATGCAGGTTGGGCATGCCGGGCAGCACCGGTCCCGTGGCGCGCGGGGCGTCGCCCTTCGCATCGATGCCGGGCGTCACGGCCGAGAGCTTGCCTGTGCCGTCCCATTCGAGCAGGACGTCGCGCGCCCAGCCTGTGGGCAGAAGTGCGTCGGCGGCGAAGAGCCGGCGTGAAGATGTGGCGTCAGGCAACGGTTGCCTCCTCGACCGCGATGCGTCCCTGCCGGACGATGGTGCGCCCGGGCTGTTGACCGAACCAGTACGCAAGCTCCGCGATATCGCGCAGTTGCCACAGGACGAAGTTCGCGGGTCGGCCGACGCCGATCGCGCCGTGCGTGTCCTGCAGGCCCAACGCGCGTGCGGCGTGGCGTGTGATGCCGGCAATCGCTTCGGGCACCGTGAGGCGGAACAGCGTGCACGCCATGTTCGCCATCAGAAGCAAACTCAGCGCCGGCGAAGTGCCCGGGTTGTGATCGGTGGAAACGGCCATCGGTACGCCTGCAGCGCGCAATGCGTCGATGGGCGGGAGGTGCGTGTCGCGGAGCGTGTAGTACGCGCCGGGAAGCAACACAGCAGTGGTGCCGGCCTCGCGCATTGCCGCGATGCCGTCTGCCGACAGGTGCTCGATGTGATCGCAAGACAGCGCGCCGTAGCGCGCCGCGAGTGCCGCGCCACCCATGTCCGACAGCTGCTCGGCATGCAGCTTGACCGGCAGGCCGAGTTTCTTCGCAGCGTGGAACACGCGCTCGGTCTCTTCGAGCGAAAAGGCGATGCGTTCGCAGAAAACGTCGACCGCATCCACCAGTCCATCGGAAGCCAGCGCGGGAAGCATCTCTTGGCAGACCCGATCGATGTAGTCGCTGCTGCGGTCCGCGTATTCGGGCGGCAAGGCGTGCGCGCCGAGGAAGGTGGTGCGCACAGTGACGCCATAGGCCTCACCGAGGCGTCGCGCGACGCGCAACTGCTTGCGCTCATGTTCCAGGGCCAGGCCGTAGCCGGACTTGATCTCGATCGCGCACACGCCTTCGGCCAGCAGTTGTTCAAGCCTGCGGGCCGCCTGGGCGTAGAGCGTGTCTTCGTCCGCTTCGCGCGTCGCGCGCACCGAAGACACGATGCCGCCACCGGCCTTCGCGACTTCCTCGTAGGTCGCACCGGCGAGACGCATCGCGAACTCGTTGGCGCGTTGTCCGCCATAGACCAGATGGGTGTGACAGTCGACAAGACCCGGCGAGACGAGTGCATCGCGGCCGTCGAAACGCGGCAGCGCCGCGAAGTCGGCCGGCACTGAGTTCCCGGCACCGATCCAGGCGATCTTCCCCTGTGCCACCACGATGGCTGCATCGCCTTCGATGGCCTGGTCGCCTGCGAGCGCGCCCGGCGCGATGCGCACGTGACGCCACACGCCGTCGGCGCTGGGGAGTTCGGAGTGCTTCATGGTGTTCAGCTCCCTGATGTTGTTGTCGCCGACTCAAATCGCACCGCCACCAGAGCAGCACCTGCGTCGTGCGGAACGGCCCGCCATTCAGTCAGCTCGCCGTCCCACCAGACGCCGGAGCCTGGTGCGCAGTCGAGTTCGTTCAGCCGCCATTGCCCGCGAAGCGCCAGTAGGAGTCCATGCGCCGCAGGAGCGATCTCGACGAGCGCGTCCAGCACGCGCACATCGGCACGCAGCCGTCCACGTCGCGACATCACGTTGAAGTCGGTGGACGTGCCGCCCAGCAGTTCGCAATCAAGCGGCACGCCGCCGTCGAACGCGAACGGGGCGTTCGGTACGTCCAGACGGTGATCGATCCGATGGTCCTGCGAGTGCAGCCGCACGCCCGCGCCGTCCAGCAGCATGATCACGCGGTCCACGCCGTCGAAGGCCGAGAACGGCCCGGGCCGGTCGATGGTCGCGACGCTCACGCGCCAATCGAAGCGGTCCATGCCCGCGCCGGTTGGCGAGCACACGATCTCCCGCGTCACGCCGCCGCCGTTCTTCCACGGCGTCGCGGCGAGCGAGGCGATGTCGAAGTGATGGATCGCCACGTCGCCGCGCTTACTTGATCATCGGCAGGTTGAGGCCCTGCTTCTTCGCGGTGGCGACCGCAATGTCGTAGCCCGCGTCGGCATGGCGCATCACGCCGGTCGCCGGGTCGTTGAACAGCACGCGCTCGATGCGCTTGGCCGCCGCGTCGGTGCCGTCGCAAACGATCACCACGCCGGAGTGCTGCGAATAGCCCATGCCGACGCCACCGCCATGGTGCAGGCTGACCCAGGTCGCGCCGCCCGCCGTGTTGAGTAGTGCGTTGAGCAGGGGCCAGTCGCTGACAGCATCGGTGCCGTCCTTCATCGCTTCCGTCTCGCGGTTCGGGCTTGCAACCGAGCCGGTGTCGAGGTGATCGCGGCCGATCACGATCGGGCCCTTGAGCTCGCCGTTCTTCACCATTTCGTTGAATGCGAGGCCCGCCTTGTGACGCTCGCCAAGACCCAGCCAGCAGATGCGCGCCGGCAGGCCCTGGAACGCGATGCGTTCGCGCGCCATGTCGAGCCAGCGGTGCGTGTGCTTGTTCTCCGGGAACAGTTCCTTGATCTTCGCGTCGGTCTTGTAGATGTCTTCCGGATCGCCCGAGAGCGCCACCCAGCGGAACGGGCCCTTGCCTTCGCAGAACAGCGGGCGGATGTACGCCGGCACGAAGCCCGGGAAGTCGAACGCGTTCTTCACGCCTTCGTCGAATGCGACCTGGCGGATGTTGTTGCCGTAGTCGACCGTCGGGATGCCCATCGACTGGAAGTCGAGCATGGCCTGCACGTGGACCGCGCACGACTTGGCCGCGGCCTGCGTCAGGCGTGCATGCTCGGTCGCGTCCTGCTGCGCGGCCTTCCACTGCGCGACCGTCCAGCCGATCGGCAGGTAGCCGTTGATGAGGTCGTGCGCCGAGGTCTGGTCGGTCACGAGATCAGGCTTGATGCCGCCGGCCTTCGCGCGCTTGACCAGCTCGGGCAGGATCTCGGCGGCATTGCCGAGCAGCGCGATCGAGACCGCTTCTTTCTTCGCGGTGTGGTGCTTGATGAGCTCGATCGCGTCGTCGATGTCCTTGGCCTGCTTGTCGACATAGCGGGTGCGCAGACGGAAGTCGATACTCGACTGCTGGCATTCGATGTTCAGCGAGACAGCGCCCGCAAGCGTCGCGGCCAGCGGCTGCGCGCCGCCCATGCCGCCGAGGCCGGCGGTGAGGATCCACTTGCCGCCCAGGTCATTGTTGTAGTGCTGGCGACCTGCTTCGACGAAGGTCTCGAACGTGCCCTGCACGATGCCCTGGCTGCCGATGTAGATCCAGCTTCCTGCCGTCATCTGGCCGTACATGAAGAGGCCCTTGCGATCCAGCTCGTTGAAGTGCTCCCAGTTGGCCCACTTCGGCACGAGGTTGGAATTGGCCAGCAGCACGCGCGGTGCGTCGGCATGCGTCTTGAACACGCCCACGGGCTTGCCCGACTGGATCAGCAGCGTCTCGTCGTCGTTCAGTTCCTTCAGCGTCGCGAGGATCTGATCGAAGCACGCCCAGTCGCGCGCTGCGCGGCCGATGCCGCCGTAGACCACGAGGCTCTGCGGGTTCTCGGCCACGTCGGGGTCGAGGTTGTTCTGCAGCATGCGGAACGGCGCTTCGGTGAGCCAACTCTTGCAGTTGAGCGTGCTGCCACGCGGTGCGCGGATCACGCGGGTCGGGTCATGGCGGGGGTCGGCGGCTTTGGCGGCGAGGAACTTGTCGGGAGCGTTCATGGCGGGTGTCCTTTCGGTGACGGAGCTTGTTCGGTAGATCAGGCGTTGCTGGGGAGCATCGAGCGCACGGCTTCAGGCCACTGGCTCTGGCGAGCCCAGGTGCGCATGGCTTCGATGGAAGGCGCCAGGAAACGGTCCTGGTCGATGAAGGCGACGCGCTCGCGGATGGCGGCGAATTCGGCTTCGACGAGCGGCGAGCTCTTCGGGCCGCGCTTCAGTTCAATGCCTTGGGCAGCGGCCATGGCTTCGATGCCGACCACGACGGCGGTGTTCTGCACCATGTCTGCAAGGCGGCGCCCGGCGAAGGTGGCCATCGACACATGGTCTTCCTGGTTGGCGGAGGTCGGCAGGCTGTCGACGCTGGCCGGATGCGCGAGCGACTTGTTCTCGGATGCGAGTGCCGCGGCCGTGACCTGCGCGATCATGAAACCGGAGTTCACGCCGCCGTCACGCACGAGAAAGGGCGGCAGGCCCGAGAGACCGCTGTCGAGTAGCAGCGCCATGCGGCGCTCGGAGATTGCGCCGATCTCGCTCACTGCGAGCGCGATGATGTCGGCCGCGAAGGCCACAGGCTCGGCGTGGAAGTTGCCGCCGGAGATCACGTCGCCGTTGTCGAAGACGAGCGGGTTGTCCGAAGCGGCGTTGGCTTCGGTGCGCAGCACACGCGCGGCATGCGCAAGGTTGTCGAGGCACGCGCCCATCACCTGCGGCACGCAGCGGATGGAATACGGGTCTTGCACGCGACCGCAGTCGGCGTGCGAGGGAACGATCTCGCTGCCATCGAGCACCGCACGCATTGCGGCTGCAACGGCGATCTGTCCGGGCTGGCCGCGCGCGATGTGAATGCGGGCATCGAAGGGCTTGATCGAACCCTGGATGGCTTCGAGCGACAGGGCGCCAGCCATGATGCCGGCCGCGAACACGTCCTCGGCGCCGAAGAGGCCCGCCAGCGCCAGTGCGGTCGACACCTGCGTGCCGTTGAGCAACGCCAGGCCTTCCTTGGGGCCGAGCACGAAGGGCGCGATACCGATGCGCTTGAGGGCTTCAGCGCCGCCGATCACGTCGCCCTGCGGCGTGGCGACTTCACCTTCGCCGATGATCACGCAGGCCAGATGGGCGAGCGGTGCGAGGTCGCCCGAAGCACCCACCGAGCCCTTCGACGGAATGCGCGGCAGCAGACCTGCATTGCACAGCGCGAGCAGCGCATCGACGATCTCGGGACGCACGCCCGAGTGGCCGCGCGCGAGGCTCACCGCCTTGGTCGCGAGCACCAGTCGCACCACGCCGGCATCGAGGGGTTCACCGGTGCCGCAAGCGTGCGAGAGCACGAGGTTGCGCTGCAGTTCAGCCAGGCGCTCCGTCGGGATGATGGTCTGCGCGAGCTTGCCGAAGCCGGTGTTGATGCCATAGACGACATCCCCCGACTCCACGATGTGACGGACCTTGGCCTGCGCTGCGAGGAGGCCGGCGCGCGCCGACGGATCGAGCGAGAGCTGCACGCCGCCGGCATGCACGCGGCGCAGCGTCGCGAGATCGACGTCGCCGGGCGTGAGCACGATCGGCTGGGAGGTGAGGGATGCGATGTCCATGGGAGAGATCCTTCCTGTCTATACAAGTAGTGGCGTCAAAAAACGAACGGCGTGCCTGTCCTGACGTCAGCCGATGCTGGGGTTGCCGTCGGCGCGGAACCGGCTGCCGAGCCGGTAGCGCGTGGCGGGATGCAGGCAGCGCACCATCGTCACTGGCGTGGTGCGGGTCCAGGTGCGCCGCGTGAGCAGCAGGCAGGGCTCGGCCGCGGGCATGTCGAGGCGCTCGGCCTGCTCGGCTGTCGGCAAGACCGCGTCGACCACGTGCTCGATCTGGTCGAAGGGCACGTTGCGCACGAGGTATTCGCTCGGCGGGATCTCCGAGAAGTCCTGCTCGAGGAAATCAGGCACCACGCGCGGATTGACGTAGCGATCTTCGAGCTGCACCGGCACGTCGTTCTCGAGGTGCAGGCACACGGTGTGGAAGACAGACTCACCCGGGCGCAGGTCGAGCCACACGGCGACATCGGGCGAAGCGGCAATGCGCTCGGCCACGAGGAATTCGCAACGGTAATCGTGGCCGCGCGCGCGGATCTCGCTCGCGATGTTGGCGATCTGCAGCAGCGTGGATTGCGGCTTGTTCTCGGCCACGAAGCTGCCGACGCCCGCCACGCGCACGATGCGGCCCTGCTCCATCAACTCGCGCAGTGCGCGGTTGACGGTCATGCGAGCCACGCCGAACTGCGCGACCAGTTCGCTCTCCGAAGGGAGCCGGTGGCCGGGCGGCCACGAGCCGTCCTGGATCTTGTGTGTGATGAAAGCCTTGACCTGCTCGTACAGCGCCATCGCAGGCATGGCCGAATTCGCGGCGGCGCCCGTGGTGCGGGACGTCGTCGTGCGGTTCTCGGCGGTCTTGCGAAGGCTGGCGGCGGTCATGGTTCTCTTCTTTGCGATGGGTTCAGTGCTCTGCCGCAGCCATGGACTCGGCGCGGATTTCCTCGGTGAGGCGTGCCTTGATTTCCATGAACTCCGGCGAGGTCTTGATCGTGTAGTGGCGCGGATGCGGGAAGTCGACCGGGATCTCGGTCTTGATGCGCCCCGGCCGCGCGCTGAACACCGCGACCCGATTGGCCATGAAGATGGCTTCGTCGATGTCGTGGGTCACGAAGAGTACCGTCTTGCGCGCCGATTCCCAGATGCCCAGGAGCAGTTCCTGCATCAGCACGCGGGTCTGGTTGTCCAGGGCGCCGAAGGGCTCGTCGAGCAGCAGCATCTTGGGGTCGTTGGCGAGCGCGCGCGCAATCGCGGTGCGCTGCTGCATGCCGCCCGAAAGCTGCTTGGGGAAGTGGTTCTCGAAGCCGCGCAGGCCCACCTTGGCGATGAAGAAGTCGCTGCGCTCCTTCTGCTCAGCCTCGCTCATGCCGCGCTCGCGCAAACCGAAGCGGATGTTCTGGGCAATGGTGAGCCACGGGAAAAGCGTGTAGCTCTGGAACACCACGCCGCGGTCCGCGCCCGGACCTTCGATGGTCTGGCCGTCGAGCAGCACGCGGCCTTCGGTCGGGTAGTCGAGCCCCGCGACGATGCGCAGCAGCGTGGACTTGCCGCAGCCCGAGGGGCCGAGGATGGTGACAAAGTCGTTCTCGCGCACTTCGAAGTCGATCGGCAGCAGCGCCTGCGTCTTCTGGCCGCGCGTTCCGGTGAAGGTGCGCGAGACGCCGCGAATGGAAAGCTGGTTCATCAGATGGTGCTCCATGCGAACAGACGGCGGTTGATGGCCTTGAAGACGAAGTCGGAGACGAGCCCGATCACGCCGATGACGATGATCCCGAAGATGATCTGCCCGGTGTTCAGCAGCGCCTGGCTGTCGGTGATCATGTGGCCGATGCCGGAGGACGAACCGATCAGCTCGGCGACGATCACGTAGGTCCATGCCCAGCCGAGGACGAGCCGCAGCGTTTCGGCGATGCCGGGTGCAGCACCCGGGATCAGCACGCGCAGCACGATGCCGCGGCTCTTGGCGCCCAGCGTGTAGGCCGCCTCGACCAGGTCGCGACGCGCGCTGCCGACGGTGACGGCCACCATCAGCGTGATCTGGAAGACCGAGCCGATGAAGATCACGAGCAGCTTCTGTGCCTCGCCGATGCCGGCCCAGAGGATCAGCAGCGGGATGAAGGCCGACGCCGGCAGGTAGCGGCAGAACGACACGAAGGGCTCGAAGAAGGCTTCGACGCTCTTCCAGGTGCCCATCGCAATGCCAAGCGGCACAGCGACGATCGCGGCGAGCACGAAGCCGCCAAAGACGCGCCACACGGTCATGCCGATGTCGTGCGAGAAGTTGAACTCGGTGAAGAGGCTCACGCCCTCCTTCATCATCGTGACCGGGCTGGCGAGGAAGGTCGGCGACACGAACCCGCCGAGCGTGAAGAAGCCCCAGACGACCACGAAGACGACGAAGAACCCGAGGCCGAGCATCCAGCGCGCACGCGCGCTGACGGGCTCCAGCGGGGCCAGCGCCCGGCGCCGACGGGGCGCCGCCGAAGCAGCGGCGGACCCGGCGGCGACCACCGGCTTGGATGAGTTCATGACAGGCGTCGCGCTCATGATGAATACCGCTCTTGCTTGCTTACTTGATGAAGCTGGTGTCGAAGGTCGCGTTGAGGTCGTCAGGCGCCTTGCGGATCACGCCGGCCTCCAGCAGGATGCCTTGCGCATCCTTCATGAAAGGCACGATGTCGGTGGCAAAGAACTTCTGGTTGGCCGCCTTGTCGGACCAGCGCAGGTAGGCCGACGACTTGGCGAACTGCTCGCCCGACTGCTTCACGGCGGCGCCCATGATGTCGTTCGACTTGGCCGGATCGGCCTTGATCATTTCCACGGCTTCGAAGTACGAATCCGCCAGCGCCTTCGCGGCCTTGGGGTTGGCCTTGAGCCACTTCGGCGCGCAGCCGACGGTGTCCATCACCATCGGGTAGTCGAGCGTGGTGGCGAGGATCTTGCCGGCGGTGGGGTTGGAACGCACGGTCGAGAGATACGGCTCGTAGGTCATCGCGGCGTCGTTCTGGCCCGAGACGAAGGCCTGCGCTGCGGGTTGCGGCTCGAGCGAGACCAGCTTCACGTCCTTCATGCTCATGCCATTCTTGTTGAGCATCCATGCGAGCCCGAAATAGGGTGCGGTGCCCGGTGCGCTCACGCCGATCGCCTTGCCCTTGAGGTCGGCGAAGTTCTTGACGTCATTGCGCACGGCAAGACCGTCGGCGCCGTAGGACTTGTCCATCTGGAAGATCTGCACGATCGGCACGCCGTTGGCGTTCCAGGCCACATGGGTTTCGACGGTGGTCGCGGCGCACTGGATCGCTTCTGAGGCGAGCGCGAGGTGGCGGTCCTTCTGCGGAATCATGCGCAGTTCGACGTCAAGGCCGTTCTTCTTGAAGATGCCGGCCTTGTCCGCGAGCGTGAGCGGCGCGAAGCCGGTCCAGCCGGACATGCCGAGGGCGAGCTTGGTTTCCTGTGCGTTGGCGCTTGCCGCCACGCCCGCGATGCATGCCGCTGCAGCGACCAGCGAAGCGATTTTTCCGACCGACTTGACCATCAAGGTTCTCCTGTTGCGTTTCAAAGGGTTCGGCTGGCTGGAGCCTGAAAAGGGGCAATTCCAGCAACGGGGCCGAGTTTCATTCGCTGCGATGCACCTGTATATACAGGTTAACCCGAAATGCCTGCCAAGATCAAGAGACGTTTCGCCCCTTCCCAGTGCGAGAAAGCGGTTTCACGCACCAAAAGCTGTCTAGACAGGATCGGCGCAACGAATATTCTGACTCCGCAAGCCTCGTGCCAGCGACTGCTCAGCAGGGTTCGAAGACAATGGCGAGTCCGCATGCACGGGAGGTGCGTGCGCCGTTCCGCACTCCCAGAAGTACAACAGCCTTGTCCGCCCAGCCATCCGAATCCTTCGCCGCCGCGCCGGAACAGATCCTCCACGACGTCTTCGGCTACGTGCAGTTCCGCGGCCCCCAACAGGGGATCGTGCAGCACGTCACCGCCGGCGGCGACGCGCTGGTGCTCATGCCGACGGGTGGCGGCAAGTCGCTGTGCTACCAGATCCCGGCGATCGCGCGGCACCGCGCCGGCCAGGGCGTGACGGTGGTGGTGTCGCCACTGATCGCGCTGATGCACGACCAGGTGGGCGCACTGCATGAAGCCGGCGTGAGCGCGGCCTTTCTCAATTCCACGCTGGACTGGCAGGAAACGCAGGAAGTCGAACGCCGGCTGATGCGCGGCGAAATCACCCTGCTCTACGCGGCGCCGGAGCGCGTGACGACGCCGCGCTTCCTCTCGCAGCTCGATTCGCTCAACGAGCGCGGCAAGCTCTCGCTGTTCGCGATCGACGAAGCGCATTGCGTGAGCCAGTGGGGTCACGACTTCCGCCCCGAGTACCGCGCGCTGACGGTGCTGCACGAGCGCTATCCCGGCGTACCGCGCATCGCGCTGACTGCCACCGCCGATGCGCTCACACGCGCCGACATCGTGGAGCGGCTCCAGCTCGAGGAGGCGCGCCAGTTCGTTTCCAGCTTCGACCGGCCGAACATCCGCTACACCATCGTCGAGAAGAAGGACGCGACCACACAGCTCCTGCGCTTCATCGAGCGCGAGCATGAAGGCGATGCCGGCGTCGTCTACTGCCAGTCGCGCAAGCGCGTCGAAGACGTGGCGCAGTCGCTGTGCGACGCGGGCATCAACGCGCTGCCCTATCACGCAGGCCTTGAAGCCGCGGTCCGGCAGAAGCACCAGGACCGCTTCCTGCGCGAAGAAGGCATCGTGATGGTCGCGACCATCGCCTTCGGCATGGGCATCGACAAGCCGGACGTGCGCTTCGTCGCGCATCTGGACATGCCGAAGAACATCGAGGGCTACTACCAGGAAACCGGCCGCGCCGGTCGCGATGGTGAGACGGCCGACGCCTGGATGGCCTACGGCCTGCAGGACGTGGTGAACCAGCGC
>JAGIAI010000064.1 GCA_017744935.1 Variovorax sp.
ATCGGTGAACTCCATGGCCTCGAACCTCACCTCGCAGGTGCGCAACATCGCGGACGTGACAAAGGCCGTGGCCGCAGGCGACCTCTCCAAGAAGATCACCGTGGACGTGAAGGGCGAGATCCTCGAACTGAAGAACACCGTCAACACGATGGTGGACACGCTCAACTCCTTCGCGGCCGAAGTCACGCGCGTGGCGCGCGAGGTGGGCACCGAAGGCAAGCTGGGCGGCCAGGCAGATGTGCAGGGCGTTGCGGGCACGTGGAAGGACCTGACCGACTCGGTGAACCTGATGGCATCGAACCTCACCTCGCAGGTGCGCAACATCGCGGACGTGACCAAGGCGGTGGCTGCGGGCGATCTCTCCAAGAAGATCACGGTGGACGTGAAGGGCGAGATCCTCGAACTGAAGGCGACGATCAACACCATGGTGGACCAGCTCTCGTCCTTCGCCGCTGAAGTGACGCGCGTGGCGCGCGAGGTCGGCACCGAAGGCCGGCTCGGTGGCCAGGCAGAGGTCAAGGGCGTGTCGGGCACCTGGAAGGACCTCACCGACAACGTCAACTTCATGGCCGGCAACTTGACGGGTCAGGTGCGCGGCATCGCAAAGGTGGTGACCGCGGTCGCGGATGGCGACCTCAAGCAGAAGCTGACGGTGGAGGCCAAGGGTGAAATCGCCGCGCTGGCCGAGACCATCAACAACATGACCGACACGCTCGCCACCTTCGCGGACCAGGTGACCACCGTCGCGCGGGAAGTGGGCGTCGAAGGCAAGCTCGGCGGACAGGCCAAGGTGCCCGGCGCGGCCGGTACCTGGAAGGGGCTGACCGAGAACGTCAACCAGCTCGCTGCCAACCTCACCACGCAGGTGCGCGCGATCGCGGAGGTGGCAACGGCGGTGACGCAGGGCAACCTCACGCGCTCGATCGCGGTCGAGGCGCAGGGCGAAGTGGCCGCGCTCAAGGACACGATCAACGAGATGATCCGCAACCTGCGCGACAACATCCAGAAGAACACCGAGCAGGACTGGCTCAAGACCAATCTCGCCAAGTTCAGCCGGATGCTGCAGGGGCAGAAGGACCTGCTCACGGTCGGCCAGCTCATCCTGTCGGAGCTCGCGCCAGTGGTCGGTGCGCAGCAGGCCGAGTTCTACGTGCTCACCAATGTGGGCGGATCGCCCAAGCTCAAGCTGTTCGCCAGCTATGCCTCCGGCGGGCAAGATGCGCATGGCAAGGAGATCGAACTGGGACAGGGCCTGGTGGGCCAGTGTGCGGTCGAGAAGTCGAAGATCCTGCTGACCAATGTCGCCAATCCGGCTTTCCGCATCGCGACCGGTCTCAGCGAAAGCGCGGCGATGGATGTGATCGTGCTGCCGATCGTTTTCGAAGGCGAGGTGCGCGGTGTGATGGAGCTCGCATCGCTGGAGCGATTCAACCCCTCGCACCAGGCCTTCCTCGACCAGCTGACCGAATCGATCGGCATCGTGATCAACACGATTGCAGCCAACATGCGGACCGAGGACTTGCTCACGCAATCCCAGTCGCTCGCCGAAGAGCTGCAGAGCCGTCAGCTCGAACTGCAACAGACCAACGAGGAACTGCAGGAGAAGGCGCGCTTGCTGGTGCACCAGAACCAGGAAGTGGAGCGCAAGAACCGCGAGGTCGAGCAGGCCCGGCAGGCGCTGGAAGAAAAGGCCGAGCAGCTCGCGCTCACGTCGAAGTACAAGTCCGAATTCCTCGCGAACATGTCGCACGAGCTGCGCACGCCACTCAACAGCCTGCTGATCCTGTCCGACCAGTTGTGCAAGAACACCGGCGGCAATCTGACGACCAAGCAGGTGGAGTTCGCGAAGACGATCCATCTGTCGGGCAACGACCTGCTGATGCTCATCAACGACATCCTCGACCTGTCGAAGATCGAGTCGGGCACCGTCGCGGTCGAAGTAAGCGAGCTTCGGCTCGACGACCTGCAGCGTTCGGTCGAACGCAGTTTCCGCCACGTGGCGGAGTCGCGCCATGTGGGCTTCGAGATCGTTGCGCCGCAGCCGCTGCCCGAGACCCTGGTCACCGATGCGAAGCGGCTGCAGCAGATCATCAAGAACCTCCTCTCCAACGCATTCAAGTTCACCCATCAAGGCGCGGTGTCGCTGTCGATCTCGACGGTGGCCAGTGGCTGGTCGCGCGACAACGAAGAGCTCAACCGGGCAAGCAGCGTGGTGGCCTTCGCGGTGTCGGACACCGGCATCGGCATCTCCGCCGACAAGCAGCAGATCATCTTCGAGGCCTTCCAGCAGGCGGACGGATCGACTTCGCGCAAGTACGGCGGCACCGGCCTCGGCCTCGCGATCAGCCGCGAGCTGGCGCGACTGCTCGGCGGCGAGATCCGGCTGAAGAGCGTGCCGTCGCAGGGCAGCACCTTCACGCTCTATTTGCCGCAGAACTACAGCCCGTCGCGCAGCGTGCGCACCAGCCGCAGCGCGCCCCCCGAGCCGGAGACGCTGCCGCGCGCCGAACGGGAACAGGTGGAGATGCGCAGGCGCATCGACACGGAACCGGTCGTGGTCGCGAGGGAACCGGCGAACGATGCCCACGACTTCGAGGTCAATGTCGCCGATGACGATCGCGGCAACATCCTTCCGGGCGACCGGGTCGCGCTGATCGTGGAGAACGACCTTGCGTTCTCGAAGATGCTGCTGCAGTCGGCGCGCCGCGCGGGCTTCAAGGGACTGGTGAGCGCGAGCGGCGCGGATGCGCTGGGGCTCACCCGGGACTACCGCCCGGTGGTCATCACGCTCGACATCTTCCTGCCGGACATGGAGGGCTGGCGCATCCTGGAGCGGCTGAAGGCCGATCTTGCGACGCGGCACATCCCGGTGCTGGTCGTCTCCACAGACGATTCGCGCGAGCGCGCACTGGGGTCGGGCGCGGTCGGCTTCCTCGCGAAGCCGCTGCAGTCCATTGACATGGTCGATGCGGCGCTGGCGGATCTTCGCGAGTTCCTGCGCTCGGGCACTCGTCGCATGGTGCTCGCGATGAAGCCCTCGGACCTGCGCGACAGCTATGTCGCGGCGCTCGGCGGCGACGTACAGGTGGTGATGGCGGATTCCATCGACCGACTGCGGCAGGAGCTGGCGCGCAGCGATGTGGATTGCCTGGTCACCGATGGTTCGGTGCGGGACTTCCATCGCGGCGACATGGCGGAGTTCGCCGAGGATCGCTCGCCTGCACGGCAGTTGCCCGTGATTCTTTTCAATCCCGAAGGCGGCACGCTGCCGGGCTGGGAGCCAGGCCCCAACGTGCCGGCCCTGTGCGTTGTGCAATCGCTTGACCGGCTGATCGACGCGACCACCTTCTTCCTGCATCGCGGCATTGCGGTGATGTCGGAGGCCGAGCGTGCCGCGGTGGATGCGATCAGCGACACCGCTCGTACGCTCGCGGGCAAGAAGGTGCTGATCGTCGACGACGACATCCGCAACATCTTCGCGCTCGCCGCGGTGCTCGACGAGCAGGGCATGTCGATCGTTTCGGCGGAAAACGGCCGCGACGCGATCCGGCAGGTCCAGGACGATCCGGATATCGACGTCGTGCTGATGGACATCATGATGCCGGAGATGGACGGCATGGAGACCATGCGCGCGCTGCGCAAGCTGCCACGCGGCAAGCACCTGCCGCTGATCGCGGTGACCGCGAAGGCGATGAAGGGCGACCGAGAGAAGTGCATAGAGGCCGGCGCGTGGGACTATCTCTCGAAGCCGGTGGAAACCGCCCACCTGCTGGTCGTGCTGCGAGGCTGGTTGTGCCACTAGACCCTTCCAGCGCCGCGATGGTGCCGGCGACCGACGATGCGGCGGAACCGGTCGACATCCTCATCGTGGACGACCTGCCGGAGAAGCTGCTCGTCTTCCGCACGGTGCTGGAAGAACTCGGCCAGAACCTCGTGGCAGTGCGTTCGGGCGCGGAGGCGCTGCGCGAGATCCTGAAGCGCGAATTCGCGGTCATCCTGCTCGACGTCAACATGCCCGACCTCGATGGCTTCGAGACCGCGGCGCTGATCCGCAAGCATCGACGGTCGGCCTACACGCCGATCATCTTCATCACCTCCTACTGGGACGAAGTGCAGAGCGCGAGGGGCTATTCGCTCGGCGCGGTCGACTTCATCATCTCGCCGGTAGTGCCCGAGGTGCTGCGCAGCAAGGTCGGCGTGTTCGTGTCGCTCTACCAGATGAAGCGGCAGGTCCAGGTGCAGGCGGACAACCGCGCCGCCGTGATGGCGGCCGAAGCCGCGCGCCGTGTGGCAGAGGAGAACGACCGGCGCTCGGCATTCCTCGCGCAGGCGAGTCGCACGCTCGGCGGCACGCTGGAGATCGATCGCGCGATGGCGCAGTTGGTCGAACTGCTGGTGCCGGCTTTCGGTTCCAGGGCGGTCGTGCGGTTGATCGATGTGGAATCGGAAGTCGACGGCTGGTGCCTTGCCGAAGAGGTCGATGGCGGCGTGCGCGTGCGAACGGATGCAGATACGGACACGGGCGCGGTGCTGGAGCCCGCGGTGGAAGCGATGCTCCAGCGGGTCATCGCCTCGGGCCACGCCATCGAAGTCGATGCGGCGCGTGAGGGGCGCGTTGATCTGCCGTGGGCGTGGATGGCTGCGGTGCCGTTGGCGGCCGGTGAACGACGGCTGGGGGCCCTGTGGGTCGCGCTCGACGAAGGTCGCGCCTGGCCGCGCGCCATTGCCGCCGGCATGCTGGGTGAAGTGGCCGCGCGTGCCTCGGTGGCCTTCGAGAACGCGCGCCTCTATGGACTGCTGCAGCGGGAGATCATCGAGCGGCAGCTGGCCCAGCAGGAACTGCAACTGGCCAGCCGCAGAAAGGACGAGTTCCTCGCGATGATGTCGCACGAGTTGCGCAATCCGCTCGCGTCCATCGTCACCGCGATCGAGGTAATACGTCGGATCGCGCCGAACGAAGGCAAGCTCACCTGGGCGATCGATGTAGCCAGCCGGCAGTCGCGGCAGATGACGCGGCTTATCGAAGAGCTGCTGGATGTCTCGCGCATCAGCGAAGGAAAGATCGTCCTCAAGTACGAAAGCTTCGAGCTTCGGCATCTCGTCGCGCAGAGCGTCGAGACGGTGCGCGCGGCGGTGGAGCGGCACCGGCAGACGCTGAGCGTGCATGTCCCCGAAGAGCCGCTGTGGCTTCGCGGCGACGTGGCGCGGCTTACGCAGGTGATCTCGAACCTGCTGCACAACGCATCGAAGTACAGCCCGGACGGCAAGGCCATCGCGCTGCATGCGCGGCGCGAGGGCGACGAGATCGTGATCACCGTGCACGACCAGGGCATGGGCATCGAGGCCGAGCTGTTGCCGCGCATCTTCGATCTCTTTGCACAGGGCCAGCGTGGGCTGGATCGCGCGCAGGGTGGCCTGGGCGTGGGACTCACGCTGGCGCGGCGGCTCACGCATCTGCATGGCGGCGACATCGAAGCCTTCAGCGAGGGCAAGGACCGGGGCTCCGTCTTCAAGGTGCGACTGCCGTGCGCGAAAGAAGAGATGGCGATCGCGCCCGGCATTGCCACGGGGCCTGTTCCACAGGGGACGCGTCGCAAGGTGCTGGTGGTCGACGACAACCTCGATGCAGCTGCAGGCATCGAGGCACTGTTGCGCATCGAGGGCCATGAGGTCCGCGTGGCGCTCGATGGCGAGCAGGGCCTTTCAGCCTTTGTCGACTTCGAGCCCGCGGTCTTGATCCTCGATATCGGCCTGCCCAAGGTCGACGGCTATGAGGTCGCGCGGCGCATGCGCAGCATGCCGCAGGGGCAAAGCGTTCTGATGATCGCCCTTACCGGGTACGGACAAGCGGAGGACCGTCAGGCGGCGCTCGATGCGGGATTCGACAGGCACTTCGTCAAGCCTGCCGATGCACAGCTGCTGCTGGCGTGCATTCGCGAATGGGGGAGTGTCGTCGCACCGGTAACGGGTGCGGCACCCGAACAGGCGCACGGTCAAATGAAGCAAGCGCTGGGGACGTGAAACTGCGCCAGGACATTCACCCTCGTTGCCAAACCGCGGCCGCGCACCCCACAATGCGCCGGCCACATCAACGAAGGACGAACGAATGATCTCTCGCTTCCTGGCGCTTCTGCCGCTGTTGTTGACCTCCATGCTCCTGGGTGCGTGCGCAAACCCTCCAGGCACGACGCCCAAGGACACGCTGACCCGCATCAGCCAGACGCAGACGATCAAGCTGGGGTTCCGGGAGGATGCAAAGCCTTTCGCCTTCAGGGGGCCTGACGGGGCGCCCACCGGGTATTCCGTGGAGCTCTGCAAGCGCGTCGCGAATTCCCTGAAGACGCAACTCAACCTCGCCAAGCTGGATGTGCAGTGGGTGCCGGTGACTGTCTCCACCCGCATCCCCGCAGTGGTCGACGGCACCGTCGATCTCGAATGCGGAAGCACCTCGCGCACGCTCGGCCGCGAGCGGCAGGTCGACTTCAGCAACACGATCTGGGTCGAAGGCGCGTCGTACGTGTCGCTGTCTTCCAAGCCGATCGCGCGCCCGGCCGAGCTCAACGGAAAGCGCGTGGGCGTGATTCCAGGGTCGACCACCGAGAAGGTACTCAGGGGTCTCTCCGATCGCGGCATCGTGCCCGTCTTCGTCACGGTTCAGACGCATACCGACGGCATCGCGGCGGTGCGCGACGGCCGCGTCGATGCATATGCGACGGATCGCCTGATCCTCGTGGGCGAAGTGCTCGGCGGCCCGGCAGGCACCACGCTGCGCCTGAGCGACGACTACCTCTCCATGGAAACCTATTCGCTGATGATGCGCCGCGACCCGGACATGCGCCTTGCGGTGAACCGGGCACTCTCGGAGGTCTACCGCAGCGGCGAGATCGTGAACGTGTTCCGCCAGACCTTTGCGCCCGGCACCGTGCCTTCGCCGCTGATCGAGGCGGTGTATGTGCTGAACGCGCTGCCGGAGTGAAAGTAGACCTAGCCGGGGCTGCCTGCCGCTATCGCATCGCGTCGTTGCGCCTCGTAAGCCCGCTTGTACGCGGGCCGCGCTTCTCCGCGTGCGGCATAGGCAGCCAGGTTCGGATATTCGTCCAGGATGCCTGAAGGCCGCGAGCGGAGCAGCACTGACACCATCATCAGATCCCCCGCGCTGAACGCGCCGTCGAGCCAGTCGGCGGCGCCCAGGCGCGCCGAGAGCTGGGCCAGCCGGGCGCGGACGCGATCCTTGACCAGAGGCATGCGCGCCTCGTTCCAGGGCTTGTCGCCCTCCAGGACCTTCGCGATCGAGAGTTCGAGGATCGGCGGCTCCACCGTGTTGAGCGCGGCGAACAACCAGGTGATCGCGCGCGCCCGCGCGTCGGCGTCGTCCGGCAGCAGGCCGGCATGCCGCGAGGCGATATGGAGCACGATTGCTCCGCTCTCGAACAGCACGAGATTGCCTTCCTCATAGGTCGGGATCTGGCCGAAAGGGTGCAGCGCCAGATGCGCCGGCTCTTTCATCGCGCGGAACGACACATGGCGAACCTTGAAAGGCAGGCCTGCTTCCTCGAGCGCCCAGCGAACGCGCGTGTCTCGCGCGAGGCCCTTGCCGCCATCTGGCGATCGTTCGAAGGCGGTGATGGTGATGGTCATTGCTTGCGTCGCTCGTTTCAAACTGTCCACGGACTGTGATTCAACCGGTACTCGCCGAGTGTGCTTTGCGCACCATTGGCATGCGCGATCAGGCGCACCGTCAGCACGTGCGCCGGCAATCCGCGCACGATCGCGATCTTCGGCACCATGAGGATCTCGCCGCTCGCAGGTTCGAAGGGGATGTCGTCCGCGCGGTATTCGGCATCCTCCGCGAACGACAGACGCAGCACCGCATCGATGCGTTCCACATCCGCCAGGGGTGCCTCGATGCGTGCGACCAGCACCTCGTCCTCCGGCGCGGCGCCGCAGTTGACGCTGCCGTTGTGCGCAAGGCGATATTCGCGCACACGCCGCCCATCATCGACCAGCCGCTGCACGAAGGCCCCGCTCACGAAGGCATGCACCTGCCCGAGGTCGAAGGCGCTGCGCACCGCATCGCCGAGCGCAACGAGGTCGTCCAGCGTGCGGCCGCAGGGGTCGCAGCCGAGCAGGTGCAGGTCGATGGCGTCGGTTTGCATTTCATCCGTCTCGCCGAGCCAGTAGGCGAGGAGCGTCTGCTCGTCGAGGTGCGGGGCGTTCATGCGGAAAGCTCCCGCCCGCCTTCCACGCACCGGCGCAGTTGCGCGATGCCCCGATGGCGGATCACGCGGACATTGCCGGCGGTGAGCCCCAGTTCGCCCGCAACCTCATCGGCGGGTTTCTCGTCGTAGAAGCTCATGACCAGCACGCTGCGCTCGCGTTCGCGCAACCCATCGAGGCAGCGGGCGACGCGCTCGTGATCGTGGCGCGGGGCGACGGCGATCTCCGACGCGGCCAGCGTCTCGCCGTGGCGCTCCAGCAGGCTTTCCCGGCGCGATTCTTTCCGATGCATCGCGAGCACCAGCGTGCGGCAGCTTCCGAAGATGAAGGACACCACCCGCTCGGGCTCCCGGACGCGGCCGGTGCGGAGCCGATCGAGCACGAGCAGCATCACCTGCTGCATCAGATCGTCCGCTGCCGAGGCATCGCGCAGGTGGCGAAGCCCGTATCGGCGCACGCGCGGGGCGAGATGGCGATAGAGCGCGGTTTCGGCCTCGACGTCTCGCGCCGCGCCCGCGCCTGCGACGCGCAGGGCGAGCCTGACCTCGGCCTCGGTTCCTGCGGATTCCGCTTGCACGGCATTCGACATGGGGCCGAGCTTAGCGATGCGCCCGCGGAATATCCAGATGGCTGTAACGGCACCGCACGTCGCGACACAACCTGCGGTCATTCACCCCACGGAAGCAAGGAGACCCGCATGATCACCAACGCCGCCGCCGGCACCAATGTGCAGGAAATCGCCACCGGCATCTTTCGCATCAACACGCCCGTGCCGCTGCCCGACGGCCAGCTCTTCAGCTTCAACCAGTACCTAGTGGTGGACGACGAGCCCTTGCTCTTCCACACCGGGCCGCGCCAGCTCTTCCCGCTGGTGAGCGAGGCGATCGCGCGTGTGATGCCGATCGAACGGCTGCGCTATATCGGCCTGTCGCATGTGGAAGCCGACGAGTGCGGCGCGATGAACCTGCTGCTGGCGGTCTCGCCGCAGGGGGTGCCGCTCTGCGGCCAGGTCGCGGCGATGGTCTCGATGACCGATCTGGCCGACCGTCCGCCGCGCGCGATGGCCGATGGCGAGGAGCTCGACCTGGGCAGCCACACGATCCGCTGGTTCGACATGCCCCATGTGCCGCACGGCTGGGAATGCGGGCTGATGATGGACACCCGGACGCGAACGCTGTTCTGCGGCGATCTGTTCACGCAGGGCGGGCCGAGCGAGAAGGCGCTGACTGGCGCCGACATCCTTGGCCCGAGCGAGGCGTTCCGGCTGCAGATGGACTATTTCGCGCACGCCCCGCAGACCGCGGAACGGCTGTCGGCGCTGGCCGCGCAGTCACCGCGCGTGATGGCGGTGATGCACGGAAGCGCCTGGGAAGGGGACGGTGCCGCGCTGCTGCAGCATCTGTCGGAGGCCGTTTCACCGCATTGACGGCTCCGGGAAGGCGGTCAGTGCTCCTTGGGCAGGTTCAGGCTCTGCAGCACAGGCAGCCACCGCTCGGACTCGGTCTTGACGAACTTCGAAAGCTCCTCCGGCGTGCTGCCGCGCGGCTCCATGCCGATGGTGCGGGCACGGGCCACGAATTCGGGGTCGGCGATCACCTGGTTGACGACCTTGTTCAGGCGGTCGATCGCCGCCCGGGGCGTGCCGGCCGGCACCGAGAACGAATACCAGAGCGTTGCTTCGAGGTCGTAGCCCTGTTCCTTGAAGGTCGGCGCATCGGGGACCTGCGGCAGGCGCTTGGAATCCATCACGCCAAGCACGCGCAGCTTGCCGGACTTGATGTAGGGCAGCGAGCCGGTGATCGACGTGCCGTGGATGTCGATCTGGTCACCCAGCAGCGCCTGCAGCGCAGGTGCGTCGCCGTTGAACGGAATGTGCGTCGCGGTGATGCCGGCGTTCTTCTCGAACACCATCGGCGCGAGGTTGGTCAGGATGGCCGCGCCTGGAGAGCCCCGGTTGATCTTGCCGGGGTTCTTCTTCGCGTACTCGACCATTTCCTTGATGTTCTTGTAGGGCAGGTCCGTGCGGCCCACGATGATGGCCGGCTGGTAGGCGATCTGCGTGACCGGCGCGAAGTCCTTCTGCGGGTCGTAGGGCAGCTTGTCGTACAGGACGGCGTTGCTCGCGAGCGTTCCCATCGACGAGACCAGCACCGTCTGGCCGTCCGGCTTGGCACGGGCCACGTAGTCGGCGGCGATGATGCCGCTCGCACCGGGCTTGTTCTCGATGATGACGTTCATGCCGTGCTTGCTCAGCTCCTGGGCGAGGATGCGGCAGTACTGGTCGGTGCCGCCGCCGGCGGCAAAGGGAACGACGATGCGGGTGACCTGCTGCTGAGCCAGCGCAGACCCGACGGCACAGGCCCCGATCACGAGGCCCGCGATGAATTTCCGGTAGCTCACTTTGTCTCCTGGTATCCGGTCCGGAGTCGGACTCGCTGAATCCAGTCTAGTTCGCATGCCGGGCGTGGAATCCGCAAGGAATGAAAAGATGCTTTCCGCGTCCTGCACAACGCGCGAGCGCCCGGCTAGGGCGGGCCCTGCTCGTCCCGCAGGGCCTCCGCCACGAAATCCACGAAGGCCCGAACCTTCAGCGGCAACACCTGGCTCTGCCGGAACACCGCGAAGATGCCGTTCGAAAACGCCCGCACCGCAAATCGATAGTCCGGCAGCAGCCGCACGAGCGAGCCATCCTGGAGGTTGCTTCGCACCGTGGGCTCCGACAGCAGCGCAACCCCCATGCCGCCCAACGCGGCCAGGCGCAGCAGTTCGCCGTTGTTGGCGCTCAGCACGCCCTGAATGGGCAACTCCTGCGTCTCGCCGTTTTCGTCGACGTACTTCCAAGAGATCGCCTCGTGCTCGCGCCGGTAGGTCAGGCAGCGCACGTCCGGCAGGTCTCTCGGATGCTTGATGCGCGAGTAGGTCTTGACGAACGAGGGGCTGGCGACCAGCACTTCATCGCTCGACAGCAGCCGCTTGATGACGAACCCGGAGTCGTTCGATTCGCCGGTGCGGATGTCGACGTCGAAGTCGTGCTCGACGAGATTGACGGGGTGTTCCGACAGTTCGATCTCCACGCGGATGTCCGGGTAGCGCTGCGCGAAGCGCGGCAGGAGCGGTGCCACCACACGCAGGCCGATGTGGGTGCGTGAATGCACGCGCAGGCGTCCCTCGGGCCGCTGGCGTGCATTGCGGGCCGCCTGCTCGGCCTCGGCCATGGCCTCCAGCACGCCTTCGGCACGCTCCAGGAAAGCCTGGCCGGCTTCGGTCATCTTGAGATTGCGGCTGGTGCGATCGACCAGCTGCACGCCCAATTCATCTTCGAGCGCACTGATGCGGCGCGAGATCGTGGCCGGCGACAGGCTAAGGCTGCGGGCAGCCGCCGAGAGGCTGCCCTTCCTCTGCGTGGTGACAAAGATCCTCAGCGAATCGAGGGCCTTCATCGCTTGGAGAGGCCGCCACTGCCATAGGGCCGCGTGAGCAGTTCCAGCACATGGCCGTCGGGGTCGTCCCAGTAGACGCCTCGACCGCCGTCGTTGTGGTTGATGCGGCCCACGTGCTCGTGGCGCGGATCGGCCCAGTAGGAAAGACCACGAGCGCGGATGCGGTCGAAGATCACGTCGAACTCGTCCTCGCTCACGAGGAATGCGAAGTGCTGGACAGGGAATTCGCCGTCGTCTCGGATGTAGTCAAGCGTCACGCCGTTGTCCACCGTCACGCCCTGGAAGGGGCCGAAGGGCACGGGCGCACCGAAGCCCAGGATCTCCGACAGGAAAGTGGCGGACGCCAGCGGATCGCGGGCCGAGACGATGGTGTGGTTGAGCTGGATGGCCATGGTGGTAGCTGGATCGACCTCGCTGCGACATCGTGATCGACGCATTTTGATTGAGTGGTATCGACCCGGCGCGCAAAATGGCCGTCCCGGTAACTCAAAGGAGAGCGAGTCATGAAGAAGCGTTCTTTCCTGGCGGGTGGTCTTCTGGCCGTGCTCACGACCGCGTGCACCACCACCAACACTTCGAGTGGTGATCCGGCGGCACGGCGCAGCAGCATCGATTCCTCGGTGGATGCCGCACTGTCCAAGCTGTACGGCCAGGTGCAGGGCTCTCGTGAGCTGACCGGCAAGGCCAAGGGCGTGCTGGTGTTCCCGTCGGTGGTGTCGGCGGGCTTGGGCATCGGTGGCTCATACGGGCAGGGCGCGCTGCGCGTGGGTGGCCGTTCGGTCGGCTACTACAGCACCACGGCGGCCTCTGTCGGCCTCCTGGCCGGCGCCGATTCCAAGGCGGTCTTCGTGCTCTTCATGACGCAGGAATCGCTCGACAAATTCCGCGCAAGCAACGGCTGGACCGCTGGCGCCGATGCCTCGGTCACCATGCTGAAGGTCGGAGCCAATGCCACCATCGATACCCAGACCGCGCAGCAGCCCATCATCGGCTTTGCCTTGAGCAACGCCGGGTTGATGGCCAACCTGAGCCTCGACGGAACGAAGATCAGTCGACTCGACCTCTGAGCACCTGCTCCAGCACCGCGGGCGTGCCGGTCACGGTCTTGACCTTGCCGGCGTCGTCGAACGCGACCTGGTATTCCGACCACGAGTCCGTCCAGTAGCGCCACACCTTGGCGTCCAGGCGCGGGTTCTCGCTGGTGATGGGCCAGCCCACGGCCATGGTCACCTGTTCGCGTGTCATGCCCTGGGCGACCTTCGCGTCGAGGATGGCTTCGCGAATCGCCGGCTCGAAGGTCGCGATGCGGACCTTGGGATCTTCCTTGACGATGTAGCGCTCGGCGAAGGGCGCCATCGCGATGTCGCGGCTGTAGTCGTTCTTCAGTCGCTGCACTTTGCCGCCGACCTGCGTGTAGACGAAGCGCATCTCGTAACCGGTGACCTGCGCGGGCGTGCCGACCGGCACGAGGGTGGTGCCGGCTTCACGGTAGTTGCCGTCGCCCATCTGCGTGCCGTAGGTGTACATGTTGCAGCAGAGGTACCCCGCAAAGAGGGGGCCCTGCGGCGCCTGGGGGCGCTGCGCGTGTGCGACGGAAAAGGGAAGCGCGAGTGCGCAAACGGCGGCCAGGGCCAGACGACGGGGCATCGGAAAAAGTCTCCTTGAGTTGACAGCGCCCGGGAGGACCGGGCGCGGCAGTCTAGGAGATTCTGTAACGGGCGCGCAACCTGGGGTAACGCGTGGTATCTCGCTAGATCAGCCCTCGCAAACGGCGCTGTGCCCGGTCGAGTCCGACGACGAGGCGGTTCTCAATGCTTTCCGCTTCGGTGATCCGCTCGTCGAACCATTCGGCCTCCGGACTCGCGACCTGCGACATCCGCTGCAGCATGGCGCCGATGAGCGCGTTGTGGTCCTTGATCAGCCCGTCCCAGAGATCGATGTCTGCCTGGGCGCCTTGTATTTCCACGTAGCTGGCCGTCATCTTTGTCTCCTGTGCCCGTGTGGGCCGGAGCGTAGCACCGGGGGCTGCGGCGCCAAAGAAAAACGCCGGGAGCGGCGTTCTTGTTAGCCGATCACGCCTTTTGCCGAAGCATCGACTGCATTCCCGAGAGGAACTGCGCGTCGGTGCTATTCCAGCGTGCATTCGCCAGATGGTCGCTGTCCGGACCGGCAGGGAAGCGCAGCCTTTCCGAGTCCTCCGTCGCCGCGGCAAAGACGGCAGCCGCGACGTGATCCGCGACCGTCACGGCGCCCGGCGTTTCGAATTGCGCCAGGAGCTGACCGGCATAGGCCTGGTAGGGCGCAGAGATCAGGCCGTTCATGCGCGTCGTGCCGTTCGCGGTGAAGGCCGTTCCCGGACCGTAGCCGGGCTCGACCAGCCGAACGCGAATGCCGACTGAGTCGAGTTCGTAGAACAGGGATTCGGTGAAGCCTTCGATCGCCCACTTGCTCGCGGCATAGGGCGCAACCATCGGCATGCCGGCGAAGCAGACGCTGGAAGTCACATTGACGATGGTTCCTTCGCCTCGCTCGCGCATGTGCGGAATGATGGCCTGGGTCACGGCCATCACGCCGAACGTGTTCGTCTCGAAGACCTCGCGGATGGTCTCGCGGGGCGTGTTCTCGAAGGCCGAGAACAGGCCGATGCCGGCGTTGTTCACCAGGGCGTCGATCTTGCCGAAGGCGGCGATGCCGTGGCTGATGGCCCGCGCGATGCTCGCATCGTCGGTCACGTCGAGCTGGGCGTAGCGCAGGCGATCGTGCTCGAAGAGTGCGGCATCGGGCTTGCGCATGGTGGCGATGACGTTCCACCCCTGAGCGAGGAAGTGTTCGGCGGTCGCTCTGCCATAGCCCGATGAGCAGCCGGTGATCAATACCGTTTTCATGTTCGATTTCCTTTCAAATTCGGATCGCTGGGAGACAGGTGGGGCGATCCTAGGAAGCTTGAACAAGACGATCAATCGCATTTAGTCTTTAAGTTATGCGAGATCGTCTAAATGCAGACCCATTGGCCGCCATCGTGGCGCTGCTCCGGCCGCGAACCGTCTTGTCGAAGTTCGTCAGTGGGGCCGGCAGCTGGGCGGTGCAGTACCGCAACTACGGCCAGCCCAGCTTTGCCCTCATGCTGGAGGGCGCCTGCTGGCTTGCAGTGGAGTCCGCCGAGCCGTTTCTGATGGAGCCCGGCGACTACGTGCTGCTTCCGGCAACGCCCGGCTTCCGCATGGGGAGCGACCTTCATGCCCTGGAGCGCCCCACCATGCGCGTGGCCGACACGGCGCCGGCCGGGGAGATCCGGCACGGCACCCAGGATGACGAGGCGGCCGTGCGGATGCTGGGCGGGTACTTCCTGTTCGACCCCACGAATGCGCCCCTTCTCGTCGGACTGCTGCCGGCCGTGGTTCACATCAAGGCCGGCGACCCGGAGGCGCAACGTCTCGCATGGATCGCGCGCGCCATCGGCGAAGAGAGCTCTACGCAAAGAGCGGGCGGCGACGCCATCCTGACCCGTCTCGTGGAAGTCATGCTGATCGAGGCCATGCGCTGGCGCCCGGCGCAAGCGGATGACGCCGCCCCGATCGCCGGCCTGCTTGCCGGCCTGGGAGACGTGCGCATGTCGAAGGCGCTGCGGCTCATTCACGACGACATAGCGCGCCGGTGGACGATCGAGGGCCTGGCAGGCGAGGTGGGCATGTCCCGGGCCGCGTTCGCCGCGCGATTCATGCAGGTGCTTGGCGTGCCGCCCATGGAATATGTCCTGCGATGGCGCATGGCGCTGGCGAAGGACATGCTCTGGCATGACGGCCTCTCGCTCGGCGAGGTCGCGCATGCCATCGGCTATCAATCCGCGAGCGCCTTCAGTGCGGCTTTCAGCCGCTCGGTCGGCCTGTCGCCCGGTTCGTTCGCGCGCGCGGGCCGCACTGCCTCATCGTCGTGACGGTCAGCCGGTGAGCCGGTCAGCCGCCGGCAAGGTTCGCGGGCGCGCAATGATTCGCCCCTCTTCTTGCGGTTGCGAATCGCGGGCTTCAAGGGCACGATAGCGCGACATTGCCGAGCAGGGTCGACACCTCCGTCGTCGTCCGCGGCACTGGCGAAACCGCACGACGACGCCGATGTTCTTCCTCTGGCCTGACGTCTTCTGGTTGCTGATGCTGCTTCCGCTGCTGCCGGCGGCCTACGTGTGGTTGCTGCGGCGGCGCAGCAAGGCGGCGCTGCGCTACAGCAGCCTGAGTGTCGTGCGTGGTGCGGCGCGGCACGCATGGCGGCGGCATCTGCCTCCGGCGCTCCTTCTTCTGGCACTCGTGGGATTGATCTTTGCGGCGGCCCGTCCTGTGGCGCGCGTGCCGCTGCCGTGGATGCGCTCGTCAGTGATGCTGGCGATCGATGTGTCGCTCAGCATGCGCGTCAGCGACGTCAAGCCCACCCGGATCGCGGCGGCGCAGGAAGCCGCGAAGTCATTCCTGCGCGAGCTGCCAAAGAACATCGAAGTAGGCCTCGTGACCTTCGCGGGCAGCGGCCAGGTCGCGCAGCGCATGACGCTCGATCGCGAGTCACTCGTCACCAGCATCGACGGCATCCAGATGCAGATGGGCACCGCAATCGGAAACGGGATCGTGCTGTGCCTTGCGGAGCTCTTCCCGGACCAGGGCATCGAGCTCGACGACTTCGATAACCCGAGCACCCGCTACGGACGCAGCCTCGACAAGAAAGAGAAGAAACCGGTCAAGGACTTCACGCCGGTCGCGCCGGGCTCGTACGACTCCGCCGCGATCATTCTCCTGAGCGACGGCCGCCGCACCACCGGCGTCGACACGCTGGAAGCCGCGAAGATGGCCGCCGATCGCGGTGTGCGCATCTACGTGATCGGCCTGGGCACCGTCGATGGCGATGTCCCGACGCCCGACGGCCTCGCGATCTACATGCAGCTCGACGAACCGACCCTGCGCGAAGTGGCGCGCATGACCGCGGGCGAATATCACCACGCGGGCACCGCAGAGATGCTGCACAGCGTCTACCAGAACCTCGGCACGCGCGTGCAGGTGCTGACACGGGAGACGGAAATGTCCGGCGTGGTCACGCTGATCTCGGCGGTGTTCGCGATTGCGGCGGCAGTGCTGTCGTTCGTGTGGTTCGGGCGCGCGGGTTGACCCACACGGAGGCGCCCGGCGTCAGAAGCCGATAAGGGCACCGCGCACCAGCAGCACGGCGAGCGCGAGCATGGTCAGGCCCACCAGACCGTCGAGCATCTGCCAGGCCTTCGGCCGTGCGAACCAGGGCGCAAGCCATCGCGCGCCGTAGCCCAGAAGCCCGAACCAGAAGAGGCTCGCCGCACTCGCGCCGGCCACGAACCAGCCTCGCAAGCCCACGGGTTGCTGGGCGCCGATGCTGCCGACCAGCAGTACGGTGTCGAGATACACATGCGGGTTCAGCAGCGTGAAGGCGGCCGCTTGCGCCAGCACGGCGGCACGACCGGCAGTGCCTGTTCCCTCCGCCGCCCGCAGGCTGTGCGCGCCGCGCGCACGGCGTAGCGCCTGAACGCCATAGGCGGCGAGAAAGGCTGCGCCGGCCAGGGCCAGCGCGCGAGACAGGCCGGGACGTTCCCCGAGCGCATGCGCCATGCCGAGCACCCCCGCCGCGATCAGCACGCCATCCGCGACTGCGCAGAACAGCACCACGCTGCCTACGTGCTCGCGCCGCAGGCCCTGGCGCAGCACGAAGGCGTTCTGCGCGCCGATCGCGACGATGAGCCCGAACGAAAGGGCGAGCCCCTGGATGAAGACGGGGAAGGCGAGGGACACGTCGCCCTACGCGCCGTGCACCCGCACACCCGGCGCGATGGTCGGCGGCGACGCGTTCAGCGTCTCGATCGCGAAGCCGGCCGCGGCCTTGTAGCGTGCCATGAAGGCGTCGCGTTCGGCTGCCGGGATGACTTTCTCGATGTCGTCGAACACGCCACCGCAGCGCTCATCCACCAGCCCCAGGATGCCGAACGGGCCCGCGCCGCGATTGCGCAGTACCAGCGCCGAGATGTCGGCGCAGAGCTGGTCGTTGTAGGCATCGAGGGCCGCGGGCGTCACGTCGTGTGCCAGCATCGCCGCACCCAGCACGCGCGCATCGACGATGGCCTGGCTCGCGCCGTTGGAGCCCACCGGATACATCACGTGCGCGGCATCGCCGAGCAGCGCGACGCGGCCGTCCACCCAGGTGGGCACCGGGTCGCGGTCGATCATGGGGTATTCAAAGACCTCCTTCGCGCCGCGCAGCATGGCGGGGACGTCGAGCCAGTCGTAGTTCCAGCCTTCGAAGTTCTGGATGAAGTCGTCCACCGAAACGCGGCGGTTCCAGTCGCCTTGCGTCCACCCTTCGGAGTTGTCGACCGTGATCTCGGCGATCCAGTTGATGGTGGCCAGCCCCGTCGCCGGATCGGGCGGCGAGATCGGATAGAGCACCACGCGGTGCCGCAGCGAGCCGACACCGACGAAGGACGCGCCACTGCGGATCGGCACACCCGGCGTCGTGCCGCGCCACAGGATCGCGCCGCCCCATTGGATGGGCGGCTGGCCGGGGTGCATCTGCGCGCGCACCGCCGAATGCAGGCCGTCCGCCGCGATCAGCAGGCGGCCTGCGATTTCCTTGCGCTGCCCTTCGCGCGTCTCGATGAACGCAGTCACGCCGCCCTCGTCATTGCGATAGCCTGTGACCCGGTGGCCCACCCGGACCGCATCGGGGCCAAGGCGTTCGAGTGCCGTGCGGTAGAGCAGCATCTGCAACTGCCCGCGATGCACCGAGTACTGCGGCCAGCGGTAGCCCGCGAGCAGGCCGCGCGGCTCCGAATAGATGTCGTTGCCGTTGCGTCCGACCAGCGCCCATTCACGGGCCTGGATGCCGATGCTGTCGAGCGCGCGATCGTCGATTCCGAGGTCGTACAGCTCGCGCACCGCGTTGGGCTGCAGATTGATGCCGACGCCCAGCGGCTGCAGTTCGGGCACGGCCTCGAACACGATGCAGGGCACCCCGATCTGATGCAGGGTGAGCGCGAGGGCGATGCCCCCGATGCCGCCGCCGGCAATGAGCACCGGACGGGAATCGAACGAATGAGTCATGGCGCGGATTGTCGAGGAAGCGCCGTGCCGGTCTGTTCGATGGCGGCGATGAGATCCCCTGTATAGAGCATCGCGTCGCGCGCGCGGTGCGCCGTGTCGTACTGGTTCAGCGTCGCGCGCAGCCGCAGCTCGTGCGGAAGGGCGTCCCAGACGGCCATCAGGCTGGCATGCAGCGGCGTGGCGCCGTCGGCAAGCGCGCAGGCGAATGCAAGGCTGGCCGCCTCCGAGAGCAGCACGGCCTTGGCCGCCGCACCGAGCAGCGTGGGACGCGACTCCGCCGGTGCCGGACAGAGATAGATCACCGGCTCCGGCAGCGATGGGCCGAGTGGTTCGAGCGCGCGCAGCGAACGGCCGCGCAACCGCACGGCGCCATCGACCGAGGAGAAGGTGAACGACGCATCGCCGTCCGCCTGTGCAAGCCGCGCAAGCCCGCGCAGCAGGCGCGGCATGTCGGATGTGACGGCGGCAGGGGCCGCCTTGACCTCGGCCAGCAGCACGATGTCGCAGAGACCGCCATCGACGCTTTGCACGATGGCCGCGTCCCATTCCTCCTTGGACCGGTCGCCGCCGCCGGACAGCTCCCGCGGCGTGAGCAGGGTGCGCAGCACCCGGTACGGACCGCGTTGATCGCCCTCCAGCTCGTTCAGGTAGGCGGCTACCTGGCGAAGGGCCGCTGCCGCCGCGTGCTCGGCCTGCGCGCCCTCGCGCGCGGCCGCACGGCCCTGGTCGAGCGCGATGTCGCTCCCCGCCGGCGGCACGCGGCGGGCGCGCAGTGCGCGATAGCGCTGGACCGGTTCCAGCATCGCCATCGCCTCCGCACGAATGCGCCGTTGCAACGCTGGGTGGGTCGCGAGGTCGCGCAGACTGCCGCGCAGCGTCGCTTCGTTTTCGTTCAGCGACGCGACCAGGGATTCAGCCTCCAGCGCCAGCGTGCGCCATTCGCCCGCCGCGACAAGCGCATGCAGGCGCGACAAAGCGTCGCGCCGCACGCCCTCGGCCATGTCGCGCAGCTTGCCGGGATGCGCGAAGGCATCGACCGCCGTTCGCAGCGTCCGTGCGTCGGCGGCTGCTGAAGTCTCGATCTGCACCCAGTCGCGAACCTGCTCATCGCGGGACTGCAGCACTTGCGCCTGGAAGACCGGATCGCCGCCATCGGGCGTCGTCGCGCGCCGGATCAGCGCGGCCAGCGCGATGGTGAAGGCTTCGCCGTGCGATGCCGGCAGCGCGGTGCCGCGTTCGGCAGCGACGCGCGCGGCGTCGATCGTGAAAGCGAGCGTGGCCTCGGTGCCCGCTGCGACAGCCGCTTCGAGACCCGGCGGCAGCGGCGGCGCCCTGTATCGCCGCGGCACCGCGCGCAGCAGCGCACGCAGCGCTGCCTGGGGTTGGCCATCCGATACCGGGGGCGTTTGCACGGAAGTCTCCAAGTCTCCTTCCCCGCGACGCAGGGCCACGGGCGCGTTGCATTGTCGCTGCGGGAGCAGGCCCGCGCCTGCAAGAAAAACGTATTCAAAAGAACGATGGCCGTCTGATATTGGCCACGGCCGGACACGAAATCGAATGTCTTTTGATCCGTCGCAAGCCTGTCGGCGACAGGGCCCGCGTACCATGCTGCGCACCTAGGAGCAAATTGACAGTGGAACGAGGGAGCGAGATGCCCGCGTGCGATCACATGGAGTGGTCGGAACGCATCGCGGCAGTCACGGCCGAGGCCTACGGGGCTGACGGCATTTCATACATCGAGCGTTCGATCGGCGGCCTGTTGCGCATCGTGCGCGAGCAGATCGACCTTGAAGTGGTCTTCGTCGGCGAGTTCGTCGAAGGCCGGCGGGTTTTTCGCCACGTGGTCGCCAAGGATGACGACGCGATCATCGAAGTCGGCCAGTCGCACGAACTCGACAAGACCGTCTGCCAGCGCATCGTCGACGGCCGCATGCCCAGCGTGATGGAGAGCGTGGCGCGCGTACGCACGCAGTACGGCCTGCCGCCGGTCTGCGAAGTGCTGGGCGCCCATATCGGTGTGCCGGTGCGTTTCGCGGATGGAGGCCTCTACGGCGTGCTGTGCGGCTTCAGCCTCGAGGCGCGAGACCACCTCGGCGACCGCGACGTCAGGCGGATGGAAATGGCGGCCAACGCGGCGGCCCGGCTCATCGCGCAGGCACAAGGTCTCGATGTCGACGTGCCGGCCGAAGCACTGAACTGAAACCGCCCGTTCAGGCGAGCCCGCTCGCCGGTGGCGGCAGCGGCACACGGGTCTCGAACTTCGAGCAGTTCATCGCGAACCTGCTCTTGAAGTCCCGCACGTTGTTGTTCGACGAGAAGACTTCGCGCGTGAAGGCGTGGTACTGCGCCATGGATTCCGCGTTGACGATGATGAGGAAGTCGAACTCGCAGGACACCTCGTAGAACGCCATGACATCCTCTTCGGCGGCCATGCGTTTCTCGAACTGGGTGAGCAGGGCGGCGTTCTGCTTGTCCAGTTCCACCGAGACGAACACGGTGAGCGGCCGCCCGACGAGCTGGCGATCCACGATCGCCACCTGTTTCTGCAGTACGCCCGATTCGCGCATCTGCGCGACGCGGCGCTGGCAGGTCGCCGGCGAGCTGCCGACCTGATCGGCCAATGTGCGCACCGTCAGCGAAGCGTCGCGCTGCAACGGGTCGAGCAGCGCGGTGTCGAGCGCGTCGAGTGCCACAGGGATGCCGCTCTTGCCAATTCGTCGAGAGCTTTCCTGGACGCCGAATTGGTGCTCTGAAAGCCGCGCTGGGACCACTCGCGAAGATCCCGCGGAGACGCCACCTTCCATCTGTCCATTCTGGTCACGATCGCCAGGCCCGACTTGAGGCCGTCGTGCCGCGGCCCGCCGCTCAACGGCGTCGAACAGAGCGCGTGTCATTCCTAAAGTGCTCTCGGTGCCTCAGACCGCGGTCCCCGGCCTAAAACGAAGCGCCTTTTGGGCCCTTCCCTATACGAAGGGTGGGCGCCGCCTGTGAGCGCCTCGCCTTACCAGGAAACCACGTGAGCAAGACTCCCGCTATTGATTTGTCCGAAACCCTTCCTTGCGTGCCGTTTGGCCGCATCGAACCGGCAACCAGCTTCCACAAGAATTCGAAGGAGGCCAGGAAGCTTGGCAAGCTCCCGGTGCAGGATGAAGCGCTTGGATGCGGTGCAGGAGTTCGTGCAGGGCGCTGGTCTCCTGGCGGCGTCGAGGCACCTTGCCCTGGGGGCGACGACCGATATCCCAATCCTCCCTTCGCTCAGGCACGTCCAAGGCTGCACTGTCCAGACCGAGACGACCGGGCGGATTCTCGTACCGCATGAGGTTGCGGCTCCCGCGGCATGTGACTTGGTCATTCCTCCGGTCGGGCAGATTCACCATCCAGCCGGCCAGCTGATGCACTGACGTAGTGCTGTTCTGAAGCGCGCCCCTTTGCAGGGTGCGCTTTCTCTTATGGTGGCCGGTTTGGGGATGCTGCTTCTGCCTCGTGGGAAGGCACGTCACTCGGGGAGACTAGCCGTCGTCTTCGATCGCTACCAAGGGTGGCGCCTGCCGCTGCGACGCAGCCGGAGCTTCTTCAACAGGTCATAAATCGTCCTCAGCGCGCTCCGCTCGACCGGCAGGTCCAGACTGCTGCACGGTGATCCACCGCCAGCGTCTTCGGCACACCCAATCTGGCAGAGGCTGTGAGGGCATTGGAGCCGTCGATTGCGTAAGAAACGAAACCGCCTAGACTCGTGCTGATGACCACCACCCTGATTTGCACCCACGTTGCCTTGGCTGCGCTGCTTCTGTCGGCGACCTACGCACGTGCGGCTGCAAAGAAGGCTTGGCGTCAGCCGACGCCGGCACATTCGTAAGCCCGGCGGTCCGCTCTCTCGCTTTTCAGCGCAACCATCCACCGCCGGGCACAAGCCTCGCGCGGTCGCGAATGTCCATCTCGTACGGGCCTTCGCATTCGATGGAGTGCTGCAATGCAGTCAGTTGTTCACGGCGAGCGCATGCTCACCGACCTTGATTTCGCCCGTCTCTCGAAGTTTTCTAGCGCGCCCCTAGCCGACCTGCTCGCTGGCGCGGAGATCACCAGTGCGCGCACCGTCAAGCCGGAGGTCATCACGATGTACTCACGTGCCGAAGTCGTCGACGTATACACGCGTCGTCGCCAGGTGGTGACCGTCTGCTATCCGGGAGATGCCGAGCCCGCGGCCGGATTCATCTCGGTGCTCTCGCCGCTGGGCACAGGCCTGTTGGGCCTGCAGACCGGTGACGTCGCCCGCTGGTTGATTCCGACAGGCGAGGAGTGCGCCGCCGAAATTGCGGCCGTCCAGTACCAGCCCGAGGCCTCCGGCGACTACGCCAGATAGTCGTTCGACCACCAGGTCGTACTTCCGCGCTCGACCGAGCAACCCACTCTTTCCGCCCATCCTGCTCGCGCTCCCGCGCGATGAAAGGCTGGCGCTAGCCATGTCGAAAGGTCTTGCCATGCCCCCTCACTCCATCCTTGCCGTGACTGACTTTTCCCAACGCGGGAACCACGCGCTGTCTCGCGCAGCCCTGCTCGGCGCGGAGCACGGTGCGACGATCAAGATCATCTACTTTGCCCAGCCCGGCGAGCCTCCGGTTCAGGACGCGGCCATCCGATTGGAGCAACACGCCCTGCAGCTCAGCCAGCGCCACGGGATACGCGCACGTGCAGCGAGCCGCCGATGCTTCCACGTCGAAAACCTTCTTCCCGAAGTGCGTTGCGCTGACCTGATTGTCTGGGGCATTGCCCCGGCAAGAGATCTGCGGTCCTTCTTCCTTGGCGAGCCGGTTGAACAGATCCTTCGAACCGCCAAGCGGCCGGTTCTCATCGTTCAACGCGCGGCCACGCATGACTACACCAGCCTGATCGTGGCCGTCGACTTCAACGAGACGTCACGCAGGCTCGTCGACACGAGCTTTGCTTTCAGCAAGGGGGCCCAGGTCGAACTCTTCCACGCGGTGAGCACGGCCTACGAGGGCAAGCTTCGATATGCCGAGGTCTCGGCTCGCGCCATCCATGCATACCGAAGCGAGTGCCGGCGCTATGCCTATGACAAGATGTTCTGGCTAACGGATTCCTACAAGTCCAAGCACGATCGCGTGCTGTCCGCCATAGGACACGGTGATGCCGCACGGCAAACAGTCGCGCGACAGCAGAACAGCGGCGCCGAGCTCATCGTGGTTGGAAGGCACCCCTCGTCACGTCTGAGGGACCTGTTCCTCGGAAGCACCGCAAATCGCATTCTGGGCTTGGCGAGCACAGACGTTCTCGTGGTGCCGCACGACTGCGAGCCCGCCTCTGGCGCAACCGCCGGTAAACGGCTTTCATCTGATGCGCAGGCAGTGCGCAGGGTGAGGGCCGGCGCGCCCACGCCACCTCACCTGCCCGATCCAGCCGCGATCTTGGTCGGGGCTGCGAGCCTTCCAGGAGAACGACGATGAACTTTCACAGCATGCTTGCCATCACCGACCTTTCGCCGAAGTGCAATCGCGCGGTGCTTCGCGCGGGGATGCTTGCGAAGCAACAGCGCTCCTTGCTGAAGATCATGTATGCGCCGTCTGATCTTCAGGGCGTCATCCCCTCAGATGTGGAACAGGACGCGAAGCGCCTCGCTTCAGAGATCTACACGCGCTTCGAGATTCTCGTCAAGAACGTTGCCAACACCACCGGGCACTTGCACGCGATCGTAGAGGAAGCCCGCTGGACTGACCTGCTGGTTGTCGGCGAATTGTGGGAGAGACTGATCGCGGGCTCTTTCTGCGCGCACCCTGTTGAACGCCTGCAGCGGCTCGTCGCTTGCCCGGTCCTGTTCGCGCGGCTGGAAGCGAATCATCCCTATCAACGCATGCTGGTGGCGATCGACTCCGCGCCTGACTCCAGAAAACTGCTGGAAGTGGCTGGCTCACTCGACCGCAACGCCGAAGTCGAGTCGTTCCATGCGCGCCATGCCGAGTACTGCGCTCGTTCGCAATCCGATTCCGAACTCATCGTGGTCGGCAGGCGCCGGCGCTTCGGCCTGTCGGACTTCCTTTTCCGGAGCGCGGCACACCGCGTGCTCTCGCGATCGAAGGGTGACGTGCTACTGGTGCCGCACGACCTGCGCATCGAGCCGAAGCCGGCAATCGATGCGCCATCCAAGGCCGCTGGATCGACGCCGCCTCATCTGCACGGGCTGACACCATGATCCTTGCGTTGCCGTTCCCCCATTTCCGCATTCCTTTTCACAAACCCGTTGAACTCCGACTCGATGTCGACAGTTCGGAGGATCGCAGCGGGTCGCTTGCCTCCATCTATGACCGCATTCATACAGCGGGCAGCCCACTGCATGGCCTGCCTGCGTTCGGCCTTCGCGACCCTCACCTCAAGGTGCACGTCAGGGAGGCCGACGGTGAGATCTATGCATACGTGGAAGACATGCAGAGGCGATGTCTTGCGGGCTCCACGGTTTTCAACAGACTGGTCGAAGTCGACCGCCGCGCGGATCGGCACCTTCGCTCTCCACATTCGCGTTACCTGGCGCAATACCAACGGCTGGGCATCGCGACGGCGGTCTACGACTGGGCGCTCGCCTCCGGCATCTGCCTGATAACGGGCGCGCGTCAGTCGGCGGGAGCGCACGCCCTGTGGCGCGGCTTGGCCCGGCGCTATGAATCCGGCTTCGCCGAGCTTCGCCACAAGAAGCTCACCTATCTGGGCCGTGATCTTGCGCCCGGGGAACTGGATCGACTGGAGACCAGGATGTTCCTGCTACCGAAGGGGTGGTCGCTGTCACAGTTCCGCGCGGCGGTCGGAATGCGAGACCGAGCACTCTAAGGAAAGCTCGCGGTGGCCATGCTCACCTGCCTGCGTCCCGATCGTCAGACGGATCGGCGGGCTGATCGGCCACAGGCAACTGCCAGCCGTGCTTCATCGCGAGAACGCGCAAACCGAAGCACACCGCTGCGCCGATCAATGCCGCAGGAGCCGGCGGCAGCTGGAGCACTGCAGCGGCGACCACCAC
>JAGIAI010000065.1 GCA_017744935.1 Variovorax sp.
AGGTGGCACTTGCGCATCATGATGCAGCCTTCGACGACCAGCGGCGCGGTCGCGAAGCCGAACTCGTCCGCGCCGAGCAGCGCGCCGATGGCGACGTCGCGGCCGGTCTTCATCTGGCCGTCGGCCTGCACGCGGATGCGGCCGCGCAGGCGGTTGAGCACCAGCGTCTGCTGCGTTTCAGCCAAGCCGATTTCCCACGGGCTGCCCGCGTGCTTGATCGACGACCAGGGTGAAGCGCCCGTGCCGCCGTCATGGCCGGCGATCACGACGTGGTCGCTCTTGCACTTCGCGACGCCCGCGGCGATGGTGCCCACGCCCACTTCGCTCACCAGCTTGACGCTGACGCTCGCATGCGGCGCGACGTTTTTCAGGTCGTGGATCAGCTGGGCCAGATCCTCGATCGAATAGATGTCGTGGTGCGGCGGCGGCGAGATCAGGCCGACGCCCGGCACCGAGTAGCGCAGCGCGCCGATGTACTGCGACACCTTGCCGCCCGGCAGCTGGCCGCCTTCGCCGGGCTTCGCGCCCTGCGCCATCTTGATCTGGATCTGGTCGGACGACGACAGGTATTCGGCGGTGACACCGAAGCGGCCCGAAGCGACCTGCTTGATCTTGGAACGCAACGAATCGCCATCCTTCAGCGGCAGGTCGACTTCGACGTTCGATTCGCCGATCACGCTCTTGAGCGTGTCGCCCATCTTGATCGGAATGCCCTTGAGCTCGTTGCGATAGCGCGCCGGATCTTCGCCGCCTTCGCCGGTGTTGCTCTTGCCGCCAATGCGGTTCATGGCAATCGCGAGCGTCGAGTGCGCTTCGGTGCTGATCGAGCCGAGCGACATGGCGCCGGTTGCAAAGCGCTTGACGATCTCGCTCGCGGGCTCGACTTCATCCACCGGAATCGCCTTGGACGGATCGAACTTGAACTCGAACAGGCCGCGCAGTGTGAGATGCCGGCGGTTCTGGTCGTTGATGATCTGCGCGTATTCCTTGTACGTGTTGAAGTTGTTCGCGCGCGTGCTGTGCTGCAGCTTGGCGATGGCGTCAGGCGTCCACATGTGCTCTTCGCCGCGCGTGCGCCAGGCGTATTCGCCGCCGGCGTCGAGCATGTGCGCAAGCACCGGGTCGTCGCTGAACGCCGCCTTGTGCATGCGGATCGCTTCCTCGGCGATGTCGAACACACCGATGCCCTCGACGCGGCTCGCGGTACCGGTGAAGTACTTCTCGACCGTCTCGGTGTTCAGGCCAATGGCTTCGAACAACTGCGCACCGCAGTAGCTCATGTAGGTGCTGACACCCATCTTCGACATGATCTTGGACAGGCCCTTGCCGATCGCCTTGACGTAGTTGTAGATGGCCTTCTCGGCGCTCAAGTCGCCCGAGAGGTCTTCGTGCATCGCAGCCAGCGTTTCCATCGCGAGGTATGGGTGAACCGCCTCCGCGCCATAGCCGGCGAGCACGCCGAAGTGATGCACTTCGCGCGCCGAGCCCGTCTCGACGACGAGACCGGCCGTGGTACGCAGGCCTTCGCGCACGAGGTATTGATGAACCGCGGACAGCGCGAGCAACGCCGGGATCGCGATCTTGGACGGACCGACGTTGCGGTCGCTCACGATCAGGATGTTGTGGCCGAGCTTGATCGCATCGACCGCCTCGGCGCACAGCGACGCGAGCTTGGCTTCGACGCCCTCTTCGCCCCATGCAAGCGGATAGGTGATATCGAGCGTGTAGCTCTTGAACTTGCCCTGCGTGTACTTGCCGATGTCGCGCAGCTTCGCCATGTCGGCGAAGTCGAGGATCGGCTGGCTCACTTCGAGCCGCATCGGCGGGTTGACCTGGTTGATGTCCAGCAGGTTCGGCTTCGGGCCGATGAAGGACACCAGCGACATCACGATCGCTTCGCGGATCGGGTCGATCGGCGGGTTCGTCACCTGCGCGAACAGCTGCTTGAAGTAGTTGTAGAGCGGCTTGTTCTTGTTGGAGAGCACGGCCAGCGGGCTGTCGTTGCCCATGGAGCCGATGCCTTCTTCGCCGGCCGCAGCCATCGGGCTCATCAGGAACTTGATGTCTTCCTGCGTGTATCCGAAGGCCTGCTGGCGGTCGAGCAGCTTGACTTCGCTGGTCAGCGGCTGCACAGGCTCGGCTTCGACGCTGTCGAGCTTGATGCGCAGGTTCTCGATCCACTGCTTGTAGGGCTTGCTGTTCGCGAGGGTGGCCTTGACCTCCTCGTCGTCGATCATGCGGCCCTGCTCCAGGTCGATCAGGAACATCTTGCCGGGCTGCAGACGCCACTTGCGGACGATCTTCTGCTCGGGCACCGGCAGCACGCCGGACTCGGAACCCATGATGACGAGGTCGTCGTCGGTCACGCAGTAGCGCGAGGGACGCAGGCCGTTGCGGTCGAGCGTGGCGCCGATCTGGCGGCCGTCGGTGAAGACGATCGACGCAGGGCCGTCCCACGGCTCCAACATCGCTGCGTGGTATTCATAGAACGCGCGGCGGCGCGTGTCCATGGTGGCGTGCTGTTCCCACGGCTCGGGGATCATCATCATCACGGCCTGGCTGATCGGGTAACCAGCCATCGTGAGCAGTTCGAGGCAGTTGTCGAACGTCGCGGTGTCGGACTGACCGGCGAAACTGATCGGGTAGAGCTTCTGCAGGTCAGCGCCCAGCACCGGGGAGGACATCACGCCTTCGCGTGCCTTCATCCAGTTGTAGTTGCCCTTGACCGTGTTGATTTCGCCGTTGTGCGCGACATAGCGGTACGGGTGGGCCAGCGGCCACTCAGGGAAGGTGTTGGTCGAAAAGCGCTGATGCACGAGGCCGAGCGCCGAGACGCAGCGCTTGTCCTGCAGGTCGAGATAGTAGGTGCCGACCTGGTCAGCGAGCAGCAGGCCCTTGTAGACCACTGTGCGGCTCGACATGCTCGGAACGTAGTACTCCTTGCTGTGCTTGAGCTTCAGGCGCTGGATGTTGGCGCTGGCGGTCTTGCGGATCACATACAGCTTGCGCTCCAGCGCGTCCTGCACGATCACGTCGTTGCCGCGGCCAATGAAGATCTGTCGCAGGAGCGGCTCCTTGGCGCGCACCGTCGGCGACATCGGCATTTCGTGATTGACCGGCACATCGCGCCAGCCAAGGAGAACCTGGCCTTCGGCCTTGACGGCGCGCTCCAGCTCCTGCTCGCAGGCTTCGCGGGATGCATGCTCCTTCGGCAGAAAGATCATTCCGACGCCGTATTCCCCAGGGGGAGGAAGAGTGACGCCCTGCTTTGCCATCTCCTCGCGATAGAGCACATCGGGGAGCTGGATCAGGATGCCAGCGCCGTCCCCCATGAGCTTGTCGGCGCCGACTGCGCCGCGGTGATCGAGGTTTTCGAGGATCTTGAGCGCCTGGCCAACGATGGCGTGGCTCTTTTCGCCCTTGATGTGCGCCACGAAGCCGACGCCGCAGGCGTCATGTTCGTCAGCGGCGGAATAAAGACCGTGTTGTTGGAGATGCTCGATCTCGGCAGCCGTCGTCATGGCGTGCTCCTTCAGTTTTCGCAGGGAAACGGAGCATATTGCTTTGCACAAATAATGCCAAACGGTTTAATTGGGGTCAGATCAGATTTAAATGTTGCCCCTATTTGTCAACATTTAAATGGGGACACATCAAAAACAGGAGCAACAGGCCGTTGCTTAGCCTAGGGTTCAGGCACTTATGAGCTTGACTCACGCGGCAAACGAGGCCGTCCGGGGCGCGCCTTTCGAATGCGTCGCTCTGTGGTTTTTTGTAACGATTCGAGGAAGTGGCGGTCGCCAACGGCCCAACCGCGGAGTACGCCTTCAGTGAGCAGCACCCGATCGGCCTCGGAAATCCCCGCGCGCACCAACTCAGCGTAGGCGGCTTCGCGCGCGAACGGCGTGTTGCCAAGCGCCCAGTAAAGAGGATGCGGCGTCAGCAGCTTGTCGTGGCGCAGTCCAGCGTAGTGACCATAGCTCGACCACAGATAGTCGCGGGCATCCGCAACCAGCCCTGCGCGCACCGGATTGAGGTCCATATAGGCCATGCAGGCCAGCAGGTAGCGCTCGGGCTGGATCAGGGTCGACTTGTAGCGCCCCTCCCACAACGTACCCGTGCGTCCGTGCCGGTCATTGAAGTAGCGCACGTAGCGCCTTCCGACGGCCTGAACCCACTGTGGCAGCCCATCAGCCGTGGAAGGCGTGGCCAGCAGGTGAAGATGGTTTTCCATCTGGACGTAGGCATGGATGGCGACGCCGTGGCGCACCGCGTTCTCGCCCAGGAGGCCCAGCATCATCTGGTGATCCGCACTGTCCATGAAGATCGGCTGCCGGTTGTTGCCGCGCTGGACGATGTGGTGCGGCTGATCAGCCAGCGTGAGACGGGGCAGGCGGGCCATGGCGCGGGGTCTGTTGGTTCAGGACAGCCTGAAGCGCGTCTCCATCAGCGACTCGAGGCCGAACTGGGCCAGCAATTCACGCAGCCTCGCTGCGGCGCTCGCCCTTCGCTGGCCGGTATGTCGGGCAATGATGAGCTCGTTCTTCATGCTGTGCTCCCAGCCGACGAGCTCGGTCACCGTCACCTGGTAGCCATGCGCCTCGAGGTAGAGGCACCGCAACACATTGGTGAGCTGGCTGCCGATCTCGCGCGTATGCAGCGGATGCCGCCACAGCTCGGCCAGCGGCGTGCGCGACAACGCGAGCGCCTTGGTCTGGCGCAGGCAAGCGGCGACTTCGGCCTGGCAACACGGCACCAGCACCATGAAACGCACATGCTTGGCCAACCCGAACGCGATGGCGTCGTCGGTGGCGGTGTCGCAGGCATGCAGCGCAGTGACCACGTCGATTCGCTCGGGCAGTTCGGTGGCGGTCGCAGATTCGGCCACGGTCAGGTTGAGGAATGACATGCGCTCGAAGTGCAATCGCCCTGCCAATGCCCGCGACTTGTCGACCAGATCCGCGCGCGTCTCGATGCCGTACACATGTCCGCCGCCCCGCGCCTTGAAGAACAGGTCGTAGATGATGAATCCAAGATACGACTTGCCCGCGCCATGGTCGGCCAGCGTCGCCCCTGCCCCGTCACCCGGTAGCTCCTGAAGCAGCTTCTCGATGAACTGGAACAGGTGATACACCTGCTTGAGCTTTCGCCGCGAATCCTGGTTGAGCCGGCCTTCGCGGGTAAGGATGTGGAGTTCCTTGAGCAGTTCGACCGACTGTCCCGGACGCAGCTCGCCCAGGACTTCGGCTTCGGCCTTGGCTACCTTTTCCGACTTTGCGAGCTTGCTCATCGCGCCGCTCCCGGGCCGACGTCAAGCGCCTCCCACCCTGCAGGGCCGAGGTTTTCGAGGGTCTCCATGTTGCGGCCGAAGATGGCCTCGGCGTCCGGAAAGGCTTCGACCGCGCGATCCACGCTCTCCTCGCGCAGCAGATGCAGCGTGGGGTACGGCGCCCGGTTGGTCGCATTCGTGATGTCGTCCGCCTCCGTGCCGGCAAACTGGAAATGCGGGTGAAAGCTGGCCAACTGGAGTTCGCCGTCGAAGCCTTCGCCCGCGAGCTGCCGTTCGGCACGCGCAAGGAAATCGTTGAAGTCGAGAAAATCGGTCAAGGTGTTGGGCGCAATCAGGAGCGTCGTATCTCTTTCGGAGGCGCTTATGTCGCGAAGCGCCCTCGCCTCATCGACGAGCGCATCGATCAACCCGGATTCGTCGGGTGACGGGTACACCGCATAGTGGACTTGTCCGCGGACATGCACGGCCTTCGCAAACGGACACAGGTTGAGCCCGATCACGGCACGCTCGAGCCAGCGGCGCGTATCGGCCTGGGCCTGCGGGGCGGAAACAGCGGGCGATGAGTTCATGCGGTGCCCGCTCTCGGTAAGGCCGGCGACAGCCGGTTGGCCAGGGCGATGCCCATCAGCGAACATGCAAGTGTCACCACCCAAGTCCACTGCCAGCCGCCCGCGCGATGCGCGATCCACGCGACGAACGGCGGCGCAACGAACTGGCCGAGCGACGACGCCTGCTGCATGAAGCCAATCGTGGTCGATACGGTCGAGGGGCCCGGAGCGAGCCGGACGCCCAGCATGAACAGGGTGGCAGGCACCATGCCCCCGGCCAGCGAGAACATGCACACGGCCAGGTAGCGGAGTAGCGGCGGAAGGCTTAGCACCCCCTGCGGCGCGCCTATCTGCGCGAACGCAGCGATGCCGCCGAGCGCCATCACCCCAAAGCCCAGGCGAAGCAGGCGATCCGGTGCGACGCCGCGCTGCAGCAGGCGACCGCCTGTCACGTTGCCCACGATGTTCGTCGCCGCCGCGAAGGCCGTCAGCGCGGCCGTCCAGCTTGCCGGTACACCAGCATCGACGTAGATCGCCGGCAGGAATCCGATGACCGCCATCCATTGCGATGAATAGACGGCAAAGGCGAGTGCGAGCGTCCAAGGGCCGCTGGCGCCTGCGGTCTCGCGCAGGCGCTTCGGCCATGCTTCGGCAATTCCGCTGGAGGCATGCGCCCGCACGCTGTCGCCGGGCACGACCCAGGCCACCCATGCAGCCGCGGCCAGCGAAAGAAGGGCCAACCCCAGCCACCAATCCGGCCAGTCGAGCCACGCGATGAACACCGGACCTGCAAGCAGGGCCAGCGCGACCCCTAGAGGCATGTACGCACCCCAGAGCCCCATGGCCGCCTTCTCCGCGCTCGGCGGCACAACGGAACGAATCAATCCCGGGCCGGGCATGACTGCCAGGAGAAAACCGAATCCTTCCAGGGCGCGCAACACGAGAAGCAAAGGCAGCGCCTGCGCCTTGTCATGGATGGATATGCCGACGAACCCTCCCAGGAAACTCGCCGCCGAGACAAGCGTCAGACCGGAAATCATGCTTCGGCGCAGGCCGATCGTGTCCGCGGCCAATCCGACGAAGATGCCCAGGGTCATGCCGGCGAGCTGCACCAGCGACAACAGGAACCCCGCCTCGACCAGGCCAATCCCCAGCCCCGCCTGAAGGGCCGGTACCGCCGGCGGCAGCTTGCCGATATGCAGCGCGGCGGCCACCCCTGCGGTCACGACGGCAAGGGCGGCGACAGGCACATGGACGCCCGTGCGAGTGGTGCTGCTCATTCGACCCACCGCCGTCCGGTCAAACGCTCGTACTCACGGATCGCAAAACGATCGGTCATCCCGGCAATATAGTCCGCCACCGCCCGATGCCGGTCCGTGCGCTCCGCGTAGCGTTCGGGCATCTGAGCGGCATCGGCAAGATAGCCCTCGAACAGGGCGCGGACGACCTCCTTCGCCTGTTCGGTCGTCGCCATGACCCGCGGATGCCGGTACAGATTGCGAAACAGGAAGCGCTTGAGCGCGGAGGATTCGCGGCGCATGGACTCGCTGAAGAGAACAAGCGGCCCCGCTTTTCGCGCCGCATCCGCATCAGCAGGCGACGCCGACCGGACGGCCACGGAAGTGGCGTCGATGACGTCGTATACCTGCGCGCTGAGCATGCGACGGATCGCTTCGTAGAGCACCCGCCTTCCGCGAAGCGCCGGGTGCTCATCGAGTGTCTCCTTGCGATAGCGCTCGAACAGGGCAAGTTCGCTGAGCAGTTCAATATCGATCAGCCCGGACCTGACGCCGTCGTCGATGTCGTGCGCGTTGTAGGCGATCTCGTCCGCCAGGTTGCAGAGTTGCGCCTCCAGACTGGGCTGCGTGCGATCGCAGAACCGCCGGGCCACACCGTCCGGCTCTGCGGCTTCGAGGCGCTCCGCATTGGCGCGCGAACAGTGTTTGAGGATCCCCTCGCGCGTCTCGAAGCTCAGATTGAGCCCGTCGTATCGGGGGTAACGGTGCTCGAGTTCATCCACCACCCGCAAGCTCTGCAGGTTGTGCTCGAAACCGCCGTGGTCCTGCATGCAGGCATCGAGCGCGTCCTGGCCCGCATGGCCGAACGGCGTGTGCCCGAGATCGTGCGCGAGCGCAATGGCCTCGACGAGATCCTCATTGAGCCGGAGCGCCCGCGCGATCGAGCGGCCAAGCTGAGCCACTTCGAGCGAGTGCGTCAAGCGAGTCCGGAAAAGATCGCCCTCGTGATTGAGGAACACCTGCGTCTTGTAGACCAGGCGCCGGAAGGCGGTCGAATGCACGATGCGATCGCGATCGCGCTGGAACGCATCGCGCGTGGGAGCCGGCACTTCGGCGTGCCTGCGTCCGCGCGAAAGCGACGCATGGCTGGCGTAGGGCGCGAGGCTCATGCGCGCCGCTCAGTTCTTCTCGCAGCACTGCGCGAGCACCTCACGCACCATGGCGTCGGGCGCACCTCGCATGACGGCCGAGCCCGGCTTGTCGATCACGACGAACCGGATCTCACCGGCTTCGGATTTCTTGTCGATGCGCATCAGTTCGAGATAGCGCTCCGCGCCGAGCGCAGGCCCGACAACCGGCAGCCCTGCTTTCCGGATCAATGCGGTGAGGCGCTGCACGAAGGCTTCATCCACGCCGCCGAGACGCTGCGAAAGATGCGCCGCCATGACCATGCCACAGCCGACCGCCTCGCCGTGCAACCATTCGCCATAGCCCAGACCCGATTCGATGGCATGTCCGAACGTGTGGCCGAAATTCAGGATGGCGCGCAGGCCGGTTTCGCGCTCGTCCTGCCCAACGACTTCGGCCTTGATCTCGCAACTGCGCTTGACCGCGTGTGCCAATGCCGAGGGATCTCGCGCGACCATCGCATCGATGTTTGCTTCGATCCAGTCCATGAACGCCATGTCATGGATCGGCCCGTACTTGATGATCTCCGCGAGGCCGGCGCTGAGTTCGCGCGGCGGGAGCGTTGCGAGCGTCGACAGGTCGCACAGCACCAGCCGCGGCTGATAGAACGCGCCGATCATGTTCTTGCCGAGCGGGTGATTGATGGCCGTCTTGCCGCCCACCGAAGAATCGACTTGCGCCAGCAAGGTCGTCGGGACCTGGACAAACGGCACGCCTCGCATGTAGCTCGCTGCGGCAAAGCCCGTCATGTCTCCGACGACGCCACCGCCGAGCGCGAAGAGCACCGTCTTGCGATCGCACCCATGAGAAAGCAATGCATCGAAGATGAGATTCAGCGTCTGCCAGTCTTTGTACGCTTCGCCATCCGGCAGTTCGAGCAGGTGAACGGTGCGGAATCGATTCGCAAGCGCCGCCCGCAAAGTCTCGGCGTAGAGCGGCGCGACGGTGGTGTTCGTGACGATCAGCGCCGTGGCGGCCGAAGGGAGTGCAGCGTAACTGCCCGGCTCGCCGAGCAAGCCGCTGCCGATCAGGATCGGGTAACTCCGGTCGCCGAGTTGGATCTCGACGCTTTCAGGTGGGGCGGACAATGGCATGCCCCGAGTTTAGGTGCATGCCCAAACACGCTCTGTCAGTCGGGAAGATCGGTGCCGGGCGGCGGAGACGCGATGCCCGCGAGTTCAAGTTGCATCACGATGATGTTGACCAGCATCGCGACCGTCGGACGCCCGGTTTCGACGATGTCGTGGGCCGTCTCGCGATACAGCGGGTCTCGGGCGCCATACAGTTCGCGCAACCGCCCGAGCGGGTCGGCGACTTGCAGGAGCGGGCGCTTGACATCATGCCGGAGACGCCGAAACAGGTCTTCCGGCGCCGACCGAAGGTAGATCACGTGAAAGCCCGAACGCAAGGCGGCCCGGTTGGCCTCCCGCAGAACGGCGCCGCCACCCGTCGCAACAATGCCGTGAGGCGCCGCGGCGAGCTCGGCAATGACAGCCTGCTCAAGGTCCCGAAACTTCGTTTCCCCTTCCCGCTCGAAGTAGTCGCGGATCGAGCAGCCGATCCGCTCCTCGATCACATGATCGCTATCGATGAACGGGAGTTCGAGACGTTGCGCGAGGCGCCGGCCCACTGCAGATTTGCCGGCGCCGGGCAATCCGACGAGTGCGACCGCCACGCGGTGCTGCGAACACCGCGCGTCAACGCGCGGCGTTACGGTCGGTAATCATCTTCGGGGTGATAAAGACGAGCATTTCGGTCTTGTTGGCAACGCGATTGCGCGTACGGAACAGTGCGCCGAGATAGGGCACTTCACCCAGCACCGGTATGCGCGATTCGTCGTTGGTTTCGGTGAGCTCGAAGATACCACCAATGACAACCGTGCCGCCGTTCTCGACCAGCACCTCGGTCTGCACATGCTTCGTGTTGATCGCGAAGCCTGCGGTGGTCGCCTGACCCACCGTGTCCTTGTTGACGTCCAGCGTCAGGATGATGTTGCCTTCGGGCGTGATCTGGGGCGTCACCTCGAGCTTGAGGTTGGCCTTGCGGAATGCGATCGAGGTCGCGCCGCTCGAAGTTGCAACCTGATACGGCAGTTCCGTACCCTGTTCAATGAGCGCCTTGGTCTGGTCAGCCGTCACCACTCGCGGGCTGGACACCACCTTGCCCTTGCCGTCCGCTTCCAAGGCAGAGATTTCGAGGTTCAGCATCCGCGAGAACGCCGAGTTGAACAGCGAGATCGCGAAAGTGCCCGGTGCGTTGCCGTTGCCAGACACGCCAGTGGATGGCAGGTTGACGAAGTTACCCTGCGTGAACGAAGGGAACGTCACAGTCGGCAGCGTGTTGGTCCGCGTCGTCGAAATGGTGCCGTCCGCGTTCAGCGTCGTGCTGCCAGTCGTGCCGCCACCGGTCACAGACGGGAAGGTGCCCACGCTGTTGTTGTTATTGATGACACCGCCGCCCATCTTCACACCGAGTGATTTGCCGAAGGTATCCGAAGCCTCGACGATCCGGGCTTCAATCAGAACCTGCCGGACCGGCACGTCGAGCTTCTGGATCAGCTCGGCCACTTGTGCAAGGCGCGACGGGATGTCCGACACGAAGAGCTGGTTGGTCCGCGCTTCGGCCAGCACGCTACCGCGCGGGCTCAGGATTCGGGTCGTCGAGCCCGCGCCGCCTCCGCCGCCACTGGCGGTGCCGGTACCGGTGAGGCCCTGGGCGATCGTCACAGCCTTGGTGTAGTTGAGCTGGAAGGATTGCGTGCGCAGCGGCTCCAGATTCTGGATGGCGTTTTCCGCCTCGAACTGCAGCTTTTCCTTGGCGTTGATTTCATCCTTCGGAGCAATCCAGAGGACACTGCCGTTCTTGCGCATACCGAGGTTCTTGGCCTGCAGGATGATGTCGAGCGCCTGATCCCATGGCACGTCCTTCAGGCGAAGGGTCAGTGCGCCCGTGACCGAATCAGACGTCACGATGTTGAAGTTCGTGAAATCGGCGATCACCTGGAGCAGCGAGCGGACTTCGATGTTCTGGAAGTTCAGCGAGAGCTTTTCGCCGCTGTAGCCAACGCCCTGGGTCAGCTTGGTCGGGTCGATCTTGCGCGGCCGAACTTCGACAACGAACTGGTTTTCGCTTTGATAGGCGCTGTGCTCCCACTCGCCCTTGGGCTCGATGGTCATGCGCACGCGGTCGCCCACTTGCTGGGTCGTCACCATCTGAACCGGCGTGCCGAAATCGGCCACGTCGAGCCGGCGGCGCAGACCTTCTGGCAACGTCGACTTGGTGAACTCCACGACGAGGTTCTTGCCCTGCTGGCGAATGTCCACGCCAACCTGGTTATTGGCCAGATCGACGATCACGCGACCGGTGTTGTCGGAGCCGAGACGGAAGTCGACATCCTTCAACGGCAGCATGTCCCGATTGCGGTTTTCCGCGAACGCACCCTGCGCCGACTGCGCCAGCGCAACACCGGGCACGGGCTCCAGCGCAACTAGCAGGGAATTGCCCTGGATCTCGGTCTTGTACGCAGTCGCTTGCTTGAGGTTCAGCACGAGGCGCGTACGTTCGCCGGCCTGGACCACATTGATCGAGCGCAGATTGCCCTGATTGACATCGATGGCAGAGCGACCGATCGCGTTCGTCACGCCCGGGAAATCGAGCGCAACACGAGCTGGCGTCTGGATGGCAAACCCGGTGGGCGGCGCAGTAAGTGGCTTCGAGAAATCGATCCGGACGACCTCCGAACCCGACTGCATCGAACTCGTGACCGACTCGATGGCGTTCTGGGCATGCACGATGGCCGCGGCACTGAATGCCAGGACAGCCGCACCCAAAGCGCGCAGCCAGTGCGCGAGCATCGATTTTTGTTGATTCATTTCGTCCTCTCTTGCAACTGCAGCGTCGCCACGCGTTCGATCCATTCACCGGCGGCGTCCTGCACGATTTCACGCAAGGCGAGTTCGGTTTCGGTGATACGGGTGATCTTCCCGTAGTTGAGTCCCAGGTAGTTGCCCACCTTCACTTGATAGAGCAGCTTGTCCACGCTGATCAGGGCAACCGGTTGTCCGTTTCGATTGAGGCTGCCCACCATCGCCATGGAGTCGAGCGGGAAGGCTTCCAGCGCCTCCTTGCGGCGAGTCAGCTCAGGAGCGATCAGGCCCGACGTGCTCGGCTGGTTCGAATCACGGCGAAGAGCCTGCGTCAACTTCTGCATGTTGAACGGCTCGACAGCGCCGGCCTCGGTGTAAGCCTGCGGCGTGAACTTCTTGGGTTCGGCGATGGGCGGCACATTCGGCTTGACTTGCGCACGCTGCTCGGTCATCCAGGTACGCAGTTCATCCTGATCCGAACCAAAGCAACCGCTCAGGCCCACGACGGCGGCACAGAGCCCTAGGAATCCGAGCGTTCTCATTTCTTCTTCGCCCCGGCGGCTGCGCGCTTCTGCATGTTCTGCTCTTGCTCATCCAGATAGCGATAGGTCCGGGCGGTCGCATCCATCACGAGACCCCCCTCCTTCGTCGGTGTCACGGACAGATTGTTCAAGGTCACGATGCGCGAGAGGTTCGCGACGTCGGCGGCGAAAGCGCCCATGTCGTGATAGCGCCCGGTCACACGCACCGCGATCGGGAGCTCGGCGTAGTAGTCCTTGACCGAAACCTGCCCAGGCCTGAACAGCTCGAACTGGAGACTGCGACCAAGACCGGCCTGGTTGATGTCCGACAGCAATGCGTCCATTTCAGCCTTGCTGGGAAGCTGCTTTTCGAGCAGCGTGACGTACTGTTGAACTTGCTCGCGCTGCTTCTTCAGCAGTTCGAGGTTGGCTGCCTGGGCGACCTTCTTCTGATAGTCCGCCCTGAGGGTGACTTCCTTTGCGCGTGCCGCCTCCAGTTCGTCGTTCGAATTGGTGAGCCAGACGAACCAGAGCGCCACGACCACCGCGGCAGCCACGGCGACACACAACGCATAGCGCGGGATAGCAGGCCAAGCCGAAGGATCGTTCGGATTGAGGCCCTGGAATTGCTCGCCGAAGCTCCGCAGTGCGGCCCCGACATCGATCTTGGGAGAGGAGCGTTTGGTTGCCATGATGACGCTTACCCCTTGGCTGGCGGGATGGCCCCGGCGGCCGGCTTCTGAGCGTCGGTGGGCCGCTTCAGGCCAATGCGCATCGTGAAGTTGGCGACACGGCGCTGATCGCGGGGACTGAGGTTGATGTTGGTCGACGTGATCTCGACCAGTTCAGGCTTCACCAGCCACGGGCTGTTGTTGCCGAGATTGCGCAGCAACTCGGACACACGCTCGTTCGATTGGGCCATGCCCTGCAGCGTGACTGTCTGGTTGTCCTGCTTCATGCTGGTCAGGTAGACACCGTCCGGCAACTGACGAACGAGTTCGTTCAGCAGATGCACAGGCATGTTTCGGTCGCCCTGCAAGTCTTCCACGGCCTGCTGGCGCGCCCGAAGAGCGGCAATTTCCGCCTGCAGTGTCGAGATTTCCTTGATCTCGGCATCGAGCTTGGTGATTGCCGACTGCAGGATGCCGTTCTTGTCCTGCTGATTGGAGATTTGCGCCTGGAACCAAAGGTAGGCCCCGCCAGCGATCAGCACACCAGCGACCGCGGCCAAGCCCAATGTGGCGTAGAAGGTCTCTCGACGGCGCTTACGCGCCGCCTCGCGGTGGGGAAGCAGGTTGATGAGGATCACTGCAGAAACCTCCGCATCGCGAGGCCACAGGACGTCAGGTAGGACGGTGCCTCACGACGCACTTTCTTCTCGCGAATGCTGCTGCCGATTTCCATGCCGTCGAAGGGATTCACGAGCGAACACGCGAACGAAGTCTGGCGTGTGACGGCGCTGGTCAGACCGGGCAGCGACGCAGAGCCTCCCGCCAGCAGCACGTAGTCAACGCGGTTGTGCGGCGTGCTCGTGAAGAAGAATTGAAGCGCGCGCGCGATTTCCTGGGCGATGCTCGCAACGAAGGGTTTGAGCACACCGGAGCCGTAGTCTTCCGGCAGATCGCCGCTGCGCTTCTTGGCTTCGGCCTCTTCGGCGGAGAAGCCGTATTGCCGCACGATGAGCTGCGTGAGTTGCGCGCCACCAAAAGCCTGATCGCGGTCATACAGGACTTCCTGATTCTTCAGGACCTGCATGCTGGTGGTAAAGGCACCGACCTCGAACAGGGCCACGACAGCGTCGTGCCCCTGAGCGGGCAACTGCTCGATCAACCGTGCGGTCGCGAGGCGCGATGCGTAGGATTCGACGTCGAGGATCACGGCCTTCAGCCCGGACGCCTCAGCCAGGCCTTGGCGATCCTGGACCTTTTCTTTGCGCGAAGCGGCGATGAGCACTTCGACATCGCCGGCGGAACTGGCGCTTTGCCCCATCACGCAGAAATCGAGGCTCACCTCGTCCAGCGAAAAGGGGATGTACTGGTTGGCCTCGGACTCGACCTGAATCTCGAGTTCCTGCTCGCTCATGCCACCCGGCAGAACGATCTTCTTGGTGATGACGGCAGACGGCGGCAGGGCCAGGGCCACGTTCTTGGTGCGGGTGCCGCTCTTGCGCACGACGCGTCGTACAGCCTCGGCGACTTCGTCGAACTTCTCGACATTGCCGTCGGTGATCCAACCACGCTCCAGCGGCTCGATGGCGCAACGCTCAAGCACGAGCTTGCCGCTGGCGTCGCGGCCGAGTTCCACAAGCTTGACGCTGGAAGAACTGACGTCCAGCCCGAGCAATGGCGCGGGCTGACGGCGAAATAACGATCCCAGGTCAATCAAGTTCGATCCCATCCGTTTGTAACGATTGGAAAAATTTGCGTGTGGTTGCATGCTAGCAGTAAGCCCCAGTGCCAACCAAGCGCAGGATCGCGCCTACAGCGCCAATCGTTGTCAAAAGTCGACGTAACAGTTCCCTTCTGCAACTTTCGTCACAAATAAGAGTACTTGGGTCCTAACTGCTACGAAGCGACCGGCTCCACGGACCGCGTTTTTATAATGCTCGCCAGACTCCGACAGCCTCAATGCCCGACACATCCCGACCCAAAGGGCCTGCAAAAGCCCCTCCTCCCAAGCGTTCGACGTGGCTGACATGGTTGATGCGGATCGTACTGTGGGCCTTCGGGATCGCGGTCGCCGGCGTGGTCGCCGTGGTCTGCATCATCGCTGTCGCGCTCGCCGTGGCCTATCCCAATCTTCCCGATATTTCGGAGCTTTCTGACTATCGGCCGAAGCTGCCGCTTCGCGTGTTCTCGTCCGAAGGAATTTTGATCGGCGAATTCGGTGAAGAGCGGCGAAATCTGACGCCGATTTCCACCGTTCCGAAGGTCATGAAGGATGCTGTGCTCGCTGCAGAAGACGCACGCTTTTATGACCACGGAGGCGTCGATTACAAGGGAATGCTTCGCGCAGGAATCGCAAATCTGAACCGCGTGAAAAGCCAGGGCGCATCGACCATCACGATGCAGGTAGCGAGAAATGTTTACCTGAGCTCTGAAAAAACACTGACCCGTAAGGTTTATGAAGTTCTTCTGACCTTCAAGCTGGAACACCTTCTGACGAAGGACCAGATTCTCGAGATTTATGTGAATCAGATTTATCTCGGAAATCGGGCGTACGGGTTCGCTGCCGCATCTGAAGCTTATTTCGGCAAGCCGCTCCAGGACATCACGATTGCGCAGGCCGCGATGCTGGCTGGCCTGCCAAAGGCACCGGGCGCCAACAACCCCGTCAACAATCCTTCGCGTGCCCGCGCGCGGCAGCTCTATGTGATCGATCGCATGCAGGAAGCCGGTTTCATCACCGCCGAGCAAGCGGCAGAAGCCAAAAAGGAAGACCTGCATCTGCGTGACGCGGCCGACCCATCGCGGCTGCATGCGGAATACGTCGCCGAAACGGTTCGCCAATTGATGTACGCACAGTACGGCGACAGCACCTACACCCGGGGGCTCAAGGTCTACACGACGCTGGTCGCGGCCGATCAGGCCGCCGCCTACCGCGCGCTTCGCAAGGGCATCATGGATTACGAGCGCCGGCAGATCTATCGCGGCCCCGAGAAGTTCGTCGACCTTCCCAACGACCCAAAGGAACTCGACGAAGCCGTGGACGATGCGCTCGCCGATCATCCTGACAACGGCGATGTGATGTCGGCCGTGGTGCTCAAGGCCAACGCCAAGGAGATCAATGCAGTCCGGGGCAACGGCGATGCTGTCCAGATCGTCGGAGAGGGCTTGAAGCCCGCCCAGTCGGGACTCTCTGACAAGGCACCGCCCAACATCAAGATCCGACGTGGGGCCGTGATCCGCGTCGTCAAGACGCCGAAGGGCAGTTGGGAGATCACGCAGTTGCCGGAAGTCGAAGGCGCGTTCGTCGCAACGGATCCGCGCGACGGCGCGGTCAAGGCCATGGTGGGTGGCTTCGACTTCGACAAGAACAAGTTCAATCACGTGACGCAGGCTTGGCGCCAGCCGGGTTCCAGCTTCAAGCCCTTCATTTACTCCGCCGCGCTCGAAAAGGGCTTCACGCCCAGCACGGTGATCAATGACGCGCCACTGTTCTTCGATGCAGGCACCACAGGCGGCCAGCCCTGGGAGCCGAAGAACTATGACGGCCAGTTCGAAGGTCCGATGCCGATGCGGCGCGCACTGATGAAGTCGAAGAACATGGTGTCGATCCGCATCCTGCAGTCGATCGGAACGCGCTATGCGCAAGACTGGATCACCAACTTCGGCTTCGAGCGTGAGAAGCATCCCGCGTATCTTCCGATGGCGCTCGGCGCCGGCTCGGTCACGCCGATGCAGATGGTGACAGCCTATTCAGTCTTCGCCAATGGCGGCTACCGCGTGAACCCGTACCTCGTGACGCGCGTGACCGACCACAAGGACAAGGTCCTCGTCGACAGGCAGCCTCCGCTGCTCAACGAGTCGATGCGCGCGATCCCGCAGCGAAACGCGTACATCATGGACAGCCTGCTGCAGTCAGTCGCGAGCGGCGGCACGGCAGCCAAGGCACAAGCGACGCTCAAGCGCACCGATCTCTATGGCAAGACCGGCACCACGAACGATTCGCTGGACGCCTGGTTTGCCGGATTCCAGCCGACGATGACCGCGGTTGCGTGGATCGGGTACGACACGCCGCGCAAGCTCGGCGACAAGGAGACCGGCGGTGGCCTGGCCCTGCCGATCTGGATCACCTACATGGAGACGGCCATCAAGGGCGTCCCGGTTGCCGAGGTGCCTGCGCCAGCAGGCGTGGTGAATGTCGGCGGCGAGTGGTACTACGACGACTACGCACCGGGTCGAGGTGTCGCCAGCCTGGGTGTCGAGGCGGGCCCGACGCCGCCGGCCGAGGCGATCTCGGCACCGCCGATCGGGGCGCCGCCGCCGCCCGAAGAACGCAGCAAGATCCTCGACCTGTTTCGGAACTGATCAGTCGAGTGAGAAAGTCAGCGGCTGTCCTGCCTGAAGCGTCGCTTCGCGCGTCAGGTTGCCGAACAATTCCTCGCGGGTCTTGGTGTCGACCCATGCACTGCCGTCATGACGGTAGTGATAACCACCGGAGCGAGCCGCAAGCCAGATTTCTTGGAGCGGCTTCTGAAGGTTGACGATCAACTGACTGCCGTTGCGGAAGGTGATCGTGATCATTCCACCGACGCGCTGGTTGTCGATGTCGGCATCGGTCGAATCGTTGATGCGGTCGCAGCTGCGTTCGATCGCGGCCAGTGCGGCCTCGGCGCGGTCCATGTACTCGGGGTCGGTCATTACTACAATTTCGCCATGTCTGTTCGCCAAATTCTAGTGAGCGCCGTTGGCCTCGCGCTCGTTGGGGTCGCCTTGACCGCCTGTGGTCAAAAAGGCTCGCTGTACCTGCCGACCGATCCCGCCGCAAAAGATCGGGCCACCCTGCCTCAGGTCTTGATCCCCGGCCGCTCCACGACCGAAACACCGACGAAGCCTGCGCAATCCTCTGGCGCGCAAAACGAAAACAATGCTCCGGCATCCACCGAAGGCAACAAGTAAATGAGTCAGCCGGCACTTCTTCCAGGACACCCGCACGTCGCACGCAAGGACGGCGATCTGCAGATCGAAGGCGTCTCCATCGCCTCCCTTGCGCGCGAGCACGGCACCCCCCTCTTCGTCTACTCGAAGCAATGGATGCTCGACGCGCTCGCGGCCTACCGGCGTGGCTTCGAGGGCCGCGACGCGTTGGTCTGCTATGCGATCAAGGCCAACTCCTCTTTGGGTGTGTTGCGCGTATTCGCGCAAGCCGGTTGCGGCTTCGACATCGTCTCGGGCGGGGAACTCGCACGGGTGCTCGCGGCAGGCGCCGAGCCAGCCAAGGTGATCTTTTCCGGCGTCGGCAAGACACGCGCCGAGATGCGGCAGGCCCTCGCCGCCGGCATCGGGTGCTTCAACGTGGAGAGCGAGGCCGAGCTCGAGGTCCTCAATGCAGTCGCCCTCGAGGAAGGCCGGCGCGCGGCGATCAGCGTGCGGATCAATCCCAACGTGGATCCGAAGACGCACCCCTACATTTCCACGGGCCTGAAGGGCAACAAGTTCGGCGTGGCTCATGACCGTGCCGTGGCGATCTATCAGCATGCCGCGTCCCTCAAGGGAATCGAGGTGGTCGGCATCGACTGCCACATCGGTTCGCAGATCACCGACGTATCCCCCTATCTCGAGGCGCTGGAGCGCGTGCTCGATCTGGTCGAGGCAATCGAGAAGACTGGCATCCGGCTGCACCACCTCGACTTCGGTGGCGGTCTCGGCATCGACTACAACGGCGACACGCCGCCCGGCGCCGATACGCTCTGGCGGCAGATGCTGGCGCGCCTCGACGCGCGCGGCTTCGGACAACGCCGGCTCATCGTCGAGCCCGGCCGTTCGCTAGTCGGCAATGCGGGTGTCTGCGTCACGGAGGTGCTCTACATCAAGCCGGGCGAAGAAAAGAACTTCTGTATCGTCGATGCGGCGATGAACGACCTGCCCCGCCCGGCGATGTATCAGGCCTTCCATCAGATCGTCCCGGTGAAGAATCGCCAGGATGGCGCCCCGGTGCTTTACGACGTGGTCGGGCCAGTGTGCGAAAGCGGCGACTGGATCGGACGCGACCGCAAGTTGCAGGTCGCGCAGGGCGATCTGCTCGCGGTCCTCTCGGCCGGTGCTTACTGCATGGCGATGGCCAGCAACTACAACACCCGCGGCCGGGCGGCCGAAGTGTTAGTGAGCGGCGAGCGTGCCACGCTCATCCGCTGGCGCGAAACCCTCGACGACCAGTTGCGCGCAGAACGCTTCGAAGGCTGAGTAACTTGCCGCAGCGGCGGATCATTCCGTCGGCTGCGGCCGCACGCCAATCGGCCGTGCCGGCTTCTTCTTGCTCGCGAAATTCCATACTCGCCAGGCGAGCAGGACACCAATGATCGCGGCGTAGACGAACACTTCGCTGAAATTGTTCTTGCCTGCCCGCATCCAGAAGAAGTGCAGCAGACCCAGCCCCGCGATCAGGTAGACCAACCGGTGCAGCGTCTGCCAGCGCTTCGCGCCCAGCGCCTTGATCGCGCGATTGAATGACGTCGCAGCGAGCGGCGTCAGCAGCAGGAAGCCGCTGAATCCCACCAGGATGAACGGCCGCTTGGCGATGTCCTTCGCGATGTCCTGCAGTTCGAAGCCCATGTCGAACCAGCTGTAGCTCAGGAGATGGATGACGACATAGAAGTAGGCGAACAGCCCCAGCATCCGCCGGAATCGCGCCAGCGCGTTGGTCTTGGTGATGACCCGCAGCGGCGTGACGGCCAGCACGATGCAGATGAAGCGAAGCGTCCAGTCGCCTGTCGAGCGGATCAGGTGTTCCGCCGGATTCGCGCCGAGACCGTCGGTGAGCGCGCCGTAGAACAGCCACGCGAACGGTAGCAGGCAAAGCACGAAGATCACCGGCTTGGTCGCCGGGTGTATCAGGAGCTTGTTCACTGGGAAACCCGCCTCAGTAGTACTTCTTCAGGTCCATGCCCGCATAGAGCTGGCCAACCTGCGCCTCGTAGCCATTGAACAGTAGCGTCTTGGCACGCTTGGCAAACAGGCCGCCTCCATCGCCGATGCGGCGCTCGGTGGCCTGGCTCCAGCGCGGGTGGTCGACGTTCGGGTTCACGTTCGAATAGAAGCCGTATTCATTTGCCGCCGCCTTGTTCCACGCCGTGCCGGGCTCCTTCTCGACGAAACGGATCTTGACGATCGACTTGCCGCTCTTGAAGCCGTACTTCCATGGCACCACGATGCGCACGGGCGCGCCGTTCTGGTTGGGCAGCACCTCACCGTACATGCCGAAGGTCAGCAGCGTAAGCGGGTGCATCGCTTCGTCCATGCGCAGGCCTTCGGTGTAGGGCCAATCGAGGATGCGCGAGCCTACGTAAGGCATGGTCTTCGGGTCGGCCAACGTCACGAACTCGACGTACTTGGCGCTGCCTTGCGGTTCGACACGCTTGATCAGCTCCGCAAGCGAATAGCCAACCCACGGAATCACCATGGACCAGCCTTCGACGCAGCGCAGCCGATAGATGCGTTCTTCCTGCGCGCTGAGCTTGATCAGGTCTTCGATGTTGTACTTGCCGGGCTTGTTGACGAGCCCTTCGACCTCCACGGTCCACGGACGGGTCTTGAGCGTGCCGGCGTTCTTGACCGGGTCGCTCTTGTCAGTGCCGAACTCGTAGTAGTTGTTGTAGCTGGTGGCGTCCTTGTACTCCGTCAGCTTTTCCATCGTCTGCGCGCCTGCGGCGGTCGACTTGGCGCCGTGAAGCGGGGGGAGCTTTCCGGGGCCGACTGCATCGGCAAGTGCCTCGCGCGACGCCCATGACGCCATCGCAGCGCCAGCGACGCCGGTCGCCAGCCACTTGAGCATGTCGCGACGCCCCTCGTACACGCCACGCGGCGTGATTTCGCTCGAATCGGGATGAATGAAGCCGCTGTCGCGGGATTGAATCAGCATGGATCGCCTTTCACCAGAAACTGCCGTGCAAGGATAGATTCGTTGCCAGCCTCGAATTGGTTACGCGCGATCCGAATTCAGTTCACGCCGCGCCACCCGCCCCCTACAAAGTGCCGTAGCTGTGCAGGCCGCTGAGGAACATGTTGACCCCGAGGAAGGCGAAGGTCGTGACCGCCAGCCCCGCGAGCGCCCACCAGGCCGCGACCGTCCCGCGCAGCCCCTTCACCAGCCGCATGTGCAGCCAGGCCGCATAGTTGAGCCAGACGATAAGCGCCCAGGTCTCCTTGGGATCCCAGCTCCAGTAACCGCCCCATGCGTCCGCCGCCCACAGCGCGCCGAGCACCGTGGCGATCGTGAAGAAGGCGAAGCCGACGGTGATGGACTTGTACATCACGTCGTCCAGCACCTCGTTGGACGGCAGTCGTGCCGCGATGCGGCGGCGGCCCAGCAGGATGCCCGCGGCAATCAGCGCCGAGATGGCCGCATAGCCCACCCAGTAGCTTCCGCCGGCTTCCTGCACGCGCTGGCGGAACGCCACCGGCACGAAGCACAGCGCCACGCCGAGCAGCCAGATCGGCGTCAGCTTGTACCAGCGCGTTTCATCCGCCTGCTCCTTGATCAGGTAGGCGAACGCGACCATGGCGGAGAGCGAGAAGGTCCCGTAACCGATGAAATTGGCCGGCACGTGCAGCTTCATCCACCAGCTTTGCAGCGCCGGCACCAGCGGCTGGATCTCATGCGCATCGCGCACCAGCGTGTACCAGAGCAGGAACCCGACCGCCGCGCTGACCACGAGCATCACGAACGCGCCCAGGGCGCGGGTGCGATAGCGCGATTCGAAGTAGAGGTAGAACGCCGCCGTCAGCCAGCAGAATAGGACGAACACTTCATAGAGATTGCTGACTGGGATGTGCCCGATGTCCGGACCGAGCTGATGGCTTTCGTACCAGCGGACCATCGTGCCGATCAGCGCCATGGTCACGGCCGCCCATGCGAGGCGCGAACCGATGAGGTCCATGGTGTCGCCCTGCTTGCCGCCGAAGAAACCGATCCAGTAGAACAGCGTGCTCATGAAGAAGAGCACGCTCATCCACAGGATCGCCGACTGGCTCGAGAGGAAGTACTTGAGCCAGAAGACGGAATCGGCCCGCGCCAGATCGCCCTGGTAGGAAACGATGGCGAGCAGGGACGCTCCGGCCACCACGATCGCAAGCACACGCAAGGGGCGCCAGAACCATCCGATCCAGATCGCCGCCGCCATGGCTGCGATCAGGATGGTCTTCTCGTAGTAGTCCATCGACGCCGCGTAACGCGAAAACGCGAAGAGGCCGCCGGCCACCACCAGCACGGCAAAGACCCAGTCGAACAGATTGCGCCGCGAAAGCCAGCTGTCGTTGAGCGTGAGGGTGGTCGTGGTCATGACGCGGTGTCTTTCCTGATGGCGAGCAGCTTGTCCTTGAGGTGCTCGAATTCGCGATCGCTGTCCATGGTCTTGCGGTTGACCGAGAAAGCCATGGTGGCCGCGGTACCGTCTGCCGATGCGCCGTTCTTCGCGAGCCACACCCAGAGCCTGCGCTCGCGGACGTACAGCATGGCAAAAATGCCGATGATCAGCAACAGGCAGCCCAGATAGACGACGTTCTTGCCAGGGGCACGCGCCACCTGGAACACGCTGGCTTGCACCTGTTTGAAGTCGGTCATCATCATCGCGACCGGCGCCGGGTAGAAGTGCGCGTCGCTGATCGCCAGCACCGCCTGCGTCAGATAGGCCTGCGTCTTTTCATCGGCCGGCAGCGCCGCGAGGCCCGCCTTCTCGCGGCTCACGTTCAGCACCTCGAAGAGCACATCATTCAGGATGCGCACCAGCACGGCGCCAGCGCGTTCGCGCTCGCCTTCGGGCACATTGGCTTCCATGAATTCGGCAATGGCCTGCCAGCCGCCGGTGCTCACTGCGTCGGCCTTGGCGCGTTCCGCGCCGGCGAAGAGTGCCAGCGCGCGGCCTGCCGAGACACGAAGCTGTTCAGCCAGCTCGGGCCGCTTGGGATCGGTCACGCGCGCGATGTATCGGTCGATGGCACGCGAGCGCGCGGCGCCATCCGCCAGCGTCTCGCGCATGCGCACGAAATCGTCCATCGAACCCTTGTCATCAGCCGGAACGCGAAGGTAACGGAAGGACTCGTCGGGCCGCTCGCGCACGCCAAGCAGGAACACCGGCTGGCCGTCGCCGGTGTCGACCGGCACCATGTAGTTCTGGAATTCGCGCGCCTGCCCTGCCGCATCGCGCAGCTTGTAGCCGATGCTGGGACCGATGTTGCGCAGCACCTTCGGCTTGTTCGTCTTGTTGGCGGCCCCGAGCCGGGATTCGAGTTCGCCGCGAAGGTCCACCTTGCGCACATCGGCGCCGCTGGTCATCGCGCCGCTTCCGCCCTCGCCGAAGTTCTCGACGTTGATGACCCGCAAGGCGGTGTATTCGAGCGTGAGCCCGTCGGTGCCGTTGGTGATCTCGGTGCTGGTCCCGATGACACCATCGACCTCGAAGGGCTTGGCAGCCGCCGCCATCGGAACGGCCTTGAGCTTCACGCTCGAACCGCCATCGTCGAAGCTCGACTGGTAGATCTCGATGCCCTTGTAGCTGGCAGGATGGTTGACCTCGATGCGCGCTGGGATTTCCTTGCCGGTCTCGCGGTCGTGCAGCACGACTTCGCTCGCGAACAGCTTGGGCATGCCGGTCGAGTAGTAGTCGACGATGAACTTCTTCAACTCGATCGAGAACGGCAGCTCCTGCAATAGCACGCCATCGGACTGGTTCAGGATTGCCACGCTCGACTGCGCGCCCTCCGGCACCAGGATGTTGCCGCGGAACGTCGGGTTGTTCGGCGACAGGCGATGCTGGGGCGGCACGTCGGCGATCAGCCCTCCGCCGGTGTAGACGCTCTTGCCGTTGAACCAGGTTTGAGCGCGCACGATCAGGTCGCCGTCGAGCAGACCGCCGAGGCACACCAGCACGATCGCGCTATGCGCCGCGATGTAGCCGAGCTTGTGCGCACCGCCCGCGCGCGCAGCGACCATCCAGCCGTCGCCTTCCCGGTGCTGCAACTTCACTTTCCAGCCGCCGCTGACAAGAAGCTGGCCGATACGGTTGGCCGCCACGTCCGGCGTCTCTGCCAGAACCGTGTCGGCGCGCTGTCCGAAGGCCCGAAGACTCTGCACGCGGATGCCTTCCTTGTAGGTGCGCAGGTCCGCGACGATGCGCGGCGTATTGCGCGCAATGCACAGCGAGGTGCTGATCACCAGGAAAGCCAGGATCAGCAGGAACCACCAGGCGCTATAGACCGAGTCGAGCCGCGCGGTGGTGAAAAGCTCGGCCCAGAACGGTCCAAACTGGTTGATGTAGTTGTTGATTGGCTCGTGCTGCTTGAGCACGGTGCCGATGATCGATGCGATGCAGATGATGGTCAGCAGCGCGATCGCAAAGCGCATCGACGAAAGCAGCTCTACCGCCGCACGGACCGCGTGGGGGCCGTGACGGACGCGAAGACCGTGGGTGGAAACCGACATGAGGCGCGGACCGTTGAAAAGAAAAAAGGCGGGCCATCCTCGCTGGATCGGCCCGCCCTGTTTGGGGTTGTTATCGGCGGTTAGTTCACGACGAACCGCGCGGACTCAGCGCAGTCCGGCGATGTAGTCGGCCACGGCCTTGATCTCGCGGTCGCTGAGCTTGGCGGTCACGCCCGTCATCTGCGGCGAATTCAGGCGGGCACCGTCGCGGAACAGGGTGAGCTGCTGCACCGTGTAGTCGGCATGCTGACCGCCCAGACGGGGGTACTGCGACGGAATCCCTGCGCCGTCGGGGCTGTGGCAGCCGGCGCACGCGGGGATCTGGCGATCGGCCAGGCCGCCGCGGAAGATCTTCTCGCCGAGCGTGACGAGGTCCTTTTCCTTGGCGAAGCCGGTCTTGACCTTCTTCGACCCGACGAACCACGCGATGTTGCGCATGTCTTCCTCGGAGAGCCCGGCCACCATCGGCTTCATGATGGCGCTCTTGCGCTTGCCGGACTGGAAGTCCTGAAGCTGCTTGAAGATGTATTCAGGATGCTGCTGCGCGAGCTTCGGATTGGTTGCGATAGCCGAGTTGCCATCCGCGTTGTGGCAGGAAGCGCAGGCCTGGCCATTGGGAGGCGCCGTGTTGAAGAGTGCTTCGCCTTTGGCCGGATCGGGCTTCTTGGCGGGCGCTGCGGCGGCCGGCTTTTCGGTTGGTTCGTCGGCCGCAAAGCTGACAGGGACAACGGCGCTCAGAAGGGCCGCAAGCAGAAAATTGGCAAACAACTTCATATCGGGGGCTCGAATTTATGGCGCAAAACCCGGCGATTCTACAATGGCGCCCCGCTAGGAAAGCCCATCGATGACCACCCCGCCGCGCAAGCCGGCCCCCCCTTCCCACACGAAATCCGCCGTCGACCCGGCGATGGCCGAGCGCTTTCGCACCGCGCGCGGCTGGCTGCATACCGCCCATTTCCTCATGAGCGCCCCGCAGCTGGAGCACCTGCCGCAGCTCGACCTGCCGGAGATTGCCTTCGTCGGCCGCTCCAATGCGGGCAAGTCGACCGCGATCAACACGCTCACGCAGCAGACCCGCCTCGCCTTCGCGTCGAAGACGCCCGGACGCACGCAACACATCAACCTGTTCGGCGTCGGCAAGCAGAAGGTGGACGATGCCGTGCTCGCCGATCTACCAGGCTACGGCTACGCGGCGGTCCCGCGCGAGGCCAAGCTGCGCTGGCAGCGCGTGATGGGCAACTACCTGATGACGCGCGAGAACCTCCGCGGCGTGGTGCTGATGTGCGACCCCAGGCATGGCCTCACCGAGCTCGACGAGATCCTGCTCGAAGTGATCCGCCCGCGCGTCGAACAAGGTCTCAAGTTCCTCGTACTGCTCACCAAGGCCGACAAGCTCACCCGCTCGGAAGGCGCCAAGGTGCTGTCCATCGTGCGACTGCAAGCCGGCGGCGGCGAGGTCAAACTGTTCTCTGCGCTCAAGCAGCAAGGTGTCGACGAGGCAGCCGAGTTGCTCTGGCGCTGGACCCATCCGGAAGATGAGGAGCCGAAGGAGACACCTTGATCGAGACTTTCACCCGCGACCTGCCGAATGGCACCACCCTCAGCTGCCGTGCGGCCGGCGTACCCGGGCGCCCGCTGATGGTGTTCCTGCACGGCTTTCCCGAGGCCGCCTTCATCTGGGACGGCTTGCTCGACTATTTCGCGCGCCCCGAAAACGGCGGCTTCCGTTGCGTGGCGCCGAATCTGCGCGGATTCGAGAAGTCGAGCTCACCCACGGATGTGGCGGCGTATCGCCCGCACCTGCTGGTGCAGGATGTCGCGGAACTTGCCGCGAGCGAGAACGCGCAAGGCCGCATCGACGTGCTCGTGGCCCATGACTGGGGCGGTGCTTTCGGGTGGGGCTACGCGAACCAGCACGCCGATCGGCTCGGAAGGCTCGTCATCATCAATTCGCCGCACCCAGGCACCTTCGCGCGGGATTTGCTGAACGACCCGGCGCAACAGGCCGCGAGCGCCTACATGAACTTCCTGGCGCGGCCCGACGCCGAGGCGCTGCTCTCCGAAGACGATTTCCGGCGCATGTGGACCTTCTTCGAACGGATGAAGGCGGGACCCGACGGCTTCGGCTGGCTGACCGAAGAGGTCAAGAACCAGTACCGGGAGGTCTGGCAGGCAGGTCTGACCGGCGCGTGCAACCTCTATCGCATCACACCACTGAAGCCAGCCATGCCCGGCCAGACAGCGCAGATCCCGGCCTTGCCGAAAGACCGGCTGACAGTGACGGTCCCCACCCTGGTCCTATGGGCGCTCGATGACGCAGCGTTGTTGCCGCGTCTGCTGGAAGGCCTCGAAGACTATGTGCCGCGGCTTGAAGTTCGAAAGGTGCCGGGCGCGACCCACTGGATCGTGCACGAGCAGCCGGACCTCGTCGCCGGCGAGATCAAGGCCTTTCTCGCGCGGACTCAGTAGACGGAAGGCTCGCCTTCAGGGCGCGTCTTGAACCGCCGATGCACCCAGTAGTACTGCGAGGGCATCTTGTCGATGTAGCCCTGCAGCCGCTCGTTCATGAGTGCGGTGTCGGCCATCAGGTCGTCGGTCGGGAAATCCTTCCATGCCGGCAGCACCTCGATCTCGTAGCCCTCCTTGGTGAACCTCGAAATCACCGGCACCACGCGCGCACGACCCAGTCGGGCGAACCGGGAGAGCGACGGCATGGTCGCCGCCTGCACCCCGTAGAACGGTACGAACACGGTCTGGTCGCGGCCGAAATCCATATCGGGAAGCAGATACAGCACGCCACCCCTGCGAAGCGCCGCGACGATCGGCTTGATGCCGTCGACACGATTCAGGGTCATCACGTCACCGAAGCGCCTGCGGCCCTCGCTGACCCAGGCGTCGATCATCGGGTCGCGCTGTGTCGTGTAGATCGTGGTGCAAGGGCGCGGGGTGCGCATCGTCAGCGCTGTGGCCGCAGCATCCAGGCCGTAGAAGTGCGGCGCGAACAGGATGGTCGGCTCATTGCCGTTGGCGAGCGCGTCGATCTCGGACGCAGACCCCACCACCTTCAGTCGGCTGGCCACCACATGTTCAGACGCGTGCCAGAGCCAGCTCCGGTCGAGAAACGACTGGGCGACATAGACGAAGGTCTCGCGCGCGATGCGCTTGCGCTCCTCGGGCGACTTCTCGGGAAAGCACAACTTCAGATTCGCATCGACGACGCGCCGGCGAGGTTTCGCGAGCACATACAGCAGAGAACCCATCGCCGCACCAAAGCCACGCACCAGCGGCAGCGGCACGTGGGCCAGCACGCGCATGAATCCAATGCCGAGTCTCGAGGTCAGGCTCATGCCGCACCCTTTGGGCGCTCGGCCGCCACGACCTCTTCACGCGGCTGCTTGTAGCGCGCGTAGTCCCAGACGTACTGGCCCGGCAGGCTGCGGATCAGTTGCTCGATGCCTTCGTTCATCGCGGTCGCGGCAGCCTCGGGCGTGGCCTTGGGATCGCTCATCGCGGTACCGTCGAAGGGCTCGAAGCGAATCGCATAGCCCGCGCCGCGCGGCAAACGCTCGCACACGCCCAGGAAGACGCGGGCCCCGGTCTGTTGCGCGAGGCGAGGCAGCAGCGTCATCGTGTAGGCAGGGCGGCCGAAGAACGGCGCCCACACGCCCTGCCCGAGCGGTGGCACCTGGTCGGGCAGGAGGCCGGTGTAGCCGCCGTTGCGCAGCGTGCGGATCAGACCGCGCACGCCTGCCACGGTGGTGGGCAATGTTTGCAGGCCGGGTCGATCGCGCGAACCCGCGATCAGGTCCGCCATGAACTGCTTGCGCGCGGGGCGAAAGAGCGCGGTGATCGGGCCGTAGGTCTCGAAGAATCGCTCGCCCACGGCCTGTCCGAACGTCTCCCAGCTGCCCAGGTGCGGCGATACGAGGATCACGCCCTTCCGCGCGGCGAGTGCTGCCTCGAATTCCTCGATGCCATCCCAGCGAACGATGTGCGGCAGCAGGCTCTGCCCCTGTGGACGCGACCAGATCAGCGGAAGCTCGCCCACCATCTTGCCTGCCGCGGCAATCGCCGGGCGGTACTGCTCCGGCGTGAAGCCGGCCGCTTCGGCGTTTTCCTTGAACCGCCTGCGGTAATCCGGCGCCATCCACCAGACGAGCCATCCGATGCAGCCACCAACCGCATGCATCAAGGGCAGCGGCACGCGCGCGAGCAATCGGAACAAAGTGATCATCAAGACAGGGGGTGAAAGGATGGCGCGCGCGCAACACAGGCGCGGCTCGAATAGAATACGAATTGTCGCCGAGTTATGGAACTACTTGCAGGGCGACGTTAAACCCAACTGCTAAAGCGTTCGCCAAAGCTCCACAGGAGGCTGGCAACGCGCCAACCAACTTGCATGGAGCTTTTTCAATGGCGAACGACTTTCTCTTTACCTCCGAATCGGTCTCCGAAGGCCACCCCGACAAGGTTGCCGACCAGATCTCGGACGCGATCCTCGACGCGATCTTTGCCCAGGACCCCCGCTCGCGCGTCGCTGCCGAAACGCTGACCAACACCGGCCTCGTCGTTCTCGCCGGCGAAATCACCACCAACGCGCACGTCGACTACATCCAGGTCGCACGCGACACGATCAAGCGCATCGGCTACGACAACACCGACTACGGCATCGACTACAAGGGTTGCGCCGTGATGGTCTGCTACGACAAGCAGTCCAACGACATCGCGCAGGGCGTGGACCACGCGAGCGATGACCACCTCAACACCGGCGCCGGTGACCAGGGCCTGATGTTCGGCTACGCCTGCGACGAAACGCCCGAGCTCATGCCCGCGCCGATCTACTACGCGCACCGCCTCGTCGAGCGCCAGGCGCAACTGCGCAAGGACGGCCGCCTGCCCTTCCTGCGCCCCGATGCCAAGAGCCAGGTCACGATGCGCTACGTGGACGGCAAGCCGCACAGCATCGACACCGTCGTGCTCTCCACGCAGCACCACCCCGACCAGAGCGAGACGGCGACCAAGATGAGGTCTTCGTTCGTCGAAGCCGTCGTCGAGGAAATCATCAAGCCGGTGCTCCCGAAAGAATGGCTGAAGGAAACCAAGTACCTGATCAACCCGACCGGCCGTTTCGTCATCGGCGGCCCGCAGGGCGACTGCGGTCTCACCGGCCGCAAGATCATCGTCGACACCTACGGCGGCGCCTGCCCGCACGGCGGCGGTGCGTTCTCGGGCAAGGACCCGAGCAAGGTCGACCGCTCGGCCGCCTACGCTGCGCGCTACGTCGCCAAGAACATCGTCGCCGCGGGTCTCGCGCGCCAGTGCCAGATCCAGGTCGCCTATGCGATCGGCGTGGCTCGCCCGATGAACGTGACCGTCTACACCGAAGGCACGGGCGTCATCTCCGACGAAAAGATCGCCACGCTGGTGCAGGAGCACTTCGACCTGCGTCCGAAGGGCATCATCCAGATGCTCGACCTGCTGCGCCCGATCTACAGCAAGACGGCCGCCTACGGCCACTTCGGCCGCGAAGAGCCCGAGTTCACCTGGGAACGCACCGACAAGGCCGCCGTGTTGCGCGCCGCCGCAGGTCTCTGACGCGATCGGCGTTCGGCCTCATCGAAGCCTGTGGATGCTCCGGCATCCGCAGGCTTTTTTCATTGAGGCCCGGGTGCCCTGGACAGCAGCAGGTCCACCTCTTCGTCGCTCGTCTGCGCGAAATCCTCGTACCACATGCCCACCGCGCGAAAGTGCTCTGGTGTGCAGGGGCAGACGACCTCGTCAGCGAGCGCGCCCAAACTTTGCACCGCCTCGACCGAGGCCACCGGCACGGCGACCACGATCCGGTTCGGACCAGCCGAGCGCGCCGCCTTGACCGCAGCGCTCATGGTCGCGCCAGTCGCCAGGCCATCATCGACGAGCACCAGGACCCGCCCCCCCAGCTCGAGCGGCGGACGGCCTGAGCGATAACGCCGTTCGCGCCGCTCCAGTTCGGCCTGTTCGCGCGCAACGATGGCCTCGAGCTGTCGCTCCGAGACCGGCCAGGCGCCTTCCGTATCGCTCATCACGCGAATGCCCCCCGACGCGATGGCACCCATCGCGAACTCTTCCTGGCCCGGAAAGCCGAGCTTGCGCACGACCAGTACATCGAGCCGTGCGCCGAGCGCGCGCGCCACTTCCCACGCCACCGGCACCCCGCCCCGCGGGAGGGCCAACACCAGCACATCGGGCCGACCGCGCCAGGCTTCGAGCGCCGTGGCAAGCCGGCGGCCGGCATCACGCCGATCCTTGAACTTCATCTGAACTCCTTTCGGCCGGAATTCAGAAGCGATAGGCGCCACTCGCTCCGACCGTCCAGTTGCGCCCTGGCGCCGGCTCGATGTAGCGGGCATTGCCCTCATTCACGATGACTGAGCCGATGTAGCGCTTGTCGAACAGGTTGTCGACGCGTGCAAAGGCATTGAATTCCCAGCGATCCCAGCGCTTCAGGTAGCCGGCGAAAAGCGCAACCACACCATAGCCCGGTGCGCTGACCGTGTTGCGATCATTGGCTTCGATGTTCGAGGCGGCGCGCAGTTCGGTGCCCGCGCGCCAGCCTTCAGGCGGCACCCAGCCGTAGGAGGCGAACAGCGTCTGCGACGCGATGCCGGGGATGCGATTGCCGCCCGGCACGAAGCTGCTCGCGGTGCACGGCACCGTGCCGCAGAACGGGTCGCTGTAGCGCGCGTCGAGCCAGGTGTAGGCGACTTGCGTGCGCCAGTGGTTCTCGGTTTCGTGCTGCCAGGCCAGTTCGAAGCCGTCGCGCTTGGTGCGGCCGGCATTCTGGTAGGTGGCGCGGCCGCCGACATTGGTGGCGGTCACGATCTCGTCGTCAGTGCGGGTCTGGAACGCCGCGGCGGTCAGCAGTCCGCCACCGAGCCGTGCCTTGGCTCCGACCTCGACGCTGTCATTGGTCGCGGGTTGCAGCGCGAAGTTGAGTCCGCTTTGCCCATCGGGCCGGTACGAAAGCTCATTGAGCGTCGGCGTCTCGAAGCCGCGGCCCACCGAGGTGTAGAACGCCAGATCGCGCGAGGCCTCGTAGCGCAGCGAAGCCACCGGCAGGGTCTTTTCGTAGCGCGCGCTTCCGCTGTCGTCGCGGTTCGCCCCGACGATGTAGTGATCCTGCGAATCGAAGTCGACCTTGCTGCGACGCACACCGACTTCAAGCGCCCACTGGTCGGCGAACTTCCAGTTGGCCTGCGCATAGGGGTCGGCGTTGTAGACCTTGTTGATCTCGTTGCGGCGCAGCCGCCCCTGCACCCCGAGGATCGGGTTCGCGACGCTGCCGATGTAGTTCTCGTAGCCGGTACGGTGCTCGCGCAGGTCGTCGTAGGAGAGGCCGGCGACCAATTCGAAGGGGCGGTCGGCCAGCTTCATGTGCGAGATCCACCGCAGGTCGGCACCCCAGTAGTCGCGATCGAGGCCGATCACGCCGCCGGCGCTCGTCGGGCTCACCTGCGCCGAAGGCGGGATGGCCTGGAATTGCGTTGTCTTGCGCTCGCCGGTGTAGAGCATCAGCCGCAGCGCGTTGTCCGCGTCGATGCGGCGGTCGTAGATCAGGCCGCCCTGCGTCTGGTCCACGGTCTTGCGCGTGTTGAATTGCGTTGCGACCGCAGCGCTGCGCGGATTGAGGGCGTACTGATCGGCCGTGAGGCCGAGCGGGTCCTGCGCGTTGATGTTCACGCTGTTGAGGATCAGCGTGAGCCGGCTTCCATCGTCAAGCGACAAGCCCAGCTTGCCGTTGACGATGTTGCGCTGCGCCTCGCTGTGGTCGCGGTAGCCATCGGTGGAGAAGTGGCTGCCGCTCAGCAGATAGTCCACAGCCCCGGACGAGCCGCTCACCTGCGAGCTGATGCGGCTGGTGCCGAAGCTGCCGCCAGCCATCGAGAAGGCCAGCCTCGGCGGCCCTTCGCCGGTCTCGGTGAACGACTGCACCACGCCGCCCGAAGAGTTGCCGTAAAGCGCGGAGAACGGCCCGCGCAGCACCTCGACGCGATCAAGCGAGCCGATGTCGATGTTGGACGTTTGCCCCTGGCCATCTGGCATCGTCGCGGGAATGCCATCGACATAGAGCCGCACGCCGCGCACACCGAAGGTCGAACGCGCGCCGAAGCCGCGAATCGACAGTTGCAGGTCTTGCGCGTAGTTCTGGCGGTTCTGGATCTGCAGCCCCGGCACCGGCCCGAGCCCTTCGGAGAGATTGACGCCCAGGCGGCTGTCGCGGATGTCATCGCCTTCCACCCGATCGACCGAACCCGCCACGTCGAAGGCCGGCGCCGGGCCGCGCGGCGTGGTGACGGTGACCTCAGTCAGCGTCGGCGCTTCGACCTGCGCCCAGGCCCCGGGCGATGCTGCGAGCAGGAGACAGGCCGACGCGACGACGGTTCTTTTCATCGCCGCGATTCTGCGGTGATGCGTCGCGTCGCGGTGGGGGGACTGACCCTAGGGCCGGGCTGGGCGTCGGCACCAGCCGAACCAGATGCCGACCACGACCGGAATGCCGAGCGCGAACCAGGCGAGCACATCGCCCAATCCGCCGTCACTGAACAAGGCCGAGATGAGTCCGATGACGGTGAGCAACCCGAGCGCGATCGGCCAGCCCCACAGATGCCAGAAGTGGCCGCGGTGGTGATGGTGGTGATGCGTCATGCGCCCACCTTCGCCGCCGGAGCAGGCCGTGCCAGCGGGGGCGTGCCGGCTTCACTTGGTGAAGCCTCTTCAGGCCGCCGCGTGGCAGGCACCATCTTGCCGCGCTTGAGCCACAGATAGAGCCCGCTGCCCAGCACGATGATGGTGGCGACATCGAGCAGCGCCCAGAGGATCTGCATCGGCATGCCGCCGTAGTCGCCGAAGTGCAGCGGCTGCGACAGGAGAAGGCCGGTGAGATACCACGGAAGCGTCGGGCTGGCGGTGATCTTGTTCGTCTGCGCATCGACCAGCACCGGCTGCAGCAGCCGCGAGGTGAAGGGCTCGTTGCCGCGCAGGAACACCGTGTTGTGGTGCGGGCTCGAAAAGGCCGTGCCCGGGAAGGCGATGAACGAAAGCTTCGTACCGGCCGCATGCTGCAAAGCGACGTCCAGCGACTTCTGCACCGGCGCGCGATCTTCCTTGGGTACGAGCGGCTGGCCTTCGTACGGCTTGAGCAGCGCGCTGAGCTGGTCGTACTGCCAGTACTTCACGAGCAGGTCGGCCCAGGTGTTGATGACGCCCGTCGCGCCAACCGTGGACGCCCATACCAGCGTGACGATGCCGAGCAGGTTGTGCAGGTCGAGCCATTTCACACGCGGCCGACGCTCGCGCCGCACCGTGCCGAAATCCAGCTTGCGCATGAAGGGCGAATAGAGCACGACGCCAGAGACGATCGCAACCAGTAGAAGCAGACCCATGAAGCCGAGGAACAGCTTGCCCGGCAAGCCCGCGAACAGGTCGACGTGCAGCTTGAGCATGATGTACATGAAGCCTTCATCGGTCGGCGGCTGGCCGAGGACCTGCGCGGTGCGGGCGTCCACTGCGACGGACTTGTAGTCATCCGTCGGTGCAGGCGTCGGCGTCATCGTGACGAACCAGATCGTGTCGTCATCCTCCGCCTGCGAGACGTACTGCACCACGCGATCGGGGTATAGCGCGCGCGCCGAATCCAGCACGCGGTCGAGGCTGGCGCGCGGCGTGCTCGCGGGCATCCTCGGGGATTCGATCTCGGTGCCGAGAAGGTGGCCGATCTCGTGGTGGAAGATCAACGGCAGGCCCGTGATGCACAGCAGCAGCATGAACACGGTGCAAACCAGGCTGCTCCACTTGTGGACCCAAGCCCAGATCTTGATACGTCGGCTGTTCATAGAGGGGGGGATTGTGCCGAGAGATCAAAAGCGGTAGGAAGCGCTGGCGATCGCGTTGCGCCGCGCGCCATACCAGCAATCGCCGCGCGACAAGCACACGGAGCTGTAGACCCTGTCGGTGAGGTTGCCGATGTTGAGCGCGAAGCGCCACTTGGCGGTCTCGTAGGCCACCATCGCGTCGAGCAGCGTCACAGCCGGCGTCTCCGGTGCAACGCCATCCTTGAAGCTGCTCATCCAGCGCACGCCGGCGCCAACGGAAAAGCCGGGGATCCCGGCCAGCGCGAAGCGGTACTTCGCCCACACCGCGGCCTGATTTCGGGGAACCTGCGTCAGTTGCGGATCGAGGTCGGTGTAGTTGTAGAAGGCGACGAGATCCCAGGCCTTCGCCAGCGTTGCCTTGAGTTCGAATTCCGCGCCCCGGATCTTGGTGCTGCCGGCCTGCAAGTAGTCGGTGCCGCCATTCGGATCGAGGATCAGGCGATTGTCTTCACGGAGGTCATAGACCGCGGCGGTGAAGGCGATCGGCTTGTCGTTGGGCAGGTACTTGATGCCGCCCTCCCACTGCTTGCCGCGTTGCGGGGTGAAACGCTGGTCGTTGGCATTCAGGCCCGCGACGGGGGTGAAGGATTCGCCGTAGCTGATATAGGGCGAAATGCCGTTGTCGGCCGCGTACATCAGCGCGAATCGCTTGCTCGTGGCGTTGGACCTTTCGTCATCGCTGCCTTCCAGGCTATTCGACACGTCGTCATGCCGCACGCCGGCGATCACGATCCAGTTCTTGGCGAACTTCATCTGGTCCTGCACGTACACGCCAACCTGGCGCTGCGTGGACTTCGGGCTGTCGACCAACTCCTGCATCGGGAAAGGAAGCCCGTAGACCGGCGCGTACGCATCGATGAGCGGCTGGTTGCCGCCAAGGTAGATCGGATAGTCCGACGCAGAGCGCTTGTTCATCGAGTAGCGCGCGTAGTCCACGCCGGTGAGCACCTGGTGCTCGAGCGCGCCAGTCTTGAAGCGGCCTTCGATGTTCTGGTCGGTGGTCAGCAAGTTGACCTTGGTGATGCTCGAATCCCAGAAGCGGCCGAACAGCCGCTTGTTGACCGGATCGCCGGCCCAGCCGCCCGGTTCGGTGAACGAATCACCATAGAAGCCGGTGTAGTCGACGTTGTTGCGGGCAAAGCGCAGGTTCTGCCGCACCGACCAATCGTCGTTGAACTTGTGCTCGAACAGCCAGCCGACCGTCGAGCGCTCGGTGTTGTAGCGGTCGTAGCCCGGCTCGCCGATGAAGCGGCTGGTGGGAAGCTGGCCGTTCGGGTTCGGCAGCACCACGCCCTCCCACGGGAAGAACTGCGAGGTCGAACCGGTCTTGTCCTTCTGGTAGAGAGCCTGCAGCGTGAGCGACGTCTGCGCGTTCGGCCGCCAGGTCAGCGATGGCGCGATCAGCTGGCGATCGTCCGGCACGTAGTCGACCTGCGTATCGGAGTTGCGGGCGACGGCGACCACGCGATAGAGCCATTGGCCATCTTCGGTGAGCGGACCGGTCAAGTCGGCCTGAAGCTGCTTGCGGTTCCAGCTTCCAAACTGCACGCCGACTTCGCGCTGCGTCTCGGCTTGCGGCCGCTTGCTGACCATGTTGACCACGCCGGCGGTGCTGCCCTGGCCGAAAAGCATCGCCGATGGCCCGCGAAGGACTTCGATGCGCTCGAGCGTGTAGGGATCGGTACGCGCGTTGCTGGTGTACCAGTCGAAGTTCTTGCGCAGACCGTCGAGGTACTCGTCGGGATTCCCGCCGCGGACCAGTGCGCTGTCGGTGCGCGAATCCAGCCCGTAGGCATCGGAGCGAACGCCCGCGGCGTAGTTGAGCGCGTCCTGAATGTTCGTTGCGCCCTGGTCGATCATCTCGTCGCGGGTCACGATCGTCACGGACTGCGGCGTCTCGGACAGGGGCGTGTCGGTCTTGGTGGCGGAAGCAGCGTTCCGCGCGCGGTAGCCGATGACTGGCGAGGTCGCGGTTTCAACCTCGGCATTCGCATCCACGCGCACTTCCGGCAGGGTGGCCTGACTAGTCTGGGCGACGGTTTGGTGCTGAATGGACATGACGACGCAGCCGGCGATCAGCGTGGCCGCGGGGCCACGCTTCGAAAGGATCAACATTCGGATTGGCGATTGTAATTGATAACGATTCGCATTCTATTCATGAACGAAATCTGAACGCAAATCGAAATGGCGCAGTGCGCGCCGCACGCACTTCCGGCCGGCTACGATCCCGGCGCCAAGCCCTTCGGCGAGCCATGCCCCGAATTTTTACAAGGCTATTTCCGCTTTTTCGCTGCCTCGCGTTCGCCGTCGCATGCCTTCTCACGGCTTGCGCGAGCGTGCCGCCACGCACGGTCACGCCGTATTCGCCGGGGTTTCCAGCGTCGCAAGAGACTGAGCTGGGCCGACTCACCACAAGCTTCCGGCAAGACCCCGACGGGATGTCCGGCGCTCGCGTGCTGCCGCAGGCCGCGTTTGCGCTCGACGCGCGGCTGGCGCTGATCCGCCGGGTCCGGTCGTCACTCGATTTGCAGTACTACCTGCTCGGCAACGACAAGACCGGCAAGCTGATCGCGCGCGAGCTCCGCGATGCCGCTGCGCGAGGCGTCCGCGTGCGGCTGTTGCTCGACGACTTCTACACCACCGAACTCGATCCGATGCTGCTGGGTCTGGCGGCCCATCCGAACGTCGAGATTCGCCTGTTCAATCCGTTCGTGACCGGCCGGGATCACACGGCGACCCGCTGGTTGAATTTCGCAGCCGACTTCCGCCGCCTCAACCACCGGATGCACAACAAGCTGTTCATCGCAGATGGCGCGCTCGCGGTCGTGGGCGGCAGGAATCTCGCGGACGAGTATTTCCTGCGCAGCAGCGGCGCGAACTTCATCGACCTCGACGTGATGCTGGCCGGACCGGTCGTCGCCGAGTTGCAGACGATCTTCGACAACTACTGGAACAGCGAAGTCGTCTTTCCCCTGCACGACATCGTGCAAAGTGCCAAGCCGCCTGACGAACTGCGCGCGAAGTTCAACGCAATCACCTCCGCCACGCAGGCGCCTTTGCCACCCGCCGCGCCGGAAGCCGACATGTTCGGCGACCCGCCGGTGAGTATCGCCATCGCGCAAGGCAAGCTGGAGTTGAGTCCGACACGGGCCACGGCAGTCGCGGATTCGCCAACCAAGGCGCTCACGGACACCGATGGCGACGACCCGCACCAGCGCCGACCGCCGACCGTGGCCGAACGCATGCGCGCGCGGCTCGACGAAGCCCGCTCCGAGATCAACATCATTTCGCCCTACTTCATCCCTGGTGAAGAAGGCATGGACCACCTCGCCCGCCTTCGCGCACGCGGTATTCGCATCACGGTGGCGACCAACTCCCTGGCCGACACCGATGAGCCGCTGGTCAACATCAACTACAACCGGTTCCGCGTCGAGATGCTCAAGCTCGGCGTGTCGCTGTACGAGGTGAGTTCGGACCAGATCAAGCGCAGCCTCAATCTGCGCAAGGTCTTCCGTGAGTCGCGCGGCGCGCTCCACGCCAAACTCACGCTGGTCGATCGCGAATGGGCGCTTGTCGGCTCGCTGAACTTCGATCCACGCTCGGCCTACCTCAACACCGAGCTCGGCGTGCGCCTGGACAGCTACGACGTCGCGCATCGCCTGCTCGAAGCCTTCCAGATCGACAACGTCGAAAGCGTCTACGAAGTCCGCCTTCGGCCCGGCACCGATTCGATCCAGTGGGTCACGACCGATGGCGAAAACATCGTGCTTGACCAGGAGCCGGACGCCAACGCGCTGGTGCGGCTGAAGCTGCTGCTGTTCTCGTGGTTCGTGCCGAGCGACCTACTGTAGAGCGGGCTTCGCGCTCGACTTTTCACGTGACCGGGAAGATGATCGCCCTCCACTTCAGACCTCTTCGACCCTCAGGAGCAAAACGATGCAGCTTGGCATGATCGGCCTCGGACGCATGGGCGCCAACATGACCAGCCGCCTGATGCACGGCGGCCACGACTGCGTGGTGCACGACAGCGCCACAAGCGCCATCGAACGACTCGCCGCGCAGGGCGCCACCGGCGCCACTTCGCTGCAGGATTTCGTCGCGAAGCTCGCGCGGCCGCGCGCCATCTGGCTGATGGTCCCCGCCGCCGCGGTCGATCCCGCCCTTTCCGACCTGATGCCGCTGCTCGACGAGGGCGACATCGTGATCGACGGCGGCAACTCGTACTACCGCGACGACATCCGGCGCGCGGCGACGTTGCGCGCCTCCGGGTTGCACTACGTCGACGTCGGCACCAGCGGCGGCATCGCGGGTTTCGAACGGGGCTATTGCCTGATGATCGGCGGCGAAGACGACATCGTGCGGCATCTCTCGCCGATCTTCGCCACGCTGGCACCGGGTGCCGGCGACTTCGCGCCGACGCCCGGCCGCCCACCGGGCAGCGGGACCGCCGACCAAGGCTGGCTTCACTGCGGTCCGCACGGTGCGGGCCACTTCGTCAAGATGGTCCACAACGGCATTGAGTACGGGCTCATGGCGGCCTACGCCGAAGGGCTCAACATCCTGCACAACGCCGGTATCGGCAAGGTGTCGCACGCCGTCGATGCGGAGACGTCTCCGCTGCGCGAACCCGAGCTCTACCAGTACGACATGAACATCCCCGAGATCACCGAACTGTGGCGACGCGGCAGCGTGATCGGCTCGTGGCTGCTCGACCTCACCGCTGCGGCGCTTGTCGAAGACCCGGGCCTCGAAGGCTTCCAGGGCCGCGTGTCCGATTCGGGCGAAGGTCGCTGGACCGTCCAGGCCGCGATCGACGAAGGCGTGCCCGTGCCGGTGTTGAGCGCCGCCGTGTTCGCTCGCTTCAGCTCTCGCGGACAGGCCGACTTCTCGAACCGCGTGTTGTCGGCGCTTCGGCACCAGTTCGGCGGGCATGCCGAACAGCCGCACCCGCCAGAGACGAAAGGCTGAGCCAGATCACAGGGAGCACGATATGGCCTCGCGAATCAACCCTCTCGCCGGCAAGCCGGCACCGCCCGAAAACCTCATCGACGTCGACCGGCTCATTGCGGCATATCACGACGGCATTCCTGATCCGGGCGTGCCAACACAGCGCGTGGCGTTCGGCACCTCGGGGCATCGCGGCACGTCCTTCGAGTTGTCGTTCAACGCCTGGCATGTGCTCGCCATGACGCAGGCGATTTGCGACTACCGCAAGGCGCATTCGATCGACGGGCCACTGTTTCTCGGCATCGATACGCACGCACTCTCGGCCCCGGCCGGCGAGAGCGCGCTCGAAGTGCTGGCGGCAAACGGCGTCGACGTCATGGTGGCTGCGAACGACGAGTACACGCCGACGCCCGCCCTCTCGCACGCGATCCTCACGTACAACAAGGACCGGCAGTCCGGCCTTGCGGATGGCATCGTCATCACGCCTTCGCACAATCCGCCGCGCGATGGCGGCTTCAAGTACAACCCGCCCAACGGCGGACCGGCTGCGCAGGACATCACTGGCTGGGTCGAATCGGCCGCGAATCGCTATCTCGAACGGCGGCTCGACGGGGTCAGGCGCATGCCCCATGCCGATGCATTGCGCGCGCCGACGACCCACCGGCACAGCTACCTCGATGCCTACATCGGCGATCTCGAAAACGTGATCGACATGGCCGCGATCCGCGACGCCAAGGTCCGCATGGGCGTGGACCCGATGGGCGGCGCCGGGGTGCACTACTGGGGTGCCATCGCCGATCGCTACAAGATCGACCTGACCGTGGTCAACGATGTCGTCGACCTCCGCTTCGGCTTCATGACGCTTGACTGGGACGGCCAGATCCGCATGGACCCTTCGTCCGCTTACGCGATGCAGCGCCTGCTCGACATCAAAGACCGCTTCGACGTCGGCTTCGGTTGCGACACCGATCACGACCGCCACGGCATCGTGACCCGCAGCGCCGGATTGATGCAGCCGAACCACTATCTGACGGTGGCCATCGACTATCTCTTCCAGCACCGTCCCCAGTGGTCGCCAACGGCCGCGGTCGGCAAGACGGCCGTATCAACCGCCCTCATCGACCGCGTGACCGCGCGCCTGGGCCGCCGGCTGTACGAAGTGCCGGTGGGATTCAAGTGGTTCGTGGACGGCCTCATGGACGCCTCGCTCGGCTTCGTCGGCGAAGAAAGCGCGGGCGCGACCTTCCTTCGACGCGATGGCTCGGTCTGGACCACGGACAAGGACGGCATCACGGCCGCCCTGCTGTCCGCCGAAATCACCGCACGCACGGGGCGCGATCCCGGTGCGCACTACGCCGACCTCGCCGCCGAATTCGGCCGCCCGTATTCCGACCGGATCGACGCACCCGCCACTGTGCCGCAGAAGAAGCAGTTGTCCGCGCTCACGCCCGACCAACTGCAAGCCACCGAACTCGCCGGCGACAAGATCACCAGCGTGCTCAGCAAGGCGCCCGGCAACGGTGGCGCAATCGGCGGCATCAAGGTGATCTCCGAGGGCGGCTGGTTCGCCGCACGGCCCTCCGGTACCGAGAACATCTACAAGATCTACGGCGAGAGCTTCCGCAGCGCCGATCATCTGCAACGCATCCTCGGCGAAGCGCAGGCCATCGTCGACGCGGCCATCGCACCGGCCTCCTGACTTTCGGGACGAGTCGTCACTTTCCTACGCGCGATCGGCGCACTGGCAGACGCGCCCATGCAACTGATCAGGTGCATCCTCATGGCGCCACCACTGGAGGAAAGCAATGATCAAGATCGGTATCGTGGACGACCATGCCATCGTGCGCACGGGCCTGCGTGACTTCTTCTCGCAACATGTCGATCTCCGCGTCGTCGGAGAAGCGGCGACAGGGCGCGAAGCGATCGACCTCGTGCGATCCAATGAAATCGACGTGCTTGTCATGGACCTGTCCATGCCGGGCCAGAGCGGCATTGATGCCATTGCGATGATCCGCGCCAAGGCGCCGGACACCGGCATCCTGATCCTGAGCGGCTATCCGGAAGAGCACTACGCGATGAACCTCATCCGGCAAGGCGCCAGCGGCTATCTCAACAAGGAGTGCGATCCGATGGAGATCGTGGAAGCGATCCGCACCATCGCCCTCGGTCGCCGCTACATCACACCAGCGGTCGCCGAGTTGCTTGCGCGGCAGTTGGACCGCAACAGCGACGCCGCACCTCACGAGCAATTGTCGGAGCGCGAGTTCCAGGTCTTTCTCAAGCTCGCGACCGGCGAAACCGCCGGGAGTATCGCGGAGGCACTTTCGCTGTCGGTGAAGACGGTGAGCACCTATCGCAGCCGGCTGATGGAGAAGATGAACCTCACGTCCAACAGCGACCTGACCTACTACGCACTCAAGAACCAGTTGATCAGCTAGGCATCGATCGACACGGTGTCTCACGGCTTTTTTGTCGATCGATCGGCCAGACGCCGCAACTCCTCTGGCCGAGTCGCACTCTCACCCCGCAGACGCTTTCCAGCGAATGCGGGGTTTCTCATGAATGCGCGTTTACTGTTCGTCGCGGGCTTTTCGATGGCTGCCGTAGCCGGTCCTTGGCCGGCACACGCTCAGACAACGAGCGCGGCAGGTATCTCCGCGGAGTCCAGCGAACAGCTCGAAGCCGACTACCGAGTCATTGCCGCCCGCTGCGGAACGCCCGCCTTCGAGAAGTCCTTCTACAAGCAATCGAAAGCCGCGGTGGCGGCGGGCCTCGTCACCCGGCATCGCGACCCCGCGCAGGTCGAGAAGGCGGTGACCGCGCTGCGGCGAAACCCCGTGGTGCTGATCGGCGCGCAGTCGGACTGCCCGGCCCAACTCGAGCATCTGAAGGAAGTCCAGAAGGAGCGCGCCAAGTCGCTCCGCAAAGGCGGCGCGGCGAAAGCATGAGGCGGGGCGATGACAAAAGCTGTAGGCCTTCGGTCGCCAACACCGGTCGATTGGCCGATTTCCAATCCCGTCGGGCCCGCGCAGACTTCCGCCATTGGAATCGTTGGGGGATGCGGACCATGGAAACTGACCTCTACACGCTGGGCGTGCTCGGGATGGTGCTGATGTGCGGCTGGCTGGTGAACCATGCCAATCCCTGGAGCAGTTCGGATCTCGCGCAGGAACTGAAGGTTCAGCTGGTCCGTTCGACCGACGCCATCCGCGGCGCGCCGCATCGCCGATGAGATCCCCGCGGCCCGTGGCCGCCATGGCTTCGGTGAGGCGCAAGTCGGCATTGCTTGCCGCGGCGTCGCTCCTCCTCGCAGCGCTGGGCCTGCAAGGCTACGCAGCGGGGTATCCGATGGGAATGACGCTACTGGGCGCCGCCACCGTGCAGGCGTTGATCTGTTCCGCGATGTTCCGCAGCCGGTTGCTGATTGCGGCCGTCGGCACCAACCTTCTGCTCTTCATCATCCATGCGATCGTGCTCAGCCCGTTCCTGACGCAGCCGGACCCCCAGCCCGTTTTCATGTTCGGCGACTTCTGCTTTGCGGTGTTCGCCGGAGCCTCGCTGGTCTTTACACCCGTCGAAACCATGGCGCTGATCGTGCGCGACGCCTACCTCAAGCGGCCCCGACACAGGTCGCCGAACTGATCGATGCCGGCCGCCACCTATGCAGGTCGATATAACCGACCACGTGCATTGGCGAGCCGGCTGTGAAATCATCGGCAGAAAAAAGGGAGAAAAAAGAATTAGCGCTCATCCATCCAAAGTCCCGACATGCCGCAACTGATGCTGACGACGGTCTCCGGCGCATCCATGCCGATCACCCTCAAGCCCGACGAAAACACGCTTGGCCGCGGTCCCAAGAACGACATCGTCATCGACTCTCCGCAGGCGAGTCGCGTCCATGCGGTCATCACGGTCGAGCCGGCGTTCGTCACCATCCGCGATCTGGGCAGCCGCAACGGCACTTTCGTCAACGACCACCGCATCGAAAGCCAGTTGCTCGTCCACGACGACAGCATCAAGCTCGGTAGCTACGAAATGCGCTTTGTTTCGGGCGACCAGGAATTCAGCCACGTCGAAGCCGAGCGGGTGTCTACGGAGCCACGACTGCTCCTGCACGTGGATCTGGAGTTGGACGACGATCCCACCTCACCCGAACCGCCCACCACGAGCCCGGGTAAACCCTGATTCAAGAATCGCCGTGCTCGCCGAGCCGTCTTGAGGCCACCACGACCACAGGCCGGCCTTGAAACGACACAAAACACCCTTATGATTAGCACTCGTCGAAGTTGAGTGCTAACAACGGCACTCTCGTCGATGCGGCGCAGGCCCGGTGCTGGCGCCGAAACCAACCCCCGTTTCTAAATCAGGAGATGCAATGAAACTTCGTCCTTTGGCCGATCGCGTGATCGTCAAGCGCATTGAAAGCGAAACCAAGACCGCCTCGGGCATCGTGATCCCCGACAACGCGGCCGAGAAGCCCGATCAAGGCGAAGTCCTGGCCGTCGGCCCGGGCAAGAAGAACGACAAGGGCGACATCGCAGCGATGAGCGTCAAGGTCGGTGACCGTGTCCTGTTCGGCAAGTACAGCGGCCAGACCGTCAAGGTCGACGGCGACGAACTCCTGGTCATGAAGGAAGACGACCTGTTCGCGGTCGTCGAGAAGTAATCCCTTCTCCCTTCCATCCCCCAATTAACTGAATCTCGGAGAAATCACATGGCAGCAAAAGACGTAGTCTTCGGCGGCGAAGCCCGCGCGCGCATGGTCGAAGGCGTGAACATCCTCGCCAACGCCGTCAAGGTGACCCTGGGCCCCAAGGGCCGCAACGTGGTGCTCGAGCGCTCCTTCGGCGCCCCAACCGTGACCAAAGACGGCGTGTCGGTCGCCAAGGAAATCGAACTCAAGGACAAGTTCCAGAACATGGGCGCCCAGCTCGTGAAGGAAGTGGCCTCGAAGACCTCGGACAACGCCGGTGACGGCACCACCACCGCGACCGTGCTGGCCCAGGCCATCGTTCGCGAAGGCTTCAAGTACGTGGCCGCCGGCATCAACCCGATGGACCTGAAGCGCGGCATCGACAAGGCTGTTGCAGCCCTCGTCGAAGAGCTGAAGAAGGCTTCGAAGGCCACCACCACCTCGAAGGAAATTGCGCAAGTCGGCTCGATCTCGGCCAACAGCGACGAAACCATCGGCAAGATCATCGCTGACGCGATGGACAAGGTCGGCAAGGAAGGCGTCATCACCGTCGAAGACGGCAAATCGCTCGACAGCGAACTCGACGTCGTCGAAGGCATGCAGTTCGACCGCGGCTACCTGTCGCC
>JAGIAI010000066.1 GCA_017744935.1 Variovorax sp.
GACTCACCGTTCGGCAAGGAGCCGATCCCGCTGCTGCAGGAGCGCGCCAAGATGAACGGCTTCGAGCTGTCGCTGATCCCGGTCGCGGCGCCGGGCATCGAGCAGAAATCGGCGTGGCTGCAGGTGCGCCAGCAGCGGCCCGACTATGTGCTGCTGTGGGGCTGGGGCGTGATGAACTCCACCGCGCTCAAGGAAGCGGTCGCCACCGGCTACCCGCGCGAGAAGATGTACGGCGTGTGGTGGGCCGGTGCAGAGCCGGACGTGAAGGACGTCGGCGCCAATGCCAAGGGCTACAACGCACTCGCGCTGAACACCTCGGGCACCGAGCCGAAGGTGATCCAGGACATCCTCAAGAACGTGCACGACAAGGGTCAGGGCACGGGCCCGCGCGACGAGGTCGGCTCCGTGCTCTACACGCGCGGCGTGATCATCCAGATGCTCGGCGTCGAAGCCGTGCGGCGTGCGCAGGAGCGTTTCGGCAAGGGCAAGGTCATGACCGGCGAGCAGGTGCGCTGGGGTCTGGAGAATCTCGCGCTCGACCAGAAGAAGCTCGACTCGCTCGGCTTCGCGGGCGTGATGCGGCCGATCAGCACTTCGTGCCAAGACCACATGGGTTCGAGCTGGGCGCGCATCGAGACGTGGGATGGCGCCAAGTGGAATGTGGGTGCGGACTGGTACCAGGCCGATGAACAGATCATCAAGCCGATGGTGAAGGCCGCGGGCGAGAAGTACGCCGGCGAGAAGAAGCTCAATCGCCGCGACGCTGCCGACTGCGGCGCTTGAGCTTCTGCGAGAGAACGCACTTCGGAACACCATGAGCGAACGCAACGTCCTTCTCGACGTCAACGGCATCGAGGTCATCTACAACCATGTGATCCTCGTGTTGAAGGGCGTGTCGCTCACGGTGCCCGAAGGCGGCATCGTGGCGCTGCTCGGTGGCAACGGTGCGGGCAAGACGACCACGCTGCGCGCGGTCTCGAACCTGCTGGCCGGCGAGCGCGGCGCGGTGACCAAGGGCACGATCGAGTTGCGCGGGGAGCGCATCGAGGCGCTGTCGCCCGCCGAGCTGGTCAAGCGCGGATTGATCCAGGTGATGGAGGGGCGGCACTGCTTTGCACACCTGTCGATCGAAGACAACCTGATGACGGGCGCGTACACGCGCACCGATGGCAAGGGCGCGGTGGCCGAGACGCTGGAGAAGGTCTACGCCTACTTCCCGCGCCTGAAGACCCGGCGCACTTCGCAGGCCGCGTACACGTCAGGCGGCGAACAGCAGATGTGCGCGATCGGCCGCGCGCTGATGGCGAACCCGAGCATGGTCCTGCTCGACGAACCTTCGATGGGCCTCGCGCCGCAGATCGTGGAAGAAGTGTTCGGCATCGTGAAGGACCTGAACGAGAAAGAGCGCGTGACCTTCCTGCTCGCCGAGCAGAACACCAACATGGCGCTGCGCTACGCCGACTACGGTTACATCCTCGAGAACGGCCGCATCGTGATGGATGGCGAGGCGAAGAGCCTGCGCGAGAACGAGGATGTGAAGGAGTTCTATCTTGGCGTGGGGGGCGTGGACCGCAAGAGTTTCCGCGACGTCAAGAGCTACAAGAGAAGAAAGCGTTGGCTCGCATGACGGACTATTACGACGCACTTGAAGTGCGAGACCCAGAAGAGCGCGAGCGCGATCTGTTCGCGGCGTTGCCGAAGCAGGTCATGCAGGCGCAGACAGCCGCACCCGCTTTCGCACGCTTGCTCGATGGCGTGAAGCCGGCGGACATCACGAGCCGCGAGGCGCTCGCGAAGCTGCCGGTCACGCGCAAGTCCGAGTTGCTCGCGCTGCAGAAGGAGCGGCGCGCGAGTGATCCATTCGGCGGCTTTTCCGCGATCCGCTTCGGCTCGCGCATGACGCGCGTGTTCGCGAGCCCCGGCACGATCTACGAACCGGAGGGCGAGGCGCGCGACTACTGGCGCACCGCACGCGCGCTGTTCGCTGCGGGCTTTCGCGGTGGCGAGTTGGTGCACAACTGCTTCAGCTATCACATGACACCCGCGGGCTCGATCATGGAAAGCGGCGCACGCGCGCTCGGCTGCACCGTTTTCGCGGGTGGCACCGGGCAGACAGAACAGCAGGTCGAGGCCATCGTCGACCTGAAGCCGGCAGGCTATGCGGGCACGCCGAGCTTCCTGAAGATCATCATCGAGAAGGCGGCGGAGAAAGGCGTCGCGCTGCCGTCGCTCACCAAGGCGCTGGTGTCGGGCGAAGCCTTTCCACCGAGCCTGCGCGACTGGATCGCCGAGCGCGGCGTGACTGGCACGCAGTGCTATGCCACCGCCGACCTCGGACTTATTGCGTACGAGACTTCCGCGCGCGAAGGGCTGGTGCTCGACGAAGGCGTGATCGTCGAGATCGTGCGCCCCGGCACCGGTAATCCGGTACCCGAAGGTGAAGTCGGCGAGATCGTCGTGACCACGCTCAATCCCGACTATCCGCTGATCCGGTTCGGCACCGGCGACCTGTCGGCAGTGCTGCCGGGGCAATGCCCCACGGGCCGCACCAACAAGCGCATCAAGGGCTGGCTCGGCCGCGCCGACCAGACCACGAAGGTGCGCGGCATGTTCGTGCATCCGGGGCAGGTCGCGGAGATTGCGCGGCGCTTTCCCGAAGTGCGGCGCGCGCGCCTGGTGGTCGAAGGCGAGATGGCCGACGACCGCATGACGCTCAAGCTCGAATGTGCGAACGCGCCGGAGGGGCTCTCGGAACGCATCGGCGAGGCGATCCGCGAAGTGACCAAGCTGCGCGGCGGTGTCGAGTTCGTCTCACAGGGCAGCTTGCCCAACGACGGCAAGGTGATCGAGGATCTGCGCAGCTATCGATAGGCCGCGTCGAATCAGGGCGCTTCCGCAAGCGGGAGTGCTATGTCTCGTTCCGCAAATACCTCCCGCACCGCGAACAGCCCATTGAGCGCTGCCGGAAAGCCCGCATACACCGCCATCTGCATCACGACCTCGACAATCTCCGACGGCTTGCAGCCGACATGCAACGCCGCATGCAGGTGTACACGCAGCTGGGGTTGCGCATTGCCGAGGGCACACAGGGCGGCGACCGTCGCGATCTCGCGTTCGCGCAAACCGAGCCCGTCGCGGGCGTAGATATCGCCGAACGGGAATTCGACGACGTAATTCGCGAAATCGGGAAACGCCTTTGCGAGTGTTTCGACCACGGCCCGACCCTTGGGACCATCGACGGCCTCCAACTGGCGAAGGCCGCGCTCGTAGCGTTGATTGGGTGTTGTGTGTGTCATGCATTCCTCCGATCGATATGACGAGCGCACTCTAGGAGCCTCTCGCGATCCGCGGAATGACCAAGTTCGTGATACCTTTTTGATATGACAACCCGCCTCGATTCCCGCGCGCTTTCGCTTTTTCTCGCGGTCGCCGACGCACAGAGTTTTCGTCAGGCCGCCGACACCTTGCATCTATCGCAACCGCCACTGAGTCGCGCGATTCGCGAGCTCGAGGAGCGACTTGAGGTGCGCCTCTTCAACCGTCACACGCAGGGCGTGAGCCTCACCGAAGCCGGCAGCAAACTGCTTCCCTACGCACGCGCGGTTGCGGACTTGCTGCGCGATGCAGAAGCGACCCTGTCAGCCGAAGGATGGCCGCCTGCCTTGCGACTCGGCCTGACGAGCGCCGTGGAACCAGCGTGGTTCAGAGGGTTGCCGCAGCGCATCGAGGCGCGCCGTCCGGAGACGTCGATCTCCACCTTCTCCGACACTTCGCCCCGGTTGATCCGGCAACTGCGCAAAGGCAGGTTGGATGCTGCCTTCATCGCGCTGCCGACGCACACCGAAGGCCTGGATGTGAGCGAACTCGATCGGTTGCCGATGATGGTGGCAATGCCATCCGCCCATCCCCTCGCGAAGCGCAGGATCATCCGACTGACCGACCTCGCAAAGGAGCCTGTCTTCTGGTTCGAGCGTTCGCGCCAGCCGGCCTTCTATGACCACTGTCAGCGCATCTTTGCTCGGCATGGCCTTGCGCTTCGCAAGCTGAGAGAGCCGACGGACCATCATGTGCTGCTGGCCGAGGTCGCGAGCGGGCGAGGCATGGCGTTGCTACCCAGGTCTTTTGCTGGTCTTCGAAAAGCGGGCGTCGCCTATCGGTCCCTGGCCGAGGGCGATGAACTGTCCGTTGGCATCGGCCTCGCGACGCCCAAGGATCGGCCCACCATGCGCGACATGCTGGCAGCGGTTGCGCGCCCCTAGCCCGCAGAATTCCGGCAAATCCTCAACGCGCAGACCACCATGACCATCGAACTGAACAAGGAAGCCCGCCAGGAAGCGATCGCTTCGATCGAGCGCTATTTCCGCGAGAACATGGACGAGCCCATCGGCAACATTGCCGCGGGCGCCCTGCTCGGCTACTTTCTCGAAGAGATCGGGCCAGCGATCTACAACAAGGCAGTGACCGACGTGCAGGAGCGGCTCCAGGCCCGGGTCATGGAACTGGACATCGAAGTGCACGAAGACGAATTCCAGTACTGGCGCAAGTACGACAAGGCCCGCGGACGCAAGTGACGGGCGTCACCGCGACCGCGTCGGTGCGGTCACTGCGCTTTTGAAGCGCGTCCTGCGCCGCGCACCCAGGTGCGCTGCTTGCGGTTCCATGCGCGCAGGCGCTTGTCGGTGGGCTCGCCGCCTTCACCCGAGGCACTGGCGATGAGATGGCTGAGCAGGTGCTCCTGCTCGGCGGTCAATGCTTCCGGAAAGACGGGTTTCACGATGACGATGTGGTCCGCATTCGCCCCGCGCCGCTTCGCCGGAAAACCCAGTCCGGGCAGGCTGTAGCTCAGGCGGTCGCGACGCAGCGCCACCTGTTTCAGGCCCATCAGGGTGGGCACATCGATCGTCCGGTTGGCGATCCACGCGAATCCATCAACCGGAATCTCGCAGCGGATGGTGCCGTCTTCGTCGAGTTCGAAGAACTCATGCGCGAGCAGTTCGACGCGGATCTCCAGATCGGCCGGCGGCGGATTCCCGCGTGCGCGGCGCCCGTCGACGTGCAGCAGATCACCCTGCCGGACACCCGGCGGAATGCGGACCTTGAGTTGATAGGCGCGGACCTGTGTTCCGGCGCCCTGGCAGTCCGGACAGGTGCGCTGTGCGATGCCGCCGCCGTGGCAGGCCGCGCATTCGGTCATGCCGCCCGGCCAGCCGAAGAAATTGCGCTTGGGGATGGCGCCCGAGCCGCCGCAATGGGTGCAGTTGCCGCCGAGCACCTGGTGACCTGCGCCATCGCAGGTTGCGCAGGTCAGCGTCATGCGTCCGCGCAACGCCTTGATACAACCTGCTGCGGCCTCTTCGAGGGTGAGTTTGATCTTTCGCTGGATCGGCCGACGGCGTGGCCCCGCAGATTCTTCTTCCGCTTGGGGTTGAGCAGTCTCCTGCGCTCGCGGAGCCGTCGCTTCGGGACGGGCGCGGAATCCGGCACTACGGATTTCCTCGAAGGCCCGGTTGATGCGCTGCATGCGCGCGACCGCATCGGCGCTGCTGTTGCGATCGGGGTGCCACTGCGACACGAGGCGCCGCCACGCGGCCTTGACTTCACGCTCGGTGGCGTCGGAGCCCAGTCCCAGTTCGGAAAAAGCGTTGTCGGTGGTCAATTTGAATCCTCGCGCGTCGGCGAGAATTATCCCTGAGCGCTTCCTGCCGGAAGCGTCGGATCAGAGGCTCCAGGCCGCCAACATGAACATCAAGAAGACCCTTCGTATTACCACTTTCGCCCTCGCCGCCGCGTTGCTCGGCCCTTGGGCGACCGCCACGGCTGCCACGGACACGCCCTCCTTCAACGAAGCATTCAAGGGTTACGACGCATGTTTCCTGCTTTATGACGTGAACGCGAAGAAGCTGGTTGTCGAATACAACCCGGGCAATCGCTGCAAGCAGCGCATCGCGCCGAATTCGACTTTCAAGGTGCCGCTGTCGCTGATGGCCTTCAATGAAAAGCTCATCGACCAGAACACAGTCTTCAAGTGGAGCGGCCAGAAGTACGACAGGGGCGAACTCAACCGCGACCAGACGCCGCGCAGCTGGATTCAGGACTCGGTCGTCTGGGTGTCGCAGGACATCGCCCCCTCGCTCGGTTACGCGCGCATCGGCAAGTACCTCGACGACTTCAACTACGGCAACCTCGATTTCAGCGGTGACATCGGCAAGAACAACGGCCTGACCAACGCCTGGCTGAGCAGCAGCCTGCAGATCTCGGCGTACGAGCAGCTCGAATTCCTGAAGGCCATGGAAGCGCACCAGCTGCCGGTGTCGCGCGAAGCGATCGATCAGACGCGTCAGAACATGGCGCTCGGCAAGCTCGAAAACGGCGCCGATGTTTTTGGCAAGACCGGGGCGGGCCGCCATCGCATCCGCACCACCGACCGCACGCCGAGCAGGCTGCGCGACGGGTGGTTCGTCGGCTTCGTCGAAGGCAACACCGAGCACTACATCTTCGTGAGCAACCTCACCGACCGGCAGGCGCCGGCAGCCGACGATCGCTACGCAGGCAGCCAGATCCTGAAGCCGATCGTCATGCGCATCCTCAATAACCGGACGGCGCACTGAGCGCCCGGGCGCTGATGCAAGTGCGGGCATGGTCCTTGCGGGATATCGCGCGATGACTCACTCGTTCTTCCAGCTGCCCTCCGCTTCCCGCTACGCCCTGCGCAACCTGCGCGCGCCCCGCTGCCTCGTCCAGGCAGAACTGCCGGACGATCCGGCCGGCGATCTCGTTGCCATCGACCTGCTGGTGGATGGCGACCGCATCGCCGCCATCGACGCCGCGGGCCGCATGCCCGCGGAATTCGGCCCTGACCTCGACGCATCGATGGTGCTGCCCGGCATGGTCGACTGCCATACACACCTCGACAAGGGCCACATCTGGCCGCGCCAGGCCAACCCGACCCGCGACGGCGCGGGCGCATCGGCCGCCACGATGCGCGACCGAACCGCCCGCTGGAACGCGGACGACGTCCGTCGCCGCATGGAATTCGGCCTCGCGACCGCCTACGCCAAGGGCGTGGTCGCGATCCGGACCCATCTGGATTCGCTCGCACCGCAGGCGTCGATCTCGTTCCCGGTCTTCCGCGAAGTGCGCGAGCGCTGGGCGGGGCGGGTCGACCTGCAGGTGTCTTCGATCGCGCCGCTCGACATCTTCCTGAAGGACGAAGGCCGCCAACTCGCCGACATCGTGGCCGAGAGCGGCGGCCGGCTCGGCTGCGTCACGCGCTCGGGCAGCTTTCCAGGGGAGACGATGCCGCCGGACATGGACGAGGCGCTGGTGCAGGTGTTTCGCCTCGCGGCGGAGCGCGGGCTCGACCTCGACCTGCATGTGGACGAATCGACCGACCCCACGGCGCGTGCGCTAATCCGCGTCGCGCGGACGGCGGTCTCCGAGGACTTCGCGGGCCGCATCCTCTGCGGCCACTGCACAGCGCTGGCGCTGCAGACCGACGAATTCATCGAGGAAACGCTCGACGCATGCCGCGATGCCGGCATCGACATCGTGAGCCTGCCGACGGTCAACATGTACCTGCAGGACCGCAGCCAGAACGGCCGCACCCCGCGCTGGCGCGGCGTGACCGTGCTGCACGAAATGAAGGCGCACGGCCTGCGCGTGGCGGTCGCGGGCGACAACTGCCGCGATCCGTTCCATGCCTATGGCGATCACGACATGCTCGACACCTTCACCCAGGCGGTGAAGATCCTGCACCTCGACCACCCGCTGGGGGACTGGATCCGCGCCGCCACCGAAACGCCGGCGGCGATCATGGGCATCGACCGGGGCGTGCTGAAGGCGGGCGCAGGCGCGGACTTCCTCGTGCTGAAGGCGCGTAACTACTCCGAGATGCTGTCGCGGACCCAGGTCGACCGCACGGTCGTTCGCTCGGGGCGCGCGATCGACACCACCTTGCCGGATTACCGTCTGCTCGACGACCTGATGGCGATCTGAGCACGGATCGCAACAGTGCGGCGCAACTTTCGGTCGCTTTCGTGCGGTCTTGACGGTCACCGCGAGGTGCTCTTCGTGGACCGACCGCTGCTGTCAGCATCGCCATGGCATCCTGAACGCGCAACAGGCAGACACCGCGCGGCGCGGCAGACGATGGCATTCGAGAAACTGCGAATCACCGGACAAGAAGGTCAAAACTACAGGCTTGGCGAGCCCATGGAAGTCCATGACCGCGAGGCCTTCCTCGGCACGCTTCCGGTCACCGTCAGCCGCGACGGCACCGAAGTGCTGATCCAGCGCTTTCTCCCATCGGCCTTCGTGAAGAAGGAGAAGCGGAATTTCGGCCCCCTCGTGCTGCTCGAGGTCACCACGTATCTCGCCGAGCAGTTCCAGGGCCTTCAGGCCGTGAGCTACCTCCTGAGCCGCGAGATCGAGTTGCATGGCGACGGCATGAAGGTCGCCCTCGCGCGTTCGGAGTTGCTGCAGGCGATCGGCGCCGAGGCGGTGGCGATCTCGCCGCGCCCGGACTCCGAGACGCCTGGCAATTTCGTGGTGCAGGGCATCTGGGCCTACAACGAGGGCAACCTCGCCGCGCTGTGCGACTGCCTCGAGCGCGAACGGGCGATCTACCGGCAATGGGACGCCGCGGGGGAGACCGGCCAGTCCATCGTCGCGCTGCGCGATCGCCTGCGTCAGCTCCTGGCGCACGGCCCCGGCTTCAGGGGCGGCGAAGCAGCGGACTGAGCACCGCGCCCGCCCGGTTCAGGGCTTGCGCCAGACGCTCGCGAGCCACGGCTGCTCCTCGAACGGGAGCCCGGTCGGGCGGTAGTAGTGAGCAAGCTCGACAAAGCCCGCGGAAGTCATCAGCGCCCGCCAGCCTGCGAGGTCGTGGAAGGCTCCATAGCGCTGCCCCCGCCATCCCTCCTGCCCTTCCCCGCGCGGATTGGAGCTGAACAGCACGCCGCCCGGCTTCAGCGATGTCCGCAGCTCGCCGAGCACGCGCGGCAGTTCCTGATGCGGCACATGGAACAGTGACGCATTGGCGAAGATGCCGTCGAAGCGCGATGCAGGCAGATCCAGCGACAGGAAGTTCTGCTGCCAGACCTCGCAGCCGCTGTACGCCCGCGCCATCTCCGCGAACTGTGGCGCGCCTTCGAGGCCGATCGCCACATGGCCGAGCTGCGAGAAGGTGCGCAGGTCGCGGCCCGGCCCGCAGCCGAAATCGAGGAGGGTCCAAGGCGGCGGCGCCTCGATGTGCGTCAGCAACGCCGCGATGTTCTGGCTCACGTCATGGCTGCGCGTGGCCGCCCAGAAGTCCTCGGCCAGCCCGTCGTAGTGCGCCAGCGTCAGGGATTCGATGCGTTCGAGTTCTTCGGGCGAAAGAGGCATGCAGGGCGCGGCCGGATCAAGCGTGCTCGCCGGCGATGTAATGCTGGAGCTGCTCGATGATGAAGCTTTGTTCGGAAATGATGCCCTTCACGATATCGCCGATCGAGATCAGCCCGACCAGCTTGTCGCCGTCCATGACCGGCAGATGCCGCACGCGGCTTTCGGTCATCAGCGCCATGCACTCCTCGCTGGTCTGGTTCGGCCGCACGTAGATCACCGCGCTGGTCATCACGTCGCGCAGGGGCGTGTCCTTGGAAGAGCGCGCCAGCAGCACGACCTTGCGCGCGTAGTCGCGTTCGGTCACGACGCCGACGATGCGATCCCCCTCCATGACCATCAGCGCACCGACGTTTTTATCGGCCATCAGCTTGACGGCCTCGAAGACCGTCGCTGACGGCGCGATCGAGTACACCGCAGAGCTACCTTTGGCCTTCAGAATTTCAGCCACTGTCTTCATGCTTCTGACCTCCGGGATGGCAAGCGCTTCCATTCTGCGCGGCGCGCACGGCGCTCACAAGACAAACACCGACAGCGGTGCCGAAATTACGACGGGAGTTCTACTTTCAGGGGGCCGCACCCGGATGCGCGAGCCCCGCAAGCAGCCTCGGCAGCAGATCTTCGGATGCCCCGCGCAACACGGCGCTGGCAGACGTGTCGAGGTGCAACGGCTCCACGTTGAGCGTGATGAGCCGGCTGCCCGCCGACAGCGCCTCCAGCGGCAGGTCGGCCGCCGGATAGACGACCGCCGTGCTGCCGACCACGATGAAGACATCGCACTCCTCCGCGGCCGTGCGCGCATCGAGCAGAACGCCCTCATTGAGCATCTCGCCGAACATCACCACGTCGGGCCGTACGCGCGAGCCGCAGCGCGTGCACCGGTTCAGCAGCCACGGGCCGCGGCGATTGCCGCAGTGGTCGCAGCGCCAGCGGCGCAGCGAGCCATGCAGCTCGAGCACGTCCAGACAACCCGCGACGGTCAGCAGCCCGTCGACGTTCTGTGTAATGAGGCGCGTCGCCGGGCGCAGCCGCTGGAGTTGCGCCAGCGCCAGATGGCCGGGATTGGGCCGCGCGCTTTCGACCACAGCGAGACGTTGCGACCAGAACCTGGAAAAACCCGCGGGGTCGCGCTGCAGATCATCCGCATGCGAATACTGGAGCGCGTTCTGGTTCATCCACAGGCCGTCGGCATCCCGATAGGTCGGGATGCCGGAGGCCTTCGACAGCCCCGCGCCTGAAAAGACGACGATGCGCCGGGCCTCGCGCAGCAACTCGATGGCGGTCGCTAACGGTTCACGGCTTTCGGTCATCGGATGGATCGCGAACATTCGGCGGGGCAGTGATTCTGGCACGCGAGGCGCGCATGGTCGTCGCCGAAAATGCGAGGCTTCAACAAAGGAAGACAAGACCATGGAAGGAAGTCGGGAAGACTGCGACGTGCTCGTGATCGGCGGCGGCCCCGCGGGCTCGACGGTGTCGACGCTGCTGGCGCGGCAGGGCCGCAGCGTCGTGATGCTCGAGAAAGACCATCACCCACGGTTCCACATCGGCGAATCGCTCCTGCCCGGCAATGTGGAACTGTTCGAGAAGCTCGGTGTGCGCGAAGAAGTCGACAAGATCGGCATGCCCAAATTCGGCATCGAGTTCGTGCCGCCGGACCTCGACTACCGCAGCTACGTCGACTTCTCCGAAGGCTGGAACCCACAGAAGGATTCGGCCTGGCAGGTGAGACGCTCGGAGCTCGACGAATTGCTCTTTCGCAACGCGGCCAGGCAGGGCGCGGTCACGCTCGAAGGCGCGCGCGTTCGCCAGGTGGATTTCGACGACACCGGCGCGACGGTGCAGGCCACGCTGGAAGACGGCACCCGCCGCACCTGGCGTGCGCGCTTCGTGGTCGATGCGAGCGGGCGCGACACAGTGCTCGCCAACAAACTCAAGAGCAAGCAGAAGAACCCCGACCACAACAGCACCGCGCTCTTCGGCCACTTCCGCAATGCGCGCCGCCTCGAAGGCAGGCGCGAAGGCAACATCAGCATCTGCTGGTTCGAGCACGGCTGGTTCTGGTTCATCCCGCTGGCCGACGGCACCACCAGCGTGGGCGCGGTGTGCTGGGCCTACTACCTGAAGGCGCGCGACAAGCCGCTGAAGGACTACTTCTTCGACACCATCGCGATGTGCCCCGAATTGCACGACCGGCTCAAGGACGCCACGCTGGTGGACGACATGGTGCACGCGACCGGCAATTTCTCGTACTCCAGCACGCACGCCACCGGCGAGCGCTACCTGATGGTGGGCGACGCCTTCACCTTCATCGACCCGATGTTTTCGTCGGGCGTGTTCCTCGCGATGCAGAGCGCGTTCGACGGCGCCAAGCTTGTAGGGACGGCGCTCGACCGCCCCGCCGAACTACCCGCGGCGCGCAAGGCGCTCGAGAAGCGCATGCGCGTCGGGCCGCGCGACTACTCGTGGTTCATCTACCGGGTAACCAACCCGACGATCCGCGACATGTTCATGCACCCGAACAACGTGTTCAACGCCAAGCAGGGATTGATGTCGCTACTGGCCGCCGACATCCACCACGGACCAGCCTACCGGCGGTCGCTGTTCATGTTCAAGGTGCTTTATTACTTCATCTCGGTCGTGAACTGGCGCCGCACCCTCGGCGGCTGGAAGCGGCACCGCTTCAACATCCGCGACATGGGCCCGCTGCGGGGCGAGACGATCCTCAGGAACGAGTGACCCTGCTGCGTCCTAGGGGGATACCGGGATGAGTCAGCGATGGGTCAGCCGATAAGATCGCCGCTCCAATCTGCTTACCCCATTCGAATTCGGAGAGACCATGAAGAAACTGTTCGCCTTCGCCGCGATCACCGCGGCCGTCGCTGGCGTCCATGCCCAAGATTTCCCGGGCTCCAAGACCATCACCATGGTGGTGCCATTTGCCGCCGGCGGCCCGACCGACCGCGTGGCCCGCGACCTCGCCGAAGCCCTGCGCAAGCCATTGGGCGGCGCCACGATCGTGGTCGACAACGTCCCGGGCGCAGGCAGCTCGATCGGTGCGGCCAAGGTGGCACGCGCGACACCGGACGGCACCACGCTGCTGCTCAACCACATCGGCATGTCGACGATCCCGACGCTGGTGCGCAACGTGCCTTTCAAGGTCGAGACCGACTTCGAATACCTCGGCATCGTGAACGACGTGCCGATGACGCTGATCTCGCGGCCCACGATGGAGGCGAACAACTACAAGGAACTCACCGCCTGGATCGCAGCCAACAAGGGCAAGATCAACCTCGGCAACGCAGGCGTGGGCTCGGCTTCGCACCTGTGCGGCCTGCTCTTCCAGGCTGCCACCAAGACCGAGATGACGCCCGTCCCGTACAAGGGCACCGCACCGGCGATCACCGACCTGATGGGCGGCCAGATCGACCTGCTGTGCGACCAGACCACGAACACCTCGCCGCAGATCGAAGCCAAGAAGGTCAAGGCCTTCGCGGTGACCACCTCCAAGCGGCTCACTACACCGCTGCTTAAGGATCTGCCCACCCTGCAGGAGGCCGGTCTGAAGGACTTCCAGGTCACGATCTGGCACGGCCTCTACGCGCCGAAGGGCACGCCGCCGGCGATCACCAAGAAGCTCAACGACGCGCTGAAGGTCGCCCTGAAGGACCCCGAGTTCATCCGCAAGCAGGAAGGCCTCGGCGCCGTGGTGGCGACTGACGGCCGGATCGAGCCCGAAGGCCACAAGAAGTTCGTGGCGGCGGAGATCGCCAAGTGGAGCCCGATCATCAAGGCTGCCGGCGTTTACGCAGACTGACTTTAGGCAGACTGACAGAAGCCCCTCGATGAGGGGCTTTTTTGTGCGTAGCATCCGCGCATGATCATGTTCCCGGCAGACATCCTCCTGGCGTACCTCGCGGCCTGCTTTCTCGTCGTCATCGCGCCGGGGCCGGACAACATCCTCGCGATCAGTCGCGGGCTGAGCCAGGGCAAGGTGGCTGCGTGCCTCTCGTCGCTCGGCGCGGGCCTCGGCATCATGTGCCACACGATCGCGGCGGCCCTCGGGCTTTCGCTGGTGATCCAGGCATCGCCCGTGGCGTTCGTAGCGGTCAAGGTGATCGGCGGCTTCTACCTGCTCTGGCTCGGCTACAAGGCCCTCACCGCCCGGAACATGGTCTCGTTCAAGCCCGCGGCGCGCCTCTCCTTGCCCAGGGTGTTCATCACGGGGTTGCTTTCGAACGTGCTGAACCCGAAGCCCGGTCTCTTCGTGCTCGCCTTCCTGCCGCAATTCGTGAGCGCAGGCCGGGGCTCCGTCACGATACAGATGCTGGTCTACGGCGCCATCTTCGCCGTCATGACCGCCGTGATCTTCAGCGTGCTCGGCAGTTGCGCTTCCAGGCTTTCGGCGTGGCTCCAGCGGCGTCCGCGCGTCGGCGACGGCCTGAATGTCGGCGCGGGGCTGACATTCATCGCGGCGGGCCTGTCGGTGCTAGCGCTCAAGCAGCGAGCCTGAGCGCCACGCTCCCTGCGGCCTACTTCGGCCGAATCGCGTCGGCCGTGCCCTGGATGAAAGCCTTGAGCTTGTCCACGTCGTCCTGCGTGAGCTTGCCCGTGAAGTCCGGCATGCCGCGCTCCATCGCCGGGCCCTTGAAGATGAACTTGTCCAGGTTCTCGATGAAGCTCGGATCCATGTAGCCGAGGTTCGGGATGTTGCCGCCGCGGTCGACCCCGGGCACGCCGTGACAGAAGACGCAGTTGCTCACGTAGAGCATCGTGCCAGCCTCGGCCTTCGCGGGGTCGTACTTCACGCCCTGCAGCAGCTTGCCCATGCGGTACTGCACGAACTCCGGCTTCGGCGCGTTGCCGCCGATGGCGAAGGTGTAGACCGTGCCCGGACCCTGCCGCTCGGTCGCGCGCTGCGCGAGACCGTAGACACCGCCCCAGCCGACAGCGATCGAGACGTACTGCTTGCCATCGACCATGTAGGTGTTCGGCGCGGCGACCACGCCTGTGCCGGTCGGCGTTTCCCAGAGCTTCTCGCCGGTCTTGGCGTTGTAGGCGACCAGTCGGCCGTCCGCCGTGCCCTGGAACACGAGGTTGCCGGCCGTTGTCAGCGTGCCGCCGTTCCATGGCGAGACGTAGTCGACAGTCCACGCCGCTTTCTGCGCGATCGGGTCCCAGGCGACGAGGCGGCCCATGGGCTTGCTCTCGGGCGGCTGCACGTTGGCGAACTTGGCGAGGTTCCAGCCCAGCGCGGCATGCGGGCGGCCCGGCGCGTTCTCGTTGAACTTCCAGTCCTTGTCGTCCATGAGGTTGATCGGCACGTGCTGCGCCGGCAGGTAGGCGTACCCCGTCTGCGGATTGAAGGACATCGGATGCCAGTTGTGCGCGCCGAACGGGCCGGGGATGCTGTCGTTGGGCTTGGTGCCTTCGCGCGCGGCGGCCACTTCGATCGGCCGGCCGTTCTTGTCATAGCCCGTGGCCCAGTTCACGTCGACGAAGTTCTTGGCGGAGATGAACTTGCCGTTGGTGCGGTCGACGACGAAGAAGAAGCCGTTCTTCGGGGCATGCAGGATCACCTTGCGCGGCTTGCCGTCAAGCTTGATGTCAGCCAGGATCATTGACTGGGTCGAGGTGTAGTCCCAGTTGTCGCCCGGCGTTTCCTGGTAGTGCCACACGTATTTGCCGGTGTCGGGATTGAGCGCGACGATCGACGCCAGGTACAGGTTGTCGCCCCCCTTCGGGCTGCGCTGGCTTCGCGCCCACGGCGAGCCGTTGCCGGTGCCGACGTACAGCAGGTTGAGTTCGGGGTCGTAGGCCAGCGAATCCCATGGCGTTCCGCCGCCCCCCGATTCCCAGTACTTGTTGCTCGGGTCCCAGGTCTTGGCGGCCTTGGCCATCGATGCATCTTCGTAGGGCTTCGACGGATCGCCGGGCACGGTGAACCAGCGCCATTTCTGCTCGCCCGATGCGGCGTCGTACGCCGTGATGTAGCCACGCACGCCGTACTCCGCGCCACCGTTGCCGATCAGCACCTTGCCCTTGACCACGCGTGGCGCACCGGTGATGGTGTACGACCTCGCATGGTCGATGACGGTGTCCTTCTCCCAGACGACCTTGCCCGTGGCCGCATCCAGCGCGATCAGGCGGCCGTCGTAGGCACCCACGTAGACCTTGCCCTGGTAGATCGCCACGCCGCGGTTGACCACGTCGCAGCAGCCCCTGAAGCCCTTCGAACGGTCGACCTTCGGGTCGTAGGTCCAGAGCGCCTTGCCGGTGCGCACGTCGATCGCATGCACCACGCTCCAGGAAGCGGTGACGTACATGATGCCGTCCACCACCAGCGGCGTGGCCTCGACGCCGCGCGTCGATTGCAGGTCATACGACCACACGAGACCGAGGTCCTTCACGTTGGCCGCGTTGACCTGGTCGAGCTTGCTGAACCGCGTCTCCGCGTAGTCCAGGCCATAGCTCGGCCAGTCGGGCGTCTTCGCCGCATTGGCGCGGATGAAGCCCCCGTCCACCTTCTGCGTCGCAGCCTTGATGTGCTCGGGAGAGCCCTTGGCAGGCTGGGCCATGGCGGTCGCCGCTCCCAGGCACAGCAACGCGCCCAGCGCCAGCGGGGCGTGAGTCTTGGTCATCGTGTCGTCTCCTGTTGTTGTGGCTGAAGAATGGTCCGCCGGACCGCTTTGTTCATCCTCGGGATTTCCCTAGATCGCGACTGTTCCATTGCGGAACAGATTCGGCATCTTTCCCCACTCTGGAGGCGGAAGTGCCCTTGTCGACGCGCAAACCAGCGGGTGGTCCCTGGCAGCTTTTTGCGAGGTCGCCCGCGGAGCGCGTGGCGCTGGCGAGGCAGCAGTTCTTCGAGGAAGGCGTGCGCCCTTCCGGGCTCGTCGGCGAGGCGGTCATCCAGTCGTGGATGCGCTGCACCCGCATCCATGCCGACCGGCAGCGCGTGATCGCGTTCGATGCGGTAACGCCGAGCCGCCTGCATGCGACGATGGGCCGCAACCGCGAATTGCTCGATGCCGCGCGGCAGGAACTGGTGGGCATGGAGAGTTCGCTCGCCGGCACCGACTGCCGCGTGCTGCTCACGGACGGGCAAGGCGTGATCGTCCATGTCACGCAGCATCCGGCCACTACGGAACAGCCGATCCTGCGCCAGACCTCGCGCATCGGCGTGAACATCGCCGAAAGCGTAGTGGGCACCACGGCGCCGGGAATCGTCGCGACGACCGGGCAGGCTTGCGCCGTCGATGGCGCCGAGCACTACTTCGAATACCTGCGCTACATGCAATGCGCGGCAGCGCCCATCCGCGATGTGCGCGGGCAGCTCGCGGGTGTTCTCGATCTCACCGTGGAAGCGCACCGCTTCGGCTTCGACGCGGCGTCGATGGTCGCGCTCTATGCAACCACGATCGAGAACCGGCTGATGCTCGCCCAGTCGCACGACCGACTCGTGCTGCGCTTCCAGGCGAGCCCCGCCCTGCTCGGGACGCCGCTCGAGGCGTTGGCCGGCATCGCGCCGGACGGCACCGTGCAGTGGCTCAACGCAGCGGGCGCGCGCCTGATCGGCGGCGTGCCGGAAGCAGGGCCTTGCGGCGTCGAGATGTTGTTCGGCCTCGACCTCGCTGCGCTATTGCGCCTCACGCGCAACGAAGCGGCGCAGCCAGTGCGGCTCGCAAGTGGGCTCGGCGTGTGGCTGCAGGCGCGACTTCAGGGCCATGACGGCGTGGACTTCTCGCATGCGGTTGGATTGACGCCTGCGGAAGAGAGGAGCTCAGCGGTGGAAACAACGCCGCAGCAGACGATCGACGCGCCGCAGCCAGCGAGCGACAGGGACGGCACGCTGCGCGGACACAGCCGCAAGCTGATCGAGGACACGCTGGCGCTGCACGGCGGCAACATCTCGCACGCCGCGCGGCAGCTGCGCGTGTCGCGCGGCACGCTGTACCGCCATCTCAAGGGACTGCGCGAGCCCGACGCGGGCTGACCGCTTCAGGCCAGCGATTCCGCGGCAACCGGGCGAACGCGCCGCGCCTGCGCGTTCGTGCGCAACGGGCGCAGGTATTCATGCAATGCCAGCGCGGCAGCGCCCACGGCCGGTGTCCATGCGCCATAGCGTGGCGAGCGGATCACCGGCGGCGCGAGACCCGCGCTCTCCGCATAGCGCGCCACCGTGTCGATCGCGCCGCGAAGGAACTCCGGATGGGCTTCGCACGATTTGCCACCCACGACGATCGCTCGCGGCTCAAAAGTCACCCAGAGGTTCTGCAGCAGCAAACCGAGGTAGCGCGCGGCGCGGCGAACGTCGCCACCCGGTTGCTCCAGCACGCGCGAGCTGATGAAGGCCTCGGCGCATCCCAGCCGGCCGCACGAGCATCGCGGCCCGTCGATCTGCAGCACCGAGTGGCCGATCTCGCCCGCCATGCCCTGCGCACCGATGAACACCCGGTCGTTGAGCACGATGCCCGCACCAACGCCGACATCGCAGCTCACGAAGATCAGTGGGTCTTCGCCTTCGCCGTCGGAGAACTCGAACTCGCCGAGCACCGCCGCATCGGCATCGTTCTGCAGATGCAACGCCACGCCCGGCACGCCTTCACGCTTGAGGGCGTGCGCGAGCGGTGGCAGCAGGTCGACGTCGCGCCAGCCGAGGTTGGGCGCGAAGCGCACCACGCCGGTCGCGTCGTGCACCGCACCCGGCACGCCGACGCCAATGCTCGACAGTCGAAGCCCCGACGCCAGCAGATGCCGATGCGCCGCCGCGACCATGCGCGCGACGTGCGTGCACACGGCGGGCGGCCGGTGGTCCTTGTGCGGCTGTGCATCGGAATGGAGCACATCGCCCTGCAGCGACACGCACACGACGCGCACGATCTCCACGTTGATTTCCACGCCGATCAGTGCACGCACACCGACGTTGAGGTGCAGCGGCGTCGATGGCCGTCCCATGCCTTCTGTGACCGAAGCCCCGGCCTCGTCGAGCCAGCCATCGTCGAGCAGTTCGCGCACCAGCAGGCTCACGGTGGATTTCGTGAGGCCGCTTTCCGCCGCCAGCCGCGCCCGCGAAAGACCCGGCTGCGCGCGCACCAGACGCAGCAGGACGCTGCGGTTGATGCGCTTCACCAGTTGCTGGTCGCCCTTGGTCTTCATGTCGCCTTCACGTCGCGTGCTCGGCCTGCGCCTTGCCCTCGGGGCGCTTGCCCGCAATGATCATTCCCAGCACTTCGTCCTCGGTGACGTCCGCGGTGCGATAGGTGCCGACCAGCTTGCCGTTCTTCATCACCGCGAGCCGGTCGCTCAGGCCAAACACATCGGGCATGTCGTGCGTGATCAGGAAGATGCCGACGCCATCGGCCTTGAGCTGCTTGACGAGTGCGCCGACCATCGCCGTCTCTTCGGGCCCGAGTGCGGCGCAGGGCTCGTCCATGATCAGGATGCGCGCGTTGAAATACAGCGCACGCGAGATCGCCACCACCTGCCGCTGCCCGCCCGAAAGCCGCCGCACCGGCACGCGAATGTTGGTGAAGTTCTTGTTGAGGCGCTGGAAGACCTTGCGCGCCTGCCCTTCCATGAAGTGGTCGTCGAGCGTGCGCCAGGGCGTGAGCTTCTCGCGGCCGAGGAAGAGGTTCGCGACCGAATCGAGGTTGTCCGCGAGCGCGAGCGTCTGGTAGATGGTCTCGATGCCCTGCGCCTGCGCTTCGGATGGCGTCCGGATGCTGACCTTTTCGCCCGCGATGAGCGTATCGCCCGAGTCGATGGGGTACGCACCCGCGAGCATCTTCATCAGCGTGGACTTGCCCGCGCCGTTGTGCCCGAGCAGCGCAACCACCTCGCCGGGGTAGAGATTGACACTGACATCGTCCACCGCCTTCACGCCACCGAAGGCCTTGCGAATGTTCCGCAGTTCGACGAGCGGCGCGCTCATGACGTCTCTCCGAAGCGTTTGCGATACAGGACATCGAAGACAACCGCCACGATCAGCACCTGCCCGATGATGACCATGCGTTTGCCGATCGGCACGTCGAGCAGCAGCATGCCGCTGTCGAGCGATTGCATGATCAGCGCGCCGAGCACCGAGCCGAGGATCGACCCGCTGCCGCCCGCAAGCGCGGTACCGCCGATCACGGCCGCGGCGATCACGTAGAGCTCCATGCCGGTGCCAAGTGAATTGGTGCCCGCGTTGAGCCGCGCGATGGAGACGATGGCCGCGATGGTCACCAGCACGGCGAGCAGCGCGAAGAGCATCAGCGTGACGCGCTTGACCGGAATGCCCACCAGCGCGGCCGCATCCGGATTGCCGCCCATCGCGAACACATAGCGACCGAAGCGCGTACGGTGCACGATGAAGGACAACGTGACGGCGACCGCCGCCCAGATCAGCACCGGGATCGGCATGCCTTGCGGCTCCGTCTTCGATGCGATCTGGTAGCTGTTCATGACCGCCGCGAAGCCGAACACGATCACGACCGGGACCGCGGTGAGCAGCAGTTCCATCCACAGCGGCTCGACCGGCATCTCGTGCCGCTGCCGCGCCCGCCGCTTCTGCAGCATGCGGGCAACGAGCACGAGGGAGATCAACCCGGCGAGCACCCAGCTCGCGGTGGTGCCGATGCCGCCGTCGTAGCCACCGCCGAGGCGCTGGAAGAATTCGTCATTCACCGGCTGCGTCTTGCCATCCGCCACCAGGAAGGCCGCGCCGCGAAACGACATCAAGCCGCCGAGCGTGACGACAAACGAGGGCACGCCGAGCACCGCCGTGAGCCCGCCCTGGTAGAGCGACACCAGCAGCGCCACCGCGAGCCCAGCGAGGCTCGCGGCGGGCCACGACCAACCGGACGTGTATTGCAGATAGGCGACCAGCACGCCGACGAAACCCATCACCGAACCCACGGAGAGGTCGATGTGGCGGGCCACGATGATCAGCACCATCACCGTCGAGACGATGCCCACCACCGCGGTCTGCTGCGCGATGTTGTAGAGGTTTTCGGGCGACAGGAACACGCCGCCCGACATGACGTGGAACACGACGGCCATCACCACCAGCAGCACGCCCATGAGCAGCAGCCGGAGGTCGACGCCGGTTCGGCGCCAGAGAGAAAGAGACGATGTCATGGTGGTGTGATCTCAAATGCGGCAAACACCGCGGAACCGGGTTTGCCGGGCCGCGGGTGTGGCCCCCTGCTGGGGGTGCGCCTCACTTGCAGGCTGCAGGGGCCTTGTCGGCGGGGACGCCCTTGCAGAGTTCGTCCTTCTTGATCCAGCCGGCCTTCACGACCACATCGAGGTTGTCGCGCGTGATCGGCACCGGCGTCAGGAGACGCGACGACAGGGGGATCTTCTTCTCGCCGGCGCTCCATTCGGCGGCCTTCTCGACCGGCTTGCCCTGCATCAGCGCGACGGCTGCGGAGGCGGCTTCGCGGCCGAGTTCACGGGAATCCTTCCACACGGTCACGGTCTGCGTGCCGAGAGCGACGCGATTGAGCGCCGCGAAGTCCGCGTCCTGGCCCGACACCGGAATGCCGCGGATGCCCTTGGCGGTGAGCGCCGCGACCGCGCCGCCCGCGGTGCCGTCGTTGGACGCCACGACCGCATCGACCTTGTTGCCGACCTTGGTGAGGATCTGCTCCATGTTCTTCTGCGCGACCTCGGGCTTCCAGCCGTCGGTGTATTCGTCGCCGACGATCTTGATGTCGCCCTTCTTCACCGCCGCGTCGATCACCTCCTGCTGGCCTGCACGCAGGAAGTTGGCGTTGGGGTCGGTCGGCGAGCCCTTGATCATCACGTAATTGCCCTTGGGCTGAATCTTGTAGACCGCACGCGCCTGCATGCGGCCGACCTCGACGTTGTCGAAGGTGATGTAGAACACCCCGGGCGTTTCGATCAGCCGGTCATAGGCCACCACCGGCACCTTCTGCTTGAGCGCCTTGTTGACGGCGGGAAGGATCGCATCCTTGTCCATCGCCAGCACGATCAGCGCCTTGGCGCCTTTCGACATCAGGCCGTCGATGTCGGCCAGCTGCTTTTCGGGCGAACCGCCGGCGTCGGCGCTGATGTACTTCGCGCCCAGCTTCTCGAGTTGCGCCTTGATCGCGGCCTCGTCGGTCTTCCAGCGCTCTTCCTGGAAGTTGGACCAGCTCACGCCCACCACGGTCTGGGCGCAGGCCCCGATGGCGGTCAGTCCGAAGGCGAGAGAGGTCAGGGTACGGGCGAGCTTCATGCGGGTCTCCAGGCTTGTGATTGATTGGTGTGGCTCGAAACTTAGTTCGAGGTCCGAACTAACTATCGCAGGCACTCGCAGCGAGCGGCATCGGGACTATCCCTGCGGGTAAATGCGCTACATCCGGGTTGGTCACGGTCGATACGATTTCCGCCAGAACTTACGCCCTGCGTGGGCTGGAGACGACATGGAGACTGCAATCCAGGTGGCGGAGCGCACTGCGCTCTACCGCACGATGGTGCGAATCCGCGCCTTCGAGAACGCGGCCGAGGCCGCCAGCCAGGGCGGCGTGAGTGCGTACGGCCAGCAGGCGGCCGGCGCTGCGAAGGTGCGCGGGCCGCTACATCTCTCGACGGGACAGGAAGCGGTGCCGGCCGGTGTTTGCGCGCATCTCACGGCGGCCGACTACCTCATTTCCACACACCGCGGCCACGGCCATACGCTGGCAAAAGGCGCCGATCTCGTGCGCATGATGTGCGAGCTGTTCGGCAAGGCGACCGGGTTCAATGGCGGCAAGGGCGGCTCGATGCACATCGCCGATTTCTCGGTGGGCATGCTGGGTGCGAACGGCGTTGTCGCCGCGGGTCTGCCGATCGCGGTCGGCGCGGCGCATGCGCAAAAGCTGCTGAAGAAGGATGCGATCACCGTGTGCTTCTTCGGCGACGGCGCGATCAATCGCGGGCCGTTCCTCGAATCGCTCAACTGGGCGCGCGTATACGAGTTGCCGGTGCTGTTCGTCTGCGAAGACAACCGCTGGAGCGCCACCACCGCAAGCGGCCCGATGACCGCAGGCGACGGCGCTTCGGCACGCGCGCTGGCGATGGACATCGCATCCACGCAGGTGGATGGCAACGATGTCTTCGCGGTGCATGCCGCGGCAGGCAGGCTGATCGCGGAAGTGCGCGCCGGCAGCGGGCCGCGCCTGCTGCATGCGCTCACCTATCGCGTGAAGGGGCATGTTTCGGTGGACCCTGCGGCCTACCGTGACCCAGCCGAGCTCGCCGCCGCGCTGGAGACCGATCCGATCGCGCATGCACGCGCGCTGCTTGCGGCAGACGTCGATTCCTCCGTGCTCGACGCGCTGGAGAACGCGGCACACGACGAAGTCGAAGCCGCACTCGCCGCCGCCGATGCCGCGCCATGGCCCGACGCCAGCGCCGCCTTCAGCGACGTTCAAACCACGGGGGAAGGCCAGTGGAGATGATCGAACTCAGCTACTCGGAAGCCGCCATGCTCGCGGTGCGGCACGAGATGGAAGCCGATGCGCGCGTGGTTGTGCTCGGCGAGGATGTCGGGCGCGGCGGCATCTTCGGCCAGTACAAGGGCCTGCAGCACGAATTCGGCAGTGAGCGCGTGATCGACACGCCGATTTCCGAAGCCGCGATCATGGGCGCGGGCGTGGGCATGGCGCTCGCGGGGCTGCGGCCGGTGGTCGAGATGCGAGTGGTCGACTTCGCGCTCTGCGGTATGGACGAACTCGTGAACCAGGCGGCGAAGAACCGCTTCATGTTCGGTGGCCAGGGCCGCGTGCCACTCGTCGCGCGAATGCCCGGCGGCATCTGGGATGCATCGGCTGCGCAGCACTCGCAGTCGCTGGAGGCGTGGTTCGCCCATCTCCCCGGCGTGGTCGTGGTGTGCCCGTCGACGCCGCAGGACAACTATTCGCTGATGCGCGCCGCGCTTCGCTGCGGCGATCCTGTCGTCTACATCGAGCACAAGACGCTGTGGGGTGCGCGCGGGCCGGTGGACCCGTCGATGGAAATTCCGCTCGGAACGGCGGTCCACGTGCGCCGCGGCACCGCACTCACGATGGTGAGCTGGAGCCGGCAGATGCACGCTTGCATCGCCGCGTGCGATGCGCTTGCGGCCGAGGGGATCGCCGTGGACCTGATCGACCTGCGCACCCTCTGGCCGTGGGACCGCGAGGCGGTACTCGCATCCTGCGAACGCACGGGGCGGCTACTCGTGGTGCACGAGGCGGTACAGGCCGCCGGCTTCGGCGCGGAAATCGCCGCGACGGCGGCCGAGGCGACCGGCTGCCGCGTGGCACGCCTCGGCGCGCCGCGCATCCCCGTCGGCTACGCGCCTGTGCTCGAAGCGCAATCGCGCGTGGGCCCGGAGCAGATCGTGCAAGCTGCCCGTTCACTGCGGGGTTGAACATGACGGCGCCGATGGCGGATCCGGCGGATTTGCCGAACTCGGTCTTCTTCAAGCTGGTGCGCGTCGTGAACCTCACGGCGCGGCCGTTTCAACAACGGGTCGGGCGACAGCATCAACTCACCCTCAACGAATGGCGCACGATGGCGGTGCTGGGCGCACGGCCGGGCCTCACCGCCACGCAGGTCGCGGATCTCACCGGACTCGACAAGATGGCGGTGAGCCGCGCCCTGGGCGGTTTGCAGCGCCACAAGCGACTGCACCGGCACGAGGACCCGACCGATCAGCGGCGCACGCGGCTGTATCTGAGCAGCGTCGGCAAGACGCTCTTCGTGATCGTCAGTGCGCAGGCACGAGAGCGCGAGGCCGAACTCTTCGCGGGCGTGGCGCCGGACGAACTGGGCCGGCTCGACGCAATCCTCGACAAGTTGATCGAATCGGTGACGGGCAACGCGGCCTCTGCGGCCTGAACCAGTCCGATGACCGGGGTTTTCACCCGCGACGCGAGGGTGCTTCCCCTGTAAAAAACCCGCATTCGAAACCACACAGGGAACCCGATGCCTCAATCCTTTCCGATGCGCCGCCGCACTGCGCTGAATCTCGCTGCACTGGCTGCGTTCACACTCGTCGCGGGCTCGGCGGCCGCACAGTCCACATGGCCGACCAAGCCGGTGCGCATCGTGGTGCCGTTTGCACCCGGCGGCACTACCGACATCCTCGCGCGCGCGGTCGCGCCGGAGCTGTCGAAGGCCTTTGGACAGCAGTTCATCGTCGACAACCGCGCTGGCGCGGGCGGCAACGTCGGCGCGGAAATCGTCGCGAGGTCGCCGAACGACGGCTACACGTTGCTCATGGGCACGGTGGGCACGCACGGCATCAACCGCGCGCTCTACCCCAAGCTGCCCTACGACCCGATCAAGGACTTCGCACCAATCACGCTCGTCGCCGCGGTGCCGAACGTGATGGAGATGAACGTCGACAAGGCGAAGGCGCTGGGCATCAACAACGTGGCCGACTTCATCAAGTACGCGAAGGCCAATCCAGGCAAGCTCAACATGGCATCGAGCGGCAGCGGCACCTCGATCCACTTGGCCGGAGAGCTGTTCAAGACCATGACCGGCAGCTACATGACGCACATCCCGTACCGCGGCTCCGGCCCGGCGCTGATGGACATGGTGGCCGGCAATGCGGACGTGATGTTCGACAACTTGCCCTCGTCGATGCAGCAGATCAAGGGCGGCAAGCTCAAGGCCCTGGCCGTGACGAGCTCGAAGCGCTCGCCGGCCCTGCCCGACGTGCCGACCGTCGAAGAGGTGGGCGGCCCCTTGCTGAAGGGCTACGAAGCCAGCTCATGGTTCGGCCTGCTCGCACCCGCCGGCACGTCCCCGGACATCATCAACCGCATCCAGCACGAAGTCGCCAAGTCGCTCTCGACCCCGGCGATCAAGGAAAAGATGGAAGCCCAGGGCGCGATCCCGAGCGGCAACACTCCCGCCGAGTTCGCCAAGCTCATCGACAGCGAGCACGAGAAGTGGGCAAAGGTTGTGAAAGCCTCAGGCGCGAAAGTGGACTAGCTCGAGGCCAGAAACACCGCGGAACCGGCTTTGCCGGGCCGCCGGTGTTGCCCCCCGGTGGGGGGGCGCGGAGCTACACGAAGTGAGCGAGGCTGGGGGCGAGTCAGCTAAACCTCCCACGTCACATCTTTCTTGTCGGCCAAAGAGTCCTTGAGCATGTGAAGCAATGGCGCGCCGCGCTGGCGGATGCCGATGTGGTGCTTCTCGGCTTCGTTGTCATGCCCTTCCACCGCGTAGTCGTCGTTGTTGTGGGCATTGAGCGCTTCTCGCTGCATCGCGGCCTCGATCGCCGCGATGGCTGCTGGCATCTGCTCGACGGTAATGACACCCTTGGGCGCAGGCGCCTTGCCGAGGATGTCGAACATCTGGCGCGCATGGACTTCGAGCATCACGAAGGGTGGCGTCGCACGGGAGTTGAATCGATACAGCATGGTGCCTCTCTCTTACTTGTAGATGTAATCGCGGACAAAAGGGTACTGCGACTGCGCGCCGCGCATCGCGCCATCATCAACCTTGCCGTCGGGCTTGGTGGAAAGCATCTGGTGCAGCGCGATCCAGCCCTGCTCGAAGCTCATCGCCGAACCTGCAAGGTACAGCCGATACGCGCGAAGAATGCGCTCAGCGTTCTCGCCCTGCCGGCCGCCGCTGCCCTTGAGCACTTCGCGCGCCTTGTCGAGCTGCGACTCGAGTGCGTCGGACCATGCCCACAACGTGCGCGCGTAGTGCGGACGCAGGTTCTCGGTGTCGACCATCTCCAGTCCCGCTGCCGCGGTTTCGCGCAGGACGTGGGTGACGTGGAGCAGTTCGCCGCCCGGGAAGATGTACTTCTCGATGAAGTCTCCCATGCCCGCGCCGAGCTGCGTGTAGTCGAGCTGGCCCGAGGTGATGCCGTGGTTGAGCACCAGGCCGCCCGGTTTGAGCAGCGAATGAATCTTGCGGAAATACACCGGCATGTTGGCCGCGCCGACGTGCTCGAACATGCCGACCGACGAGATCTTGTCGAAGGGCTTGGCTGAGTCGAGTTCACGGTAGTCGCGCAATTCCACGCGCACGCGGCCCTGGAGGCCCTTCTCTTCGATGAGCCGCTGCACGTGCGCGTGCTGGTTCTTCGACAGCGTGATGCCGGTCGCGTCAACGTCGTAGTGCTCGGCCGCCCACATCAGGAGCGCGCCCCAGCCTGAACCGATGTCGAGGAAGCGCTCGCCCGGCCTCAGCAGCAGCTTGCGGCAGATGTGGTCGAGCTTGGCTTCCTGCGCCTGTGCGAGTGTCATCTCCGCGTCACGGAAGTAGGCGCAGGAGTACACGCGGCGCTGATCGAGCCACAGTGCGTAGAAGTCGTCGGAGACGTCGTAGTGGAACTCGATCTGTCGGGCGTCCCTGCCGAGCGAATGCGAGCCGCGGGACTTGGCGCGCCGTTGCAGGCGGCTCCACCACGTGGTGTTGGTCTCTGCGGGATTGCCCGGCAGCAGGCTGACCGTGGCGTCGATGAGGTCGCGCATCGCGCCTTCTATCTGGACGCGCCCCTCGACGTAGGCCTCGCCGATGGCGCCGACCTGTCGGGTCGCGAGCTTGGCAAGGGCGGACCACTCGGTGAAAGCCAGGGTGACCCGGGAACCGGGCTTGGCAACCTGCCGGCCGTCAGGCAGTTGGAGCGTGATGGGAACTGGCAGGGCGGAAAGCTGGGACTCGATCTTCGGTAACAGACTTTGCATGTTCTTGATTTTTGCGACCACGCGCGACCGCGTCAACTGGGGTACCCGGGCAAACCCGGTGGGAGCATGGGTTGACACTAGATCGTTTATGTCTAAACTATTTATCCATGAATAGCTCAACCCCGAACCTTCACCGCGTGTTGTGCATTGGCGGCGGCCCGGCCGGCCTGTATTTCGCGCTGTTGATGAAAGCCCGGCAGCCGGCCCTCGACATCACGGTGGTCGAGCGCAACCGCCCTTTCGATACCTTCGGCTGGGGTGTCGTGCTCAGCGACCAGACGCTCGACAACCTGGCCGCGGCGGATCCGGAAACGGCGAAGCTCATCGGTGGCGAATTCCATCACTGGGATGACATCCAGGTGTTCTTCAAGGGCCGCCAGGTGCGTTCCGGCGGGCACGGCTTCTGCGGCATCGGCCGCAAGCGGCTGCTGAACATCTTGCAGGAGCGCTGCCTCGCGCTCGGCGTGAAGCTGGTGTTCGAAACCGACGTCACCGACGACCAGGCACTGGCAGCGCAGTACAACGCCGATCTGGTGATCGCGAGCGATGGACTCAACAGTCGCATCCGCCAGCGCTACTCGGATGTCTTCGACCCGGACATCGACCTGCGCCAGTGCCGCTTCGTGTGGCTCGGTACGCACCAGACCTTCGACGCCTTCACCTTCGCGTTCGAAGAAACGGAACACGGCTGGTTCCAGGCGCACGCCTACCAGTTCGACAACGACACCTCCACCTTCATCGTCGAGACGCCGGAAGAAGTCTGGAAGGCTCATGGCCTCGACCAGATGGAGCAGCCGGAGGCCATCGCCTTCTGCGAAAAGATGTTCGCGAAGTACCTCGGCGGGCACAAGCTCATCAGCAATGCGACGCACCTGCGCGGCTCGGCCAACTGGATCCGCTTTCCGCGCGTGATCTGCAAGCACTGGACGCATCGCATCGACGTGAACGGCCGTGACGTGCCGGTGGTGCTCATGGGCGATGCGGCCCACACTGCGCACTTCTCGATCGGCTCCGGCACCAAGCTGGCGCTGGAGGATGCCATCGACCTTGCCAACGAATTCGGCACAGGCCACGGCATCGACGACGTACTGACCGCCTACGAAGCCCGTCGCAGCGTTGAAGTGCTCAAGATCCAGAACGCCGCGCGCAACTCGACCGAATGGTTCGAGAACGTGGACCGCTACACCGGCATGGAGATCGAGCAGTTCGCCTACTCGCTGCTCACCCGCTCGCAGCGCATCAGCCACGAGAACCTGCGCCTGCGGGATGCGACCTGGCTCAACGGCTATGAGCAATGGCTGGCCGGCGGCAAACCGCTGCCGCCGATGCTGATGCCGCTCACCGTGCGCGGCCTCACGCTGAAGAACCGCATCGTGGTCTCGCCGATGGCGACCTACAGCGCGGTCGATGGTGTGCCTCAGGACTTCCTGCTTGTGCACCTCGGCGCCCGCGCTCTGGGCGGAGCCGGCATGGTGTTCGTCGAAATGACCAGCCCGACGCCCGAGGGCCGCATCACCCCCGGATGCACGGGGCTCTACAACGACGAGCAGCAGGCAGCCTTCAAGCGCATCGTCGATTTCGTGCACTCGCAATCCACTGCAAAGATCGCAATGCAGCTTGGCCATAGCGGCCCCAAGGGCTCGACGCAGGTCGGTTGGGAAGGCACGGACGAGCCGCTGCCGCAAGGCAACTGGCCGCTGCTGTCTGCCAGCGCCCTGCCGTACGGCGAACAGAACCAGTTGCCCGCGCAAATGACACGCGCCGACATGGACCTGATGCGCGATCAGTTCGTAGCCTCGACGAAGCGCGCTGCGAAAGCCGGCTTCGATTGGCTGGAATTGCACTGCGCGCACGGCTATCTGTTGTCGTCCTTCCTGAGCCCGCTGACCAACCTGCGCGAGGACGAGTACGGAGGCAGTCTCGAGAATCGTCTGCGCTATCCGCTGGAAGTGTTCCGTGCGATGCGCGCCGCGTGGCCGCAGGAACGACCGATGAGCGTGCGGATCTCCGCGCACGACTGGGCACCCGGAGGCAACACGGCCGACGACGCGGTCGAGATGGCGCGAGCCTTCAAGGAAGCCGGTGCCGACTTCATCGACGTGTCGTCCGGCCAGACCACCCGCGCCGCCAAGCCGGTGTACGGCCGCATGTATCAGACGCCTTTCGCGGATCGCATCCGCAATGAAGTCGGCATCTCCACCATCGCGGTCGGCGCGATCACCGATGCCGATCAGGCGAACAGCATCATCGCTGCGGGCCGTGCGGACCTGTGCGCCCTTGCGCGGCCCCACCTTGCCGATCCGGCATGGACGCTGCACGAGACCGCCAAGCTGCAGAACCGCGATGTCGACTGGCCAAAGCAATACCTGAGCGGCCGCGACCAGATGTACCGCGAGATCGCGAAGCAGCAGCAACTTGCGGCAGCCATGGCGGCGGGACAGCGTCCGGCCGCCGAAGAGAGCCACTGATGGACCTCGAGGCCCGCGCCCACAGCGAGCATCCGGAGGAACTGCGCCTCTGGCTGCGCCTGCTGACCTGCACGCAGCTCATCGAGAAGCAGGTCCGCAATGAACTGCGCGAGCAGTTCGCGACGACGCTGCCGCGCTTCGACCTCATGTCCCAGCTCGAACGCGCGCCCGAGGGCCTGAAGATGAACGAGCTGTCGCGCCGAATGATGGTCACCGGCGGCAACGTCACCGGCATCACCGACCAGCTCGTGTCCGAAGGCCTCGTGGAGCGGGTCGACGTCGAGGGTGATCGCCGCGCCTGGCGCGTGCGGCTCACATCGCGCGGCCGCAAGCTCTTCAACGACATGGCGCAGCAGCACGAGGCATGGATCTGCGAGGCGTTCTCCGCGCTGAACCCGAAGGAGATCGCGCAACTTCACAAGCTGCTCGGCAAGGTCAAGCAGCACTCACATCAACAATTGGCGGAGGCTCTATGAAGCACTACATCGGCGCGGACAATCCCATGCGCGCCCAGTTCGATCCGAAGGCGGGTTACCAGGCCAGGCATTTCTCCTGGTCGCTCAAGGACGGCGTCGGCACGGTCACGCTCAACAGGCCCGAGCGCAAGAACCCGTTGACCTTCGATTCGTATGCCGAACTGCGCGACCTCTTCCGCGCGCTCTACTTCGCAACCGATGTGAAGTCGATCGTCGTGACTGGTGCGGGCGGCAACTTCTGCTCCGGCGGCGATGTGCACGAGATCATCGGCCCGCTGACGAAGATGCAGATGCCCGAGTTGCTGGAGTTCACGCGCATGACCGGCGATCTGGTGAAGGCGATCCGCCATTGCCCGCAACCGATCGTCGGTGCGATCGACGGCGTCTGCGCGGGCGCTGGCGCGATGATCGCCCTGGCCTGCGACATCCGCTACGGGACGCCGGGGACCAAGACCGCCTTCCTGTTCACGCGCGTTGGGCTGGCCGGTGCCGACATGGGTGCCTGCGCGCTCCTGCCCCGGGTGATCGGCCAGGGCCGGGCTTCGGAGTTGCTCTTCACGGGCCGCGCGATGAATGCTCAGGAAGGCCTCGCGTGGGGCTTCTTCAATGCACTGCATGAAGGCGATGGCTTGCTCGAAGCCGCGACCGCGATGGCGCGCGAGCTGGCGCAAGGCCCGACCTTTGCGCACGGGATGACCAAGACCATGCTGTCGCAGGAATGGGCAATGACCATCGACCAGGCGATCGAGGCCGAAGCGCAGGCGCAGGCGATCTGCATGCAGACCGAGGACTTCAAGCGCGCGTTCGAAGCCTTCGCGGCCAAGCGCAAGCCTGTCTTTGAGGGGAACTGATTCATGGCCGCTTCTTCTGTCGATCCTTCGACGAGCCATCTCTCGCTGCCGTTCTTCGATGAAGCGCATCGCGCGCTCGCACGCGACCTGCTGCCCTGGGCGCGTGCGCAGTCGGTCGACGAGCGTGACGACCGTGCCGCCTGCCGCGACTGGGTGCGCCGGCTTGGCGATACCGGTTGGTTGCGCTACTGCGTGCCTGCCGCATCGGGCGGGGCGCTCGACCGACTCGACTCGCGCGCGCTGGTGCTGCTGCGCGAGACGCTGGCATTTCATTCGCCGCTCGCTGATTTCGCCTTTGCGATGCAGGGCCTGGGCAGCGGCGCGATCACGCTCGCGGGCACCGCCGAGCAGCATGCGAACTATCTGGCACCTGTTGGACGCGGCGACAAGATCGCAGCCTTTGCACTGAGCGAGCCCGAGGCCGGCTCAGACGTCGGCGCCATGGCGATGCGCGCGGAGGCCACGGCCGACGGCTGGCGCCTGACCGGCGAGAAGACCTGGATCAGCAATGGCGGCCTCGCCGATTTCTATTGCGTGTTCGCCAAGACCGATCCGGCCGCCGGTTCGCGTGGCATCACGGCGTTCATCGTCGATGCGAACACGCCGGGGCTCGACACTTCGTCGCACATCGACGTGATGGCACCGCATCCGCTGGCCACCCTGCGCTTCGATGGCTGCGTGATTCCGCGTAGTGCACAGCTCGGTGAGTTGAATGGCGGATTCAAGCTGGCCATGCGCACGCTGGACATCTTCCGCGCCTCCGTCGCCGGCGCCGCGCTGGGCATGGGGCGTCGCGCCTTGACGGAAGCCGTGCAGCACGCACAGAAGCGGAAGATGTTCGGGCAGACGCTGGCGGATTTCCAGTTGACGCAAGCCAAGCTCGGCGAGATGGCGGCTCTGATCGACGCAGGTGCGCTGCTGACCTATCGCGCAGCCTGGATGCGCGACGACAGCGAGCGTCGCGGCGAACCCGCCGTTGGCGACCTGACCGCCGCAGCCGCGATGGCCAAGATGACCGCCACCGAGAACGCCAGCCAAGTCATCGACACGGCGCTGCAGATGCACGGCGGGCTGGGCGTCAAGGTCGGCACCAAGGTCGAAAGCCTCTATCGCGACATCCGCTCGTTGCGCATCTACGAAGGCGCGACGGAGGTTCAGCAACTCATCATCGGCAAATCCGTACTGAGGACCAAATGATCGCAAGTGCGCAAATCGACCGCTTCGTGCATGACCGGCTTCCGCCGGCCGATCAGCTGCCGATCTTCCGGTATGACCTGCCGGAGCTTCAACTGCCCGACCAGTTGAATCTGGTCCAGGAGTTGCTGGACAAGGCGGCGGACAAGGGCTTTGCGGACAAGCCGATGTTGCGCTCACCGGGAGGAACGCTCACGTATGCGGAGGCCGCCGTCGAGGTCAACCGGATCGCGCAAGTGCTGACCGAGGATCTCGGCTTGGTGCCGGGCAATCGCGTGCTGCTTCGCGGCGGCAATTCGATTCCGATGGCCCTGGGGTGGCTCGCGGTGGTCAAGGCCGGCATGATCGCCGTCGCGACCATGCCGCTGCTTCGTGCCAAGGAGCTCGGCGACATCCTCGAAAAGTCCCAGCCCTCCGTGGCGCTCTGCGATGGGAAGCTGCTTGATGAGCTCCAGACGGCGCAGCAAGCGCATCCGGTGCTCAAGACGATCGTGGCCTTCAACCAGCCCGATGCGCCGGATTCGTTGTCTGCGCGGGCCGCGACGAAGAACGGTGTGTTCAAGGCGTGCCCGACATCGGCGGACGACATCGCGCTGCTGGCTTTCACCTCTGGTACGACAGGCAAGCCGAAGGCACCGGTCACGACACATCGCGATGTGCTCGCGATGTGCCAGACATGGCCTCGCCATATCTTGCAGGCACGCAGCGATGACATCGTGATCGGGTCCCCGCCATTGGCCTTCACCTTCGGGCTCGGCGGGCTTTTGATCTTCCCGATGTGGGCTGGGGCGTCGGTGTACTTCCATGACGGCCCGTACACGCCCGAGTCGATGGTGCAGGTCATCCGGAATGTCGGCGCGACCATCTGCTACACGGCGCCGACCTTCTATCGGCAGATGGCGGCATTCGCGAAGCAGCACGGCGTGCCCAGTCTTCGAGTCAGCGTCAGCGCCGGCGAGGCGCTACCCGATGCAACTCGGCAGTTGTGGAAGCAGGCGACTGGCATCGAGATGCTCGACGGCATTGGCGGCACCGAGGTGTTTCACATCTACATCTCAGCCGCCGGCGACCAGGTGCGGCGCGGTGCAGTCGGCAAGGCCGTGCCGGGCTTTACCGCGCGGATCGTCGACGACGACGGCAACGAGGTGCCGCGTGGCACGGTGGGCAAGTTGGCCATCATCGGTCCCGTCGGTTGCCGCTATCTTGAGGATCCCCGTCAGGCCAACTACGTCAAAAAGGGCTGGAACTACCCTGGCGATGCCTTTGTCGAGGACGAGGACGGCTACTTCTTCTATCAATCGCGTGCCGACGACATGATCGTTACTGCGGGCTACAACGTCGGCGGTCCCGAGGTTGAAGACGCGCTATTGAAGCATCCCGCAGTGGCCGAATGCGGCGTCATCGGCAAACCCGACGAAGAGCGCGGCATGATCGTCAAGGCGTTCTGCGTGCTCAAGCCGGGCCATACAGGCGATGCGGCGCTGATCAAGTCGCTGCAGGACCACGTCAAGGCGACCATCGCTCCTTTCAAATATCCCCGGGAAGTCGCGTTCGTGGCCAACCTACCGCGCACCGAAACCGGAAAACTCCAACGATTCAAACTGAGGCAACTCGCATGATCAAACTCCTCCAACCCCCTGGCTGGGCTCCGCCGAAGGGCTACGCAAACGGCGTGGCAGCACGCGGAACGATGGTGTTCGTCGGTGGACAGATCGGATGGAATGCGCAACAGCAATTCGAGTCCGACGATTTCATCGAACAGACAAGGCTGGCGCTGCGAAACATTGCTGAAGTCCTGCGCGAGGCGGGCGCCGGGCCCGAGCACATGGTGCGCATGACCTGGTACGTGACCGACCGCGATGAATACAACAGGCGGCTCGGCGAGCTTGGTCCGGTGTACCGCGATGCGATGGGGCGCAACTTCCCTGCCATGACATGCGTGCAGGTGGCGGCGTTGGTTGAATCGCGCGCAAAGGTCGAGATCGAGGTGACCGCCGTGATCCCCGACTGAGTACGGCTCGACGAATCAGACACGCAAATGCAAAAAGGCCCACTTGAAAAGTGGGCCTTTTTACTTGGCCTGATGACTCAAAAGATCATCAGAAATTTGGTTGCGCGAGCAAGATTTGAACTTGCGACCTTTGGGTTATGAGCCCAACGAGCTACCAGGCTGCTCCATCGCGCGGCAGACAGAAATTATAGCTTATTCCGCAGCAGCTTGCTCGTCGGCAGCCTCGGAAACTTCAGGACGATCGACCAGTTCGACAAGCGCCATGGGCGCGTTGTCGCCCACGCGGAAACCCATCTTCAGGATGCGGGTGTAGCCACCGGGACGAGCCTGGTAACGCGGGCCGAGTTCACCGAAGAGCTTCACGACGTTGTCGCGATTGCGCAGACGATCGAAAGCGAGACGCTTGTTGGCAACCGTCGGCTTCTTGGCGAGCGTGATCATCGGCTCGATGACGCGACGCAGTTCCTTGGCCTTCGGGACCGTGGTCTTGATGACCTCGTGCTCGATGAGCGAGTTCATCATGTTCTGCAGCATCGCGAGGCGGTGCGAGCTGGTGCGGTTGAGTTTGCGGAGTCCGTGTCCGTGACGCATGGTGCTTTCCTTTACTTTATAAAAACAGGCAGCCGTATCAGGTACTGCCCGGTGCACAGGCCCATCTGGGCCAAGTTCAAAAATTAACGCTTATCCAAGCCAGCCGGCGGCCAGCTTTCGAGCTTCATACCCAAGGTCAGGCCGCGGGAGGCCAGCACCTCCTTGATTTCATTGAGCGACTTGCGACCCAGATTCGGGGTCTTGAGGAGCTCGTTCTCGGTGCGCTGGATCAGGTCACCGATGTAATAGATGTTCTCAGCCTTCAGGCAGTTTGCAGAACGAACCGTGAGCTCGAGTTCATCGACCGGACGCAGAAGGATCGGATCGAACTGTTGAGCACTGCGCGGCGCCGGGGCGTCGAACGCAGCGAGTTCGCCGCCTTCGAGTTGCGCGAACACAGCCAGTTGTTCAACTAGGATCTTTGCCGAGGCGCGAACCGCGTCTTCAGCAGTGATGGCGCCGTTGGTTTCGATTTCGACCAGCAGCTTGTCCAGGTCGGTACGTTGCTCCACACGAGCGCTTTCCACCGTGTAGCTCACGCGCTTGACCGGCGAGAACGATGCATCCAGAACGATGCGGCCGATCGACTTGGTCGGCTCGTCCGCATAGCGACGCATCGTGCCCGGCACGTAGCCGCGGCCCTTCTCGACCTTGATCTGCATGTCGAGCTTGCCACCCTGCGACAGGTGGGCGATCACGTGATCGGGATTGATGATCTCGACGTCGTGCGGCGTCTGGATGTCCGACGCCGTGACGGCACCTTCACCATCCTTGCGCAGGCTCAGCGTGACTTCGTCGCGGTTGTGCAGCTTGAACACCACGCCCTTCAGGTTCAGGAGGATGTTGACCACATCTTCCTGCACGCCATCGATGGACGAGTACTCATGCAGCACGCCCGCAATGGTGACTTCCGTCGCCGAATAGCCGACCATCGACGAAAGCAGAACGCGACGAAGCGCGTTGCCGAGCGTGTGGCCGTAGCCGCGCTCGAACGGCTCGAGCGTGACCTTCGCCCGGTTGGGCGCGAGTTGCTCGACCTGGATGGTCTTGGGTTTCAGCAGGGTGGTTTGCATGCAGACTTCCTCTCAATACCCCCGGCTCGTTACACCGGTAAGGCTGGTGAAGTCCTCGACGGGGATGCCTCCCGGCGAGAACAAAAATACAAGTTCGAGCCGCGATGCGGCTCGTTGTCGTCTGATTAGCGCGAGTACAGTTCGACGATCAGCGATTCGTTGATGTCCGAAGCAAATTCGTCGCGATCCGGCACCTTCTTGAAGGTACCTTCGGCCTTGTCGACATTCACTTCAACCCAGGCGGGAATACCGACTTGCTGTGCAAGCTGGAGTGCTTCGACGACGCGATTCTGCTTCTTCGACTTCTCGCGGACAGCGATGATGTCGCCGGTCTTGACCAGGTACGAAGGGATGTTGACCGACTGGCCATTCACCGTGATCGCCTTGTGCGACACGAGCTGGCGGGCTTCGGCGCGCGTCGAGCCGAAGCCCATGCGGTAGACAACGTTGTCCAGGCGCGACTCGAGAATGAACAGCAGGTTGGCACCCGTGTTGCCACGGCGGCGATCAGCTTCTTCGAAGTAGCGGCGGAATTGCTTTTCGAGCACGCCGTACATGCGCTTGACCTTCTGCTTCTCGCGCAGCTGCAGACCGAAGTCCGAGGTGCGCTGGCCCGAAGTGCGACCGTGCTGACCGGGCTTGGAGTCGAACTTCGCCTTGTCCTGGATCGAACGACGAGCGCTCTTCAGGAACAGGTCGGTGCCTTCGCGGCGGGAGAGTTTGGCCTTGGGGCCGAGATAGCGTGCCACTTGATCTTCCTTTGTTCATCTGCCGCAGTGGACTGCGGGAGCCATCAACGTATGTCGATGGCGGTGGGCTTGTTAAAAACAAAACGCGCAGCCGCCGTGAAGCGGTCTGCGCCAGACGTCATCGCCTCAGATGCGACGACGCTTCTGCGGACGGCAGCCGTTATGCGGCACCGGGGTCACGTCGGCAATGGAATTGATCCGGATGCCGAGCGCAGCCAGCGCACGCACCGACGATTCGCGACCCGGGCCGGGGCCCTTGATCTCGACGTCGAGGTTCTTGATGCCTTGCTCGACCGCCGCGCGGCCTGCAACCTCAGAGGCGACCTGCGCAGCGAACGGCGTCGACTTGCGCGAACCCTTGAAACCTTGACCACCCGACGAAGCCCAAGACAGAGCGTTGCCCTGGCGGTCCGTGATCGTGATGATCGTGTTGTTGAACGAAGCGTGCACGTGCGCGATACCGTCCGCGACGTTCTTGCGAACCTTCTTGCGAACGCGCTGTGCTGCGTTATTGGCAGGAGCTTTAGCCATGCTGGTCTATCCTTATTTCTTCAGGGACTGCGCAGCCTTGCGCGGACCCTTGCGAGTGCGGGCGTTGGTGCGCGTACGCTGGCCGCGCATCGGCAGGCCGCGACGATGACGGAAACCACGATAGCAACCGATGTCGATCAAGCGCTTGATGTTCATCGTCGTTTCGCGGCGCAGGTCGCCCTCGATCGTGAAGAGTGCGATCTGATCGCGAATCTTCTCGAGATCGGCGTCGGTCAGATCCTTGATCTTCTTCGAGTACTCGATGCCGCTCGCTTCGCAAATCTTGCGTGCGCGCGTGCGACCGATGCCGTAGATGGCCGTCAGGCCAATTTCAGCGTGCTTGTGCGGCGGAATGTTGATGCCAGCAATACGTGCCATGTGCGTCCTCTAGTACTCTATCAATCAACCCTGGCGCTGCTTGTGGCGCGGGTCGGAACAGATCACACG
>JAGIAI010000067.1 GCA_017744935.1 Variovorax sp.
CCTTGTTGAAGAACTGCTGGATCACGACGATGACGAACTCCATCGGCGTGTAGTCGTCGTTCAGCATCACGACCTGGTACATCTGCGGTGGCGCTGTCTTCTGCGGGCGCCGTTCGAGCACGACCGCATCGCCATCGTCCCGCCCCGGTTTCGCAGCCGGCGGCGTCTTGGGGGTCGAAGGGATTCTGGTAGCCATGAAAATCATTTTATAGAGCAGCCGGGCATTGCACTTGCGGCAGAGGGACAACTGGTGGCGGCTTTGTGACATTCAAGGCGGATCGGCTCGGTACCGCTCTGCCGCGGCGGTTCGGCGACCCAAAAGAAAACCCCGGCGCCTTGAGACACCGGGGCTGCAGATCCGAGGCCCGGAGGGCCCGGGACAACGTTTACATATTGTCGATCATCACCTGGCCGAAGCCGGAACAGCTCACCTGGGTGGCGCCGTCCATCAGTCGCGCGAAGTCGTAGGTCACCTTCTTGCTGACGATGGATTTTTCCATTGCGCTGATGATCAGGTCGGCCGCTTCCTTCCAGCCCATGTGGCGCAGCATCATTTCCGCGGAGAGGATTTCGGAACCCGGGTTCACGTAGTCCTTGCCGGCGTATTTCGGCGCGGTTCCATGGGTCGCCTCGAACATGGCGACGGTGTCGCTGAGGTTCGCGCCGGGGGCGATTCCGATGCCCCCGACCTGCGCGGCCAACGCGTCCGAGATGTAGTCGCCATTCAGGTTCAGGGTCGCGATGACGCTGTATTCGGCCGGGCGCAGCAGAATTTGTTGCAAGAATGCATCAGCGATGGAGTCCTTGATGGTGATTTCTTTGCCCGTTGTCGGGCTCTTGAACTTCATCCACGGACCGCCATCGATCAGTTCGGCGCCGAATTCCCGCGCCGCCAGCCCGTAGGCCCAGTCCCGGAAGGCGCCTTCGGTGTACTTCATGATGTTGCCCTTGTGCACGACGGTCACGCTGGGCTTGTCGTTGTCGATCGCATACTGGATCGCCTTGCGCACCAGACGCTCGGTGCCCTCCCGTGAGACGGGCTTGACGCCGATGCCCGAGGTTTCCGGGAAGCGGATCTTCCGGACACCGAATTCGGTCTGCAGGAAATCGATGAGCCTGCGGGCCTTGTCGCTCCCGGCCTCGAACTCGATGCCCGCATAGATGTCCTCGGAGTTCTCGCGGAAGATCACCATGTCGGTCTTGTGCGGCTCCTTCACGGGGCTGGGCACCCCTTCGAAATACCGCACGGGACGCAGGCAGACGTAAAGATCGAGTTCCTGGCGCAGCGCCACGTTGAGCGAGCGGATCCCACCTCCGACGGGCGTGGTCAACGGTCCCTTGATCGACACCACGTAGTCGCGCACGGCGTGCAGCGTTTCTTCGGGCAGCCAGACATCCGGGCCATAGAGACGGGTCGATTTCTCGCCGGCGTAGACCTCCATCCAGTGGATCTTGCGCTTTCCACCGTAGGCCTTGGCGACGGCGGCATCGACCACCTTGAGCATCACCGGGGTGATGTCCAATCCCGTTCCATCGCCCTCGATGTAAGGAATGACGGGTTGATCAGGCACATTCAGCGTGTTGTCTGCATTCACCGAGATCTTTCGACCCGCGGATGGAACTTTGATGTGCTGATAGCTGGACATGTGGGCAACGGCTCCCGATCGAATGAAGACTGGAAGACACTACGTTTCCAATCGCCTGAATACCCTTAGAATTTTAGACGCAACCGGAGGAGCCTGAGGATCTGTCAACCAGAGGCATATTGGTTCCGTTGTTGACAGACCTTCTGCTGGCCGGGAGGCGTTTTCAACCATTTCCATTAAGGAATCCGTAATGAGCAAAGTTCTCGCAGCAACGATGGCCGGCTTGGTCGTGGCCGGTGCCGGCCTGTTCTCGGCTGGTGCGTTCGCCCAAGGCACCAACTCGCAAGAAGCCGCGCCTCCCACCAACACCAAGCCGCAGCAGCGCGCCGTCGAGCGCCGCGCCAGCAAGCCTCAGGGCGAAGTTCGCCCGCAAGGCGGCGACACGCCCAACACCCCCGAGGGCAGCGGCGGTCTGACGCAGAACAAGGCCACCGCGGCCGGCCAGGCACGCGCCGACACCCGCAGCGACCGTCGCCGCGACCGCAAGGGCAACGTCCGCAAGATGAATCCGCAAGGCGGCACGCCCAACTGAGTTGCGGCTGTGTATTGAAAAAAAGCGTTCCACCGGAACGCTTTTTTTTCGGCCGCCCGCGGTCAGCCGCAAGACAGCAATTCCCTCGAATTGAGGGTAAGCTCCAACTCGTGCCCGCATCAGCGGGCATTGTTGTTTGCGTTGCCGTTTGAAAGTCGAGTGTCATGTTTCAGCGCTTATTCGCCCTCCTCGCCCTCTCCACCTCTTTGCTTGGCTTTGCGCAGGCCCAGACGCCGCAAAGCGATCTCCCGCGCGTGCGCATCACGGCCGGCATGTACCAGATCGATGCGCAGGTTGCCCAAACGCCGCAGCAGCGCGAGATCGGCCTGATGTTCCGCAAGGAGATGCCGCAATCCGAGGGGATGGTCTTCGTGTTCGAGCAGCCGGCCACCCAGTGCTTCTGGATGCGAAACACCTTGCTGCCGCTGACGGCCGCCTTCGTCGCGGACGACGGCCGCATCGTGAACCTGGCGGACATGCAGCCGATGACCGAAGACTCGCACTGCTCCAGGGAGCCCGTGCGCTTCGTGCTGGAAATGAACCAGGGCTGGTTCGCGCGCAAGAACATCAAGGAAGGCACGAAGCTCGGCGGCGAGCTCTTCAAGCCGACCCGCTGACAAACCGGCCAGCCACAAAAAAGCCGACCCTCCTGGGTCGGCTTTCTTGCGTTCGGGCGAGCGGATCAGCCGAAGTTCTTCTCGGCGAAGCCCCAGTTCACGAGCTTGGCCAGGAAAGTCTCGACAAACTTGGGACGCAGATTGCGGTAGTCGATGTAGTAGGCGTGTTCCCAGACGTCGATGGTCAGGAGCGCCTTGTCCTGGGTGGTCAGCGGCGTACCGGCGGCGCCGGTGTTGACGATGTCCACGGAACCGTCGGGCTTCTTCACCAGCCAGGTCCAGCCCGAACCGAAGTTACCGACGGCGGACTTGACGAAGGCTTCCTTGAAGGCCGCGTAGCTGCCCCACTTCGCATCGATGGCCTTGGCCAGCGCGCCGGTGGGCTCGCCACCGCCCGCAGGCTTCATGCAGCTCCAGAAGAAGGTGTGGTTCCAGATCTGGGCCGCGTTGTTGTAGATCCCGCCGCTGGACTTCTTGACGATGTCCTCGAGCGTCATGTTCTCGAACTCCGTGCCCTTTTGCAGGTTGTTGAGATTCACGACGTAGGCGTTGTGGTGCTTGCCGTAGTGGTACTCGAGAGTCTCCTTGGAGTACTCGGGCGCCAGTGCGTCCATCGCATATGGCAGGGGAGGAAGAACGTGTTCCATGTTTTGCTCTCGGGTTGGTTGTGGGATGGGCGATTCTAGAAAGGAAATCAGGCATCGCGCGTCGGACGCGTTCGCGTCGGCCGCGTGTGCAGGACCTTCAGCCCTGCATGGCCATCGGCGAGTCGCGCCTGCACCTCGTCGCCGGGCGCGAGGCGATCGATACTCGTCACCGCGTGTCCGCTCGCATCCACGATCAGCGCATAGCCGCGCTGGACGACGAGGTCCGGGTCCAGCAGTTGGAGACGCAGCGTCGCGCGGTCGAGCCGCTCGCGATGCCGGTCGGTCGCGCCGCGCAGCCGCGACAGCAGGCGCGTGAGCAGTGCCTGCTGAACATGCTCCAGGCGCGTGGTGCGCGTCTGCACGGCATAGTGCATGCGCTGGGCGTGGTGGGCCAGCCGCAACCGCTGGCGCCCCACGAGTTCCGAGGGGCGCCCGAGCCGCCCCGCCGCCAAGTCCAGACGCTGGCTCGCCACGTCGAGCCTTGCGAGTATCGCGTCCCGCAGCCGTTCTTCCAGGAGTTGCAGCGCGCCAAGCCAGAGATCGCGCGGGGCCGCGACGAGCTCTGCGGCGGCGGTCGGCGTGGGCGCGCGAACGTCGGCGCAGAAATCGGCGATCGTGAAGTCCGTTTCATGGCCCACGCCGCTGATGAGTGGCACGGGGCTGCGCGCGATCGTTCGCGCGAGGGTTTCGTCGTTGAAGGCCCAGAGATCCTCGATCGATCCGCCGCCGCGGACCAGCAGGATGACGTCCACGCGCGGCGCCTGCGTGTAGAGCGCTTCCAGGGAACGCACGAGTTCGCCCGGTGCGCCCGCCCCTTGGACGGCCGCCGGCGCGAGCACCACGGGAATGTGCGGCACGCGTCGGCGCAGCGCCGTCACGACGTCGTGGAGCGCCGCGGCGCCCAGCGACGTGACGAGCCCGATCGCACGGGGCATCGCCGGCAGGGTTCGCTTTCTCGCCGCATCGAAGAGCCCCTCCGCCTCGAGCTTCGCCTTGCGCTGCAGGAACTGCTCGAAGAGCGCGCCCTGCCCGGCTCGGCGCAGGCTCTCGACCACCAGTTGCAGGTCGCCGCGCGGCTCGTAGACCGCAAGGCGGCCGCGCACTTCGACCCGGTCGCCGTCCCGTGGCGAGAAGTCGAGCAGGCCGGCCGCACGGCGAAACATCGCGCAGCGCAACTGGCCGTTCTCGTCCTTGAGGGAGAAGTAGCAATGGCCGCTCGACGCTCTGGAAAAACCCGAGATCTCGCCGCGGACCGCGACGGGATTGAAACGCGCTTCAAGCGCATCCGCGACCGCTCGGCACAGCGCACCCACGGCCCAGACACGGGCGCCGCCCGCAGGTGTTTGCTCACGTTCGTTCATGCCGCCTCCGCGTGACAGGCGCCGAATCTTCCACAAGCGTGCGCCCCACGCCGAAGCATGCCCCCTCGCACGTGACACAGGCCCGAGTTCTCGTGCAAGGCCTTGATTTCATTGAAAAAACTGGTGCTCAAATATCGCTCGATCTAAGGAAAAGCCCATGGGGCGTGGGTTCGGGCGACTTGCACAGTGTGTTAATCACAAAGTTATCCACAGTTTCTGTGCGTCGTCGCCTACGTGGCGACGCACACCGAAATGGGTTCCGGCTCGGTAGATAATCGCCGCGCATTTGCAGTCCATGGGCCGGAGGATTTTTTGTTTTCCATCATAGTTGCTGCGGGCTGGCCGATCTGGCCGCTGCTCGCCTGTTCCATCATCGGCCTGGCGCTCGTCATCGAACGTTTCGCCAGCCTCAAGACCTCCAAGGTCCTGCCGCCCAAATTGCTGGACGAGGCCATCACCGTCTCGCGCCACGCCGTCCCGGCCCCGGACGTGGTGACCAAGCTCGAACAGAACTCGGGCCTTGGCGAGGTGCTGGCCGCGGGCTTCCGCACCCTCAACGCCGCGCCCAACGCCACCGAAGACGACCTGCGCGTCTCCATGGAAGCCGCCGGCCGCGTGGTGGCCCACCGCCTCGAACGCTACCTGCCGGCGCTGGCGACCATCGCGTCGGCTGCGCCTCTGCTGGGGCTGCTCGGCACGGTGATCGGCATGATCGAGATCTTCGGCTCCCAATCGCCCTCCAACGGCGCCGTCGGGTCGGGGAACCCTGCCCAACTGGCGCACGGTATCTCGATCGCGCTCTACAACACCGCGTTCGGTCTCATCATTGCGATTCCCGCACTCATCTTCTGGCGCTACTTTCGCAGCCGTGTCGATGAATACCTGCTGAACCTCGAACTCGCCGGCGAGCGCTTCGCCCGCCACCTGAACACGCTGCGCCGATGAGAATGCACTTCCGCCACGGCTCGCGGGACGAGCCCGAGATCAACCTGATCCCGTTCATCGACGTGCTGCTGGTGGTGCTGATCTTCCTCATGCTGTCGACCACCTACAGCAAGTTCACCGAGATGCAGCTGCGTCTGCCGGTGGCCGATGCCGAGGCCCAGCGCGACTACCCCAAGGAGGTGATCGTCGCGGTATCGGCGGACGGCCGCTACTCGGTCAACAAGACAGCCCTGCCCGACCGCAGCGTCGAGGCCGTGACCGCCGCCCTGGCGGCCGCCGCCAACGGGGCGAGGGACAACGTCGTCATCATCAGCGCCGACGCCAGTGCCGCGCACCAATCGGTGATCACCGTCATGGAAGCGGCCCGGCGCGCCGGACTCATGCAGATCACCTTCGCCACGCAATCCGCCGCGCAGGCGGGACGATAGCCTTGGCCTCGTTGCAGCAGGCCTGGCTGCGACGCGGTGCGCTGGCGCGGCTGCTCTGGCCGCTCTCCTTGCTGTACGGGGGCCTGACCGCTCTTCGGCGCATCTTCTTTCGACGCGGCATCCTGAAGACGGAGCGCCTTGGCGTGCCCGTGATCGTCGTCGGCAACGTCATCGCCGGCGGCTCCGGGAAGACACCGGTGGTCATGGCGATCGTGCGGCACCTGCGGTCGCGGGGCCTGCGGGTCGGCGTGGTTTCGCGCGGCTACGGCAGGTCCACGTCGGACTGCCGCGAAGTGCTGGACGACAGCCTCGCCTCGGATGCCGGCGACGAGCCCTTGCTGATACGCCGCTCGACAGGCGCCCCCGTCTTCGTCGCGGCGCGGCGTGCGGAGGCCGGGCGGGCGCTGCTTGCACGCCATCCGGACACGCAGGTCATCGTCAGCGACGACGGTCTTCAGCACCTCGCGATGGCGCGCGACGTCGAGATCTGCGTGTTCGACGACCGGGCCACCGGCAACGGCTGGCTGCTGCCGGCCGGCCCGCTGCGCGAGCCATGGCCTCGGCGCTGCGACCTCGTGCTGCACACGGGCGCCCGGCCGGCGTTCGCGGGCTTCACCGGCCGGCGCGCGCTGGCCGATGAAGCCATCGGGCGCGACGGCACCCGGATCGCATTGGCTGCGCTCGCCGGGCGCAAGCTGGCCGCCGTGGCGGCCATCGCCAGGCCGCAGGCGTTCTTCGAGATGCTGCAGGAGCGGGGGCTGCACCTCGATCGGTGCTTCGCGCTTCCCGACCACGACAGCTTCGAGAACTGGACGGCCTCGACCGCCGAGGGCTGCACACTGCTGTGCACCGAGAAAGACGCCGCGAAGCTGTGGCGCAAGGCGCCCGAGGCGCTGGCGGTACCGCTGGTCTTCGAAGCCGAGGCGGCCTTCTTTTCCGCGCTCGACGCGAAGCTATCATCGACCGATGGACACCAAGCTCCTTGAACTGCTCGTCTGCCCCGTCACGAAGGGGCCGCTGACCTGGAACCCCGAAAAGCAGGAACTCGTTTCGCGCAGCGCACGGCTCGCCTACCCGGTGCGCGACGGCATCCCGGTGCTGCTCGAGGCGGAAGCGCGCCCCCTGACCGACGAAGAGCTGGGCCTTTGATCTTGAACACCCGCTTCGTCGTCTTGATTCCCGCCCGGCTCGCATCGACCCGCCTGCCGGACAAGCCGCTGGCCGACATCGCGGGGCTGCCGATGGTGGTCCGGGTCGCACGGCGCGCGCACGAATCGGGCGCCGAACGCGTGGTGGTCGCCGGCGATGACGCCCGCATCATCGCGGCCTGCCAAGCGCACGGCGTCGACGCGCTGCTCACCCGCACCGACCACGTGAGCGGGAGCGATCGGCTGTCGGAAGCCTGCGAAAAGCTCCGCCTCGCCGACGACACGATCGTGGTCAACGTCCAGGGCGACGAACCCCTGATCGAACCCTCGCTGATCGATGCCGTGGCGCGCACGCTCTGCGACCATCCACACGCCGCCATGAGCACGGCGGCGCATGCCATCGAATCGCCCGCGGAGTTCACCAATCCGAACGTGGTCAAGACGGTCCTGGATGCGAATGGCTACGCGCTCTACTTCAGCCGGGCACCGATCCCCTGGTGGCGCGACGGCTTCGCCGAACGCGGCGCCACGACGCTTCCGCCCGCCCCGGGCGCGCTGCGACACATCGGGATCTATGGCTACCGGGCGGGCTTCGTCCGGCAGTTCCCGGGCCTTCCGCCCGCGCCCCTGGAAGGGACCGAAGCCCTCGAGCAGCTGCGTGCGCTCTGGCACGGCCATCGGATCGCGGTGCATGTCAGCGCGCACGCGCCGGGCCCCGGCATCGACACGCCGGATGACCTCGCGCGCGTGCGGGCGCTCTTCGCGGCGCCATAGGCTCCGCGCGAACGGGCCGACCGGGGGGCCATGCTATCCTCGAACGAACTCCGCCAGTGACGCCACTCGTGATCCACACGGCGCGACAGAAATTCAAAAAAACCTTCCGAGGACACCATGAGACTCATTTTGTTGGGCGCACCCGGGGCAGGCAAAGGCACGCAGGCGGCCTTCATTTGCCAGAAGTACGGCATCCCCCAGATCTCCACCGGCGACATGCTCCGCGCCGCGGTCAAGGCCGGCACCCCGCTGGGCAAACAGGCCGAGGCGGTGATGGCCTCCGGCGCCCTGGTCAGCGACGACCTGATCATCAATCTCGTGAAGGAACGCATCGCGCAGCCGGATTGCGCCCACGGATTCCTGTTCGACGGCTTTCCGCGCACCATTCCGCAGGCCGAAGCGATGCGCGCCGCGGGCGTGAAGCTCGACTACGTGCTGGAGATCGACGTGCCCTTCGCGGACATCATCGAACGCATGAGCGGCCGCCGCTCGCATCCGGCGTCGGGCCGCACCTACCACGTCAAGTTCAATCCGCCCAAGGTGGACGGCAAGGACGACGTGACCGGTGAGGAACTGATCCAGCGCGAAGACGACAAGGAAGAAACCGTCCGCAAGCGCCTGGACGTCTACAGCCAGCAGACCCGCCCGCTGGTCGACTACTACTCCCAGTGGGCCAAGGCCGATCCGGCCGCCGCCCCGAAGTACCGCTCCATCAGCGGCGTCGGTACGGTCGACGAAATCACCCAGCGCGCGCTCGCCGCCCTGGGCAGCTGATCACACCGGGCTGGATCTCAGCCCTTGGATGCACCGCGATCACGCCAGCCCTGCTCGCGCTGCGCGGGCGCTGCCGCCGACAGAAGCTCGAGCGCCAGTTCGATTCGCGCCTTGACGGGCGTCAACGCCCCTGCGTCACGCAACGCATCGCCCGGCTTCGCAAGGATGCGCCCCTGCGCGCATCGCGTCGCACGCACGACCGCGATGCCTGCCGCCTGGGCGCGTAAGGCCGCGGCCTCGAGCGCGTGATGCAACGTGCCGTTGCCCGTCGCTGCGAGCACGATGCCCTCTGCCGCATCGGGGGCCCCCTGGACACGCTCGGCCACCAGCGCATCGACGATCGCGCCGCGCGCCTCGGCATGGCTCAAGAGGATCTCGACGCGCGGCCATGAGACCGCGCCCACGACACGCTCGAAAAGCGGTGTGGCGCCGCACGCCTGCGGCCATTCGCGCAGCATGCGCAGCGCGCCCTCCTCCACGTAAGCCAGCGGACCGGCATCACCGGAGTCGAAGGCGTCGAGCCGATAGGTGTGAACCTTCTGAACCTCGCGGGCACCGTGCACCGTGCCGGCGCAGACAGCGACCACGCCACGCGCGCCGGGCGTCACCGCCGCCGCGATGGCATCGCGCAGGTTCTGCGGACCGTCCGGCATGAGCGCGCTTGCGGGGCGCATGGCGCAGGTCAGCACCACCGGTTTCGCCGGCGACAGCACGGACTGCAGAAAGTACGCGGTTTCCTCGAGTGTGTCGGTGCCGTGCGTGACGACCACGCCCGCCACATCCGGCTCGGACAACCAGTGTGCGCATCGGCGGGCCAGGGCCTGCCAGAGGGCAAAGCTCATGTCCTTGCTGTCGACCTGCGCAACCTGCTCGGCCGACAGCGCAATGCCCGCCGGCACGTCGACACCCTGCAGCAGTTCGGCGACGCCGACCTCGCCCGCGGTGTAGCCGATGTTGTCCTCCGCGCGGCTCGCGCGCCCGGCGATCGTGCCGCCGGTACCGAGAACCACCACGCGGCGGGTACTGCCTCGATTGTTTTCGCCCATTGCTTGCCAACCCGAGTAAAACTGATTAAAAATACAGGTACTGGATGTTCACCCAGTTCTTGTCAGGAGCCACCATGCCGTTCGCCGTCAAGCTTACCGCCCGTCAGCAGCAGATTCTGGATCTGATCCAAAGCGCCATCGCACGCACCGGCGCCCCGCCGACGCGCGCCGAGATCGCGGCCGAGCTCGGCTTCAAGTCGGCCAACGCCGCCGAAGAGCATCTGCAGGCCCTGGCGCGCAAGGGCGTGATCGAGCTGGTGAGCGGCACGTCACGGGGCATCAGGCTCAAGGGCGAGGCGCTGCGCGCGCTCAACGAGTCCCGCAACAACCAGTATTCACTGTCCCTGCCCGGCATGGCCCAACTCGCCCTTCCGCTGATCGGCCGTGTTGCAGCGGGTTCGCCGATCCTCGCGCAGGAACACATCGACCAGACCTACTACGTCGAGAACACGCTGTTCCAGCGTCAGCCCGACTACCTCCTCAAGGTGCGCGGCATGTCCATGCGTGACGCCGGCATCATGGACGGCGACCTCCTGGCGGTGCAAGCCACCAAGGAGGCCCGCAACGGGCAGATCGTGGTCGCGCGCCTGGGCGACGAAGTCACCGTCAAGCGACTCAAGCGCAACAAGCAGGTCATCGAGCTCCACGCCGAAAACCCCGACTACCCGACGATCGTGGTCCAGCCCGGCGAGCCCTTCGAGATCGAGGGCCTGGCCGTCGGCCTGATCCGCAACACGATGCTGATGTAGCCCCCTTTCGGGAGCGCGATGCGCGTCGCGCTCGCCTTTTGACCGGCCCCGGCAGGTGGCGGGCGTATGGCATCGAGCCATCACCCTGCCGGGGCCATGGAAGCAATCCTGCCTATGTCCAACCTCTCTGGAGTTTCAACATGGGAATCGCTCTTCTCAGCATCGTCGACCTGTTCACGCCCTTGCAGTCCCTGGCCGAACGCTGGGTGCCGGCCCGGCGCCGCTCGCATCGTCTCGAATCGTCGGGGCTGCGCTATGTCGGCGTGCGGCCGAGTTGCGCGCCGCGGCAGGCCTTGCCGTCACACCCGGACGCGCCCGCCAGCACCCGGCCCCTGCGCGTGATCCGGACGGTCGATGCGCAGCAACCGGGCCGCCATCCCGGACGCGTCGTGATCTCCGGCCGCATGGCGGACGTCTGTGCCGAACTCGACCGGCTTGCAGCGCTGGAAGCCGCGCATCCGGCGCCTCGTCGCGTTCGAGCGCATTGACCCGAGGGCCCGGCGTCGCGCTGAGTGACGCCGGGCAATGCGCCGACACGGTGCGTGGGTCGCGCAAGGCACAATGGCGTGCCATGAACATTGTGATCCTCGACGACTACCAAGACGCGGTACGCAAGCTGCAATGCGCCTCCAAGCTCGACGCCTATGCAGCCAAGGTCTATACCAATACGGTCAAGGGCATCGGACAGTTGTCGGTCCGGCTCAAGGATGCCGAGGTCATCGTGCTGATCCGTGAGCGCACCGCGATCTCGCGGCAGCTCATCGAGAAGCTGCCCAAGCTGAGGCTCATCTCCCAGACGGGGCGCGTCGGCAGCCACATCGACGTGAACGCCTGCTCGGAGCTCGGCATCGCGGTCGCCGAAGGCACCGGCTCGCCTCAGGCGCCGGCCGAACTGACATGGGCGCTCATCATGGCGGCGATGCGTCGCCTGCCCCAGTACATCAGCAACCTGAAGCACGGTGCCTGGCAGCAGTCCGGTCTCAAGTCAGCCTCGATGCCGCCGAACTTCGGGCTTGGCTCCGTGCTGAAGGGCAAGACGCTGTGCATCTGGGGCTATGGCCGCATCGGGCAGCTCGTGGCGCGCTACGGGCAGGCTTTCGGTATGCAGGTCGTGATCTGGGGACGCGAGCAGAGCCTGGCCAAGGCCCGGTCGGACGGGTTCCAGGTTGCCCCCAACCGCGAGACGTTCTTCGCGTCGGCCGACGTGCTGTCCGTGCATCTCAGGCTGACCGAAGAGACCCGCGGCCTCGTGACGCTCGAGGATCTCTCGCGCATGAAGCCCACCTCGCTCTTCGTGAACACCTCGCGCGCGGAGTTGGTCGAGCAGGATGCACTGCTGGCCGCGCTCAATCGCGGACGGCCGGGCCTGGCTGCCATCGATGTCTTCGAAAGCGAACCGCCGCTGCAAGGCCATGCCCTGCTCCGGCTCGAGAACTGCATCTGCACGCCGCACATCGGCTATGTCGAGCAGGAGAGCTACGAGATGTATTTCGGGCAGGCCTTCGACAACGTCGTCAGCTTCATCAAGGGCAACCCGACCAACATCGTCAATCCAGGGGCGCTTCAGGTTCGCCGCTGAGCCGTCCGGGAAGCCCGACATGCGCGGGCCGCCACTCGGCTAGCGCTTGATGATCTTCGGCGCGATCTCCGCCTCGGTCTCGGGATCGAACAGTTCGAAGTCGATCACGTGGGGATCGTTCGAAGGTGCAGGCTTCACCGGTTCGATGGGCGTCGGCATGGTTTCGTAGGCGGTCTTGTCGAACTGGGCGAAGTCCAGGTCCGGCACCGGCTCCTCGCGCGGCGGCGCGGCACCTCCGTCTTCGGGCAGTGACAGCGACGGCAGCGGCGCGTCGGGAGCCATCACGGTGTCGTGCTGGAGCCGCTCGTCGATCGTGCCGTAGATCGACGGCAGCGGGGGCAGCGGGCTCTCCGTCATGGTGGGCGGCAGCGTGTCGGGCCAGGCGGACGCGGTGGCTCTCGGTACGTGTGCGTCATGGGCCGCTGGCGGCTCGATCGCGGCGGGCGGCGCCTCGTGCGGCTCGATCACCTCCTTGGCCAGGGCGTACAGCAGCAGGAGCTCCTGGTAGGCCGCGAGATCGAACGCGCCCTCTTCGTGGATGCCCGGTTTGCGGAAGATCAGTTCCTCGATCAGGGCCAGCGTGCCTGGCGCCGGCCACAGCGATTCGATCCGGGCCAGTGCGCTGCGGTAATGTTCGAGACCGCGGCCCGCGTCGGTGTACTTCTCGAACGGTGGCACGTCGGCATTGAAGGCGCGCTCGAACTCTTCCGCGAGCCGTGCGTACTCTTCCCGCCGATCGAGCGAGTGATAGATGCGCAGCAGGTCGAGATAGGCGAGCGCGCTGGTTCCCGGATTGGCCTCGATGTGCTCGCGCAGCACCGCGATCGCCTGGTCGTGCTGGCCCAGCGAGAGGAAGAAGTCCGACTGCTGCTGCACGTCGAACAGTTCCTCGGTGTTCACCGGGCGCGCGCCTGCGCCTTCTTGTGTTCGCGCGGGGGAGGCACGGGCCTCGTCTTCGTCGTGCTCCTCCGGCGACAGGGCGGCAAACGACGCGGTACCGAAGGTCGTCATGCCCAGCGAGCGCTTGCCGGTGGACGGGTCGGACTCGGCGTCGGGGTCCAACTCGTCGTCGAGCAGACCGCCGTGCCGCTGCAGGGGCTTGGTACGCCCCTCGGGCTCATCCTTCAGCACCGACTCGCGCCACCACGCCGACGATGCCGCGCGGCGGTTCGCGCGCCACATCAGGAGCAGCCCGAGCAACGCGAGCAGGAGCGCGCCGATCAGCGCATAGACGAGCGGGTTGCGGTACTGGCTCTCGCGCGCCTGCGCGAGTTCACTGCGCATGTCGAGGAGCGCGCGCTGGTTCTGCGCGGTCTGTTGACGCAGCTGGGCCAGCGTGGCCTCCAGATCCTTCATGCGCTGGTCGTCGCGTTGCGCCTGTGCATCCACAGGATTCATGGCGCCCCACAGCGCCGCAGCCGCGGCCCGGCGAGCGGGGTCCTCCGTGGGAGGCAGTGTCAGTTGCGCGGTCGGCCTGAGGCCGGTGTTCTTCGCCGGTTCCGGCTCCAGCGCGTCCACCTGCAAACGCGGCCCCGCGGCAACCGTCTCGGTCTTCGGCACCGCAGCGGCGGCCGGCCGCGCGGTCGGCACGTCACGAGGGGCGACCGGTGCGGCCGCACGGCGTGGCGCCGCGGCGGCGGGCGCTGCGGCTTGCGGTGCTTGCGCGACGCGTTCGCGCTCCGTCGAGGCCCGTGAGACAGCGCGCCGCGTCGCCGACGGCGAAGCGGGCGCCCCGTCAGGGCTGGCGGCGCCGCCGCTTCCGGCCGCGGCGCGCGGCGCCGTCCTGGCGGACGGGCGGGTCCCCGGCACGGGGTCGAGAGACGGACGCGCCCCGGCGATCGCCACGCCGGGGGGCATGACATCGGAGGGCACATCGGCCAGCAGCGTGTAGCTGCGCGTCGACTTCATGTTGCAGCCCGCGCGCACGGTGACCGTGACGACTGGCTCGTCGACCGGCACGCTGGTGCGCACGCGGATGCTGGACTGGGCCGCGTTGCTTCCCGACTCGAGCGACACGGTCACCCGGCGCTCGAGGACCGGCGTATCACCCTGCAGCACTTCCGCCCCAAGGCAGAGAGAGCCGCCGGATTCCGCCTCGTCGAGGGAAACCGGAATCACCATGTCCAGCGGCTTGCCGATCCACACGGCCCCTTGCGGGCGCCCGATCGTCAAAGCGGAGGATTCCAGGGCAGCCCCAAGGAGAAGCAGGCTCGCGGCTAAGCGTGGAAATTGCAAAATGAGATGCCAGGAAAGCAATCGAAAGTTGACAGATTCTGACATGTTGGTCAGGCCTGACTCTACAGCGAGAGACAATTATCAAATGACTGTGAACTTTTCCAAGACCGCCGTGATCGGCGCCGGCGCCATGGGACGAGGCATCGCCCAGATCGCGGCACAAGCAGGCAGCGAGGTGTTGCTGCTCGACAGCTTCGAGGGAGCGGCCGCGAAAGGCCGCGACGCGATCCTCGCCCAGTGGCAGAAGCTTCTCGACAAGGGGAAGATGGACGCGGCGCAGGTCGAAGCACTGTCCGCCCGCGTGCAGGCCGCGGGTTCGATGCAGGACATCGCCGGATGCGACCTCGTCATCGAGGCCGTGGTCGAGGACCTCGAAGTCAAACGCAAGCTGTTCCGCGACGTCGAGGCCATGGTGTCGCCCGCTACGGTGCTGGTGAGCAACACCTCGTCGCTGTCGGTGACCGCCATCGCTGCCGCACTCGCACATCCTGCACGCATGGCGGGGTTCCACTTCTTCAACCCCGTCCCGTTGATGAAGGTCGTCGAAGTCGTGGCCGGCTTCAAGACCGATCCCGAGGTGTGCCGGCGGCTGGCGGACTACGCCACCCAGATGGGCCACAGCCCCGTGCAGGCCAAGGACACGCCCGGGTTCATCGTCAACCACGCCGGTCGCGGCTACGGCACCGAAGCCTTGCGCATCGCCGGCGAATCGGTGGCCGACTTCGCTTCCATCGACCGCATCCTCAAGGACCAGGCGGGCTTCCGGCTCGGTCCGTTCGAGCTGCTGGACCTCACTGCGCTCGACGTGTCGCATCCGGTGATGGAGTCGATCTACCGCCAGTACTACGACGAGCCGCGCTACAGGCCCAGCGTGATCACCGCCCAGCGCCTGGCCGCCGGCGCCCTGGGCCGCAAGACGGGCGAAGGCTTCTATCGCTATGCGGACGGCGCGATGCAAACCGTCGCCGAGCCGCCTGTGCCTTCGGTCGATGTGCTGCCGCCGGTGTGGGTGTCGCCGCGCGCTGCCCGGCGCGCCGAGCTGCTGCGGCTCGTACACGCGCTCGGCGCCCCGATCGAGAGCGGCGCCGCGCCCTCGCCTGCCGCGCTGATCCTGGTCGCACCGCTGGGCTTCGACGTCACGACGGTGGCGGCTGTGGAGCGGCTCGACGCCACCCGCACCGTCGGCATCGACATGATGGTCGACGACGCCGCGACCCGGCGGCGCGTGCTCGCGACCAACCCCGCGACGCGCCGCGACATGCGCGATGCGGCGCACGCCCTCTTCGCGCGCGACGGCAAGGCGGTGAGCGTCATCCGCGACAGCGGCGGCTTCGTCACGCAGCGCGTCGTCGCCACGATCGTCAACATCGCCTGCGACATGTGCCAGCAGGGCATCTGCACGCCGGCCGATCTGGATCTGGCAGTGCGGCTCGGGCTCGGCTACCCGAAGGGCCCGCTCGCCATGGGTGACCTCTACGGGCCGACCAACGTGCTCGAGATCCTCTTCAATCTCCAGACCGTCTACGGAGACCCCCGCTACCGCCCGAGTCCGTGGCTGCGCCGGCGCGGAGCGCTCGGCCTGAGCCTGACCCATCCGGAAGAATAAACAAGAGACAGGACCTTTCATCCATGACCGCAGAGCTCAAGAGCGCCACCGAAGGCAGCACGATGGTGCTGACCCTCTCCAACCCGTCCCAGCGCAACGCGCTGGGCCCCGAGATGTACGCCGCCGGCATCGAGGCCTTCAATGGCGCCGAGAACAGCGCCGAGATCCGCAGCGTGATCATCGTCGGCGAAGGCCGCTGGTTCTGCGCAGGCGGATCGCTGCAGCGCCTGCAGACCAACCGCGGGCTCGATCCGGCCGTGCAGGCGGAAAGCATCGAGGCGCTCCACACCTGGATCGACACGATCCGCACGTTCCCGAAGCCGGTGATCGCGGCCGTCGAGGGCCCGGCCGCCGGCGCCGGCTTCTCGCTGGCGCTGGCCTGCGACTTCGTGGTGTCGGCGCGCGATGCGGTCTTCGCGGCGTCGTACAGCAATGTCGCACTCTCGCCCGACGGCGGCTTGAGCTGGCACCTGGCGCAATCGCTGCCGCGCCAGCTCGCCAGCGAATGGCTCATGCTGGGCGGACGGATCGAGCCGGCGCGCCTGCATGCGCTTGGACTCGTCAATGAGCTGACCGACAGCGGCCAGGCGCTGGCCCGCGCGCTGGCACTCGCGGACCGCCTCAACGCCCGCGCTCCGAACTCGATGACGAGCATCAAGGAACTGCTGGGCGAGGCGCGCGGCGCGACGCTCGTCTCCCACCTGTCGCAGGAGCGCGACCATTTCGTGCGCAACCTCCATCACGCCAATGCCGGCATCGGCATCGCATCCTTCCTCGCAAAGGAGACGCCGCGCTACGAGTAGCCGCGGCGTCGCGCCCGCGACAAGCCCCGGGCCATTCAGTCACCGACAGGACAGTCCATGGACGACCCCATTCTTACTATCGAAGAACGTGAAGCGATCAATGGTGGTCGCTGGTTTTCTTCCCTCTCACCTTCACTGCGCCACGACATCCTCCGATGTGCATTCGTCAAGCGATACAAGGACGGCGACCTGATTGCCGCCCGCGGCGACCCGGCCGAGCAGTGGATCGCTTGCGCCAAGGGGGCGGTGCGCGTGAGCTCGACCGCCGTGTCGGGCAAGCAGGTGACGCTGACCTACGTGGAGCCGGGCATCTGGTTCGGCGACGTGGCGATGTTCGACGGAGACCGGCGCACGCACGACGCCTATGCGCATGGGGACTCCACGATCCTCTGCGTGGCGCGGGCCGACTTCCAGAAGATCCTCGCGAACCATCTGGAACTCTACGAGGCGCTGATGCGACTGCAGGCGCGCCGCATCCGCCAGCTCTTCGGACTGGTCGAGGATCTCAACACCCTGCCCCTGCGTGCACGACTGGCCAAGCAGCTCATCCATCTGGTGCGCAGCTACGGCGTGCCCAGTCTCGCCGACGGCAGCCAGATGCGGATCGGCCTGCATCTCGCGCAGGAAGAACTCGCGCAACTGCTGGGCGCTTCGCGCCAGCGCGTCAACCAGGAACTCAAGGCGATGGAGCGCGAAGAAGCGATCCGCATCGAGCCGGGCGGCCTGGTCGTGCTGGATCGCGCCGCGTTGATGCGCATTTCGGAAGCAGACCAATAAACCCAGAGACATGACCCAGGACTTCGCCAATTTCGTCGGCACGCGTGCCGTCTCCGCGCAGCATCAGGTCGACGTCGGCGCGCTGGCCGCCTGGCTCGAACGAAACCTCGACGGCTTCAAGGGCCCGCTCTCGCTCGAGATGTTCAAGGGCGGGCAGTCCAACCCCACCTACAAGCTCGTGACGCCCACGCGCAGCTACGTGATGCGCGCCAAGCCGGGGCCGGTGGCCAAGCTGCTGCCGTCGGCCCACGCGATCGAGCGCGAGTTCAAGGTCATGAGCGGCCTGGCCGGCACCGATGTCCCCGTGCCGCGCATGTATTGTCTGTGCGAAGACGAGTCCGTCATCGGACGCGCCTTCTACGTCATGGAGTTCATGGCCGGCCGCGTGCTGTGGGACCAGTCCCTGCCCGGCATGAGCAATGCCGAGCGCGGCGCCCTCTATGACGAGATGAACCGCGTGATCGCGGCGCTGCATTCGGTGAAGTTCGCCGACCGCGGCCTGGCGGATTACGGCAAGCCCGGGAACTACTTCGAGCGCCAGATCGGCCGCTGGAGCAAGCAGTACGTCGCCTCGGTCACCCAGCCGATCCCCGAAATGGATCGCCTGATGGAATGGCTGCCCGCGCACATGCCCGCGAGTGCGCGCGACGAAAAGCTGATCTCGATCGTCCATGGCGACTACCGCCTCGACAACCTCATGTTCCACCCCACCGAGCCACGCGCCATCGCCGTGCTCGACTGGGAACTCTCAACGCTGGGCCATCCGCTCGCGGACTTCAGCTACCACTGCATGTCGTGGCACATCCCGCCCGGATCGTTCCGCGGGATCGGCGGCCTCGACCTCGCGAGCCTGGGCATTCCCACCGAAAGCGAATACATCCGCCGCTACTGCGACCGCACTGGCATTGCACGGCCCGAGGCGCTCGCGCCCGACTGGAATTTCTACCTCGCCTACAACATGTTCCGCATCGCCGCGATCCTGCAAGGGATCGCCAAGCGCGTCGAGGCGGGCACCGCCTCCAGTGAACAAGCCATGGCCTCGGGCCGCGGCGCCCGCCCGATGGCGGAAATGGCGTGGCAGTTCGCCCAGCGCGCATGAGCCGCAGGGCGCCCCTCTGACCCCTTACCCCCAGGAGACGACATGGATTTCGACTACTCGGCCAAGACCAAGGACCTGCAAAAGCGCGTCCTGGCCTTCATGGAAGACCACATCTACCCAGCCGAGGCCGAGTACGCGGCAGAACTCGCCGCCAACACCGCGGCCGGCAAGCGCTGGACCGCGCTCGACACCATCGAGAAGCTCAAGGCCAAGGCGAAGGCGCAGGGTCTCTGGAACCTGTTCCTGCCGGTCGACAGCGCGGCGGCCTCCGGCTACGAGGGCGCAGGCCTCACCAACCAGGAATACGCTCCGCTCGCCGAGATCATGGGCCGCGTGCCATGGGCGCCCGAGGTCTTCAACTGCTCGGCGCCCGACACGGGCAACATGGAAACCATCGCACGCTACGGCTCGGAGGAGATCAAGGCCCGCTGGCTCAAGCCGCTGCTCGAGGGCGAGATCCGCTCCGCCTTCGCGATGACCGAGCCGGAAGTCGCATCGAGCGACGCGACCAACATCTCGACCCGCATCGAGCGCCAGGGCGACGAGTACGTGATCAATGGCCACAAGTGGTGGATCTCCGGCGCGGCCGATCCGCGCTGCAAGGTCTTCATCACCATGGGCAAGTCCGACCCCGACGCACCCAAGCATTCTCAGCAGAGCATGGTCATGGTGCCGGCCGACACCAAGGGCATTCGCATCGTGCGGCCGCTCAACGTGATGGGCTACGACGACGCGCCGCACGGCCATGTCGAGATGTATTTCGAGAACGTCCGGGTGCCGGCCTCCAACATGCTGCTCGGCGAAGGCCGCGGCTTCGAAATCGCGCAGGGCCGCCTGGGTCCGGGCCGCATCCACCACTGCATGCGCCTCATCGGTCTCGCCGAACGTGCCCTCGAACTGATGTGCAAGCGCGCATCGACGCGGGTGGCCTTCGGCAAGACCGTCGCCGCGCAGACCGTCACGCAGGAGCGCATCGCCGAGGCGCGCTGCCGGATCGACATGGCGCGCCTGCTCACGCTCAAGGCCGCCTGGCTCATGGACGTCGCGGGCAACAAGGTCGCGAAGACCGAGATCGCGATGATCAAGGTGGTCGCGCCCAACATGGCGCTGCAGGTGATCGACTGGGCGATCCAGGCGCACGGCGGCGGCGGCCTGTGCGACGACTTCCCGCTCGCCTATGCCTACGCCGGCGCGCGCACGCTGCGCTTTGCGGACGGCCCGGACGAAGTGCACCGCAATGCGATCGCCAAGTGGGAACTGGGCAAGTACGGCCACGCGAAAGTCAGCGACACCATGCTCGTCACGCGCTTCTGACGGCCGCCGCGCCGGGCCAGGCCGCCGCACTGCGAAGTGCCGGCGGCTTATTTGTCTAGAGCTTCTTCTGCAGGAACATCGCGGTGCCGAAGGCCGGATCGAGCTGGTAGTTCGCAAAGCCCTCGCGCTCATACGCGCGCAGCGCGCTCTTGTTGCCCGAAAGGACCTCCAGCGTCAGCTTGCAGGCCCGCCGCGCCCGCGCCTCGTGCTCGACGCGGGCCAGCATGCGCTGGGCCACGCGCTGGCCGCGGTGGCTCGCGAGCACGACCACGTCGTGCACGTTGACCAACGGCTTGCAGGCGAACGTCGAGAAGCCTTCGATGCAGTTGATCAGCCCGACCGCCAGCTCGCCGTCATAGGCCAGAACGCTGAATGCCTGCGGACGCGCCGCGAGCGCGGCGGGCAGCGCCGCCAGCACCTGGGGCGCCAGCGGCGTGCCGCCGCCCGCAGGGTCGCGCGCATAGGCGTCCAGCAATCCCACCAGGTCCCGCGCGTGCACGGGGTTCCGATAGTCGACGAGGCGCACGTCGACCACGGCCTGGCTCATGCTCCCTCCACGGTGGCCGCGAGCCGCCTTGCGCAGGCCTCGGACTGCGCGGCGTCCCGGGCCTCCACCATCACGCGCAGCAAGGGTTCGGTGCCGCTGGCCCGGATCAGCACGCGGCCCGCGTCGCCGAGTTCGGCTTCGACCCGCTCGACCTCGTCGGCGAGCATCCGGTTGGATTGCCAGTCGCGGTCGCCGGCCAGGCGCACATTGATCAGCGTCTGGGGAAAGAGCGTCATGCCGCCGAGCAGTTCCGCCACGGTCTTGCCGCTACGCACGCAGGCCTGCAGCACCTGCAGCGCGCTGACGATGCCGTCGCCGGTCGTGTGGCGGTCCAGGGCGAGCAGATGGCCCGAGCCTTCGCCGCCGAGCAGCCAGTTGCGCTTGTCCAGTTCCTCGAGGACGTAGCGGTCGCCCACGCGAGCCCGCACGAACTCGATACCCTGCGCCTTCAGCGCGAGCTCGACCGCCTTGTTGGTCATCAGGGTGCCGACCACGCCGGCGGGCTTCTCGCCGCGCGCGACGCGCTCCATCGCCATCAGGTAGACCAGTTCGTCGCCATTGAACAGTCGCCCGCTTGCGTCCACGAGTTGCAAGCGGTCGGCGTCGCCGTCGAGGGCGATACCGTAGTCGGCGCCTTGCGCCTTGACGGCCTCGATCAGCGCCTGCGGGTGCGTCGCGCCGAAGCCCTGGTTGATGTTCAGCCCGTCGGGCGCACAGCCGATGCTCGTCACCTCGGCCCCCAGTTCGTGGAACACGGAGGGCGCGACCTGGTACGCCGCCCCGTGCGCGGCGTCCACGACCAGCTTGAGGCCGCGCAGCGTCAGGTCGTTGGCAAAGGTGCTCTTGCAGAACTCGATGTAGCGCCCCGGCGCATCGTTGAGCCGCCGCGCCTTGCCCAGATTGCGGGAATCGACCCACACCGGCTCTTCCTTCAGGGCCGACTCGACCGCCAGCTCCCACTCGTCGCTGAGCTTGGTGCCGTGCGCGCTGAAGAACTTGATGCCGTTGTCCGGATAGGCGTTGTGGCTGGCGCTGATCACCACGCCCAGGCTCGCGCGCTGTGCCCGCGTCAGATAGGCGACGCCGGGCGTGGGCAGCGGGCCCAGCAGCACCACGTCCACCCCCGCGGAATTGAAGCCCGATTCGAGCGCCGACTCGAGCATGTAGCCCGAGATGCGCGTGTCCTTGCCGATCAGCACCGTGGGGCGCGATTCCGATTGCTTGAGCACGCGGCCCACCGCGTGCGCAAGGCGCAGCACGAAGTCCGGCGTGATGGGCGCCTGGCCGACCGTGCCGCGAATCCCGTCGGTTCCGAAATACTGTCTTGTCATTGTCGAGAGTCCTTCCCCCGGTGTTCTTGCTTCATCGCCCGCCAGACGGCAAGCGCCGCGACGGTCTCGCGCACGTCATGCACGCGAACGATCGCCGCACCCCTGTCCGCCGCCAGCACCGCCGCGGCCACGCTGGGCACCATCCGCTCGCCGGCCGCGTCGATCCCCGTCACGGCACCGAGCGAGGACTTGCGCGACCAGCCGGCGAGCAGGGGTCTGCCGGACATCAGCAATTCGCCCTGTCGCGCCAGCAACGCGAAATTCTGCTCGACCGTCTTGCCGAATCCAACCCCGGGATCCAGCACGATGCGTTCCGGCGCCACCCCGCGCTCCGTCAGGGCCGCCGTGCGCTCCTCCAGGAACTCGCGCACCACCGGGACCACGTCACCGCTCATGGGCGCCATCTGCATGGTCTGCGGATCCCGGTGCATGTGCATCAGGCACACCCCGCACGCCGGGTGCGATGCGACCACCTCCACCGCGCCCGGACGGCGCAGCGCCCAGATGTCGTTGACGATGTCCGCGCCGGCATCCAGCACGGCGCGCATCACCTCGGGCTTGTAGGTGTCGACCGAGACTGGCACCCCCAGCCTCGCGGCCTCCCGGACGACCGGAACGACCCGTGCCAGTTCTTCGTCGAGCGGCACGGCGGGACTGCCCGGCCGGGTCGATTCGCCGCCGATGTCGAGGATGTCGGCGCCCTCCTCCAGCAGCTGGATGCAGTGACGCAGCGCCGCCCCTGTGGACGCGTGCGCGCCGCCGTCGGAGAACGAATCGGGCGTGACGTTGACGATGCCCATCACCTGGGGCCGGGCGAGATCGATCGCGAAGCGGGAGGTCCGCCAAAGAGATGCCGTCATGCGCGCGCCCCACGAAAAAACGGGGCCCAGGGCCCCGTCGATTGCCAAAGCGTCATGCGGCTCAGGCGGCAGTCGGCGCCGGATCGGGATTGACCGCCGGCGTCCCGCCGCTGCCGCCGCTGCCCGACGGCGGAACGCGCGGCGTCCAGTCCTTGGGCGGGCGCGGCGCGCGGCCGGCCATGATGTCGTCGAGCTGTTCGGTGTCGATGGTTTCCCATTCGAGCAGCGCCTTCGCCATGGCGTGCATCTTGTCGCTGTTCTCTTCGATCAGGCGGCGCGCGAGGGCGTACTGCTCATCGATGATGCGGCGAACTTCGGCGTCGACCTTCTGCATGGTCGACTCGCTCATGTTGGTGGTCTTGGTGACCGAGCGGCCGAGGAACACCTCGCCTTCGTTCTCCGCATAGACCATCGGGCCGAGCGATTCGGTCATGCCGTAGCGCATCACCATGTCGCGGGCGATCTGGGTCGCGCGTTCGAAGTCGTTGCTGGCACCCGTGGTCATCTGGTGCATGAACACTTCTTCGGCGATGCGGCCGCCGAACAGCATGCTGATCTGGTTCAGCATGTATTCGCGGTCGTAGCTGTAGCGGTCCTGCGAGGGCAGGCTC
>JAGIAI010000068.1 GCA_017744935.1 Variovorax sp.
CTACCTCACGCATGACGAGGTCTACCGCAACCTCGGCTGGCGCACGCCCAATGGTTGCTCGAGCTGCCGGCCCGCCATCAACTACTACCTGATCTCGACCTGGCCCAAGGAGGCGAAGGACGATCCGCAGAGCCGCTTCATCAACGAGCGCAGCCACGCGAACATCCAGAAGGACGGCACCTATTCGGTGATCCCGCGCATGTGGGGCGGCCACACCACGCCCGACGAGCTGCGCCGCATTGCCGACGCCGCGGACAAATACAACATCCCGACGGTCAAGGTCACCGGTGGCCAGCGCATCGACCTGCTCGGCGTGAAGAAGGAAGACCTGGAAAACGTCTGGCGCGACATCGGCATGCCTTCCGGCTTTGCCTACGCCAAGTCGCTGCGCACGGTGAAGACCTGCGTGGGCAGCGAATGGTGTCGCTTCGGCACGCAGGATTCGACGCAGATGGGCAAGGACCTGGAGCGCGCGCTGTGGGCGATGTATTCGCCGCACAAGGTCAAGCTCGCAGTCTCGGGCTGCCCGCGCAATTGCGCCGAGGCCGGCATCAAGGACGTGGGCGTGATCGGCGTCGATTCGGGCTGGGAAATCTATGTCGGCGGCAACGGCGGCATCAAGACCGAGGTCGCGCAGTTCCTCGTCAAGGTGAAGACGGCCGAGGAAGTCATGGAGTTCTCCGGCGCTTTTCTGCAGCTCTACCGCGAGGAAGGCTGGTACCTGGAGCGCACGGTGCACTACATCGGCCGCGTCGGCCTCGACTACGTGAAGAAGAAGATCCTCGAAGACGCGGAAGGTCGCAAGGCACTCTGGGAGCGGCTCCAGTTCGCACTCGACGGCGAGCCCGATCCGTGGTTTTCGTCGGCGGAGGCCTCGGTCGACGTGCGGCAGTTCAAGCCCGTAGCCGTGATCCATCCGGTCAAGAACATCGCCGCACAGCTCGCGTGAAAGGAACAGCAATGAGCGAATGGAAAGTGATCTGCCGCGTCGATGAAATCCCGGTGCTCGGAGCTCGGCGCGTGAACCGCCCGACGGGTGTCGATGTCGCGGTGTTCCGCAATTCGAGCGACGAAGTCTTCGCACTGCTCGACCGCTGCCCGCACAAGGGCGGACCGCTGAGCCAGGGCATCGTCTTCGGCACCAGCGTGGCTTGCCCGCTGCACAACTGGTCGATCGGTCTCGATGACGGCTGTGCGAAAGCGCCCGACGAAGGCTGCACGCCGCGCTTCGCGGTCAAGGTGAGCGACGGCGTGGTGCACCTCGATGCGCAGGAGCTCGAATCGCACGCGATCGATCTGCCGAAGCCGGTCGCCGGCCCCAAGCGCGTCATCGAAGTCTGAGGGCTGCCCCATGAAGGAAACACGCTCGACCTGCCCTTACTGTGGCGTGGGCTGTGGCGTGATCATCGAATCCGATGGCGCGCAGATCACCGGCGTGCGCGGCGATCCCGAGCACCCCGCCAATTTCGGCCGGCTGTGCACCAAGGGCTCGACGCTGCACCTCACCGCGAGCGCCGCGGTCACGATGCAAACGCGCCTGCTGCGGCCCATGCAGCGCGCCACGCGCGGTTCGGCGCCGGAGCCGATCAGTTGGGACGGCGCGCTGGACCTCGCTGTCGAGAAGTTCGCGCAGGTCATTCGCGACCATGGGCCGGACGCGGTCGGCTTCTATGTGTCCGGCCAGTTGCTCACCGAGGACTACTACGTCTTCAACAAGCTCGCGAAGGGTCTCATCGGCACCAACAACATCGACACCAACTCGCGCCTGTGCATGAGCAGCGCGGTCGCGGGCTACAAGAAGACGCTTGGCGCCGACGCGCCGCCCGCCTGTTACGACGACCTGAAGCACGCACAGTGCCTCTTCATCGTCGGCAGCAACACCGCGTGGGCGCACCCGATCCTGTTCCGCCGCATCGAGGATGCGAAGGCCGCCAACCCGACGATGAAGATCATCGTGGCCGATCCGCGCCGCACCGACACGGCGGAAATCGCGGACCTCTTCCTGCCGATCCAGCCGGGCACCGACGTGATGCTCTTCAACGGCATGCTGCACCTGATGCTGTGGGAAGGTTGGACCGATGCCCGCTACATCGCCGAGCACACGAATGGCTTCGATGCGCTCAAGGCCACGGTGCGCGACTGCACGCCGGATCGCGTCGCGCAGGTATGTGGCATCTCGAAGGAGAACCTGCTCGAAGCGACGCGCCTCTTCGCGACTTCGCCTGCGACGCTGAGCCTCTATTGCCAGGGCCTCAACCAGTCGTCGTCGGGCACGCTAAAGAACGCGGCGCTCATCAACCTGCACCTCGCCACCGCGCAGATCGGCAAGCCCGGCGCGGGGCCGTTCTCGCTGACTGGTCAGCCGAATGCGATGGGCGGGCGCGAAGTCGGTGGACTTGCAAACCTGCTTTCGGCGCATCGCGATCTCGCGAATCCGCAGCATCGCGCCGAAGTCGCCGCGCTCTGGGGTGTGGCCGATGTGCCGGAGAAGCCGGGCAAGACCGCGGTCGAGATGTTCCAGGCGGCGGCCGACGGCGAGATCCGCGCGCTATGGATCGCCTGCACCAACCCTGCCCAATCAATGCCCGACCAGGCGACCGTGCGCCGCGCGCTGGAACGCTGCGAATTCGTGGTGGTGCAGGAAGCCTTCTCGACCACTGCCACCTGCGCCTTCGCCGATCTGCTGCTGCCTGCCACTACCTGGGGCGAGAAGGACGGCACGGTCACCAACAGCGAACGACGCATCTCGCGCGTACGCCCCGCCGTGCCGGCGCCAGGCGATGCGCGCAACGACTGGGCGATCGGGGTGGACTTCGCACAGCGGCTGGAAGAGCGTCTCGGCCGCGCGCAGGCGCTCTTTCCCTACGACACGCCGGAATCGGTCTGGAATGAGCACCGGACCTCCACCCAGGGCCGCGACCTCGACATCACCGGCATGAGCTACGCAATGCTCGAAGCCGCGCCGCAGCAATGGCCGCTTCGTCAAGGCGAAACCACGGGCCGCGCGCGCCTCTACGAAGACGGGATCTTTCCGACGCCGGATGGCCGCGCGCGCTTCGCCGACACGCCCTACAAGCCCGTCGCCGAGGCGCGTGAGGCGCGCTATCCGTTCTCCCTGAATACCGGACGCCTGCGCGACCAGTGGCACGGCATGAGCCGCACCGGCACGCTGGGACGGCTGTTCGGGCATGCGGCAGAACCCACGCTGCAGATGCATCCGCAGGACATGGCGCGCCGCCAGATCACGGAAGGCGATCTGGTGCACGTCACCTCGCGGCGCGGCTCGATCGTGGTGCCGGTCGCCGGCAGCACCGAGGTCGGACTGAGCCAGGCATTCATCGCGATGCACTGGGGCGGCGAGTACCTGAGCGGCTCGTCGAGCACCGGCACGCCGCTCGCAGGGGTCAACGCGCTGACCACCTCGAGCTACTGCCCCGATTCGAAGCAGCCGGAGCTGAAGCACGCCGCGGTGAAGATCCTCAAGGCTGAATTGCCGTGGTCGCTGCTCGCCGCGGCATGGCTGCCGCAGGAAGCCGCACTGGATGTCACGGCCGCGCTGCGCGATCTGATGCGGTCATTTCCATTCGCGAGTTGCGTGCCGTTCGGCAGCGGCGCGGCGCTCGGCGGCAACGCTCAGGAGCGCACCGGCGTGCTTTTCCGTGCGGCAGCTTATGAAGCGCCGCCCGACGCCCTGCTGGCGCAGATCGAGAGCCTGCTCGCCCTCAGCGGCGCCGACACGCTTCGCTATGCGGACGTCCGGCGCGGCCAGCGCCGCGCGGTCAGGCTGGTGCGCAGCGGCGCAGACGCCTACCTTGAAGGCTTCCTGCTCGGTGGCGACACGCGCGCCGAGGCGTGGATCAAGGCCCTGCTGCAGGACCGCCTGCCGGCCCAGTCCTATGGCCGCCAGCTTCTGCGTCCCGGCGCGGCGGCGCCCGGCAACGTGGCTTCGAAGGGCAAGATCATCTGCAGTTGCTTCGGCGTGACGGAGGCGGCGATCGCGGGGCAGCTCGCCTCGTCAGGCGGATCGGAGGAAGCACGGCTGGCGGCGCTCCAGGGTTCGCTCAAATGCGGGACCAACTGCGGATCGTGCGTGCCTGAACTCAAACGCATGGTGCGCGCCAGCGCGCCGCCAGCGGTCGCGGTGCCTTCATGAACCGCCACGCCGCACTTGCGGAAGCAGACCTTCCTGCGCAGCGGGGCATAAGGACGCCCGCTTTGCGGCATAAGCCTTGCGGGACAATCGCCACTCCCATGGGAATCAGCCACTACATCAAGGAAATCGGCCGCGGCGCGCGCGGCGCAAAGCCGCTCGACCGGGAGCAGGCGCGCGACCTGTTCGGCCAGGTGCTGGACGGCACGGTCAGCGACCTGGAGATCGGCGCCTTCTGCCTCGCCATGCGCATCAAGGGCGAGACGCCGGAGGAGCTTGCGGGATTCCTCGATGCAACACATGCACGGCTGGACCGCTTTCCGGCAACCGGCCGCCCACTGGTCGTTCTGCCAAGCTACAACGGGGCGCGCCGCCTTCCCGTGCTGACGCCCCTCCTTGCACTGCTGCTGGCGCGCGAAGGGTTGCCGGTGCTGGTGCACGGCGCAGCGACCGAATCGTCGCGCGTCCTGGCGTCCAACGTGCTCGCCGGGCTCGGCATCTCTGCCCTCAAGTCGATTCGCGCGATCGACGATGGCGAAGTCGTGTTCGCGCCCACCGAATTGCTTTCGCCCGGGCTCAAGCGCCTGCTCGACGTCCGGCGCGTGGTCGGCCTGCGCAACTCCGGGCACAGCGTGGTCAAGCTGATGCAGCCGACCGCTGGCGAATCCGTGGTGATCGGCAGCTATACCCATCCTGAATACGCCAAATCGATGGCCGCGACCTTCGAGCTGATGGGCATGACCGCCCTGCTCTCGCGCGGCCTCGAAGGCGAGAGCGCTGCTGATCCGCGGCGCACCGCGCAGATCGACGGCTTCGTGCATGGCACGCACGTCGCGCTGCAGGAACAGCAACCGGGTACGCAAAGCGAAGTACCGGGGCTTCCGAAAGAGATCGACATCGACACCACGGTGGACTACACGCGCCGTGTGCTGTCCGGTGAAATCCCCGCCCCCGAGGCCATCAAGCAGCAGGTGGCGCAGATCGTCCAGCTCGCGAAGCTGGCGCAAGAGCCCCAAAAGACACAGCCGCTAGAGACGGAGATCCGATGAAGACACTCTCAACCCAAGGCACCTGCACGCTGGTCGGCGCCGGCCCGGGCGACCCGGAACTGCTGACGATCAAGGCCGTCAAGGCAATCCAGACGGCGACGGTGCTGCTGGTCGACGATCTGGTCAGCCCCGAAGTCCTCGCCTATGCGCGGCCTGACGCTCGCATCATCCACGTCGGCAAGCGCGGCGGCTGCCGCAGCACGCCCCAGGCCTTCATCGAGCGGCTGATGATCGCCGCGGTGCAGGAAGGCGAAACCGTGGTGCGCCTGAAGGGCGGCGATCCGTTCATCTTCGGGCGCGGCGGCGAAGAGGTCGAGCATCTGCGTGAAGCCGGCATCGAATGCGGGGTGGTCAACGGCATCACCGCCGGTCTCGCCGCGGTCACCGCACTGGGCGTGCCGCTGACGCACCGCGACCATGCGCAGGGCGTTGTGTTCGTCACCGGCCATGCGAAGACCGGCCACTCGGCCGAGGAAAACCCCACCGACTGGCGCCAACTCGCCGCAACCGCGCGCGATGCGCGACTGACGCTCGTCATCTACATGGGAGTTTCAGGTGTCGCCCACATCCAGAACGAACTGCTCCACGGACTGCCCGGCAATACGCCGGTGGCGGTGATCCAGCACGCCAGCCTGCCGCACCAGCGGCACATCACCAGCACGCTGTCGTGCCTGCGCGCGGACATCAGTGCCTCGGGGCTCGGAAGCCCGTCGGTGATCGTCGTCGGTGACGTGCTGCAAGGGCTGGCAGCAGCGGGTGTGTCGGTCACTCGCTTCGGCACCTGATGGCGGACGATCCGAAGTCGTTCGACGCCATCGTCATCGGCGCCGGTGCAGCCGGGCTCTTCTGCGCCGCGCAGGCGGGGCAGCGTGGGGTCAAGGTGCTGCTGCTCGACCACAACGAGCGCATCGCCGAGAAGATCCGGATTTCGGGCGGAGGGCGCGCGAACTTCACCAACCGCGACCTGGACGTACGCGCACCGCAAAGGCACTTCATCGGCGACAACCCGCATTTCTGCCGCTCGGCGCTGTCGCGCTACGCGCCGCAGCAGTTCATCGACCTGGTGCAGCGGCATGGCATCGCGTACCACGAGAAGCACAAGGGGCAGCTTTTCTGCGACGGCCCGTCGCAGCAGATCATCGACATGCTGCTGGCCGAATGCCGCGCCGGCGACGTGGCGCACTGGCAGCCCTGCAGCGTCGGCGCGATTGATTGGTCCGACGATGACGGCTACCGCGTCGAGACCGCCCGCGGCACGGTGAAGGCGCCTCAGCTGGTCATCGCGACCGGCGGACTTTCGATCCCGCAGATCGGCGCGAGCGACTTCGGCTACCGGATGGCCGAGCAGTTCGGGCTGCGCGTGGTGACGCCGCGCCCGGCGCTGGTTCCACTGACCTTCGGCGGGGAAGCGTGGGCGCCCTACGCCGAACTGGCAGGCCTTTCGCTGCCGGTGCAGATCGAAACCGGCAGCAAGAAAGAGCGGATGACCTTCCTCGAAGACCTGCTCTTCACGCATCGCGGGCTTTCCGGCCCGGCGGTGCTCCAGATTTCGAGCTATTGGCGGCCCGGTACGCCGCTCACCATCGATTTCGCACCCGGCGTCGACGTCGCCGAAGCACTGGGCGAAGCCAAGCGGCAGTCCCGCAAACGCATCGCGAACGAACTGGCAGTGCTGGTGCCGTCGCGGCTCGCCGATGCATGGGTCGGCCAGGACCCGGCCCTACAGCGGCCCATCAACGAAGCCGCCGACCGCGCGCTGACCACGCTGTCGGAACGCATCGCCCGATGGCAGATCACCCCCAGCGGCACCGAGGGCTACAAGAAGGCCGAAGTCACGGCCGGCGGCGTCGATACGCGCGATCTCTCCTCCCAGACCATGGAATCGAAGCAGCCAGGCCTGTATTTCATCGGCGAAGTGGTCGACGTCACCGGCTGGCTCGGCGGCTACAACTTCCAGTGGGCGTGGGCGAGTGCCCATGCGTGTGCAGAGGCGCTGTCGCTGAAGGCAAAGCTCGCGCTATAATGCCGGGCTAACTTTGGCCTCCCCTCAACGGCCGCACCCATTTTTCAGTTGAGGAACCCCGGCTTGGGTACCGATCTTGCCCGAGCCAAATTCAACCGATTCACTAAATGACCACCATCCGCGTAAAAGAAAACGAGCCCTTCGACGTCGCACTGCGCCGCTTCAAGCGCACCATCGAAAAGCTCGGCCTGCTGACCGACCTGCGTGCCCGCGAGTTCTACGAAAAGCCGACCGCCGAGCGCAAGCGCAAGAAGGCAGCCGCTGTCAAGCGCCACTACAAGCGCGTGCGCAGCATGCAGCTCCCCAAGAAGCTGTACTGATCACCCGCTGCGCTGGCCCGGCGCCAGCGCCCGGTTCAGCTTCAGCTCCTTCCCGAGCCGCGCCAGGACTACCTGTCGCGGCTTTTTGTTTTCCTGTTGTTCCCTGCCGAACAGAAAGCCAGCCATGAGCCTCAAGGATCAGATCACCGAAGACATGAAGACCGCGATGCGCGCCAAGGACTCCGAGCGCCTGGGCACCATCCGCCTGCTGCTCGCCGCCATGAAGCAGAAGGAAGTCGATGAGCGCGTGGAACTGGACGACGCCATGATCGTGTCCATCGTCGACAAGCTGGTGAAGCAGCGCAAGGATTCGGTCGCCGCGTTCACGCAGGGCGGGCGCACCGACCTCGCGGACAAGGAAGCCGCAGAGATCAAGGTGCTCGAGGTCTACCTGCCGCAACGCATGAGCGCCGACGAAGTCGCGGTCGAGGTGAAAGCCATCGTGACCGAGCTCGGTGCCAAGGGCCCCGGCGACATGGGCAAGGTCATGGGCGTCGTGAAGACGCGCCTCGCCGGCAAGGCAGACATGGGCCAGGTCAGTGCCGCCGTAAAGGCCGCTCTGTCGGGCGCCTGAACATGACCCAGCGCCCGGTCCTCAAGGCCTGCGCGTGCCTGGTGGACGATCAGGGTCGTCTCCTGGTCTTCCACCACCCCGAGGACAAGGGCATGCAGCTTCCGAAAGGGACGATCGAGCCTGGCGAAGCCCCGGAAGACGCAGTTCGCCGCGAGCTGCTGGAGGAATCGGGCATCGACTACACCGGCGAGTTGGTGTCGCTGGGCACCATGGATCGCTACTGCGAAGCCGGCATCGAGGGCAACAAGCATCGGCATCCGCAGCTTTGGCACCTTTTCCTGATGCGCACGCACGGTGTCTTGCCCGAAACCTTCGACCATGTGGCCATGGGCAGCCCCGAGGAGGACGGCCTCGTCTTCAGCTTCAGCTGGCTGACGCACGATGCGCCGCTCGACGCTTTCACCGAACCCTACGTGCGCGTGATCTCGCGAGTGCGGCACCTCCTGCAGGCCGGAGCGCCGTCCGCGTGAACGTCACAACCGGCCCCTGGAGCGGCGTGCATGCCGTCTTCGACCGGCTGGAGGGCTCCTGGGATCTGGACCGGACCATCGAAAACCAGGCCGCGATGACCGGCACCGCCCGATTCACGCGACAGCACGCCGATGTGCTTGCGTACCGCGAGGAAGGCCGCGTCCGTCTGGCCGACGGCAAGCTGCTCGACGCACATCGCGAATACCGCTTCGAGCGCGCCCCCCGCGGCTTCACGGTGTTCTTCGCAGAAGAACCACCCCGCGTCTTCCACCAGATCGAACTCGCATGCCATGGCGATGCGTTCGCCGGCCACGCCACGCACCTTTGCTCACCCGACGTCTACGACAGCAGCTACCGCTTTCTTGCCGACGGGACTTTCGTCATCGGCCACACGGTGCGAGGGCCTCGCAAGGACTATGTTTCAGCGACGCTGTTCAAGCGACGCAAGGCGCCTTAGCGACGCGCTCGTTCAATCGCGGCCGAGCCGCCAGCTGGGCAGGCCACGCATCACGGTCTGCACGACCACGGCACAGATGCCGCACTTGATCAGGTCACCCGGAATGAAGATCAGCATGGCGAGCACGGCCTGCGACAGCGACATGTGGGCAACCAGCGAAAGCCCGACGATCCCGAAGGCATAGACCACGACGATCCCGCCGATCACCGAAGAAAGGAAGCTGATCGCCAACAGGCCCTTGCCCGCGATATCGGCAAGGCGAGGCACCAGCAGGCGCATCAGCAAACCGCAGGTGAAGGCGCCGAACATCCAGCCGAAGAGAAACCCCGAAGTCGCGCCGACGAACACGCTCAGACCACCGCGCCCACCGGGCAGCAGGGGCAGACCCAGCGCGACCGCCAGCAGAAAAAGCGCGATGGCCAGAAAACCGCGGCGCGGCCCCAGCAGGCAGCCCGCCAACATCACACCGAGCGATTGCAGCGTGATCGGCACGCCAAATGGCAGATCGACCTTGGGAATCAGCCCGAGCACGGCCATCAATGCCGCGAAAAGCGCGATGTGGGCCAGGGATCGGGAAGACGAGGTGCCGGCAGAAGCGTTTACGGTCATCGGAGCAACTTTCAAGAAAGGTTGAAGGACTCACCTGCCGAGCCGCGCGGCCAGTGCATCGGCCACGCGATCGGCAGTCTGGAGGGTACGAATCGTCATGGGCGCCAGCAGCCTCAGGCCGCCGCCTCGCCCTGTCCGAGCGCGATAGGCGTCGTCCAGGCGATGCCACTGGACATGGAAGTTCTCGGCAAAGCGCAACATCAGGCCCAGAGCAAGCGCGACGCGCTCGGTCGGCACGCCGAGTCGCTGCAAGGGACGCATGACGGCCTCGAGGACCGACAGCAGGTCTTCGAAGCGCGTGGTCAGCGTGAGCATCAGCGCGAGCGTTGCGGCACAACCCAGGCGCAAGGCGCTCGCCACGCCCTGCGAAGTCGTGCCGAGCATCCAGTGGAAGATGACGATCAGTCCGCCCGCGATGGCCACTCCGACCAGCATCCGCACGCTTCGCCATGCGGGTGCGCCCAACGAAGCGAACACCAGCAGCGTCAGGACGCACGCAGCGATCAAGTACGTAGGTCTCTCGACCAGCACGAGGATCGTGCCGCAGACCGACAACAGCGCAAGCTTGATCCAGGCCGGAACGCCGTGCATCCAGGTCGCTTGCGCCGAATAGAGGCTACGCATGGCTGCCTCGCTCTGCCCGTGCGCGCTCACGCACGTCAGCGGCATAGGCTTCGCAGACCTCGCGGCCGGGCCCGTCTGCACGTACGCGGCCCTCGTCCAACCACAACACGCGCTCGAAGTCCTGCACGTGCTCGAGCAGATGGGTCGACACGATGATCTGCTGGCGGGACCCGTCGATCTGCGCGGCGAGCCGTGCCTGGCTCAGCAGATCGAGGCTTGCATAGGGCTCGTCAAGCAGCAGTGTCCGCGGCTCGCTGATCTGCAGCGCCATCAGGCAGACCTGCTGGCGCTGCCCCTGACTCAACTCGCCGACGGAGCGGCCGGCCCAGGCGGACAGTCCACGCTTGGCCAGAAAGTCGAGCGCCCGATGACGCGCCGCCTGGCGCGGTTCTCCACGCGCCGTGAGGCTGAAAGCCAGTTCCTCGGCCACCGTCGGAAAAATGATCTGGTCGTCGGGGTTCTGGAACATCAGCCCGACGTGCCCCGAGGACGCGCCACCGGACACGACCACGCGGCCCTGCCGTGGCTTGTCGAGTCCGCTGATCAACCGGAACAGGCTGCTCTTGCCCGCGCCGTTGTCGCCGATCAGGCCGATCCTCGACTCCGCGAGGTCCAGCGTCAGCCCTTCGAAGATCCGCGCCTGACCCCGCACCAGGGTCACGTCCTCGATACGGATGCCGCCGACTGCCTCATCCTCGGCCGGGGCGGGCTGCCTCGCCGGCCACGCCCCATCACGCGCCAAACTCAGCTCCCCGCGACCTTCATCCGGTTGATGAGCAGCGAGCCCGTTGTCTTTGCGCCGTAGTTATAGGCATCGGCACCGACCGCCTCGATGCCCAGCAGCATGTCCTTGAGGTTGCCGGCGATGGTGATCTCTTGCACCGGATAGGCGATCTTGCCGTTCTCGACCCAGAAGCCGCTCGCGCCGCGCGAATAGTCGCCTGTCACGTAGTTGACGCCCTGCCCCATCAGCTCGATCACGAAGAGACCCGTACCGAGCTTGGCCAGCATCGCATCGAGATCGTCGCCGGGCTGCGTGAGCCGCGACGTCAGCGTGAGGTTGTGCGAACCGCCCGCGTTGCCGGTGGTCTTCATGCCCAGCTTGCGCGCCGAATAGGTGCTCAGGAAATAGCCTTCGAGCCGGCCGCCGTCGACCAGCTTGCGCCGCCGCGTGACCACACCCTCGTCGTCGAAGGGCGAACTGCCCTTGCCGCGCCGCACGTGCGGGTCTTCCATCACGTCCACATGCGACGGCAGCACCCGCTTGCCGAGCGAGTCGAGCAGGAAGGTGCTCCGGCGATAGAGCGCCCCGCCGCTGGTCGCCTGCACCAGGCCACCCAACAGGCCGGCCGCGAGCGGCGACTCGAACAGAACGGGGCATTCCGTCGTCTTGATCTTGCGAGATTTCAGCCGGCTCAGCGCGCGCTCGGCCGCGTAGCGACCGACGGCTTGCGGGCTCGCCAGCTCATCGGCGGAACGCATGGAGCTGTACCACGCATCGCGCTGCATGTCGTCGCCCTTGCCGGCGATCGGCGCCACCGAGATCGAGTGGCGCGAGCTCGCGTAGCCGCCGCGGAAGCCGCGCGTGTGGGCACTGAAGAAGTGGCTCTGCTGCGCCGAAACACCTGCGCCTTCGCTGTTGGTGATGCGCTTGTCGGTCGACATCGCAGCGGCTTCGCACGCGAGCGCAAGCTCGGCCGCCTGCTCGCTGGTGATGTCCCAGGGGTGGAAGAGATCCAGGTCCGGGTGGTCCTTTGCGACGTCTTCCTCTTCGGGGAGGCCGCTGACGGGGTCCTCCGCCGTGAAGCGCGCGATGTCGTAGGCCGCCTGGACGGTCTGCGCGACCGCCGCTTCCGAGAAGTCGGAGGTGCTGGCATTGCCGCGTCGATGGCCGATGTACACCGTCACGCCCAGCGACTTGTCGCGATTGCGCTCGACGTTCTCGAGCTCGCCCTTGCGCACCGACACACTCAGGCCGCAGCCTTCGGACGCCTCGGCGCCCACGTCGGTGGCGCCGAGCTTCTTGGCATGAGCCAAGGCCGAGTCGACCAGGTTTTCGAAGAAGGAACGGCTGTAGGCGAAGCCGGATTCGGCGCGCGAGGATGGTGTGCTCATGTGGTTGACTATGATACTTGCCCCCTTCCGGGGCGCACACGGCGCAGTCGGAGGGGTCTACGATTGTCTCTATGTCCCGCAAACCCAAAAAAGGCTACTTCGTCCGCGGCCACTTCGTCGCCGAAGGCAGCGACCTCGACCTCGAGCTCAAGCGCGAGCTCAAGGGCACCGACGCGGCAAGCAAGACCGACCTCAAGCGCGAGAGTGCCGAGCTCCAGGCGCTCGGCGAGGCTCTCTTGACGCTGCGCGCCGGTCTCTTCGACAAGCTCGAGCTCGGCGACAAGCTGCGCGACGCCATCGCCGACGCCCGGCGCATCACCAACTTCGAAGGCAAGCGCCGGCAGATGCAGTTCGTCGGCAAGCTGATGCGTGGTCTGGACGAGTCGGTGATCGATGCGGTCCGCGTCGCGCTCGCCGAACAGAACCGCGGACCGGCCCAGGAAGCCGCCGCGCTGCACGAGGCCGAGCGCTGGCGCGACCGCCTCATCGCCGACGACGACGCGCTCGGTGGCTGGATCGAAACACACCCCGGCACCGATGCGCAGCAATTGCGCGCACTGGTTCGCCAGGCGCGCAAAGACATGAAATCCGGGCCGCCTGGCGAAGCGCCGCGCCAGGGCAAGGCCTATCGCGAAGTGTTCCAGCTCGTACGCGAGCAGCTTCGGGTGCACGGCAACGAGGATCACGCCGCCGAAGCGTCTGAACAATCCCGCGAGGAAGACGCATGACGGATACCGCCTTCGACCCCGTCCGCATCGGGATCGTCTCCATCAGCGACCGCGCATCCAGCGGCGTCTACGAAGACAAGGGCCTGCCCGCCCTGCAGGAGTGGCTGCAGCGTGCGCTGCGCAACCCGATCACTTTCGCATCGCGCCTGATTCCCGACGAGAAGGAAGGCATCAGCGCCGCGCTGATTGAACTGGTCGATGCCGGCTGCTCACTGGTGCTGACCACTGGCGGCACGGGCCCTGCCCTGCGCGACGTGACGCCTGAAGCCACACTGGCCGTGGCTCACAAGGAAATGCCCGGCTTCGGCGAGCAGATGCGGCAGATCAGCCTGCGGTTCGTTCCGACCGCGATCCTGTCGCGCCAAGTGGCGGTCATTCGCAACAAGAGCCTGATCATCAATCTGCCGGGCCAACCCAAATCGATCGCCGAAACGCTCGAAGGGCTGAAGAATCCGGACGGCACGCAGGTCGTGCCGGGCATCTTTGCCGCGGTGCCCTACTGCATCGACCTGATCGGCGGGCCGTATCTCGAGACCGACGATTCGGTCTGCAAGGCGTTCCGGCCCAAGTCGGCGATTCGCGCGCCGAAATAGGCCGGAGTTCGCGTCATCAGGCCAACGTGTAGGCGGTCTTCACCGTGGTGAAGAACTCCTGCGCATAGCGGCCCTGCTCGCGCGGGCCGTAGCTCGATCCCTTGCGACCGCCGAACGGCACGTGGTAATCCACGCCGGCCGTCGGCAGGTTCACCATCACCATGCCGGCCTGGCTGTGGCGCTTGAAGTGCGTCGCGTACTTCAGGCTCGTGGTGGCGATGCCGGCGGAGAGACCGAACTCGGTGTCGTTGGCCGTCGCCAGTGCCTCTTCGTAGTTCTTCACCTTGATGACGCTCGCCACCGGGCCGAAGATTTCTTCCTTGTTGATGCGCATCGCAGCCACCGATTCGCTGAACAGCGCCGGCGACATGTAGAAGCCATCAGTGTCGAGCTTGAGCCGCTCGCCGCCCGCGGCCAGCGTTGCGCCTTCCTTCTTGCCGATCTCGATGTATTCCAGATCCTGCTGCAGTTGGCTCCCGCTGGAGACCGGCCCGATGTCGGTGCCTTGCGCAAGTGCATCGCCGACCTTGATTTTGGTCATGCGCGCCTTCATCGCCTCGATGAACTTCGGATAGATGCCTTCGGTGACGATCAGGCGGCTCGATGCGGTGCAGCGCTGACCGGTCGAATAGAACGCGCTCTGCACGCTCAGTTCCACCGCCTGGTTCAGGTCGGCATCGTCGAGCACCACCTGCGGGTTCTTTCCGCCCATCTCGAGTTGCACCTTCTTGCCGCTGGTGGCGCACTGCACCGCGATGTCGCGGCCCACGCCGACCGAGCCGGTAAAGCTGATCGCATGGATGCCGGGATGCTTGACCAGTGCATTGCCGATGACGCTGCCGCGGCCCATCACCAGGTTGAACACGCCGGCCGGGATGCCCGAGCGGCTGATGATCTCGGCCAGCGCCCAGGCGCAGCCCGGCACCAGATCCGCGGGCTTGACCACCACGCAGTTGCCGAAAGCCAACGCCGGGGCGATCTTCCAGGCGGGGATCGCGATCGGGAAATTCCACGGCGTGATCAGGCCCACGACGCCAACCGGCTCGCGCGTGATCTCGATGCCGATGCCGGGGCGCACCGACGGAAGCAGTTCGCCCGATAGGCGCAGACATTCGCCCGCGAAGAACTTGAAGATCTGGCCGGCACGCGTGGCCTCGCCGATACCTTCGGCCTTGGTCTTGCCCTCTTCGCGCGCCAGCAGCGTGCCGAGTTCTTCCTTGCGGGCGAGGATTTCATTGCCGATCTTGTCCAGCGCTTCCGAGCGCGCCTGCACGCCGCCGGTGGACCAGGCGGGGAAGGCGGCCGTGGCAGCGGCGACGGCTGCATCGACCTGTCCGGCGTCGCCCTGGGCGTACTCGCCCAGCACGTCCGCGAGATTGCTCGGATTGGTGTTCGCGCTGTAGCTGGCGCCGGCGGTCCATTCGCCGTTGATGAGGTTGTCGAATTTCTGCATGGCGGTGTCCTTGGGAATGGATCAAGAAGAAAAAGGCGGCCCGGCCCTGAGGGAGCCGGCCGCCGCCGTACTGACAGACCGGTCCGCGAGCTTACTGCGGACCGAGCTTGGCGATCAGCCCTGCGAGCGCTTCGTACTCGTTCGCCTTGAGGTCGGTGAGCGGCGTGCGCACCGGCCCTGCGTCGTGGCCAACGATCTTGGCGCCGGCCTTGACGATGCTCACGGCGTAGCCCTGGCCCTTGTTGCGAATGTCCAGATAGGGCATGAAGAAGTCCTTGAGCAGGCGATGCTGCGTCGCGGTGTCGTCGGTGGCGACGGCGCGGTAGAACTCCATCGCGGTCTTCGGGATGAAGTTGAAGACGGCCGACGAATACACCGGCGTGCCGAGCGCCTTGTAGGCCGCTGCGTAGACCTCCGCCGTCGGCAGGCCGCCGAGGTAGGCGAAGCGGTCGCCCATCTTCAGGTAGATGGAGCTCATCAACTCGATGTCGCCGATGCCGTCCTTGAAGCCCACGAGGTTCGGGCAGCGCTCGGCGAGCTTGGCGAGCGTTTCCGGGTAGAGCTTGCTCTGGCCGCGGTTGTAGACGATGACGCCGAACTTCACGCTCTTGCATACGGCTTCCACGTGCGCGGCGAGGCCTTCCTGGCCGGCTTCGGTCAGGTAGTGCGGCAGCAGCAGGATGCCGTGCGCGCCTGCCTTTTCGGCCGCTTGTGCGCACTGGATCGCGAAGCGGGTCGGGCCACCGGCGCCCGCGATGATCGGCACCTTGCCGCGGCAGGTCTCGACCGCGGTCTTGATGATCTCGGGGTACTCGTCGCCGGTCAGCGAGAAGAACTCACCGGTGCCGCCGGCCGCGAACAGCGCGCTCGCGCCATAGGGCGCCAGCCATTCGAGGCGCTCGATGTAGCCCTTCTTATTGAAGTCGCCGTTCGCGTCGAAGTCGGTCAGCGGGAACGACAGCAGGCCGGAGCCCATGATGGACTTGAGTTCTTGTGGATTCATGGTGTAGCGGTGATAAGAGTAAGGGTCAGTGGAAGAATCGGTGCCAGGAATCCCGCGAAACCGGCTTTGCCGGGCCGCCGGGATTGCCCCCGGTGAGGGGGTGTCCGAGCCACACGAAGTGGGCGAGGCTGGGGGTGAGAGAAATCAATCAAGCTTGATTTGCGCGGCGGAAACGACCTTGGCCCAGCGGGTGCGCTCCTTGTCGAAGAACTGGTCCTGCTCGGGTGGCGTCATCGTCACGACTTCGGCGCCCTGCCCGGCGAGCCGTGAACGCACCTCGGTCGAGCGGATGATCGCGATCAGTTCCTTGTTCAGGCGCTGGACCACCGCCTCGGGCGTGCCGCGCGGCACCAGAACGCCTTGCCAGGTGCCGGATTCGAAGCCGGGGACGCCCTGCTCCGCGATGGTGGGGACTTCGCCGATCAGCGGCATGCGCGTCGGCTTCGAAACACCGAGCACCTTGAGCTTGCCGCTCTGCACGTGAGGCCACGTGGCAAGCATGCCGTTCATCAGTACCTGGGTCTGGCCGGCGACCGTGTCCTGCACCGCCTGCACGCCGCCCTTGTAGGGCACGTACTGCCAGCGCGCACCGCTCGCGCGTTCGAGCGCCACGCCGGCAAGATGCGGCGCGCTGCCGGTGGCTGTCACCGCGAAGTTGAGATCGGACTTCTTCGACAGTGCGATCAGTTCCTTGAGGTTGCTGGCCTGCACCGAGGGGTGCACCACCAGCAAATGCGGCGAATAGGCCAGCATGGTCACGCCGCGCAAGTCCTTCGACGGATCGAACGAGAGCTTCGTGTAGACCGAGGGGCTGATCGCCAGCGCCCCGACATCGCACAGGAGCACGGTGTAACCGTCGGCCGGGGCTTTCGCGACGTAGTCGGCGCCGAGGTTGCCATTGGCGCCGGCCTTGTTCTCGACGATGACGGACTGCTTGAGGGCCTCGGACAGCTGCACGCTGATGATTCGCGCAATGATGTCTGACGACCCGCCCGGCGGGTAGGGCACGACGATGCGAATGGGCTTCGAGGGCCACGCATCGGCTGCATGGGCGGCGCCCGTGGTCATCAGGCCTGTGCCGAGCGCGCCAAGCATGAGTTCGCGGCGGTTCAAGGTCATGGGTGTTGTCTCCAGAAGCGATGAATCGGATGAAAAGGCGGTGTGGCCACCGCTTGTCATCAGTCATCGTACAACTAGTCTTGTACTATGTCCAGCGCTTCAGACAATCGGTTTCAGGTCGTCGGCGCGGAGCCCGGGGTGGCTGCAGCATCGGCGGCAGATGCACCTTCGGTGGCGTTGCGCGCCGCTTCCTGAGCGACGCGCAGCCGTTCGCGGCTGTTCGTCAGATGGATGCGCATCGCGGCCCGCGCGGAGTCCGGATCGCGTCGCGCGATCGCCGCGTAGATCTCCTCGTGCTCGCGATTCACGCGGGTCAGGTATTCGCCGCGCCGGTCGTAGTTGCGGATAGCGGTGATACGTGTGCGCGGAATGATCGTCGTGCCGAGGTGGCTCATGATGTCCGCGAAGTACTGATTGCCGGTCGCCTGCGCGATTTCGAGGTGAAAGCGGAAATCGGGTGCGACGGTATCCCCCGCCACTGCCACATTGCGCTCGAAGTCGTCAAGCGCTTCGCGCATCGCCGCGAGTTGGTCGTCGGTGCGGCGTGTGGCGGCGAGCCCGGCGGACTCGGTTTCGAGGCTGATGCGCAGTTCGAGCACCGCCAGCACATCGACCGAGGCCGCGAGCTCCGACGCGTCGAGCCGGAACATGCCTGCGGTCTTGGGCTGCAGCACGAAGGTGCCGATGCCGTGATGCGTTTCGACCAGGCCCGCGGCCTGGAGCTTGGAGAGCGCCTCGCGCACCACGGTGCGGCTGACGCCGTAGGCCTGCATGATGGCCGACTCGGTCGGCAGCTTGTCACCCGGACGCAACTGCTGGCTGCGAATCTTCTCGCCAAGATCGTCGACCAGTCCATGCGCCAGGCCTCGTCCTCTCCGGCGCGGATTGGCGCCGAATGCGGGTTGATCTGTGGTTGAGGTTGACCCCGTTGACAGGTTCGACATGGCGTGATGATAATCGCCGCGCTGTTGTACGACAACCGATAACTTACGACAAGAGATCCGGAAATTCCATGAGCGAGACAACCCCCTCCCAACCCGTCTCCCGCCTGCTGCTCACCGGCGCTGCGGGCGGCCTCGGCAAGGTGCTTCGCGAGCGCCTTCGCCCCTATGCCGACGTCCTTCGTCTTTCGGACATCGCTTCGCTGGCCCCAGCCGCCGGCCCCCATGAAGAAGTCGTGCCCTGCGACCTCTCCGACAAGAAAGCGGTCGATGCACTCGTGGCCGGCTGCGATGCCATCGTGCACCTGGGCGGCGTCTCGGTCGAGCGCCCGTTCGAGGAAATCCTCGAAGGCAACATCAAGGGCGTCTTCCACATCTACGAGGCAGCGCGCCGCCATGGCGTGAAACGCGTGGTGTTCGCCAGCTCGAACCACGTGATCGGCTTCTACAAGCAGACGGAACACCTCGACGCGCATGTCATGCGCCGGCCCGACGGCTACTACGGCCTGTCGAAGTCCTTCGGCGAGGACGTGGCGCAGTTCTACTTCGACCGCTGGGGCATCGAGACGGTGAGCATCCGTATCGGCTCCTCTTTCCCCGAGCCGGCCAACCGCCGGATGATGAGCACCTGGCTGAGCTACGACGACCTGACCTCGCTCATCGCGAAGTCGCTCTTCACGCAGGGCGTGAAGCACACCATCGTCTACGGCGCGTCCGCGAACAAGGACGTGTGGTGGGACAACAGCGCGGCCGCGCATCTCGGCTATGCCCCGAAGGACACCTCGGAAGTCTTCCGCGCGAAGGTCGAGGCACAACCGCCGGTCGCGCCCACCGATCCGAACGCCATCTACCAGGGCGGCGGCTTCACCGCGCAGGGCCCCTTCGAATAAGCGACAGATCACCCCTCCTCAACGCACTTTTTCCAGATCCATATCCAACAAAGGAAGAGACATGAAGAACCGCCAACTGCTCAGCCTGATCGCCACCGCGGTGGTCGCTCTCGCTGCCACCCATGCGCAAGCGCGCGACTTCCGTTCCGCGGAAGTGCACTCCAAGGACTTCCCGACCAACATGGCGGTGAAGTACATGAGCGACCAGCTCTCCGCCGCGACCGGCGGCAAGGACAAGATCAAGATCTTCGCCGACAGCTCGCTGGGCTCGGAGAAGGACACGGTCGAGCAGGTGAAGATCGGCGCGCTCGACATGGTGCGCGTGAGCAGCGCCTCGTTCCACGGCATCGTGCCCGAGTCGGTGATTCCGTCGCTGCCCTTCCTCTTCCGCGACATCGACCATTTCCGCAAGGTGATGTACGGCCCGACGGGCGACAAGATCCTCGCTTCGTTCGAGAAGGCCGGATTCGTCGGCCTGGCTTTCTATGAAAGCGGCGCCCGCTCGGTGTACGCCAAGAAGCCGATCAAGAACGTGGCCGACATGAAGGGTCTGAAGATCCGCGTGCAGCCCTCCGACCTCATGGTGAGCCTGGTCGGTGCGACGGGCGCATCGCCCACGCCGATGCCGATCGCCGAGGTCTACACCGGCCTCAAGACGGGCCTGGTGGACGCCGCCGAGAACAACTATCCGTCCTACGAAGAAGCCAAGCACTTCGAAGCTGCGCCCGTCTACTCCGAGACGATGCACGTGATGACGCCGGAAGTGCTTGTGTTCTCCAAGAAGATCTGGGACACCCTGCCGAAGGAAGAACAGGCGCAGATCCGCAAGGCCGCCAAGGAATCGGTGCCCTACTACGTCAAGCTCTGGGAGCCGCGCGAGAAGGACGCCAAGGCCGCCGTCATCAAGGGTGGCGCCAAGGTCGTGTCGGCCGCCGACATCGACCGCAAGGCCTTCGTCGAGGTCGAGAAGCCCGTGTGGGACAAGTTCGCCACCACGCCTGAACTCAAGGCGCTGGTACAGGAAATCGTCGACACCAAGTAATGCGGCGCGATGACCTTGCTAACCCAACTGAACGCGAGGCTCTCGCGTTGGGCGATGTACCTTGCGTGCACCTGCCTGGTGGGCCTGCTGGGTGTGGTGGTCTATGGCGTGGTTCTTCGCTACGCCTTCAATGACGCGCCTGCCTATGTAGAACAGGTTGCACTGCTGCTGGTGGTCTCGGTCGCCATGTTCGGCGCTTCCGCAGGTGTGCGGGACGCCGGGCACATCGGCCTGGATTCGCTGGTGAAGGCACTGCCCCCGAAGGGGCAGTTCTGGTGCAAGGTCGTCGTGTACGTCCTCACCATCGCTTTCGCCGTGGCGCTCGTCGCCGGCGGCGTGGAGATGGCGACGTCCACGCGCGAGACCACCATCCCCACTCTCGGCATCTCCGAAGCCATCCGCTACCTCCCGGTTCTCGCAGCCGGTGTGCTGATCACGCTGTTTTCCGTCGAGCACCTCGTCTCCCAATTCTCCGGCCACGAGGTCGTTCCATCATGGCATTGACGCTGCTGTCTCTCAGTTTCCTGGTCTTCCTGGTTCTCGGGATGCCCGTCGCTTTCGCGATCGGGCTGAGTTGTCTGTTGACCTTCGCCTACGAGGGCCTGCCCTTCGAGACGGCGATCCAGATGATGGTCTCGGGCATGAATGTGTTCTCGTTCCTGGCCATTCCCTTCTTCATCTTCTCGGGCGAGCTGATGCTGCACGGCGGCATCGCGGACAAGATCGTCGCCTTCGCGCGCAGCCTCGTCGGCCACTGGAAGGGTGGACTCGGCCTTGCCAACGTGGTCGCCTCGACGCTGTTCGGCGGCGTCTCGGGTTCGCCGGTTGCCGACACATCGGCCATGGGCGGCGTGCTGATCCCGGTCATGAAGAAGGAGGGCTACAGCGCCGCCTACGCAGTCAACGTGACCACGCACGCCTCCCTCTCGGGCGCGCTGATGCCGACTTCGCACAACATGATCATCTACGCCTTCGCGGCGCAGGCCGCGGTGGGCGAGATCGCCGGTCACATGATCAAGGGCGTGTCGATCGGCGACCTGATGTTCGCGGGCCTGATCCCGGTCTTCTGGATCATGGTCTGCATGCTGGTCGCCGCGTACTGGCAAGCCAAGAAGTACGGCTATCCGAAGCGCGAAGACGGCAGCACGATGGTCGAGCGCTTTCCGGGCTGGGGCACGGTGGTGCGCACCTTCATCGCCGCGATCCCCGGATTGATGGTGATCGCCATCATCCTGTTCTGCGTGATGCAAGGGGTTGCAACGGCGACCGAAGCCGCCGCGATCGCAGTGACCTACTCGCTGCTGCTCACTGTCGTCGTCTACCGCACGATGACGAAGCAGGCGCTGCTCAAGTCGCTGGCCAAGGCCTCGAAGACCACGGGGGTGATCCTGCTGCTGATCGGCGTGTCGAACATGCTGCGCTACCAGATGGCGTACCTGGAGATCCCCGACACGATCGAGGCCGCGCTGCTGGCAGCAACCACCACGCCGTGGCTGATGCTGCTGTACATCAACATCATCCAGATCTTCCTGGGTGTGTTCCTGGACATGGCGGCGCACATCCTGATCACGACGCCGCTCTTCCTGCCGCTGGCCATCCAGATGGGCGTGGGCCCGGTGCAGTTCGGGATGATGCTGCTGCTCAACTGCGCGCTGGGCCTGGTGCATCCGCCGGTGGGCACGGTGCAGTTCATCGGCTGCGCGATCGGCAAGATCTCCATCGGCGAAGCCACGAAGACCGCGTGGCCCTACTACCTGGCGATCTTCATCGCGATCACGCTGGTGACTTACGTGCCGTCGTTCTCGACCTGGCTGCCATCGATCATCAACGGCCATCCCGTGTTCTGACGATGTTCTGCGTCTACGTCTCCAACGCCGAGAGCGGCGACATCAGCGTCCTGCATCTCGACCCCGCCCAGCCGACGCTCGTGCCAGTGCAGACCGTGCGGGTCGGCGGGGAAGTGATGCCGCTCGCATTGAGCCGCGACCGCCGGCGGCTCTACGCCGCACGGCGCTCGGAGCCTCGCGAGGCGCTGAGCTTCGCGATCGACCCGAAGACCGGTCAGCTCACTCCCCTGGGCGCGGCGGCCTTGCCGCACAGCATGGCGTACATCGCGACCGATCGCGCAGGTCGCTATCTCTTGAGCGCCTCGTATGGCGGCAACCAGATCGCCGTCAATGCGATCGATGCCGACGGCGTGGTGCAGGCCACGCAGCAGGTGGTGCCGACCGGCCCCAACGCGCACGCGATCCAGACCGATCCGTCGAACCGCTTCGTCTTCGCCAGCACGCTGGGCGCAGGCGTCGTCGTCCAGCTTCGCTTCGACGCGAGCACGGGGCAACTGACGCCCAACACGCCACCCACGTTGCAGCCGCACGCCTCGGCGAGCCCCAGGCACTTCGTCTTCAGCCGTGACGCGCGCTTCGTCTACCTGCTCAACGAGCTGGATGGCGCCATCGACGTTCTCTCGTTCGATTCGACCGCCGGTACGTTGCAGCCGCTGCAGACGATCAGCTCGCTGCCGCCGGGCTTCAGCGGCGACCCGTGGGCGTCCGATCTGCACCTCACGCCGGACGGCCGCTTCCTCTACAGCAGCGAGCGACGTTCCGACACCCTCGCGGCCTTCCGCGTCGACCCCACGAACGGCACTCTGGCGCTGGTCGGTCATGTGGCGACCGAAACGCAGCCGCGCGGCTTCAACATCACGCCGGACGGCCGCTTCCTGATCGCGGCCGGGCAGCGCTCGCATCGGCTGCGGCTGTATGAAATCGATGGAGCGACAGACTCTCTGCAGGCGCTCGGCGAATGCCCTGCGGGCCAAGGGCCCAACTGGGTTGAGAGCATCATGCTCGAGACCTGATCAAGTAAGTCCATGTCTTCCACATCCGACCGCCCTCCTCTCCACATCACCATGCACGAGCGCGACAACGTCGCGATCGTGGCCAACGACGGCGGCCTGCCCGCGGGCACCATCTTTCCCTCGGGCCTGACCCTGCGCGAGAAGGTGCCCCA
>JAGIAI010000069.1 GCA_017744935.1 Variovorax sp.
GAACTTGTGGTCGCTCGCCGGATAGGCGCCCAGGCCCATGAGCGTGTTGGTGACCGGATAGCCCAGCATGTCGACCAGCGTGCGCAGCTCGTTCGTCGCGTTGCCGAGCAGCACGCCGCCGCCGGTGTAGATATAGGGACGCTTCGCCGAGAGCAGCAACTGGAGCGCCTTGCGGATCTGGCCGCCGTGCCCCTTGCGCACCGGGTTGTACGAGCGCATCTCGACCTTCTCGGGGTAGCCGTGGTAGGCGACCTTCTTGAAGGAGACGTCCTTCGGCACGTCCACGACCACCGGACCGGGACGGCCGCTGCGGGCGATGTGGAAGGCCTTCTTCATCGTCAGGGCCAGGTCCTTCGGGTCCTTGACGAGGAAGTTGTGCTTGACGATCGGCCGGGTGATGCCGACGGTGTCGCATTCCTGGAACGCATCGAGGCCGATCGCCGCCGTGGGGACCTGGCCCGAGATGATGACCATCGGGATGCTGTCCATGTAGGCGGTCGCGATGCCCGTCACGGCATTCGTGAGCCCCGGCCCCGACGTCACCAGCGCCACGCCGACCTCGCCGGTGGCGCGCGCGTAGCCGTCGGCCGCATGCACGGCCGCCTGTTCGTGACGCACCAGCACGTGCTGGATGGTGTCCTGCTTGTAGAACGCGTCGTAGATGTAGAGAACCGCGCCGCCCGGATAGCCCCAGACGTACTGGACGCCTTCGGCCTGAAGCGCCTTGATCAGCACCTCGGCGCCCATGAGTTCTTGCGTTTGACTGCCGGTGACGGCTGCTGCGGAAGCAATTTCCGCCTTTGACATTTCCATGATCAACCTTTGCGATTTTCGGGAACGAAAAACCTTCGGTGCCCCTTCGCCAGCTCTTTTGAAGCCGCGTCGGAACTTGAGGCCACAACCATGGGCGGATTTGTCATACCGCCGGATCGTGACCCGTTTGCCTTTGACTTGCAGCGCGGATTATGACATTGGAAGCCGCCTGGACGGCCCGGGCGCACTCTGCAATGGGTCACAGGCATAATCCGCGGCGAAAACCACACCTCGTCCCCCGCGACATCCCCACGCGGCGCGCAGACTCGCTTGGCCACCGAAAAAGAACTATCCGACTTCCTGAAGAGCGTCGAGCGGCGCGCCTTCAAGCGATCCGTCTACCACGTCCGGGACGAAGAAGCGGCGCTGGACATCGTGCAGGACAGCATGATGAAGCTGGCCGAACACTACGGCGACAAGCCGGCCAACGAGTTGCCGCTGCTGTTCCAGCGCATCCTGTCGAACTGCACGCTCGACTGGTTCCGGCGCCAGAAGACCCGCAAGGCGCTTTTCTCGAACCTGAGCGATTTCGAGAGCCTGGACGATGACGGTGATTTCGACCTTCTGGAGCATTTCCAGCTCTCTTCGGACGGGGAAGAATCCGAAAGCGCCGAGGACACCACACGGCGCGCACAGATTTTTCGAGAGATCGAGGAACAAATCGCTGCCTTGCCGGGTCGTCAACGCGAGGCCTTTCTCATGCGTTACTGGGAAGAAATGGATGTCGCCGAGACGGCTGCCGCCATGGGCTGTTCCGAGGGGAGCGTCAAGACCCATTGCTCCCGCGCCGTCCACGCCTTGAGCAAGGCGCTCAAAGCCAAGGGAATTTCGCTATGAACACAACGCTATCTGCCTCTTCCGCCGCGCTCGAAGAGCGGTTTGGCCGCCGGGTGGCCGCGCGGCTTTCCGCCGGCAACGGCGAGCTGCCCCATGAGGTTTCCGAGCGGCTGCGCGCCGCGCGGGTGCAGGCGGTCGCCCGTCGCAAAGTGGCGCCACAGGTTCGCACGTCTGCCGCACTCGTCTCGCGCGGCGGTGCCGCGACGCTGGGCGGCGGCTGGTGGACGCGCATCGGTTCCGTCGTTCCCCTGGTCGCGTTGGTCGCCGGCCTGATGGCCATCAGCATGATTCAGGAGGACAACCGCGCCGACGAACTCGCCGCCATCGACTCGGCCCTGTTGACCGACGACCTTCCTCCCGCGGCCTATACCGATCCGGGATTCGCCCAATTCCTGAAGACCTCGGGCGACACCCCGTCCGAGCGCTGATCGCCCCGGCCACCGAATGCCTCTACGCCAACCTTCTCGCCTTTGCGCGCCCGAGCTCGGCCGCACGCGCGCCTCGGCAATTGCCGTGTGGCTGAGTATTGGCATGCTCGCCGGGGTCGCCGCGAGCCCCGCAACGGCCCAGTCGACCAAGAGCGCTGCGACGCCCTCCTCGGCTTCGGCCCGTTCGTCCACCTCGAATCCCCTGTGGCGGGACCTCACGGCGCGCCAGCAGAAGGCCCTGCAACCGCTGTCGCCGATCTGGAACGAGCTGACCGAGTCCCACAAGCGAAAGTGGCTCGCGCTCTCGCGCGACTACGCCACGCTCCCGGCCGCCGACCAGGAGATCCTCCACAGCCGCATGACCGAATGGGCCAGCCTGAGCAACCAGCAGCGAGCGCAGGCACGCCTCAATTTCGCGGACGTCAAGCAGGTTCCGGTGGACGAGCGCAAGGCCAAGTGGGAGGCCTACCAGGCACTCAGCGACGAAGAGAAGAGCAAGCTGGCGGCACGGGCGAAGGTGAGCAAGCCTCCGGGCGCCGCCCCCACGCTGCGCCCCATTCCTGAACAGAAGCTGGTCCCTCTCCCCGCCGTGGGCGCCGATCCGCAGCACACGCCGAGGATCCAGCTCGCCCCGCCGGCACCGACGCCTGTCGTCACGGCCCGTCCGGCGCCCGCGCCCGCCCCGCCCCCCGCTCCGCCGACGCCATCGGCTCCGCCGGTGAGCGCCGAAGCGCAGGTTCCGCCGCCGTCCGGGCCGGAGCTCGCGCCCCAGCCCTCCGAACAACCCGCTCCGGCGCCCTGAAACAGGTGTCGATGCCTCCCGCTTCCTCCGGCAGTTCCGGGGCGGTCCGCCCCACCATGGACAAACTCCCCCTCGATGCGCCCGGCCTGTGGCGCCGAATGGCCTGCTGGCTCTACGAAGGCATGCTGCTTTTCGCGGTGGTGTTCGTCGCCGGATGGCTCTTCAGCACGCTGGGCCAGATGCGCAGCGGCATGGATTCGCGGCGGCACCTGCTCCAGGCCTTCCTCTTCGTCGTGTTCGGCGTCTATTTCGTCTGGTTCTGGGCCAAGGGACAGACCCTGGCGATGAAGACCTGGGGGATCCGGATCGTCGATCGCCAGGGTCGCCCGTTGACCCAGCGCCGGGCCCTCTTGCGCTACGTGCTGAGCTGGGTCTGGTTCCTGCCGACGCTCGCCGCGATCTCCCCCTTCGGGCTCGGTGCAGGCGAGTCGGCCGTGCTGATCTTCGGCTGGGTCATCGTCTGGGCTTTGCTTGCGCGCTTTCAGCCCGAACGCCAGTTCTGGCACGACGTCTGGGCGGGCACCCGGCTGATCCCTTCGAAGCCGCTCGGCAAGCGATGAGCAGCACCGAGCCCATCGCCAATCCCCAGAAAGCGCGCCGCGGCCTCGTCCGCGTCTGGCATGCCACCCGGATCTCGCTTCTCGGCCTGCGCGAAGGCTGGCGAGAGCCCGCGTTCCGTCAGGAGGTTTGCTTGGCGGTCGTGATGTTTCCCGCGGCGTTCTGGGTTGGGCGCAACTGGCTCGAAGTCGCGCTCCTCGCCTCGGTTCTGGCGCTCGTCCTGATTGTCGAACTGCTCAACAGCGGCATCGAAGCGGCCATCGATCGCGTCGGGCCGGAGTGGCATGCGCTCTCCGGCAGAGCCAAGGACCTGGGCAGCGCGGCGGTGCTGCTGTCGATCCTCCTGTGCGCAGGCGTCTGGATCGCGGCACTCTGGCAACGCTTTGCCACATAGGCGAAGCTCGCGCGCGGCATGATCGGGGGATGACTCCCTCTTTTTCAATTTGCGTTTATTGCGGCTCCCGTCCCGGCGAGCGGCCCGAGTTCGTCTCGCTGGCGCAGGCGGTCGGTCGCTGGATCGGCGAGCGCCGCGGACAACTCGTCTATGGCGGAGGCCGCACCGGCCTCATGGGCACCGTGGCCGAAGCCACCCGCGCAGCGGGCGGACGTGTGGTCGGCATCATTCCCAAGGTGCTGGTCGACAAGGAACTGGCGAACCGGCAGAGCGACGAACTGCACATCGTCGACACCATGCACGAGCGCAAGGCGATGATGGGCGAGCGTGCGGACGCCTTTCTGGCGCTGTCGGGCGGCATCGGCACCCTCGAGGAACTGTTCGAGATCTGGACCTGGCGCCAGCTTGGCTACCACGACAAGCCGGTCGGCATCCTGAACGTGGCGGGCTACTACGACGCCCTGCTCGGCTTCCTGGCGCACAGCGTGCGCGAGGGATTCATGGGGGAATGGCAGATGGGCCTGGTGCGCTCAGGGAGCGACGCTGCGGCGCTGCTCGAAGCCCTGGTCGAAGAGGCCAGCCGCCACCCGCGGGGCGACAAGCTGGCCGAAGTCCTCTGAACAGGCCCCGCGCCTTCTGGTCTTATACGGCGGCCTCGTCCTCTTCGCCGGTGCGGATGCGAACCACCCGCTCGACATTGGTGACGAAGATCTTGCCGTCCCCGATCTTCCCGGTGCGCGCGGCGCCGACGATCGCATCGACGCAGCGATCGACGTCGTTCTCGTTGACAACGACCTCGACCTTCATCTTCGGCAGAAAGTCGACGACATATTCGGCACCCCGATAGAGCTCGGTGTGCCCCTTCTGACGCCCGAAGCCCTTGACTTCGGTCACGGTGAGCCCGGTGACGCCGACCTCGGCCAGGGCCTCGCGCACATCGTCGAGCTTGAACGGTTTGAGGATGGCTGTGATTTGCTTCATACGGTCTTTCGGATCAGAGCTGGAACGGCCAAACAATTATGTCATTCGGATTTCTCCGCGCGCCGGGCAACCTTCAAGCCACGCGTGATCGCAGGGGCTGTTACGCTCGTCGGGCCATGCGCACCGGTTCTTCCTTCGCCAGCTTCTTCGATGCCGCCATTCCGAAGCCCGACGCGCAGGCCTACTTGCTCCTGGTCTTCACGACGCTGATCTGGGGTGCCAACGCCGTGGCCGCGCGGCTCGCCGTGGGCGAGGTGTCGCCGATGATGCTGACCTTCTTGCGTTGGATCGTCTGTTGTGCGGCGCTTGGCCTCACCTCGCGGCGCGAAATCGCCGCGCACTGGCGCGGGCTGCTGCCCTCCTGGCGCGGCATCACGCTCATGGGAACACTCGGGTTCACCGGGTTCAACGCGCTGTTCTACGCGGCAGCCCACCACACGACGGCAATCAACATCGCCATCATCCAGGGCACCATTCCGGTGCTCGTCATCGTCGGGAGTGTTTTCTTCTTCCGCACCAGGATCCGGGGTCTCCAGGTCGTCGGAGTCTTGATGACGATCGCCGGCATCGGCGTCGTCGCGTCGCAAGGGGAACTCGCCCTGCTGAAGAGCCTCGCCTTCAATATCGGCGACGTGTGGGTGATCATCGCCTGCCTGCTGTACGCCGGCTATGCGCTTGGGCTGCGCAAGCGCCCTCCCGTGCCGGCCATCGTGTTCTTTGCCGCGACGGCCGCGGTTGCGGCCGTGGTGTCGCTGCCGCTGGTGGCCGCGGAAATGGCCATGGGGCAATCCTTCATGCCGACCGCCAAGGGCCTCGCGCTGGTCGTGTTCATCGGGCTGCTGCCGTCCTTCATCTCGCAGATCACCTTCATTCATGCCGTGGGACTGATCGGACCCGCACGGGCCGGCGTGTTTCTCAACCTGGTGCCGATCTTCGGGCCGCTGCTGGCAGTGCTGGTCCTGGGCGAACCGCTCTCGGCCTATCACGCTGCGGCGCTCGCCCTGGTGCTCGGCGGGATCTATGTCGCGGAGACGCTTGGCCCGCGAAAGAACGCGACGAGGCTGCCTTGACCGACCCCCTCATCCGCATCCACCGAGCGGTCGCGGAGATCGATGCCGCCGCGTGGGACGAATTGCTCGCCACCCAGGCCGCACCGTCGCCCTTCATGCGCCACGCCTATCTGGACGCGCTGGACGCCAGCGGCAGCGCATCGCCGGAGACCGGCTGGGCCGCGCACTTCGTGACGCTCTGGCAGGGCGAGCGGCTGATGGCCGCCTGTCCGCTGTACGTCAAGGACCATTCGTACGGCGAATACGTGTTCGACTGGGCCTGGGCGAACGCCTACCAACAGCACGGACTGCAGTACTACCCGAAGGCGGTGGTCGCGGTACCGTTCACGCCCGTGCCGGGCACGCGCGTGCTCGCGCGGGACCCGATCAGTCGCGCGCTGCTGGTGCGCGCGCTCGTCGCGTGGTGCGAACAGTCGGAGGTGTCGTCGCTTCACCTGCTTTTCGGTGCCGACGACGACATCGCGGCCTGTGCGGATGCCGGCCTTATGCTGCGTCACACGGTCCAGTTCCACTGGACCCACGAGGGCTGGACGGACTTCGAAGCCTTCCTCGCGAGCCTCGCCCACGACAAGCGCAAGAAGATCCGCCAGGAACGCCGCAAGGTCCGCGAGGCCGGCGTGAGCTTCCGCTGGTCGCGCGGTGCGGACATCTGCCCGGAGGACTGGGACTTCTTCTATCGCTGCTACGCCCGCACCTACCGCGAGCACGGCAACCCGCCGTACCTGAATCGGGACTTCTTCAAGCGCATGGCCGGAGCGATGCCGGAGTCCTGGCTGCTCTTTACCGCCGAGCGCCACGGCAAGCCCATTGCGGCCAGCCTGATCGCGCTATCGGACGATCGGCATGGAAACGAAGCCGGCGGACACCCCTTTGTTGCCTATGGCCGCTACTGGGGCGCCATCGAGCGCGTGGACTGCCTGCATTTCGAGGCCTGCTACTACCAGCCGCTGCAGTGGTGCATCGAACACGGCGTGCATCGCTTCGAGGGCGGAGCACAGGGGGAACACAAGATGGCGCGCGCCCTCATGCCGGTCAAGACGACGAGCGCGCACTGGCTGGCCCATCCGGCCTTCGCCGATGCGGTCGAGCGCTTCCTGGAGCGGGAAGATGCGGGCATCCAGAACTACATGGACCACCTGGGCGAGCGCAGCCCTTTCCGTCACGGCGCGTGAGGGCGCGTGAGGATTTCAGTGCTGGACCCCGAGCCCGATCGGCGCGGGCACTGCATTGACGATCCGGGTAAAGAGCGCCTCGTAATCGGACTCCGGCTGGCAGCCAGTCAGGGGATCCTGGTTGGCGCCGAATGCATCATCCAACTGCGCCCAGTCGTCCTGGGTCAGAACCCGTTCGGCGAGCGGCAGGATCTCCCTCTCCTCCAGCGCCATGTGTGACAGGTAGAACTCGACATAGCGTTCGACTGCCTGCTCGAAGGCCTGCCGCCGCGGCTCGCCGAGCATCTCGAAGGCCAGCAGCGCGTGTTCGACGTCGCGGATCCTGCGCTCGCCCCGCGCATGGTCGTCATCGAGCCGGTCGAGCAGTTCACGGGACATGGGTGTGCGCGCCCTCAGCTTCGGGAACAGCAACTCGGATTCCTTGCGGTGGTGCCGCTTCTCGGGAAACTCGTCGACGTAGAACAGCATCGCCCGCAGGGCGGCGAAATCGGGCAGCGTGCCTTGCCGGCGGTGGTCCGCCAGCAGCAGGACGATGGAACGCAACATGGCCGACAAGGCCGAATGTTCGTCACGGATGATCCTCATGGCGGCGTGCGTCATATGCTCTCCGGTTGCTGGGCGCAAGCTTCGCATGCCGCACCTTGACGCGATTTGCGGCAGATCAAGCGCGTGCCAGAGAGATCTCGGCACGCGCACCGCCGTCTATTTGGTGAGCTTCACGGTCCCCTTCATGAGGGCGGAGTGGCCCGGGAAGGAGCAGAAGAAGGCGTAGCTCTGGTCCGCCTTGAGCTTGTTCGTGTCGAAAGTCACCGAGGTCGACTCGCCCCCGCCGACCACCGGGGTGTGGGCGATCACGCGGGTGTCGCCGGCCTTGATGTAGTTCTTGTCGAGGCCCGCGGCAATGCCGTCGGTCGCGACCGCCTGCATGTCCGCCGCGGTCGTGAGCACCCAGTTGTGCCCCATGGCCGCCTTTGGAAGCTTGCCGGCATGCTTGAGCTTCACCGTGAACTGCTTGCAGCTCTGCGGCACCTCGATGCTGCTCTTGTTGAACTGCATCGCGTCATTGCCCTCGATTTCCATGTCGCACGTCGCCGCCGAGGCAGAACCCAGCAAGGCAAACGAGAGGGTTGCAGCACATACGTTCTTCAGGTTCATCTTTCACTTCCTTTCAAGATCTATGACTCGCGCGCACCCGCAGAAGTTTGCGCGCAAAAGTCCGGGTGGGCGGAGCCGCTCATCGGCACCAGATGTCGATCTGATGGCGGAGATCGCTCCAGATGGCGTGCACTGCCACTGCCGCGAGCACGCCACCGGCGAGACGGGTGCCCCAGTCCCTGGAGAGTATGCCCGGCGCACCGGAGCGAAGCCGCTGCCAGAGCCACGGCCCCAGGACGAGTGACACGCTGCTGCCGCCCGCGAATGCCGCCATCACGGCCGCGCCATGCACCGGCCCGCTTGCCAGCGCCGCCAGCATCAGCGCCGAATAGAGTAGCCCGCACGGCATGAAGACCCAGAGGGCGCCCGTGGCCAGCACGCCAGCCAGCGAACCGGTGAGCCGGCGCAGCCGCGCCGAAAGGGCTCGACCGACCCGGTGGGCCCACGGCGGCTGGCGCCCGAGCACGGCCAGCGACAGCCCCCACAGGAGAACCGCCGCGTGCAGCAGCACCCAGAATGGGCGCAGCGCGACGACCCGCTCACTCGCCAGGCCCAGGCCCTGCAGCGCCATCGCCGAGATGGCGCCCGCCGCGGCATAGCCCGCGGCGCGCCCTGCGTGGAACGCCAGCGTGCTCTGGCCCAACGAGGCAGCGCCCGTCGGCATCGCGGCGCCACCCCCACCCTGCGGCGCTCGCACGATCCGGATCACGCCCTCGCAAGCCGCGCCGCACATGGCAGCGCAGTGCGGCCCACCGGTCAGCCCGATCAGGAGCGCGGACCCAATGAGCGCTTCCTGCATTCAGACGATGCGGGAGAAGCGGGTGCGATTGCGATCCGCCTGCAGGTAGCGGTCGAACACCATCGCAATGCCGCGCACGAAGAACCAGCCCGCAGGCGTGACTTCGATGCTGTGATCAGTCACGTGAGCCAGACCTTGCGCGACCATGGGGCTCAGGGCAGCGATCTCCGGCGCGAAATGCGACTTGAAATCGATCAGGTGCGCCACGCTCATGGCCTCGAAATCCACATGACCCTGGCACATGAGCGCCATGATCACGGCACGCCGCAGCACGTCGTCGCGAGTGAGCGCGAGGCCGCGCACCACGGGGATGTGCCCCTGGTCGAGGAGGTCGTAGTACTCTTCGAGCGTCTTGGCGTTCTGGCTGTAGGTCGCGCCGATCCGCCCGATCGCGGAAACGCCCAGCGCGATCAGGTCGCAGTCCGGCTGGGTGCTGTACCCCTGAAAGTTGCGATGCAGCCGCCCCTGCCGCTTGGCGATCGCCAGGGAATCATCGGGCAGCGCAAAGTGATCCATGCCGATGTAGACGTAGCCGGCGGCGGACAGCACGGCGATCGAGCGCGCCAGCATCTCGACCTTGGCCTTCGGATCCGGCAGGTCCTGCTCGGCGATGCGGCGCTGCGGCTTGAAGCGCTCGGGAAGATGCGCGTAGGCATAGAGAGCGATGCGATCCGGCCGCAGCTCGCAGACCTGCGCCAGTGTCCGGTCGAAAGACAGCTTGTTCTGCTTCGGCAATCCGTAGATGAGATCGACGTTGATCGATCGAAAACCGAGCGATCGCGCGCTCGTCATCAGATCGAACACCTGGGCTGCCGGCTGGATACGGTGGACGGCCTTCTGGACGTCCGCATCGAAGTCCTGCACGCCGAAGCTCAGGCGGTTGAAGCCCAGCTGCGCGAGCTTGGCGAGCCGGGCGCCATCCACGGTCCGGGGATCGATCTCGATCGACTGCTCGCGCTCGGGCGCGAGCGCGAACTCGCGCCCGAGCATTGCGATGAGCCGTGCCAGTCCCTCGTCATCGAGGAACGTGGGCGTTCCCCCTCCCAGGTGCAGTTGGCTGACCAGCGCGCCCCGGCCAAGCGCGGCGATATGGAGCGCGATCTCCTTCTCGAGGTAGTCCAGGTACTCCGCCGCCCAGTGCCGGTGACGCGTCACGACCTTGTTGCAGGCGCAGTAGTAGCAGAGCGACTCGCAGAACGGGATGTGCACATAAAGCGACAGCGGCCGCCCGTGCGCACCGGCAGCGCCGCGCCGATGCAGCGCCTGCGCATAGTCGTCGGCTGTGAAAGCTTCCACGAAGCGGTCCGCCGTCGGATAGGACGTGTAGCGCGGCCCCGGACCGTCGAATCGCCGCAGGGTGGCGGGCGACGGCAATGTCTGGCACGGCAAAGCGGTCGCGGATACAGTGGAAGGGTTCATCGCAGCAGTCCAAGGCTGAAGCCACTATGCCGCCGCGTCGTCTCGCGATCCTTGATGTGGGTCAAGACCGGCGCCCGCGGCGCATCTCAGAATCAGCGCATACTCGACGTACATCAATGAAAACAGTGAACATCAAGGTCGCCTGTTCCAGCTGCAACCTGCGCGAACTCTGCATGCCGGTCGGCCTGGAGCCCGGCGAGTTGCAGCGCATCGACGACATCGTGGCCAAGCGGCGCAAGGTTCGTCGCCGAGAAACGCTATTTCGTAATGGCGAGCGCTTCACCTCCCTCTACGCCATCCGCACCGGCGTCTTCAAGACCCGGGTGGCCAGCCAGGACGGGCGCGATCAGGTCACGGGCTTCCAAATGGCCGGCGAGATCATCGGCCTGGACGGCATCGTCAACGACCAGCACACCTGCGACGCGGTCGCGCTCGAGGATTCCGAAGTTTGCGTGATGCCCTTCGACCGCATCGAGGAGCTCTCGCGCGAGGTCACGGCGCTTCAGCGGCACGTGCACCAGATCATGAGCCGCGAGATCGTGCGCGAGCACGGCGTGATGATGCTCCTGGGCAGCATGCGCGCCGAAGAGCGCCTGGCCGCCTTCCTCCTCAACCTGGCCCAGCGCCTGCACGCACGGGGCTTCTCGCGCTCCGAACTGGTGCTGCGCATGACGCGCGAGGAAATCGGCAGCTATCTCGGGCTCAAGCTCGAGACGATCAGCCGCACCCTGTCGAAGTTCATGGACGAAGGCCTCATCGAGGTCCATCAGCGCAACTTGCGCATCCTGGACCCCGAGGCCCTGCGCCGCCTGATCACGCCGGCCGCCTGCTAAGCCGCAGACCCGGACCGCCTCTTCACTGCTTCGGGGGAGGCACATCGTCCGCGGGCGTCGCCGCGTGGTTGCGCCCGCTCAGGGCCGGCATGAGCTTCTTGTCGGCAAGGGTGCTGTTGATCTCGATGCCCTGGCGGTAGTAGTCCTCCGCCACCACGGGGTCCGGCGTGCGCATGGCCAGCCACAGCGTGACGCAGCTCGCGACCACCACCAGCGCCGGTCCGGCCAGAACCATCCAAAGCAGAGGGAATCGCCACCACGGTGCGGATCGAGGCGCGTTCGCGAGGTCTGCGGTATTGGCGTTCATTGTCATCTCCGGGAGGGGTTTCATCGGGGCACCAGGAAGGCCGCCTTTTCCGATACCTGAGCGCCGCCCTCTGCCGAGCGGACATCGAAATAGACGGGATGGGACCCTGGCTCAGCCCCGCCATAGGGCAGTTGCAGCCGAACGGCGACCCAGCGCGACTGGGCGGCGCCCACCTCGATGGCTTCTTCGGGCAGGGCTTGCAGACCGTCCAGACCGCGGGCGGCGATGCGGTAGTGCTGCGTCTCTTCGGTCGCGTTCATGATTTGCAGGCGGTACACGTTCTCGATCCGGCCGCCGTCGACGATGCGCGCCAGGGTGCCCCGGTCGCGCACCACGTCGACCTTGAGCGGCGTTCGGATCACCAGGCTCACGAGCAGCCCGACGCTGAGCGCCAACAGCACCGCGCTGTAGATGAGCACGCGCGGACGCAACACGCGCCGCAGGACCTGCTGCGGCGACCAGTGCCCCGCCATGCCGTTCTGGGTCGCGTAGCGGATCAGGCCGCGGGGCGCGGCGAGCTTGTCCATCACCGTATTGCAGGCATCCACGCAAAGACCGCACCCGATGCACTCGTACTGCAGGCCTTGCCGGATGTCGATGCCCGTCGGACAGACCTGGACGCACAGCGAGCAATCGATGCAATCGCCGCGCCCCTGCGCACGCGCATCGGTGCCCTTGGCGCGCACGCCGCGTGGCTCGCCGCGCTCGGTGTCGTAGCTCACGATCAGCGTGTCGCGGTCGAACATCGCGCTCTGGAAGCGGGCGTACGGGCACATGTACTTGCACACCTGCTCGCGCATGAACCCGGCATTGCCGTAGGTCGCGAAGCCGTAGAACAGCACCCAGAACACTTCCCACGAGCCCATGTGCGTCTGCAGGAAGGCCAGGCCGAGGTCCCGGATGGGTGTGAAGTAGCCGACGAAGGTAAATCCCGTCCACAGCGCGATGGCGAGCCACACCACGTGCTTGAACCATTTCTTGACGAGCTTCTCGAGCGACAGCGTGCCGCTGTCCAGCCGCATCCGGGCGGCGCGGTTGCCTTCGATCTTCTGTTCGATCCACATGAAGATTTCCGAGTACACCGTCTGCGGGCAGGCGTAGCCGCACCACAGCCTTCCGGCCACCGCGGTGAAGAGGAAAAGCGAGAGCGCGCAGATGACCAGGAGGCCCGTGAGGTAGATCAGGTCCTGCGGGTACAGCACCAGCCCCAGGATGTAGAAGCGCCGCGAGCCCAGGTCGAAGAGGACCGCCTGCCGCTGCCCCCACTCCAGCCAAGGAAGACCGTAGAAGACCAGTTGGGTGACGAACACCATCACCCAGCGCCAGTTCGCGAACACGCCGCTGATCGCGCGGGGGTACACCTTCTTGTGAGCCTCGTAGAGCCCCCCACCCGTCTCGTCCGGCGCGATCGGGATCACCCGTCGCGGCGCTTGATTCGATGGCGACGCGGAATCCGTCATCTGCGAACCTCAGTCAGGGCGCGGCGACCGCGGCACTCTTGCCGTTCGAGAGCCCCCAGACGTAGGACGCCAGCACATGGATCTGCGCCTCGGTCAGGCGGCCTTGCTGCGCCGGCATCTGGTTGGTCTTGCCGGTATTGATGATCTGGATGATGGCGTCCTGGCCATAGCCGTGCAGCCAGATCTTGTCCGTCAGGTTCGGCGCACCGACCGCCGTGTTGCCGACGCCGCCGATGCCATGGCAGGCGGCGCACACCGTGAACTTGCTCTTGCCCAGCCCGGCCCGCACCGAGTCATGCGGACTGCCCGACAGGCTCAGCACGTAGTTGGCCAGGTTCTTGACATCCTCCGGCGTGCCGACGGCCTCGGCCATCGGCGGCATCACGCCGATGCGGCCCAGCGTGATCGATTCCTTGATCTTGTCCGGCGAGCCGCCGTGCAGCCAGTCGCCGTCGGTGAGGTTCGGAAATCCCTTGCCGCCCCGCGCATCGGAGCCATGGCACTGCGCGCAGTTGTTGAGGAAGAGCCGTTCGCCGATCGCCATTGCGCCCGGATCGGTCGCGACCTTCTCCATCGGCAGCGCGGTGTAGGCGGCATAGATGGGCTCGAGATCGCGATTGGCCTTGGCAAGGTCCTTGGCGTATTCGCCGTCCGTGCTCCATTCGAACCGGCCCTTGTAGCTTCCGAGTCCCGGAAAGACAAAGAGATAGCCCAGGCCGAACACGATCGTGAGGACGAACAGGCCCATCCACCATCGGGGCATCGGGTTGTTCATCTCGCGCAGGTCCTCGTCCCAGACGTGGCCGGTGGTGTTGTCGTCGCTCGCCGGCGTCCTCGCACGTGCCGTGATCCACAGCAGCAGCAGGCAGGCCAGGATGCTCGCAAGGGTCAGGATCGCCACATAGTGCGACCAGAAATCATGGATGAAGTCGCTCATGGTTTCAGTCCTGCTCGAAGGGCAAGCGGCTCGCGGCTTCGAAGGCCTGCGCGCGGCGGCGCGAACAGGCCCAGACCAGGATGCCGAGGAAGGTGACGAAGGAGGCCAGTGTGGCCACGATGCGCAAGGTGGTGATGTCCATCGTCGGCCCCTTTACTTGAGCGCCAGGCCCAGCGACTGGAGGTAGGCCACCAGTGCGTCGAGTTCCGTCTTGCCGTTCACCTCGCCGGGCGCCGCGGCGATCTGTTCGTCTGTGAACGGCACGCCGACGCGGCGCAATGCGCGCATGTGGGTCGCGGCGTCCGCCGGGTCGACCTGCGTCTTTTCGAGCCATGGATATGCCGGCATGTTCGATTCGGGCACCACGTCGCGCGGATTGTTCAGGTGCACGCGGTGCCACTCGTCGCTGTAGCGCCCGCCGACGCGCTGCAGGTCAGGTCCGGTGCGCTTGCTGCCCCACTGGAAGGGGTGGTCGTAGACGAACTCGCCGGCCACCGAGTAGTGGCCGTAACGCAGCGTTTCGGCGCGGAACGGCCGGATCATCTGCGAGTGGCAGTTGTAGCAGCCCTCGCGCACATAGACGTCGCGCCCGAGCACCTGCAGCGCCGTGGGGGGCTGCAGGCCGGGGATGGGCTGCGTGGTCGACTTCTGGAAGAAGAGCGGCACGATCTCCACCAGGCCGCCGACGGCGACGACCAGCAGGATCAGCACGATCATCAGGAAGTTGTTGGTCTCGATCTTCTGATGCGAGAACGCGGAAGGTTCGCGGGTATCGGAGCTCATGGTTCTTTCCTCGAATCCTTACGCATGCGCGGCCTGGGGCGCGGGGATACGCGCGCGCACCGAATGTCCAGCGCCGATCGTCATCACGACGTTCCACGCCATCACCAGCATGCCCGCCAGGTAGAGGGCGCCGCCGATCACGCGCACCACGTAGTACGGGTAGGTGGCCTTCACGCCTTCGACGAAGGTGTAGGCGAGCGTGCCGTCGGGATTGACCGACCGCCACATCAGGCCCTGCATCACGCCGGCGATCCACATCGCGGCGATGTAGAGCACGATGCCCACGGTCGACATCCAGAAGTGCAACTCGATGGCCTTCACGCTGTACATCTCGGTGCGGTTGTACAGGCGCGGGATCAGGTAATAGAGCGACCCCATCGTGATGAGGCCGACCCATCCGAGGGCGCCGGAGTGCACGTGGCCGATGGTCCAGTCGGTGTAGTGCGACAGCGCATTCACCGTCTTGATCGACATCATCGGCCCCTCGAAGGTGGCCATGCCGTAAAAGCTGACGGCCACGAACATGAACTTGATGATCGGATCGGTGCGCAGCTTGTGCCAGGCACCCGAGAGCGTCATGATCCCGTTGATCATTCCGCCCCAGCTCGGCGCCAGCAGGATCAGCGAGAAGACCATGCCGATCGACTGGGTCCAGTCGGGGAGTGCCGTGTAGTGCAGATGATGCGGGCCTGCCCACATGTAGGTGAAGATCAAGGCCCAGAAGTGCACGATCGACAGCCGGTACGAATACACCGGCCGGCCCGCCTGCTTGGGGATGTAGTAGTACATCATCCCGAGGAAGCCCGCCGTGAGGAAGAAGCCGACCGCGTTGTGGCCGTACCACCACTGCACCATCGCGTCCTGCACGCCGGCGTAGGCCGAGTAGCTCTTCATCCACCCCGCGGGGACGGCCGCGCTATTGACGATGTGCAGCAGCGCCACGGCAATGATGAAGGCGCCGTAGAACCAGTTGGCCACGTAGATGTGCTTGACCTTGCGCGTGCCGATGGTGCCGAAGAAAACGATCGCATAGGCCACCCACACGAGGGCGATCAGGATATCGATCGGCCATTCGAGCTCGGCGTACTCCTTGCCGCTCGTGTAGCCCATCGGCAGGCTGATCGCGGCGGCCACGATCACCGCCTGCCAGCCCCAGAACACGAAGGACGCGAGCGCCGGCGCGAACAGGCGCACCTGGCAGGTTCTCTGGACCACGTGGAAACTCGTGGCCATCAGGGCGCATCCACCGAACGCGAAGATCACCGCGTTGGTGTGCAGGGGACGCAGGCGCCCGTAGCTGAGCCAGGGAATGCCGAAGTTGAGCTGCGGCCATGCCAGCTGCGACGCGATGACCACGCCCACGAGCATGCCCACGACGCCCCACACCACCGACATGATGGCGAACTGCCGCACCGCAGTGTCGCTGTAGACCGCTGCGGGAGGATTCGGAGATTGCATCGTCGAGCCTTGTTGTTTCTGGAACTGGCCCGAGTGTTCCAGCGGCCCCACGATGTGAGATTGATTCAGATCAATCGTTGCGCAGAATGCGCTCGCCCTCGTGCTCCAGGCTCTCGAACTGACCCGTGTCCACCGCCCACCAGAGGCCGCCGAGAATCACCAGCACGAGGACGACGGAGAAGGGAATGAGGAGGAACAGGATGTCCATGGGTATCAGCCTCCAGGCAGTCGCGCAAGGCGTGCCGCATTGAGCACGACCAGCAGCGAGCTCGCCGCCATGCCCAATCCCGCCAGCCATGGCGGCAGCCAGCCCAACACGGCGAGCGGGACGCACAGCGCGTTGTAACCGCCAGCCCACCAAAGGTTCTGCCGCACCACGCGCATCGTGCGCTGCGCCTGCGCAATCGCGCGCGGGATCGCCCGCAGTTCATCACCCAGCACGATGAAATCCGCGCGTGCCTGCGTCAACGGCACGGCGTTTCCGAACGCGAAGGAGGCGTTCGCCTGCGCGATCACCGGCCCGTCGTTGAGACCGTCGCCCACCATCGCCACGCCATGCCCTGCCGCTTGCCGCTGCGCGATGACGTGGAGTTTTTCCTCGGGCAGGCAGTCGCCGCGCGCGGCACCGATGCCTGCACGCTGCGCCAGCTCACGTGCGGCGTCCGCGCGATCGCCGGAAAGAAGCTCGACCGCCATGCCCTGCGCCTCGAGCGATGCCACGGCCGAAGCGGCATCGGGGCGCAGATCCTCCGCGAGCGAGAAACTCGCGACCCATCCAGCCTCATCGGCGAGATGAACCTGTGCTCCAGCCGACTTCAGCGGTTCGACGCCGCAAAACGCGGCCGAGCCGAGCTGCATCTCGATGACCTGCGCGCTGCCCTTGTGCCGCAATCGGCCGCGAATCCCCTGCCCCGCATGCTCGCTGGCCTCGAGCAGCGCCCACGCAGGCGCAGAACGGAACTGTGCATTCCAGGCATTCACCAGTGCACGCGACGCCGGATGCAGCGAATGGGCCGCGAGCGCCGCAGCGCGTTCCACCGCATCGCCCGGACGCAGCCCCTGGCGGCAATACACGCGCTCGAGCCGCGGCACATCGCGCGTGAGCGTGCCGGTCTTGTCGAAGACCACCGTATCCACCGAGGCCAGCGCCTCGAGGGCCTGCAGGTTCTGCACCATGACGCCCTGCTGCGCGAGCGATCCCGCGCTCGCGAGCATTGCGGACGGCGTGGCCAGCGAGAGCGCGCACGGGCAGGTCACGATCAGCACCGAGACAGCGACCATGAGCGCCTTGCCCGGGTCGATGTGCCACCACACGGCGGCCGCCATCGCCGAGGCCGCCAGAACCGCCAGCAGGAAGGGCCGCGCCACCCGATCAGCGAGCTGCGCCAGACGAGGCTTTTGCAGCGACGCGCTTTCCATGAGCGCAACGATCTGTGCGAATCGCGTTTGAGGGCCGATGGATTCGATCCGCACCTGCACCGCGGATGCGAGGTTGTGACTGCCCGCCAGCACGCGATCGCCCAACGGGCGAGGCACGGGGCGCGACTCGCCGCTCAGCAGGGCCTCGTCCGCCAGGGTGTCGCCCGAGACAACGATGCCGTCGGCCGGGAAGGCCTCCCCGGGCAGCACCCGGATCACGTCACCCACCGCGAGCCGGCGAACGGCCACTCGGCGGAAGGCGCCCTGGGCATCGAGGCGCTCAACGCTGTCGGGCAACCGGTTCATCACGGCTTCGAGTGCACCCGCGGTGCGGTCGCGCAACCGGGCCTCCAGCCACCGGCCTGTCAGGAGGAAGAACACGAACATCGTGAGCGAGTCGAAATACACCTCGTGACCGAGCGGTCCTTGCGCGTCGAAGGTGGCGGCGGTGCTGACGACAAACGCGATTGCAATGCCGAGAGACACCGGCAAGTCCATGCCGATGCGGCGCGCGCGCAGGTCGCGCCAGGCGCTGCGGAAGAACGGCCCGCAGGAGAACAGCATCACCGGCAGCGTGAGCACCCAGGAGGCCCAGCGCAAGAGCTGGGCCGCGTCCGGTGTCATGTCGCCGGGCGACGCGATGTACGCGGGATAGGCGTACATCATGACCTGCATCATGCAGAAGCCCGCCACCAGCCAGCGCCAGAGTGCAAGGCGCGCCTCGCTCGTGCGGCGCGCGCGCGCGGACACGTCGCCGGCCGGCACCAGGGGATAGCCCGCTTCCGCCGCCGCAGCGAACCAGCGCGAGGGCTGCACCACGGCCGAGGACCAGACCACGCGCGCCCGGTGGCTGGCTGCATTGACCTCGACCCGTTCGACGCCAGCGACACGGCCCAAGGCATCTTCGATCGTGAACGCGCAAGCCGCGCAATGCATGCCTTCGATGACGACCTGCGACTCCCACCGGCCGCCCGCGCCTTCGCCGTCGAGCGGCCGGCCAAACGTGGACCATTCCACCGGGTCGTCAAGCAACGACCAGTCGGCGCGTGCCAATGGTTCGCGGGAGCGCGGTGTCGGGGAGCGCACGGCCGGGCCGTGCGTAAGCGCAGCTTGCATGCGCCAAGGCTAGCGATGCCATTCCGCCCTGGGCTTGATCCAGATCAACGCTGCGAGGCTGACAACAAAAAAAATGCCTCGCAGCTCAGCCGCGAGGCGTCCTTCGAAGAAAGCCAGGGCCGAAACTTACTTCTGGTCCTTGTTGAAATTGGCGATGCCATCCAGGATTTCCTTCTTGGCGGCGTCGATGCCTTCCCAGCCGAGCACCTTGACCCACTTGCCGGCCTCGAGGTCCTTGTAGTGCTCGAAGAAGTGCGTCACGGCCTTCAGGCGCATCGGATTCACGTCTTCCACCTTCTTCCAGTGGCTGTAGATGGGCAGCACCTTGTCGGTCGGCACCGCCAGCACCTTGCCGTCGACACCGGCTTCGTCTTCCATCATCAGGATGCCGAGCGGGCGGCACGGCACCACGACGCCAGGCACCAGCGGGTAGGGGGTGATCACCAGCACGTCGACCGGGTCGCCGTCGCCCGACAGGGTCTGCGGCACGTAGCCGTAGTTGGTCGGGTAGTGCATCGCCGTGGTCATGAAGCGGTCGACGAAGATGGCGCCCGACTCCTTGTCGACTTCGTACTTGATCGGGTCGGCGTTCATCGGGATCTCGATGACGACGTTGAAGGCTTCGGGAGCGTTTTTGCCGGGGGAAACTTTGCCGAGGGACATGGTCTGCCGTGGTAGTTTGAAAGTGTTAGCGGAGATGCGGAGAAACCCGAAGTTTACTTTCCATGTCACGGCCCGGTCGCACAGAAGGCTGCATTTGCCTGTAAATTGACCACGTTGGCCAATCGTCCCCTGCCGCTCAGGCACCGGGGCTTCGAGGAAGCAACGCGGCGGAAGCACTGACCCGTACGCGTTGCGCACAGGGTCCGGCTTACGTCTCCACAAAGTTTGACGGACTATTGGAGAAGCAACGCATGACTGGCAACACCCCTCTCGTCCTCGCCATCGTCTGCGGCCTCGTGGCCGTGGCCTATGGCTTCTGGGCGCGCAGTTGGATCCTCTCGAAAGACGCAGGCAACGCACGCATGCAGGAGATCGCCGCGGCGATCCAGACCGGCGCGGCGGCCTATCTCGCCAAGCAGTACCGCACCATCGCGATCGTCGGTGTGGTACTCGCGATCCTCATCGGCATCTTCCTCGACGGCACCACGGCCGTCGGCTTCGTGGTGGGCGCCGTGCTCTCGGGCGCCTGCGGCTTCATCGGCATGAATGTGTCGGTTCGCGCCAACGTGCGTACCGCGCAGGCCGCGACCCAGGGCATCAGCCCGGCCCTCGACGTCGCGTTCCGCGGCGGCGCCATCACGGGGATGCTGGTGGTGGGCCTCGGCCTGCTGGGCGTCTCGGCGTTCTACTGGTTCCTCGCGGGCAATGGCGCACTCACGCCGGACGTCAAGCTCGCAGGGCTTCTCAATCCGCTGATCGGCTTCGCTTTCGGCTCGTCGCTGATCTCCATCTTCGCGCGCCTGGGCGGCGGCATCTTCACCAAGGGCGCCGACGTGGGCGCGGACCTCGTCGGCAAGGTGGAAGCCGGCATTCCGGAGGATGACCCGCGCAACCCCGCGGTGATCGCGGACAACGTGGGCGACAACGTGGGCGACTGCGCCGGCATGGCCGCCGACCTGTTCGAGACCTATGCCGTGACGCTGATCGCGACCATGGTGCTCGGCGCGCTGATGGTCGCCTCTGCGCCGGTCAACGCGGTGATGTACCCGCTGGCGCTCGGTGCGGTGTCGATCATCGCGTCGATCATCGGATGCTTCTTCGTGAAGGCGAAGCCGGGCATGGTCAACGTGATGCCGGCGCTGTACAGGGGCCTCGCGGTGGCCGGCATCCTCTCGCTGATCGCGTTCTGGTTCGTGACCGCGTGGCTGATTCCCGACAACGCGATCGCCGCGACCGGCAGCCAGCTCAAGCTCTTCGGTGCCTGCTTCGTGGGCCTGGCGCTCACCGCGGCGCTGGTGTGGATCACCGAGTTCTATACCGGCACGCAGTACTCCCCGGTGCGCCACATCGCGCAGGCCTCGACCACCGGCCACGGCACCAACATCATCGCGGGATTGGGCGTGTCGATGCGCTCGACCGCCTGGCCGGTGCTCTTCGTCTGCATTGCGATCATCGTGTCGTACACGCTGGCGGGCCTCTACGGCATCGCGGTCGCGGCCACCGCCATGCTGAGCATGGCCGGCATCGTGGTCGCGCTGGACGCCTACGGCCCGATCACCGACAACGCCGGCGGCATCGCCGAGATGTCGGAACTGCCGGCCTCCGTGCGAGACATCACTGATCCGCTCGATGCGGTCGGCAACACGACCAAGGCAGTGACCAAGGGCTACGCAATCGGCTCGGCGGGCCTGGCCGCACTGGTGCTCTTCGCAGACTACACGCACAAGCTCGAAAGCTTCGGCCAGGAGATCAGCTTCAACCTGAGCGATCCGATGGTCATCGTGGGGCTGTTCATCGGCGGCCTGATTCCGTACCTGTTCGGCGCCATGGCGATGGAAGCGGTCGGCCGCGCCGCCGGGTCGGTGGTCGAGGAAGTGCGGCGCCAGTTCCGCGAGATCAAGGGGATCATGGAAGGCACCGGCAAGCCCGAATACGGCCGCGCCGTGAGCATGCTGACCGGCGCCGCCATCAAGGAAATGATGATTCCGTCGCTGCTGCCCGTGGTGGTGCCGATCCTGGTCGGCCTGCTGCTCGGGCCGAAGGCGCTGGGCGGCCTGCTGATGGGCACCATCGTCACGGGCCTGTTCGTGGCGATCTCGATGTGCACCGGCGGCGGCGCCTGGGACAACGCCAAGAAATACATCGAGGACGGCCACCATGGCGGCAAGGGCTCCGAGGCCCACAAGGCCGCTGTGACGGGCGACACGGTCGGCGACCCCTACAAGGACACGGCCGGCCCGGCGGTCAACCCGCTGATCAAGATCATCAACATCGTCGCGCTGCTCATCGTGCCGCTGGTGGTCAAGTTCCATGCGGGCGAAGCGGGTGCGGCCACGGCACCCGTGCCGACGCCGGCGCCCGTGACCGCGCCGGCGGC
>JAGIAI010000006.1 GCA_017744935.1 Variovorax sp.
ACCGTGTTCTTCAACTCCGAGATCTCGCCCTTCACGTCCACCGTGATCTTCTTGGACAGGTCGCCGGCCGCCACCGCGGTGGTCACCTCGGCGATGTTGCGCACCTGACCCGTCAGGTTCGCCGCCATCAGGTTGACGTTGTCGGTAAGGTCCTTCCACGTGCCCGCGACGCCCGGCACGACGGCCTGGCCACCGAGCCGGCCTTCGGTGCCGACCTCGCGCGCCACCCGCGTCACCTCGGAAGCGAACGAGGAGAGCTGGTCCACCATGGTGTTGATGGTGTTCTTCAGCTCCAGGATCTCGCCCTTCACGTCCACCGTGATCTTCTTGGACAGGTCGCCCGCCGCCACCGCCTTCGTCACGTCCGCGATGTTGCGCACCTGGCTCGTGAGGTTCGAGGCCATGGAGTTGACCGAATTCGTGAGGTCCTTCCAGGTACCCGCCACGCCCTGCACGTCGGCTTGTCCGCCCAGCTTGCCCTCGGTGCCCACTTCGCGCGCCACGCGCGTGACTTCGGCGGCGAACGAGCGAAGCTGGTCGACCATGCTGTTGATCGTGTTCTTCAGTTCCGAGATCTCGCCCTTCACATCCACCGTGATCTTCTTGGATAGATCGCCAGCCGCCACGGCCGTAGTCACTTCCGCGATGTTGCGCACCTGCGAGGTCAGATTGCCCGCCATGAAGTTCACCGATTCGGTGAGGTCCTTCCATGTGCCCGCCACACCCTGCACATCGGCCTGCCCGCCCAGCTTGCCTTCGGTGCCCACTTCGCGCGCCACGCGCGTCACTTCGGCGGCGAACGATCGAAGCTGGTCCACCATGGTGTTGATCGTGTTCTTCAGCTCGAGGATCTCCCCCTTCACATCGACCGTGATCTTCTTGGACAAATCGCCCGCCGCCACCGCCTTCGTCACGTCCGCGATGTTGCGCACCTGGCTCGTGAGATTGCCGGCCATCGAGTTGACCGAATCGGTCAGGTCCTTCCATGTGCCGGAGACGCCCTCCACCCGGGCCTGACCGCCCAGCGAGCCCTCGGTGCCAACCTCGCGGGCCACGCGCGTCACTTCCGATGCAAAGGAGCGGAGCTGGTCCACCATCGTGTTGATCGTGTTCTTGAGCGTGAGGAACTCGCCCTTCACGTCCACGTCGATCTTCTTCGAGAGATCGCCCTTCGCCACTGCAGTGGTCACGTCCGCGATGTTCCGCACCTGGTCGGTGAGGTTGCCGGCCATCGAGTTCACGGAGTCGGTCAGGTCTTTCCACGTGCCTGCAACGCCCTTGACCTTGGCCTGCCCGCCCAGCTTGCCTTCGGTGCCCACCTCGCGCGCCACGCGCGTCACCTCGGCGGAGAAGTCACCGAGTTGTTCCACCATCTTGTTGATGGTCTTCGCGGTGCGCAGGAACTCGCCTTCAAGCTCGCGGCCATCGACATCGAGCGCCATGCTCTTCGACAGATCGCCCTGCGCGACCGCGCCGATCACGCGTGCGACTTCGGTCGTCGGGTGCACGAGGTCATCGATCAGCGCGTTCACGCATTCGATCGATTCGCCCCAGAAGCCGCGTGTCTCTGCCATCACCGCGCGCTGCTTGAGCTTCCCTTCACGGCCCACCACCTTGCGCAGCCGAACGAGCTCGGAAGCGAGTGCGGCGTTCTGTTCGACCACATCGTTGAAGACCTCGGCTACCTTGCCGGAGATGCCGGTCCAGTGCATCGGCAAACGCGCCTTGGAGTCGCCCTTGCGGAGACGGCTCAACGCTTCTAGAAGCAGCTCGAGCTCATCCACCGAGGCCACGAACGGAATCTTTTCAACCGCTTGCATGCTGAACCACCTTTGAGTGCGGAGAGACATCGCGGACTGCCTGTCTCTTCAGCAACGGAGGGCTTCGGACAGCGTCTGCCTCCGGCGGCCTTTATCCTGGCCGCAGGATGCCAACTGGCACTATCACGCATGCGCGTTGAGTTCGCAACGGGGGTTCCTGGGCCTTTGGCATGTGCCCCACTCTGCGGTACAGCGACGTAGGAATCGACTGACGCGAACCGGCTGAATCGTCCGACCCGCCGACTACGTCGTGGCGCCTTCGTGCGCCGCGACCCAGTCCCACATCAGCGACGGCGCCTCGACCATCACGTTGTGGCCGCGGGGACCGAGATCCGAAGCCTCGGAATCGATCGCACGGAGTTGATCCATCGTCACCAGCGCGTCGTTGGCAGCGCGGCCAAGATGCACCGGGCAACGCGCCAGCCTGAAAAACTCTGCCGTGGGCGGCTTGCCCACGCCGTGTGCGCGCGGGTCCATCGCAAGGCGCCAGCCGTCGGCGTCCCGCTGCACGCCGCGTCGCGCGACCGGTGACCCGGCATCGACGAGGCCGATGAGTCCGGAGACCTTGAGGTAGCGGTCCCAGGATTCTTCCTCGGCAGCGAACTTCTTCGCGGGTCGCGAGGCAAGCGCCTCCATGCCGCGCAACTCGTCGTCGGTCCAAGCGACCTTGATTCCCGCACCGAAGATCCGATGCGGCATCACGCCGAACCAGCCCGTCGCGAGTGCGAGCGCGATGACCCCACCGAGCGAATGCCCGAGCACCACCAGCCGGCCCGCGGGGTCGACATGCGGCAGCACGGCGCGAGCGACGCTCGCAGCGTACTGACCGATCGCATACGAGTCCTGAGCGTCGGATTCGCCATGGCCCGGCAGGTCCATCGCCATCCAGCGGCCGCGCCAACGTTCACCGGCCTGCGCGCACATCGGCGACCACACTGCTGCCGTGGCGCCCAGGCCGTGAAGCATCACGAGGAGGTCCGCCCCTTCGCCGCTTTGTTCGATGTACATCCGATCGCCTCCGTCGTTGTTAGAGGCGGACGAGATTACCCCACAAGCGACCGGCGGCTCAGGGTCTTTCGCCGCGCGCGAGTCGCGCTTCGATGTCGTCGAGCACCGGCAGCAGATCGGCCACGCTGTCGATCACGTAGTGCGCACCTGCCGCTTTCAGTTCGGCAGTCGCGCGATCGCGCACCACTTGCTGACCCGCAGCATCGAGCGCTTGCCACTCAACCAGCGTCAGGCCGGCCGCGTTGCCGCTGATCGCGAGCCCGACCGACCAGGTCCCTGCGTTGTTGCCTTCCTGCACACCAACGCCGGTGTCGTCGACCTTGACCACCGTGTATGGGGGCCATACCCCGATGTCGGCGAAGGTTCGATACATCATGAGCGGCGTCGGCCGACCAGCGACGAGGTCACCTGCGCAGACCAGGTTGTCCGGCACATAGCCGCCATCCGCCGCAATCTTCGTGACCACTTCCATGATCGGCCGGTTGTAGCCGGTGGTCGAGCCGATCTTGAGCCCTCGCCCGCGCACCGCCTTCACGACCTCCAGCGCGCCGGGAATGAAATCGCAGAAGTCCGGCACGACCGCTGCATTCATCGGCGTGAAGACTTCATACAGGTGATCGATGTCACCGTGGGTGAAAGGCTTGCCGTTCTTCGTCTCCCACTGCGCGGCGACGCGCGGCAGTTCGCTCAGCGCCTTGATGTGGTCCCACTTGGCGAGGCCCATCGGTCCGCGCGCTTCGGCAATGCTGATCTCGATGCCGAACTTCTCGAAGAGCCGCACGAAGGCGCCCATGGGTGCGCACGAGCCGAAGTCGATGATGGTGCCGGCCCAGTCGAAGACGACGGCCTGGAGTTTGTCTGGGTGTTGGTTCATGGTGTGCAGTGCTGGCTACCAGCCGGCGAAGACTTCCTCGGCGATGCCGAAGGCGGTGCTGGCGCCGGTACCGCTGGTCACGATCACGAGCCGCGTGGCGGCGTCGGGCGCATCGATGAGGCAGTCGTTCGTTGGTGATGAGGGATAGGTGCCCACCCAGCGATGGGTCACGGTGTAGTCGGGCAGCTTGAGCGTCTCTTGCATGTGGCGAAGGATGAGGTCGTCCACCCGTGCGTCCGCAAAGGGCTCGACCACGGGGCCGTAGTGGTGCGAATCGCCAACCACCAGCGAGCCGTCGGCGCTCTGGACCACGATCAGGTGGATGCCGTTGGCGAGCGATTCGCCCTCCTCGGCTTCCAGCTGCGCGCGCAGTGCCTTGGCGGCAGGCAGCACGCTGTAGCCGAGGTATCGCACCAGGCTCAGGTCGGCCATCACCGACCCTGGCAGGCGGAAGCCTTCTGGCGGCCGCACGCGCAGCATGTGGAGCTGGCAGAGGCGCAGTCGATGCGGCGCGAGACGCTCGGCAAAGAGCCCGCCGAGCTCGATGTTCGTGCACACCGCGACGCGATCCGCATGCAGCGTGGCGCGCGAGGTGCGAACGCGCGGCGTCGTCACTTCGAGCACCTGTTCGCCGAAGCGGAAAGTCACGCCCATCGCCTCGGCGAGCCACTTGGCGAGCAGCCCGATCGCAGTGCGCGATTCGACACGCGCTTCATGCGGGCTGTAGAGCACCGCCTGCGCGCCGTCCAGCCGGAGCGCAGGCGCACGACGCGCGGCCTCGTCGATGCCCAGCAGCTCGCAGCCCTCGGCCATGACCGTGCCCATGAACTCTTCGAGCACGGTCAACGCCTTCGGGCGAAATGCCGTGAGGTAGAGCCCACGATGAATGACGTCGATGCCCGCCTGAGGCGCGACGTCGCCCCAGACTTCGCGCGCGCGGCGGGCACGCCGCCAGGTGTCGCCCGCGCCCTGTCCGGTCACGGTGACGAAGCCGAAGTTGCGGATGGACGCACCGATGCACGCGGCGTCCTTGTCCACCACGCACACCTTGAGTCCGCGTTGGACGGCGGTATACGCATGCGCCAGGCCGACGATGCCGGCGCCGACGACGATCAGATCGAAGTTCGATGTGTTGCTCATGTCTGTCTGGAAGTGGCTCAGCGTTGCCGCCATGCTTGCGTGCGGTGTTCCACCCATCGGCCCGCGAGCAGGTACAGCAGCGTGACGACCGTTGAAGTGGCGGCAATCAGCACCGCCATCGCGGCGGCAGCGCCCATCTCGCCCGCCTCGTCGAGATTGAGGATCGCCACCGAAGCCAGCTTGGTGTCCGGCGAGTAGAGGAAGACGACCGCGGAGATCGTGGTCATCGCGTTGATGAAGAAGTAGCGCGACACGTCGAGCAGCACCGGCAGGCAGATCGGCAGCGTCACGCGCCGCAGCGTGACGTGGAACGGCACCTTGAGGGACGCCGACACGGCCTCGAACTCCGCATCGATCGCCTTCAGCGCCGTCACCATGGTCAGATGCCCCGTGGTGTAGAAGTGCACGACGGTGCAGAGGATCAGGATCTCCATGGTCTGATACAGCCCATTGAGCGGGTTCCCCGGCGCATTGAAGAAGAAGATGTAGCCGAGCCCCAGCACCAGTCCCGGCACCGCCATCGGCAGCATCGCCATCAGACGCACGAGCGGGCGGGCCCAATCCATGCCGCGCGTCTTCTCGAGCAGGTACGCGCCGATGAACACCACGGCCGTGCCGAACACCGCGGTGCCCGCGGCCAGTTTCAGGCTGTTGATGACCGAATCGCCGAGTTCCGCATCCACGATGCCGGCGATGTAGTGGGTCAGGCTCGGCGTCAGGTTGTAGGGCCACAGAGTCACGAACGACGCGAACACAGCCATCCCGAACATCGCGATCATCAGCGCGCAGACGAAGAGGCAGAAGGCGGTCATCGCCGCGTCGAAGCCCCGAGATGGCCGGGGCACGTAGGCCACCGCGCGCGCGGTCAGCATCGCGGTCTGCTTGCGCTGAACGAAATGATCAACCGCAAAGGTGATGGCGGCGGGCGCGAGCAGCAGCAGCGCGACCACCGCGCCGCGCTGGAAGTCCTGCTGACCGATCACCAGCTTGAAGACGTCGGTCGCCAGCACGTTGAAGTTGCCGCCCACCACCTTCGGAATCCCGAAGTCGGTGATGACGAGCGTGAACACCACCAGCGCAGCGGAGATCAACCCGTACTTCGCGCCCGGCAGCGTGATCGTGAAGAAGCGCCGGACGGCCCCGGCGCCCATCGCATCTGCCGCTTCGTACAGACGTGCATCGGCAAGCGACAGCGCAGTGACGAGGATCATCAGCGCATGCGGAAAGGTCGCGAAGCATTCAGCCAGCACGATGCCCGACGGCCCGTAGATGCCCGAAAATCCGAATCCCAGCCAGAACGCCTTGGCCACGCCCTGGTTGCCGAACCAGTAGATCAGCGAGATCGCCGACAGCAGAGAAGGTGCAAGCAGCGGCAGCAGCGTGATGCTGCGCAGCAGCCCCTTGGCCGGCATGCAGCTTCGCGTGAGCGCGTAGGCAAAGGCAAAGGCGAGTGGGATGACGACCAGCGTCACCATCACCGATACCCACACGCTGTTCCAGAGGCTGTTCAGCAGCGCCGGGGAAGACAGATACGACGCGAAGTTGGCCCAGCCGGTGCGAGCCTCATTGCCCTGCAGCGCCTGCGAGAGGATCGTCCCCAGCGGAAAGACCAGCCCGATGAGCAGGAATGCGGCGACGACCAGCAGCGCGACATGTGCCGCGCGTTCGCTCCAGTGCACATGCAGGCGCGCCGAGCGCGCCTCGTGAAGAACCGCTGCCATTTCAGGCTCCGTTGCGTGGGAAGACGCGCAGACGGTCGGTGCGCAGCGCGAAGTCAAGCCGGTGGCCTTCTCGCACGTTGAACTCGTCCATCTGGTTGAGCGAGAACTGCAGTTGCAGCGGCATGCCGGGCAGACACTCCGCGTCGACTTCCGCGAGGCAGTTGCCACCGAGGAACTCGATCCGCTTCACCATGCCCGAGCAGCGGTCGGGACGATCCGCGCCGGGAGCGAGCATCAAACGGTCCTCCGGGCGCAGGTAGAGCATCACTTCCTGGCCGGCCTTGTAGGCCGCGCCCTGCCCGTCCTCGCAGCGCAGCTTCATCTTTCCGCAAGCGAATGAGCGATCGCCTTCAGCCACGGCGGGCAGACGGTTCACCTTGCCGACGAATCCGGCCACGAACGGCGATGCCGGTTCGCGATACACCTCCATGGGCGTGCCGACCTGCTCGATCACACCGTGGTTCATCACCACCAGTCGATCGGCCACCGAGAGCGCCTCTTCCTGGTCGTGCGTGACCATGATGGTGGTCACGCCCAGCTCGCGCTGCAATGCGTGGATCTCGTTGCGCAGATGGACGCGCACGATCGCGTCGAGCGCCGAGAGCGGCTCGTCCAGCAACAGCAGCCCCGGCGACGTCGCGAGCGCACGTGCAAGCGCCACGCGCTGCTGCTGGCCGCCGGACATCTGCGCCGGATACTTGCCACCGCTGCCGGGCAGGCCGACGAGGTTCAGCAACTCTTCCACGCGCGCCTTGACGTGCGCCTTGGGCTCGTGCCGATTCACCAGCCCATAGCCGACGTTCTCGGTGATCGTCAGATTGGGAAAGAGCGCATAGGACTGGAACACGATTCCGTAGTCGCGTTCCGGCGGCGGCAGCAGCGAGATGTCGCGGCCGTCCTGCCAGAGCCGGCCACCAGTCTGCACTTCGAGCCCCGCGATGATGCGCAGCAGCGTCGTCTTGCCGCAGCCCGACGGGCCGAGGAAACAGACGAACTCGCCACGACGGATCGCGAGGTCGATATGCTCCAGCGCCGTGAATGCGCCGAAGCGCTTGTGCACGCCTTCGATGCGCAGATAGGTGTCGTTCGGGTCCATCCTGGCTCCTGACTGGAACGCAGAAAGCGCCGGCGTACCGGCGCTGCGCTCCACGCCGAAGGCGCGCGCCGGTACGAGCCTCACTTCTTGGCCTCGCTCTTGGCGTCGTAGCGCTTCGTCCATTCGGCGAGGATGCGCTCGCGGTTCACTGCCGACTTCTCGAAGTCCATCTTGATCAGACGCACTTCGTAGTCGTCCGGGATGTTCGCGAGCTTCGGCGCCACGCCGGGCTGCGCCGTGATCGCGAAGTTCTTGCCGTACAGCAACATCGCGTCCTTGGACGATGCCCAGTCCGCCAGCTTCTTCGCGGCCTCTTCCTTCTTCGTGCCCTTATAGATCGCGAAGCCTTCGAGGTCCCAGCCGAGGCCTTCCTTCGGGAAGACGAGTTCGATCGGCGCGCCCTTGGCCTTGTTGGTGTGGCCGCGGTATTCGAAGGAGATGCCGGCGACATACTCGCCCGCGGCTGCCATGTTGCAGGGCTTGGAGCCGGAGTGCGTGTATTGCGCGATGTTGTCGTGCAGCGCGTCCATGTACTTCCAGCCGCCGCCCTTGCCGTTCTCGTCGCCCCACATCTGCAGCCAGGCCGCGACGTCGAAGTAGCCCGTGCCGGACGAAGCCGGGTTCGGCATCACGATCTGGCCCTTGTACTCGGGCTTGAGCAGGTCTTTCCAGGTGGTCGGCACCGGGATGTTCTTCTTCTTGGCTTCGACGGTGTTGAAGCACACCGTCGCGCCGAACACATCCATACCCCACCATGCCGGCGGCGACTTCTTGTCGCGGTACTGCGGCATGATCGCGTCGAGATTCAGAGGCGCATACGGCTCCAGCATGCCGTTCTTCTCGAAGAGCGCCAGGCTCGACGCAGCCACACCCCAGATGACGTCCGCCTGCGGGTTCGCCTTCTCGGCCAGCAGCTTGGCGGTGATCACGCCGGTCGAATCACGCACCCACTTGATCTCGATGTTCGGATTGACCTTGTTGAAGGCCTCCTGATAGGCCTTGAGCTGGTCCGTCTCAAGTGCGGTGTAGACGGTCAGTTGGGTCTTCTGGGCCAGTGCGCCGGTTGCGCAGGTCAGGCCGATCAGCGCGGCCACGATAGTTTTTGCGTAGTGCATGTGCGAGCTCCTCGAACAAAAGGTGGGCCGGAATGTGCCGGGCGAAGAAGTCATCCTCGTGACATATCCGCGAAGCAAAATCGGGGCCAGTCGCTTAGCTTTGTCTATCGTCGATTGCAGATCGTAGACAATCTGCACCCGGCAACGTACAGTTTTTACCCATGCCCGGCAAGAAGATTTCTCCTCACCCCGCCATCGCACAGCTTCAGTGCAACTCGCTCGCAAACCTGGTGCAAACCGAGATCGAACGCATGATCCTGGCGGGCGATCTCCCTTCCGGCGCGAAGCTCACCGAATCCACGCTCGCCGACCAGCTCGGCGTTTCGCGAGGGCCCATTCGAGAGGCCTTCCGGATGCTGGAAGAAGCAGGCCTCGTGCGCACCGAGAAAAACCGCGGCGTCTTCGTGCGCGATATACCGATCGACGAAGCGATGCAGATCTTCGAAGTGCGCGCAGCGATGGACCTCTACGTCGGCCGCAAGCTCGCGCAATCGCTCAACACCACGCAGGTCAAGGAGCTGCGCCAGCTCGTCGACGCAATGGACCAGGCGGTGAAGTCCGAGAACGCGCAGGACTACCACCGATTCAATCTCAAGTTCCACGACCGCCTGCTCGAACTCGCCGGCAACGACAAGCTGCTCGCGACCTATCGCAAGCTGGTCAACGAGCTCTCCCTGTTCCGCCGGCAGAACCTCACCAGGGAATCGATGGCGATCTATTCGCGCGAACATCGGCAGATCGTGAAGGCGATTGCCGCTGGCGACGCGGACGCCGCCGGGCAGGCGATGTTCCAGCACGTGATGAACAGCCGCGACCGCACCTTGCGCAATCACGAACAGAAGCTCGCAGAATCCGCCGCCGCCTCGACCGCGGCATCGCGTCAACCTGCGCTGGCCTGAAAGCGAACGCCGTGGCACTCACGCTCAACGACATCGAATCCCTGTTCCGCGAAAAGGGCGGCGCCCAGTACAGCGGCGAACCGGTCAGCCAGCTCGAACACGCATTGCAAAGCGCGTACCTCGCCGAAGAGGAAGGCGCGGACGACGAGCTCGTCACCGCCGCCCTGCTGCACGATCTCGGCCACCTGCTGAACGATCAGGGCGAGACGCCGTCGCTGCGCGGCATCGACGACCTCCACCAATTCTTTGCCCTGCCCTTTCTGCGCGGCGTGTTCTCCGATCGCGTGATCGATGCGATCCGCTGGCACGTGGACGCCAAGCGCTATCTGTGCGCGACGCGACCCGAGTACTGGGCGGCTCTGTCAGACGACTCCAAGCGCAGCCTCGTGCTGCAAGGCGGCGTGTTCTCCGCCGAAGAGGCACGCGAGTTCATTGGCCGTCCGCACGCCGAAGATGCGGTCCGCCTGCGTCTGTGGGACGACAAGGCCAAGAAGAGCAACCACGCCACGCCCGATCTCGCGCACTACCTGAACCGTGCCCAGCGCTGCATGACAGGCGCAGCCGCGTGACGCTCACCGGCCCCATCGTGCTGGCGGTGCTGTTCGGCGCACTGCTGCATGCGAGCTGGAATGCGCTGATCAAGTCCGCGCCCGACAAGTCGCTCGATACGGCGCTCATTCACAGCCTGGGCTTCGTCGTCGCGGTGCCGCTGCTGTCCGTCACCGGCTTGCCGCCGCCGGCGGCGTGGCCCTACATCATCACGTCGACGCTGGTTCATATCGGCTACTACATCGCACTGGCGGGTGCCTACAAGCACGGGGATCTCAGCCTCACCTATCCGCTGATGCGTGGCTGCGCCCCACTGCTCGTTGCCCTCAGCAGCCATGCGGTGATCGGCGAATCGATCTCCCCGGTCGCGTGGGGGGGCGTCGCGGCCATCTGCACGGGCGTGATCCTCCTCGGCCTTTCGCCCGCGAGCCTGCACGCAGCCGAAGGGCATCGCGGCAAGGCAGTTCGTTACGCATTGAGCAACGCCGCGATCATCGCGGTCTACACCATCGTGGATGGCCTCGGTGTACGCGCGTCGGGCAACGCAGCGGCCTATCTCGCGGCGCTCTTCCTCTTCGACGGCATTCCCTACATGCTGCTGGTGATGTGGCGTCGACGCGGCGCCGGACAGGGACGCGCCGCGCTGGCCTACATGGCCGGGCGCTGGAAGATCGCCTGCATCGGCATGCTGGCCTCCGTCGGCAGCTATGGCATCGCGCTCTGGGCCATGACGCGCGCACCTGTCGCGGCTGTCGCGGCACTGCGCGAAACCTCGGTGCTGTTCGCGGCGGTGATCGGCACGCTCTGGCTGCGCGAGGCTTTCGGACGGCATCGGGCAGCGGGCACCGCGGTGCTCGTCGCCGGCGTGATCGCACTTCGCTTCGGCTGAAGACGAAACAACTCTCCCAGCTTTCTCCCGATTCATTCGTCAGGATCGCGTGCGCGCGACCCCTTTTTCGGGGGTCCGATTCCCGAAAGATCCGATGAGTTTCACACCCTCCCGCCTCGCCCTGTGCGCCATCAGCCTCGGCTTGGCCGCTTGCAGCACCCCCCAGGACGACAACCTCCGCTACCAGAGCACCAACAAGGCCAAGGCCAGCTCGCTGGCCACGCCGCCCGATGTCATGCAGCTCATGAGCACCCAGGGCGGCATCGCCTCGCCCCGGGTTGCTTCCGCCAGCGACTATCACGCCGCGGGACCGCAGACGATTGCACCTTCCAACGCACCCGATGCGATCGGCGACGTCCGCATGGAAAGCGAGGGCCGGCACCGCTGGCTCGTGGTCGGCCGCACGCCGGAGCAGCTGTGGGAGCCGATGCGCAAGTTCTGGCAGGACAACGGCTTCGTGCTCGAAATCGACCAACCGGAGCGGCGCATCATGGAGACCGACTGGGCAGAAAGCCATGCCAAGGTCTCTACGGGTCTCGTCCGCGATGCGGTCGCCTCTCTCGCTTCGACGCCCGAGTTGTCGCAAGGCACGGCGGAGATGGACCGATTCCGAACCCGGCTGGAACAGATCCCGGGAGGCGGCACGGAAATCTACGTCAGCCACCGCGGGCTGCGCGAGGTCGCCGACACATCGCGCGATGCCCACACCGCCTGGCTCGCACAGCCGGCCGATGCCGAACTCGAGGCCGAATGGCTGCGCCGCATGATGGCCCGCCTTGGCGAAGTTCCTGGCGCCGCCACAACCACCGCGGCACAAGCCCCCGTCGCGCCGAAACGGGGCCCGCAGATCGTCGATCCTAAGGGCCAGCCGACGCTACAACTGGCCGAGAACTTCGACCTCGCCTGGCGGCACGTCGGCCTCGCGCTGGACCGCACCGGCTTCACGGTCGAAGACCGCAACCGCAGCGAAGGCACTTACTTCGTCCGCTACGTGCCGCCGAACCTCAATGGCAAGGAGCCGGGCGCCTTCGCGAAGCTGGTCGACTTCGTTCATCCAGGCCCGGTGGCCGCGCCGCTCAAACTCGGCATCCAGGTGCGAAGCGACAACGAAACCAGTACGGTGACCGTGGTCGGCCGCGCCGATGCCACGGTGGCACCTGCCGATGCGTTGCGCATCGTGCAGGTGATCGCGGCGGATCTTCAGTAAGGCCGCATCAGAACGACGTGCCGATCTGGAACTGGATGCGCTGCAGGCGGTCGGCCGCGATGCCGTTCGCCTCGTCCAGCTTCTGATAAGTGATCGGCAGCGCATACGCAAGCCGCAGCGGACCCAGCGGCGAGATCCAGCTGATGCCGATGCCTGCCGACGAGCGCAGCTTGTTCTGCGCAGTCCACTGCGCATCGGTCATCGACGCTGTGCGATCGGAGAACACATTGCCCGCATCGAAGAAGCCATAGAGCCGCAGCGAGCGATCGTTGCCTGCACCCGGGAATGGCGTGCTGAGCTCCATGTTGAAGATGGCCTTCTTCGTGCCGCCGAGCGCCCCACCCGTGACCGCGTCCGTCGGGCCGAGCGAGTTCTGCTCGAAGCCACGAATCGATCCGAGACCGCCGGCGTAGAAGTTCTTGAAGATTGGGAACGTCGTGTTGCCGTACGGCGTGGCATAGCCCAGCTGTCCGTTGAAAGACAGCGTGTATTGCTTCGACAGCGGCACGTACTGCTGGTAGCTGTACTGGCTCTTCAGGTAGCGCAGTTCGGAGCCGACGCCCACTTCGAGGTTGGCCGACTGCAGCCGCCCGCGCGTCGGCACCAGCGCGCTGTCGCGGTCGTCGCGCGACCAGCCGATGGTGAACGGCACGCCGATCACGTTACCTTTCGCACAGACCACGCTCGGCACCGTGCCTGAGCACTGGAAGTAGTCGAGGTAGGCCTGCGGCGTCGCGGTGTAGACGTACGAGCCATCGACGAGCGTGTAGGTGCCGTTGGTGCCGGGCGAGAAGCTGTAGCGCTCCAGGCCCAGCCCGAAGTACACCGTGTTCAACTCGTTGAAGGGCACGCCGAAGCGGATCGCGCCACCGTCGTTCGTGAGCTTGTAGTTGCCGTCGGCCGAGTAGTAGGGCCGCGTGGTCGTGTGATAGAGGCTCAGGGTCCGTGAGATGCCGTCTTTGGTGAAGTACGGATCGGTCGCAGTCAGCGAGATCGACTTGTTGTACGAGCTCGTATTGACCTGCAGCCCGAGGTAGTTGCCCGAGCCGAAGAGGTTCTCCTGCGTGATGCCGAAGGTCAGCGAGACCTTGTCGGTCGTCGAATAGCCGGCCCCGAGCTGCAGGCTGCCCGTGGGTTTTTCTTTCACGGTGACCAGCACATCGACCTGATCGGGCGCGCCGGACACCTCCTGCGTCTGCACGTCGACGTCGCTGAAGTAGCCCAGCCGGTCCACACGATCGCGCGAGAGCTTGATCTTGTCACCGTCATACCAGGACGCCTCGAACTGCCGGAACTCGCGGCGGATGACTTCGTCGCGCGTGCGGTCGTTGCCGGACACGACCACGCGCCGCACGGACACGCGGCGCGACGGCTCGGACTTCAGCGTGAGGCTCACCCGACCGTGCTCCCGATCGATCTCCGGCACCGGCTGCACCTGCGCGAACGCATAGCCGAAGCTGCCGAAGTAGTCGGCGAATGCCTTCACGGTCGCATTGACGTCCTCGGCGTTGTACGGCTCGCCGGCACGAATCTGCACGAGCGACTTGAACTCGTCATCGCGCCCGAAGTAGTTGCCCGCCAGCTTCACGCCCGACACGACGAACTTCTCGCCCTCGGTGACGTTGACCGTGATGCTCAGGTCCTGACGGTCCGGTGAGATCGCCACCTGCGTGGAGTCGATGTTGAACTCGAGATAGCCGCGCGTGAGGTAGTAGGAGCGCAGGGTTTCAAGGTCCGCGTTGAGCTTGGCGCGCGAATACTGGTTCGACTTGGTGTACCAGCTCAGCATCGTGCCGCTATCCTGGTCGAACAGGTTCAGGAGCGTCTTCTCGCTGAAAGCCTTGTTGCCCACGATGCGCACTTCGCGAATGTGCGCCACCTCGCCTTCGGTCACCGTGAACGTGAGGTTCACGCGATTGCGCTCGATGGGCGTGACGGTGGTGACGATCTGCGCGTTGTAGAGACTGCGGCTCACATACTGCCGTTTGAACTCTTGCTCGGCACGGTTCGCGAGCGCCTTGTCGAAGGGCCGCCCGTCGGCAAGCCCCACCTCGCGCAGCGCCTTGACCAGGGCTGCCTTGTCGAATTCCTTCGCGCCGACGAAGTCGACGTCGGCCACCGTGGGGCGTTCTTCGACAATCACGACGAGCACGTTGTTGACGACATCGATGCGGGCGTCCTTGAACAGCCCCAGATCGAAGAGCGCGCGGATGGCGCTCGCGCCGGTCTCGTCGGTGTAGGTGTCGCCGACATGCACCGGCAGCGTCGCGAAGATCGTGCCGACCTCGACACGCTGAAGGCCTTCGACGCGAATGTCCTCGACGGTGAATGGTTCGATGGCCCAGGTCGTCGATGCAAGGAGCGTCGACGCCAGCGCCAGGATGGCGCGCCTCATTCGTCGGCGGCTTCCAGGGCTTGTGGGGAATGAAAGGCGAGATGCGGGCGGGGCCCGCCGTACGAAACAGAAGATGCGTGCATCCCGAGAATGCTGCGCGTCAATCTGGGAAGGATTGGGGAGCACGCTCCCCGATTTGTCCTCTTTCGCTCACTAGACTCGCGACTCGTTTTCCGCCAAGCCAACCCCCATGAGCCCTGTCGCAGACAAGATCAAACGCGCACGATGCGCCGTCGACAACGTGATGCTGGAACTGTTCGATGCGCAGATCGTCGAAGGCGCGCGTCACTCGCGCCTCGTGGGCATCGCAAGCGATCGCACCGAGCGCAGCCTTGTTGCGGCGCGTTCGATCGCCGCCGGGCAGCGGACGGATGCCGGGCTGCACATGTGTCTGGCCGTTGCATCCGCAGCGCTGGAGGTCAGCCGAACGCTGCTCGACAGAACGGAACACGCGAACATCGACGACGACGAACGCATGCTGCAGCACTGCGCGCAGGACGCCGCACTCGTGGTCGAGGCGGCCCTGCGCGCCCGCGCGATCCTTTCCGATCGCTCGCCGGTTCGTCAGAAGCGATCCGCGAGGCCCATCGCCGGATCGCTCACCGAGTGCCTGCCGGTTTCCACGCGGCCCGCGAAACGGCGATAGAAGCTCGGGTCGACGTCGCAGGTGACGACGAAGTCGTACCAGTTGCCGCTGTCGTCGAGGCTCCAGCGCACGCTCGCGTCGTCGCCGCCCTTGGCGCGCAGCGTCCACGAACCGTCACGGTTGCTCGCAATGGCAGCGTTGCCGTCGCGGTGGTCGTCGTGGTCGTTGTTGCCCTTGCCGTTGCCCCAACCGCTGTGGTTGCCGTTGTCGTGATGGTCATCCTTGCCGGCAGCGCCGAGGCCGTCCGGGCGCGGATACGCGCCGTTCGAGCGCACCGTGAAGACGCAGTCGCGACGGCCATCGTTGCGCACCTGCAGGTGGATGTCACCGCGGCGGCGGTCATAGCCCACACGAATCTCCGGCACCGCTGCGCCATTGCTACGCAATTTGTTCATGTCGCCCTTGAACTGGCGGTGGAAGCCATTCGGGCCCAGCACCCACAGGTCGTACAGGCCCGCGTTGTCGCTCATCGCGGCCCAGTAGTCGCTGAGTTGCTTGCCCGGCTCGACCACGTAGCGGCGCGGCAGACGGTCCGACAGGTGCAGCTTGTCGTAGACGTGGAACACGGCAGCAGCGCGCCCGCTGTTCGCGAACAGCAGCTGCACGCGGCCGTTGAGCAGATCTGCACGCGCGCTCGTGTGCAACTCGTACGGCAGCGCGCGCGATGGACGCACGCCGGTGGCCTGTACCGGAAGCACGAGGTCGGTGGTCGGATTGATCTTGGGCAGCGCCTGCTGCGCCAGCGTCAGTGCATCGGCCTCGTCCTTGGTCTTGCGGCCGGCCAGCGTGGGCAGCGGCTCGTCGTTGGGGTGTTCGAAGTTGAAGGCGCTGGTGAGATCGCTGCATACCGCGCGGCGGTGTGCGCCGATCTGAGGCTCGGCCACGCCAAAGACTTTCTCGAGGAAGAGCAGCGTCGAGGTGTGGTCGCTGACCTGCGAGTTGACCCAGCCGCCACGGCTCCACGGCGATACCACCCACAGCGGCACGCGCGGACCGGGGCCGTAGGGGAGACCATCGATCGCGGGCTGGCTCGTGGTTGCCGGTGCGTAGTTGTGGTACTCCACAGCGGTATCCGCATCGGAGAGCGTGCTGGCGCCGGCCAACGTGCCGTCCGCATTGCGCGAAGGCACCGCGGGCGACGGCAGGTGATCGAAGAAGCCGTCGTTCTCGTCGAAGTTGATCAGGAGTACCGTCTTGCTCCAGACCTCCGGGTTGGCGGTGAGCGCATCCAACACCTGCTGCACATACCAGCCGCCCTTGGCCGGGCTCGACGGTCCGGGGTGCTCGCTGTACGCGGAAGGCGCGATGATCCACGACACCGCCGGCAGCTTGCCGTTCTGGATGTCGTCGCGGAAGGTTTCGAGGAAGCCGTACGGCATCGTGTTGTGGAAGCCCTTTGCGAGCGGGCTCAGCGCATCGTCCACCACCGGGTCATAGAACGGACCCGCGGCGGTCACCGGCTGCGTGATGTCGGTCGAGGCGACGTAGATCGGGCGACGCGATTCCGGCATCTGCTCGATCGCGGCGCGCCAGTGGCGGAAGCCCATCATCTCGTTGCAGCCGTAGTTGTCGATCAGGCTCTGATAGACCTTCCACTTCACGCCGGCCTTTTCGAGACGGTCGGCATAGGTGGTCCAGGTCCAGCCCTGCGTGGACGGGCCGATGTCGTTGCCGCCATTGAACTGGTTGTTCAGCGCCGCGACATTCACCTTGGTTCCATCGACGGGACTGACGCCGTTCGGGCCGTTGGTGCCGCTCCAGTAGAAGAGCCGGTTCGCGATCGTGCCGGTGTGCATGCCGCAGTGGTAGTGGTCGCACAGCGTGAAGGCATCGGCCAGCGCGCGCTGGAAAGGCACTTCGGCGTTCTCGTAGTAGCCCAGCGAGAGAAGGTTCTTCGCATCGGGCCACTTGTCCATGCGGCCATGGTCCCACGCGGCCTGCGAGTCGACCCAGGTGTGCGGCGTGCTGCCTGCGCGCTGCGCGTTGCCCTTGCTCGCGTCGAGATGGTAGGGAACGTAGGTGGCCGTCGGCGTGACCTTGGTGTAGGTTTGATAGAAAACGTTCTTGCCGTTCGAGGTCGGGACCGCGAAGCGATCACCGAATCCGCGCACACCCTTGAAGGTTCCGAAGTAACTGTCGAACGAACGGTTCTCCTGCATCAGCAACACGACGTGCTTCACGTCCTTGACAGTGCCCGTCTCGTGATGCGCGGGGATCGCGAGTGCACGTCGGATGCTCGGAGGAAACGCTGCCAGAGTGGCTGCGGCAATGCCGGAGGTTGCGGTGCTTTGAAGAAATTTTCGGCGAGAGTTGTTGGTCATGCTTTTTTCTGCTCGTTGAAAAAGATGGGGCGCGTTGCGCGCGTGAGGTGCGTCGTGGAGGACGCGGCGCAAGGCTAGATGGAGCGCGTGTCATCGGCATGACGACAACCCGCGCGCGGCAGTAGCAACCCCGGGGCGCAACGACACTCAGGGCGAGACCCAGCGCAACACCGCCTCCGCCGAATCCTCCGGATTCGTGTTGAAGCAAATCGCCGCCTGCGGCGCCAAGCGATGCGCGAGATTGAGCAGCTTCTCGAACAGCATCAGGCGATCTTCATCGCGCAGGCCTGCGCCGAACATCACGCAGTCGAAGCCGTGCGAGCGCAGCAAGCGTTCGACTTCAGCTTCGGCCGTGTCCCCGGCATCGACGAGACAACTTTCGACTTCGAATCCAAGCGCACGTATCTGATCGATCTGCTGTTCGATGAATGCGCGAACGAGTTCCGGCGTGAAGTTGCCCATCCGCGCGGAATCGACGAATGCCGGGTCGAGGCCCAGCGCGAGAACACGTTTCTTCATGACGACGGCTCGCAAAAAGAATCAGGCGGACCGGCGTGAACCGGCCCGCCCGAACGACGGATCAACGGACGAAGCGACTCAGCTCGCCAGATCGAAACGATCCAGGTTCATCACCTTGGTCCACGCTGCCACGAAGTCATCGGCGAATTTCTTCTTGGCATCCGAGCTTGCATAGACCTCCGCGATCGCGCGCAGCTGCGAGTTCGATCCGAAGACGAGGTCGACGCGCGTGGCGGTCCACTTCGCCTTCCCGCTCTTGCGGTCGCTGCCTTCGAACTCTTCCTTGGCGTCCGAGGTGGGCTTCCACTCGGTCCCCATGTCGAGCAGGTTGACAAAGTAGTCATTGCTCAACGTGCCCGGCTTCTGCGTGAAGACGCCGTGCCTGGAACCACCGGTATTGGCACCCAGGACGCGCAGGCCACCGATGAGCACCGTCATCTCGGGCGCGGTGAGCGTGAGCAGTTGCGCCTTGTCGATCAGGATGGCTTCGGTCGGCACCGCGAACCGGGCCTTCGCGTAGTTGCGGAAACCATCGGCCACCGGCTCCAGCGGCTCGAAGGATTCGACGTCGGTCTGTTCCTGCGAGGCATCGGTGCGGCCGGGGGAGAACGGCACAGTCACGTCCTGGCCAGCATCCTTTGCTGCTTTCTCGACGGCGGCATTGCCCGCGAGCACGATCAGATCGGCCAGCGAGATCTTCTTGCCGCCGCTCTGTGCGCCATTGAACTTCTCGCGGATGCCTTCCAGCGTCTGCAGCACCTTCGCAAGCTGGTCGGGCTGATTGACGGCCCAATCCTTCTGCGGTGCGAGACGGATGCGCGCGCCGTTCGCGCCACCGCGCTTGTCGGAGCCACGGAAGGTCGAAGCCGCAGCCCACGCGGTCGAGACGAGTTGCGGGACCGTCAGACCGGATGCCAGCACGTCCTTCTTGAGCGCGGCGACATCCTTGGCGTCGACCAGCGGATGGTCGACCTTCGGCACCGGGTCTTGCCAGATCAGCTGTTCGGCCGGAACTTCGGGACCGAGGTAGCGGGCGATCGGGCCCATGTCGCGGTGCGTGAGCTTGAACCATGCACGCGCGAAGGCGTCGGCGAACTGGTCGGGATGCTCCATGAAGCGGCGCGAGATCTTCTCGTAGACCGGGTCGAAACGCAGCGAGAGGTCCGTCGTCAGCATGGTCGGCACCAGCTTCTTCGATGGATCGTGCGCATGCGGGATGGTCGGGCCGGCACCCTTGGCAACCCACTGCTGCGCACCTGCGGGGCTCTTGGTCAGCTCGTACTCGTAGCCGAACAGGTTCCAGAAGAAGTTGTTGCTCCACTTCGTCGGAGTGGTGGTCCAGGTGACTTCCAGACCGCTGGTGATGGTGTCGCCGCCCTTGCCAGTGCCAAAGGCGTTCTTCCAGCCCAGGCCCTGCTCTTCGAGGCCGGCCGCTTCGGGCTCGTGCGCCACGTTGCTGGCGGGGCCGGCGCCGTGGGTCTTGCCGAAAGTGTGGCCGCCCGCGATCAGCGCAACGGTTTCCTCGTCGTTCATCGCCATCCGGCCGAAGGTGTCGCGGATGTCCTTTGCCGCGGCGAGCGGGTCGGGCTTGCCGTCCGGGCCTTCGGGATTGACGTAGATGAGGCCCATCTGGACGGCCGCCAGCGGGTTCTCCAGATCGCGGGTGTGCGGCACCTGGCTGTCGTCGTCCTTGACGAGCACGCCGCGATCCTTCTCGACGCCGGGCGAGCCCTTGGAATAGCGGATATCACCGCCGAGCCAGGTCGTCTCGCGGCCCCAGTACACGTCGTGGTCCGGCTCCCAGACATCGGAGCGTCCGCCGCCGAAGCCGAAGGTCTTGAAGCCCATCGTCTCGAGGGCGACGTTGCCGGTGAGGATGATCAGGTCGGCCCACGAGATGCTCTGGCCGTATTTCTGCTTGATCGGCCACAGGAGGCGCCGGGCCTTGTCGAGGCTGACGTTGTCGGGCCAGCTGTTGAGTGGAGCAAAACGCTGCTGGCCGCGGCCACCGCCTCCGCGTCCGTCGCCGGTGCGATAGGTGCCGGCACTGTGCCAGGCCATGCGGATGAAGAGCGGACCGTAGTGGCCGAAGTCGGCGGGCCACCAGTCCTGCGAATCGGTCATGAGGTCGGCGAGGTCTTTCTTGAGCGCCGCGTAGTCCAGGCCCTTGAACGCCTTCCTGTACTCGAAGTCCGCGCCTAGCGGATCTGACTTGGAAGAATGCTGGTGAAGCAGGTCGAGGCGCAATTGCTGCGGCCACCAGTCGCGGTTGGTGGTGCCACCGCTGGCCCGGCTGCTGAACGGGCACTTGGCTTCCGTCTTCTCGTCTACAGTCTTTTCGCTACTCATGTGAGCCACTCCTTGGGTTGTATCGGGGGACGAAGGGGCATTCTGTGGCAGAACCCGTTTTGGTGCGACCAAAAACGACTATGGCGACGATAGCGAGCGTTGACGGTAAGCTCGTGATGTGCTTGCCTACCTCTGGGTGCGCCGCACGCGCGGGAAGAACCAGTTGCGGCTCGGCTTCGTCCAGAGGAGCGCGACGCCGATCAGGCACAGCACCGCCTCGACGCCCTCGAACAGCAAGTCACCCTCGGCGACCGGTTGGTCGATCCCGCCGGTGACGAGGTCGAGGAGATTCGGCAACTCCAGCACCACCAGCAGCACGCTCAGCAGGATGGCCGCCCACCGCGCCCGCCCGACCACCTGCCAGAGCAGGTAGGCCACCACCAGCATGATCGCGGCCACGACCATCAGCCCGTAGACCTGGCCGTCGCCGGGCAGGTCGTTCAGCGCAATGAGCCAGGAGACGAGGTCGACGGCAAGCGCAAGAGACAAAAGGACGACCGCCACGAAGACGGTCGTCGGTTTGCGGGGATAGTCAACACTGGCCACCGGCCCTCCATCGGAAATTGGGAAGGGCTCCATTTTCTCGCCAGCATCTGCCTGATTCCTGACAAGCCTGTGACGCCGGCCCCGGCCGCGCTGGTCCGGGCAGGCTTCAGAGCTCCAGCACGAGCTTCTCACCCCCGCAGGCACGCGAGCAGCAGGCCATCATCCTGGCGCCGGTATCGCGCTCCGCGCGCGTGAGCACCACGTCGCGATGGTCGATCCGCCCGCCCAGCACACGCACCTCGCAAGAGCCGCACAGGCCTTCCTCGCAATCGCTCTGCACGTCGATGTTGGCGCCGCGCAGCGCGTTCAGCAGCGTCTGGTCGGCCGGCACGTGCACGACGATGCCGGAGTCCTTCAGTTCGACGTCGAAGGCCTGCTCGCGCGAAGGGTCGAGCGTGCGCAGCGTCGATTCGAAATGCTCGATGTGCAGCGCGTCCTCGGGCCACGGGGCGCAATGGCTTTCCAGCGTCGACAGCATGCGCTTCGGGCCGCAGGCATATACCTGCGTGCCCGGCTCGGGCGTGGCGAGCAGCGCTGCAAGATCATTGCGACGGCTTTCGTCGCCCGCGTAGACCACCAGCCGTTCGCCGTGCATCGAAGCCAGCTCATCGAGCATCGCCATGCTGGAGCGGGAGCGGCCGCTGTAGTGCACCGTGTAGTCGATGCCCAATGCCTTCGCGCGACGCGCCATCGCGCTCACCGGCGTGATCCCGATGCCGCCCGCGATGAAGATCACCTTCTTCGCCGACTCGTCGAGGTGGAAATGGTTGCGCGGGCCGCGGATCTTGAGCTTGTCGCCGGCCTTCACGTTCGCATGGACCCACGCAGATCCGCCGCGGCCCTCGGGCTCGTGCAGCACCGCGATTTCGAGGGCATTCGCGTCGTCGGGATCGCCGCACAGCGAGTACTGCCGCGACAGATCCGGATGCCCGCATTCGATGTCGATGTGCGAGCCCGGCGTCCAGCGCGGCATCGGCCGGCCGTCCGGCGCGACAAGGCGCAGCCGCACGATGCCGTCAGCCGCGCGCGTGACGCGCTCGACCACAACAGGCCGCGTGATCGCGCCCTTCGACGGTTCGCCGACGCGCACCGGCACCGGGACTTCCGGATGTCGCAGGGCAGGCTGCGCGCGCTCGGGGTTCCTCGCCGCGTCCCATTCGACCCACAGATGCTCGGGCCCACGGAACGAGGTGTTCGGCACGTACGAGAACTGCTGGTCAGCCAGCCGCATGTGCGGCAACCGGCGCGAGAACTCCTCCAGGAAGATCTGCATCTCCATGCGCGCGAGGTTTTTGCCCATGCACTGGTGCGAACCGTAACCAAAGGTGAGATGGTCGCTCGCGTTGTCACGGCGGATGTCGAAGAAGTCCGCATCCGCGAAGTGCGCCTGGTCGTGGTTGGCTGACGAGGTGACGATCAGGAGCTTGGAGCCCTTCGGTAGATCGACCCCGCCCACCTGCGTATCGGCCGTGACGATGCGACGCCACGCGGCCACCGAGCCGTTGTGCCGCAGGCATTCCTCGACCGCGTTGGGAATCAGGCTCGGGTCCTCGCAGATCTCGCGCCATACGTCGGGGTGCTGCAGCAGCAGCTTCATCGCATTGGCCGTGGCGTTGGCGGTGGTCTCGTGCGCGGCGACGATGCCGGCCATCATCATCGAGTGCAGGTACGAATCGGTGACGACCTCGGGCAACTCGCGCTGCTTGCGAAGGCCGTACTGCATCCAGCCGCCGCCTTCCGGGTTCTCGCGCATCTTGTCGAGCACCTTGCCGGCAAATTGCCAGAAGTTGCCGACCGCATGCGCGACCGCGACCTGCTCTTCCGGCTTCGGCCGGCCCCAGGTGTTGACCGTGTGCGCGATCGAATACTTGCGCAGCGTGTCCATGTCCTCCTCAGGCACGCCGAGGAAATGCAGGGCCACAGTGAGCGGCACTTCCCAGAGCATCTGGTCGACCAGATCCGCGCGGCCGTCGTCGATGAAGCGGTCGACGTACTCGCGCGCGAGCTGCCGCACCATTGGCTCGTGGTGCTTGAGCTCCTCGGGCGTGAACGGGTCCATCAGCGCGCGGCGGCGCGGCATATGCGCGGGCTCGTCCTCGTTGACCAGCGTGCGATTCAGCGCAAAGCCGTAGGAAGCCAGCACCGCGTTCGCCTCATCGCCGGTCGGCGTGATCTTCTCGAGCGCGATGGCGGGGCTGAAGGTGATGTTGTCGCGGAAGATCGCCTTGATGTCGTCGTAGCGCGTGACCACCCAGTAGCCCAGCTTCGGGCTCCAGAAGATCGGCTCCTTCTCGCGCGCCCAGCGCACGTACTCGGGCGGGTCCTGCTGGTAGCCGTCTTCGAAAGGGTCGAAGTCGGCCGCGCGCTGGCTCACGGGGCAGCCGGTCGGCGTGCGCTCGGCGGAGAGCGCACCATGCGCCACAGGGCAGCCGGTGGTTCGGCGAGGGACATCAACAGAGCTCATCGCGCGATCCTCAGTCCAGCGTGATCTTCAAGTCGCGGATGAGCTTCTGCCACTTGTCGGACTCGGTCTTGAGAAGCGCCGCGAACTGCGCCGGCGTGTCGCCGACCGGCTCGACGCCGAAGTCGACGAGGCGTTTGTGCACCGCCGGATCGTTGATCGCCGCAACCACCTGCTTGTTGATGGCGGCGATGGTCGCGGGTGGCGTGCCGGCCGGCACCACCATGCCGACGAGCGCGGCGGCTTCGACGTTCTTGTAGCCCAGCTCCGCGAAGGTCGGCACATCCGGCAGCTGCGGCAGGCGCGTTGCGTTCGCCACGGCGAGCGCCTTGACCTTGCCGCCCTTGATGAAGGCCGCGCCCGCGGCGAGGTCGACCATCATGGCGGGGATCTGCCCGCCGGCCACGTCGGCCAGTGCCGGTGCGGCGCCACGGTAGGGTGCGTGGGTCATCTCGATGCCTGCTTCGGACTTGAGCAGTTCCATCGCGAGGTGATGCGGGCTGCCCGCACCGGCCGAGCCGTAGTTGAAGCCGTCGGACTTCGCCTTCGCCTGCGCGATGAAATCCTTGGCGTCCTTCACCTGGATGCCGGGGCCCACGACCAGGATCATCGGGAAGCGGCCCATCAGCGTGACCGGCGCGAGGTCCTTGGTCGGGTTGTAGCTCAGCGTCTTGTAGAGCACCGGGTTGAACACCAGCGTGCCGTTGTCCGCCGACAGCACCGTGTAGCCATCGGCCGCGGCACGTGCGACCTCGGAGGCACCGAGCGCCGTGTTGCCGCCCGGCTTGTTGTCCACCAGCACCGGTTGGCCCGCCTGCGTCGACCACGTCTGGCCGATGGTGCGCGCAAGGAAGTCCGAACCACCGCCCGCCGCATAGGGCACGACCCAACGCACCGACTTGGTCGGAAACCCCTGCTGGGCGAAGGCGGACATGGGCAGGACAGGCAGCGCCAGGAGCGCGGCGACAAGCAGCTTCTTCATCGGGTTGAATCCTTTGGAATAATTTGCGTAATTGTTCTACGCTATGCGTAATTCACCACTTGGGGTTTCTACCGACCCCTGCCCCCCTGAGTACGATCCAGCGCCATGAGAAAGACCCGCAAGCCCGACGCATCCACCGAAACGAGCGCGCCGCCACGCGTGCTGGAGCGCCGGCAGCGCGTGCAATCCGCCGAGACCGGCATGGCGGTGCTGAAGACCCTCTCGGCCATGGGCGGCAGCGCCAGCCTGAGCGCTCTGGCGGCGCAACTCGACGAAAGTCCAGCCAAGGTCCATCGCTACCTCGCGAGCCTGATCCAGGAAGGGCTGGTCGACCAGGACGCGGGCTCGCAACGCTACTTCCTCGGCCCCGAACTGATCCGCATCGGCCTCACCGCGATGCGTCAGGCCGAGCCCATCCGCCTCGTCGAACCGGCATTGGTGCGCCTGCGCGAGCAGCTCGAAGTCACCTGCTTCGTCGCGCTGATGGGCAACAAGGGGCCGACCATCATGCGATTCGAGGAGCCCGGCCTGCCGGTGACTGTCAATGTGCGCGCGGGCAGCGTGATGTCGCTGGTGTGGTCGGCCACAGGCCGCGTCTTCCTTGGGCTGCTCGACGAGGCCCGCGTGCGGACGCTCGCCGAGGAAGAACTCGCGGCAGCAACGCCCGAGATGCTCGCGATGCTGCCGATGCCGGACCCGATCGCGCAATTGCAGAAGGAAGTCCGCGCGGCCGGCTGCGCGATCGTGCGCGATGTCTACCTGCGCGGCATCAGCGCGGTGGCTGCGCCGGTCTACGACTTCACCGGTCGGGTGTGCGCGGTGATCACCGCGCTCGGCGCGTCCGGCGGCTTCGATCCCTCGGCCGACGGCGTGATCGCTACGGCGCTGCGGCGCGAGGCCGAGGCCACGAGCGCGAAGCTCGGCCACGCACCGCCGAACTAGCGGCATGCGCCTACTTGGAGACGGGTGGACGCGGCAGTGGCATGTGCCGCGGATGAGGGCACCTTGGTGCACATGAAAGCCCTCGTTCCACTCCTCTTCGCCGCTGCCGCCGTGACCGCGCTTTCGGGTTGCGTGGCCGTGCCCTATGACGCCGGCCCGCCGCCGGGCGCCTACTACAGCCGCCCTGCCCCGCCGCCTCCGGGTGCGCGCCGTGACTACGACCGCGATGGCGTGCCGGACCGATACGACCGCCGTCCGGACAACCCGTACCGCTACTGACGCTGCGGCGCGCAGCCGCGAACCCAGCGCGCGTACAGGCGGGTGAGGACCGCGCGCATGCGTGCGGTCCTCCCTTCGAGATCGTTGGTCGCATCCGCGGGATCGCTCACGGCCGGATTGCCCGCAGCGAACTGCCGCCTGAGTTGCTCGCCGTTGCGCTCGAGTGAAAGCTCGACGAGTTCGGGCGTCATCTCCAGGTGCGACTGCAGCAGCAAGTGCCTGTCGCGAAGAACGAAGGCCTGGTTCGAACAGTGATCGCTGCGCGCGATCTGCTCTGCCCCAGGCGGTGGCTGGAACGTGTCGCCGTGCCACTGGAACGTTTGCACATCGCGCGCGGCGAACTCACCCCACCACTCGCGCGCCAGCGCATCGCCCCCAGTTTGAAGTGCCTGCCAGCCGATCTCGGGCGCGGTATGCCGCGCGACGCTGCCGCCGAGCGCCTGCGCCACCAGTTGGCTTCCGAGGCAATGTCCTGCAACCGGCAGGCCGAGCGCATCGGCTTCGCGGATCAGCGCAAGTTCGCGCGGGATCCACGGCAGATCGTCATGCACGCCCATGTAGCCGCCCATGAAGACAAGGCCACAGAAGTCATCGGCACTCTTCGGAACGGGTTCGCCATCGACGATGCGGATCACGCGCACAGCGTAGCCGAGCGATTGCAGGATGGGGATCACGCTGCCGGGTGCCCCGACTTCGGTGTGCTGGAAAACGGCGACCGGCTTCATGGGCTTCAACTCGCGAACTCTTCGATGCCGACGCCCAGCAGTCGATCCAGCAGTGCGACGTCGGCGGCGAGGTCGGCACTCGGCCCCGCATGCACCACCGTCCCCCGCTCCAGCACGATCGCCTGGTGGGTCATCTCCAGCGCCAGAACCGGATGCTGCTCGACGACGATCGACGCAAGCCCTTCGCTTTCGCACAGGCGCCGGATGGATCGCGCCAGCTCCTCCACGATGATCGGCGCGAGACCTTCCATCGGTTCGTCGAGCAGCAATAGCGCGGGGTTCGTCATCAGCGCCCGGCCGATGGCCAGCATCTGCTGCTCGCCGCCGGAGAGCTGGTTGCCGTAGTTGGCACGGCGTTCGCGCAGGCGCGGGAAGAAGTCGTAGACGCGGTCGAGGTTCCATGTGCCAGTTCGCGCGACGACGGTGAGGTTCTCCTCGACCGTGAGCGAGGGGAACACCTCGCGTTCCTGCGGCACCCAGCCGAGCCCCGAACGCACACGCAGGTGCGCGGCCCGTCGGGTGATGTCATCACCGCGCCAGCGGATCGCGCCGCTCATCACACGCGTGTTGCCCATGAGCGTTTCGAGCAACGTGGTCTTGCCGACACCGTTGCGCCCGAGGATGGCGAGGCTCTGGCCTTGCGCGATCGAGAACGAAAGACGATCGAGCACCACAGCGTTGCCGTAGCCCGCGGTGACCTGGTCGAAAGCGAGCATGTCAGGCATAGGCGACCTTCGCGACGGCTGCATGCGCGCCGACATGCGTGTTGCCCAGGTAGACCTCCCGCACGCGCGGGTCGCTGCCGATCTCCGCGGGCGCTCCCTCGGTGAGGATGCGGCCGGCCACCAGCACCGAGATCCGGCGCGAGAAGCGAAAGACGAGGTTCATGTCGTGCTCGATGAAGAGGATGCTGATGTCTTGCGGCAAGTCCGCGATGACCTCGAAGAGTTCACCGCTCTCGTCCTCCGGAACGCCTGCAGCGGGCTCGTCGAGGAGGAGGATGCGAGGCCGCGCAGCGAGCGCCAGTGCGATCTCCAGCAACCGCTGCTTGCCATACGCGAGCTGCGCCACCGGCACGTTCGCCAGATCGTCCAGCCGCAGGCGCGCGAGCAGTGCATGCGCTTCGTCGAACACATGCGTGCAGCGCTTCAAAGGACGCCACCATGTCGCAGCCAGCCCCTCCCGCTCGCTGATGGCCAGCACCACCGACAGCAGCGGCGTGAGGCTCGGAAAGAGCGTGTTGATCTGGAACGTTCGCGCCAGTCCCATGCGGGCCCGCTGGTCGCAGGTCAGTGCGGTGATGTCCTGGTCGCCCATGAGGATCGACCCTGCCGTCGGCCGGTACACCCCGGTGAGCAGGTTGATCAACGTGGTCTTGCCCGCGCCGTTGGGGCCGATGAGCGCCTGACGCGCGCCCGGCTCCAGCGTGAGGTTCACGTCCGCCACGGCCTGGAAGGCGCCGAAGCTGACGCCCAGGCCTCGCGTCTGCAATGCGTGCGCGGCGTTCATCGTGCGGACTCCTCGGTGCGGAAGCGGCGCGACAGTGCGCCCATGATCCCGCCGCGTCCGAGCATCACCGCGGCGATCAGGAAGATGCCGAGCCAGAACATCCAGTACTGCGGATTCATGTCGGCGAACCAGTCGTGCACCAGCATGTAGACGATGGCACCGACCATGCCGCCATAGAGGCGCCCCGTTCCGCCGAGCACCAGGATGATCAGCACCTCGGCCGAGCGATTGAAGCCGATCGATTCGATGCCGACGAACTGCGTGGTCTGTGCCAGCAACGCGCCTGCGACACCGGCCACGGCTGCGGAGAAGGCATAGGCCATGCGCAGGCGCGCCTCCACCGGTGAGCCGATCGCCAGCATGCGCTTGCGACTGTCGTGAATGCCGCGCAGCGCAAGGCCGAACGGCGATCGCAATACCAGGCGCACCAGCAGGAACATGACCAACACAGCCACGAAGGCATAGGCGAATGCGGTCTTGCCGAACAGATCGAACTCGAACAAGCCCAGCACCGGCCACACCACCATGCCCTGCAGGCCATCGGTGCCGCCGGTGATGCCCGACAGCCGATTGGCGAGTTCGGCGAGCAGCACGCACACGCCGATCGTGATCATCAGCCGCGTGAGGTCGGCGCCGCGTACCACGAGGTAGCTGAGCGCATAGCCGAGCGCGGCGCACACAAGCAGGGCCACCAGCAAGCCGCTGATCGGTTCGCCCCAGCCGTGCTTGGCCAGCAGCCCCACCACGTAGGCACCCGCGCCGAAGAACGCCGCATGACCGACCGTGAGAATGCCCGCGTAGCCCAGTGCCATGTCCAGCGAGACCGCGAACAGGCCGAAGATCAGGATCTGGCTCATCAGCGTGAGCTGATCGGGCAGCACGAAGAAGCTGCAGCCGAGCGCGAGCCAGAAACCGACCTCGGCGGCGCGCAGCCGTTGCGGCGTGAGCGTCAATGTGTTCTTCACGTGAGTCCCTTGCGAGGCACGATGCCGTTGGGCCGCAGCAGCAGCATGGCGATCATGAATACGTAAATGAGAAAGGCGCCGGCTTCGGGCAGGTAGTACTTGCCTGCGACGTCCACGATGCCCACCAGCAGTGCGGCGATGAACGGCCCCGCGATCGTCCCTGCACCGCCGACGCACACCACGATCAGGAAGTACACGAGGTACTTGAGCGGGAAGCTCGGCTCCAGGCCCAGCATCCCCAGGCTCAGTGCGCCGCCCAGGCCCGCGAGGCCGCAGCCCAGCGAGAAGGTGAGAAAGAACAATCGCTGCACATGGATGCCCGTACCGCCGGCAACCCGCTGGTTGTCCACCGCCGCGCGCACCATCGCGCCATAGCGTGTCTTGCCCAAGCCCAGCAGCAGGCCTGCGAGAACCAGCACGCCAGCCGCGATGAGGAACAGCCGGTAGCGTCCCACCGCGAAGCTGCCAATCGCCAGTTGCCCTTCCAGGTAGGAGGGAAGCGAGAACGGTTGCATCGTCGGACCGAAGCCCCAGGTGAAGGCGGCGATGGAGACGAACACCAGTCCGATGGACAGCAGCACCTGGTCCAGCGGATGGGCCCGGTACAGCCGCCGATAGAAGACGAACTCCAGCACCGCACCTACAAGGGCCGCCGCCACGAAAGCGGCAACCAGCGCGGGGAAGAAGCCCAGCCCCATGCGGCTCATGAGTGCACTGGCTGCATAGCCGCCCACCATCGCAAAGCTTCCGTGAGCGAGGTTGACGAAGTTCATCAGCCCCATCGTGATGGACAAGCCCACCCCGATCAGAAACAGGAGCATCCCGTAGGCCACTCCGTCGAAGATCACAATTCCCATGGCGTGGCCTACCGAGACGCTTACTGGGCTTCCTTCGCCGGGTCCTTCACGCGGTCGAACTTGTCGAACTCCACGTTGACCAGCTTGCCGCCCACCTTCTCGACCTTGCGGATGTAGACGGTCTGCACGATGTCGCGCGTGGCGGCATCGATCTCGATCGGGCCACGCGGGCTCTCGAAGGACAAGCCCTTGAGCGCCTGCATCACCTTGTCGCCCGAAACGTCGCCCTTGGTCTTGGCGAGTGCCAGATCGATGGCAGCCATGGCGTCATAGGCCGTCACCGCGAAGTAGTTCGGGCGCAGCGAAGTGCCGAACTGCGCCTCGAAGTCCTTCACGAACTTCTGGTTCTTGGCGCTCGGATGTGCATAGGAATAGTGATGGCTGGTGACGAGGCCCAGAGCCACGTCGCCCGTGACTTCCATGAAGCTGTCATCGGTGGCCTCGCCGGTGGCGAAGAGCTTGATGCCGGCTTCCTCCATGCCGCGTTCCTTCCAGACCTTGAGGAAGGCCGGAGGCATCACCCCCGACGGGAAGAAGAAGAACACGGCCTGCGGCTTGGCATCCTTGATGCGCTGCACGTAGGCAGAGAAGTCCGGGTTGTTCATCGGCGTACGCACTTCGCCGACCACCTTGCCGCCGCCGGCCGTGAAGGCCTTCTTGAACGCAGTCTCGGCATCCTGGCCGGACGCATAGTCGGCCACCACCGTGTAGGCCTCCTTGACGTTCTGCTTGAGCATGTAGCGCGCCATCGGATCGGTCACCTGCTGCACCGTGAAGGACAGGCGCGCGATGTAGGGCGAGCTGCCCGTGATCGCGGAGGACGCCGCATTCATCACGATCGTCGGGATCTTGGCCTGCGTCGCGATCGCGCCGACGGCATACGCGTTCGGGCTGAAGTCGAGCCCGGTGAGCACGCTGACCTTGTCACGCACGATCAGCTCCTGCGCGATGCGCTTGGCCGCGTCCGGCGCGGGGCCTGCCGTGTCCTTCTTGATGATCTCGACCGGGCGGCCCGCGATCTTGCCGCCGTGCTCCTTGAGGTACAGCGCCACGCCCGCGTCGAACTGGCGGCCGTAGTCGGCATAGGGGCCGGAATAGGTGGCGATCAAACCGATCCGCAGCGCGTCCTGCGCAAAGGCAGGGACGTGAGCGGCGGCGCAAGCCATGATGGCTGCGCCCAACAATGTTCTCTTGGTCATCTTCATCGAGGAACTCCTGGGGGTTGACCGGCAAGCCGGTGGAAATCGTTCTAGAGGGTCTTGAGGTCGAAGGACTCGTCGCCCAACTGCCGCGGATCGATCCGCACGCGACGCGCGATCAGCTTTCGGCTCAGCATGTGTTCCGAAGGCCGGTTTACCGAGTGCGCGGCTGCGACCGCGCCTTCGCGCAGGTAGAAAAGGCTGAATCGGTCCGTCTGCATGTCGCCGCGCGCTATCACCTCGTCGCCCGGCATTGCCAATCCGGCCATCTGCAGCTTGAGGTTGTGCTGGTCGCTCCAGAACCACGGCACGCCTTCGAAGGGTTGGGGCTTGCCCGCCAGTGCACTGGCCGCTGCGCGCGCGCCATCGTTGGCCGCCTGGATGGACTCCAGCCGCATGCGCGCGGGACCTCCCGGGGTCGCAGGTGCTTCGGTGTTCGCGACGTCGCCGACAGCGATGACATTCGGCGCGCTGGTACGACCCAGCGTGTCAGTCAGGATGCCGTTGTCGCACGCAATGCCCGCCTGCTGCGCCAGCTCGACATTGGGCTGAACGCCGATGCCCAGCACGACCATGTCGCAGTCGATGCGGCGGCCATCGTCCAGCTCGACGTGCTCGACCCGACCCGAGGTGCCGGACAGCGCTCGCACACCACGGCCGAGGATGAGTTCGACATGGCGTTGGCGATGCGCGTTGGCGAGGTACTCCGACATGACTGGCGGAAAGCTGCGCGCGAGCAGTTGTGGCTGGCTCTCGACGACAGTGACGGAGGCGCCTCGCGCTGCCAGCGCCGACGCGACTTCGAGGCCGATGAATCCACCGCCGATCACGCAGGCCTGCGTGGCCCTGGACAGCGCATCGGACACGCGCAACGCGTCATCCAGCGTTCGAAGGTTGAAGACACCCTCGAGGTCACTCCCGGTGACCGGCAGCGGCCTGCAACGCGCACCAGTCGCCAAGGCGAGCGTGCCGTATTTCAGGGTGCTGCCGTCGTCCAGCGTCAGGGTCTGCGCCCCCGCATCCACTGCAGTCGCCCGACGCCCCAATCGCAGATCGATGCCCTGGACGTCAAAGAAGTCAGTGCCTCGCAGCGGCAGCGAGTCAAGGGCGGTCTTCCCGGTCAGCACACCCTTGGACAGCGGCGGACGCTGATACGGAGCGTGACGTTCATCGCCCAGCATCACGATGGGCGCGTCGAAGCCCAGCTCGCGGGCGCTGGCCGCCAGTTGCGTACCGGCATACGACGCCCCGACGATGACGAGCGGAGAGGCGTTCATCACACCTGGCTCTCGGGAATGCGCACGGTGAGCCCTTCGAGCGCTGGTGTGATGACGATCTGGCAACCCAGTCGACTGCCCGGGAGACGATCGGACGCGACGCCGTCGAGCAGTTCGTTCTCCAGGTCATCGGGCGCGGGCAGTCGATCCATGAACGCGTCTTCGACGTAGACGTGGCAGGTCGCGCAGGAACAGCACCCGCCGCACTCGGCATCGATGCCGCGCACGTTGTGGTGGATGGCGGTTTCCATCACGCTGGCACCGACCTTGGCGTCGATGCTGCGCGTGCTGCCGTCCTTGAGGATGTAGTTGATCGTGGGCATGGGACGAACTCAGAACATGTCGAAGTACTCGCGGTGTTCCCACTCGCTGACTTCGAGGTTGAAGCGGGCGATCTCTGCCTCCTTGATGTGGCAGTAGTAGTCGACGAAGCGCGTACCGAGGTGCTCCGTCAGCACCGTGTCGGCTCGAAGTGCGGCCAGCGCGTCGGCGAGCGAACGTGGGAGCTGGTCGGCCTCGGTTTCGTACGGGGCATCCGCCGAAGGACCCGGATCGAGCTGCCTCCGCATGCCGTCGAGGCCCGAGAAGATCTGGGACGCGAGATACAGATATGGATTGGCCGTCGGCTCGCCCACGCGGTTCTCGATGCGCGTCGCGTTCTGGCCTGCACCACCGAGCACACGCAGCATCGCGCCGCGGTTGTCGCGCGCCCAGATGGCGCGATCAGGCGCCAGAGAAAACGGGCGGTAGCGGCGGTAGCCATTGATGGTCGGGCTCGCCAGCGGCGCGGAGCCGCGCGCGTGTGCCTTGAGTCCTGCCAGGTAGTGCATGCCCAACGGGCTCAGCGCCGTGTCGTCGTTCTGCGGCACGAACGCATTGCGGCCATCCGCCTTGCTGCGCAGCGACTGGTGCAGATGCCATCCGCTCGACATCACGTTGGGAATGCGCGGCCGGCACATGAATGTCGCGTGGTAGCCATTGCGCTGGCAGATCTGCTTGATCGCGCTGCGCAGCAGCACCATCGTGTCGGCCGGCACCAGCCCCGCCGTCGGGCCGAACACCAGTTCGAACTGGCTCGGTCCGAATTCGATTTCCAGCGAAAGCAGCGGAAGCCCCAGCGCGATGAGTTGCGAGCGCAGCAGTTCCATGAGCGGCTCCACGCGGTCGTAGCGCAGTTCGGTCAGGTACTGATGGCCCTGCGTCAGCAGCGAGACGCGCGGCGGCTCGCCGGGCTGTCCCGCATGTTCGAGGCGCAGACTCGGGTCGTCGAGCTTGAACACATGGAACTCGACTTCGAGGCCGGCGACGAACTCCAGGCCCAGCGCATCGAGTTCGCCCACCGCACGTTGCAGGATCTGGCGAGTGCCGAAGACGCAAGGCTTGCCATCCGTGGTGAAGGCATCGCAAAGCACCCAGCCGGTGCGCGGCGACCACGGAAGCACACGATAGGTGCCCGGGTCCGGCACGATCTTGAAATCGGCGCCGCCCTGCATGCCGGGGTTGTCGAAGCCGCCACCGGCCGAGAAGACCGGGAAGACCGTCTTGTGCGATGTGTCCTTCGCCAGCAGGGTCGATGTCAGGTTGACCCCCTCCAGCAGTGCGTCCTGCGCCGCATGCGCGACCAGTGTCTTGCCGCGCAGCATGCCGTGCTGATCGGGCCAGACGAAGCGGACCACGTCCACTTCCCCCGACTTGAGGCGCGCGATGACATCGTTCGCCTGCTTGCGCTGGTCGCCGGACCAGAGGCCGAAGCGTTCAACAAAGCTTTCCATGATCGACGTCCTCAGGCAGACAGACGTGCAGAAGCCCAGTCGCTGCTCTGGCGCCGCGCAAGGTCGGCGTCCTTGCAGTACGTCTCGACGTCGGCGGCACTCGCCACGCCATCGATGGAGGGCGGACCCGTGAGCGCGGTGGCCTGTTCGGCATCGGGCTGCATCGGGGGCTTGTCGCCGGCCATCGTGCTGTCGATGGCTTCCAGCAGCATGCGGCGGTAGGCGACGATGCCCTTGTCCGTGGTGCCGAGGTGCTCGCGCGTGCGGTTCTGGATCGGGCCCATGGATTCGCACGCCCACTGGTCATGCACGTTGATGTCCTCGCCCATGCCGGTGTAGGTCTGGTTCAGTTGTTCCTCGACGCTGTAGCCGTAGTTGTTGCGCTTGTTCTTGCGCGAGGTGTACTCGGGCAACTCGATCGTGCCGAGGCGCTGCTCGCGCATCTGCTGCTTGTCGACCGGGCCGGTGAAGCTGGTGAAGATCGCATACCAGTAGCAGTGCGTGTCGTCCACGGGCACATGCCATTGGGAGATGGTCATCTCGCTGCTCATCGGAATGACGAAGGCCTGCGGGAAGACGACGTTGGTGACGCGCACGTGCGTCTGCTCCTCGGAGAGCTTGCGCAGCGTGGTGAGTTGCATGCCGTACGGTGCCGGCGCGACGCGGATCTCCGGGCAGTCGTATTCGCGAAGCACCTGCGTGATCGCCATCTCGGAATCGGCGGAGGCACCACGGAACTGCTTGCCGTAGCTCTCGGAGGTGTCCTCGTCCTCGAAGAAGCGGTGCAGGAACGAGGCGTGCGCGGGGTCCATCCCCACTTCGAGCGCCTGCAGCCAGTTGCACTCCCACAGGCCCTTGAATGCAAAGGTGTGGCTGTCGGGCGCGACGAAGCAGTCGAAGTCCGGGAAGGCCGGCGGCTCGCCTTCGCCGACATAGGCAAAGATGACGCCGCTCTTCTCGACGACCGGATAGGCCGACTGCTGAATGCGCGTGCAGAGCTTGCTGCCCGCGGGTTCGGCCGGCGTCTCGAGGCACTGGCCGCTGGCATCGAACAGCCAGCCGTGGAACGCGCAACGCAGGCCGCCGGCTTCGAGACGGCCGAACGCGAGGTCGGCACCGCGGTGGGGGCAATCGCGATCCAGCATGCCGAGCTTGCCTTGCTGGTCACGGAAGAGGACGAAGTCCTGGCCCATGAGCTTCACTGCCTTGAGCGGGCGCGGACCCTTCAACTCTTCAGTCAAGGCCACGGGTTGCCAGTAGCGGCGAAGCAGCTTGCCCGCCGGCATGTCGGGCCCGACGCGGGTCATCAGGTCATTCTTTTCAGCGCTGATCATGTGGGACTCCTGAAATTGGTGGGGACTGCACGCGATTGCATGCAATGGCACGCATTGTTCGCTCGGAGGTTGATCGAGGTCAATGGACTGAGCCAGCAAAGCGGTCAATTTCGCGGGTAAATACCTACGCTTTTGATGATCTTCCTTGGTGCATGAACCCGATTTCTTTGGCCATGTGTCCATGTGCATGCATTAACCGGGCCAGAAACGACTTCTTGCGTGCGCCCTTGGCCACGGGACTAGAATCAGCCGTCTTGATTGCATGCAATCCCAGCCATGGACTCTCAACAATCCCGCGTCTTGGTACAGCTGCGCGACATGATCCTCAAGGGCGAATTCGTCCCCGGTGAGCGTCTTGCGGAGATCCCTCTTGCTGAACGACTGGGCGCATCGCGCACGCCGGTGCGGCTGGCCCTGGGCAGCCTGGAGCACGAAGGGCTGATCGAGCCCTCGCCCGCCGGCGGCTACCAGATGCGCCGCTTTACATCACGCGAGATCGCCGACGCGATCCGCGTCCGCGGCGTCATCGAGGGCTTTGCGGCCCGGCTGCTCGCCGAAGAGGGCGCGCCGCGCCAGTTGCTGCGCGACCTGAACGACTGCCTCGATGCCGGCGACAGGGCGGTGAACAAGCCCCAGATGGAGCTGGACGACTACGCGGCCTATGTCGAGATGAACGACAACTTCCATCGGCTCATCATCGACGGCTGCGGCAACTCGACGCTCAAGCGGATCATGGAACTGCTGGTGGGGCAGCCCTTCGCCTCGCCGAGCGCCATGCTGCCGATGCAGTCGTCGATGGAAGAAGGCCAGCAGTGGATGCAGCAGGCCCATCGCCAGCATCACGCATTGGTCCAGGCCATCGAGCGCGGCCAAGGGTCTCGCGCGCAAGCCCTGGGCGAAGAGCATGTCGAAATCGCACGCATGAATCTCGATTACGCGCTCGACCGGCCCGAGATCGCCGCGGAGCTGATGCCCGGCCTGCGTCTGGTTGCCGGCAAGCGCTAGGTCTGGATGAACTCGCCGGGCGCCGGCCCGGTTCGCGGCGCGAGCGCATCGCCCATCATCTCGCGCAGCGTCGATTCGATCATGGCCGACATCGCATCGAGCGCGAGGTCGTTCGGCTCGGTGCCGAAGGGCTCCTCGATCTCCGCACTCAGGGCTTCGAGCGCGAAGAAGGTGTAGGCGATGAAGGCGACGATCACCGGCGTCATCGGCCCGATCGCGTCGACCAGGCCGAAGGGCAGCAGTACGCAATACAGGTAGATCGTGCGATGGATGATCACCGAGTACGTGAAGGGGATCGGCGTGCTCGCGATGCGCTCGCAGCCGCCCAGGGCTTCGGTCAAACGCCCGAGCGGTACTTCCATGGCTTGCACGAGCGCGGGTGAAATCTGCCCGGCCCGGAGTCGATCGGCCAGCCACTCGCCCACCATGAGCAGCAACATCGCCGGCTTGTAGCGTGCCGCCTGTACGCGGGCGCAGTCCTGCGGCACAAGCAATCGTTCCAGATCGGCCTTCGCATCGGTCGTTCGCAACTGGTGCCGAAGTGCATGCACGAATGCGATGAGCCGTGCGGCAAGCGTGTGCACGTCCGATGGCGGTTCGACCAGGGTCAGTGCCTGCCGCACCAGCGCGCGCGTTTCGTTGAGCAGCGTGCCCCAGAGCGTGCGTGCCTCCCAGTAGCGCGCATAACTCGTGCTGTTGCGAAAGCCCAGGAAGATGGCGAGCGTCAACCCGATCAGCGAAAACGGCACGAAGTTGAGCGGGATCTTCCATGCGAACACGACGCCGTGCAGCACCGTGACCAGGATCGCGAAGGCAGTGGTGCCCAATAGCTGCGGCAGGATCACCGGCAGCACCGAGCCGCGCCAGACAAAGAGCATGCGGAACCAGTTCGGGCGCGGTCGGACGATCATGCGTGTTCCATGGCAACAAAGGCGTTAAAGGAGCCGGCTTCAGCGTATGACAACACAAGCAAACAATGTCAGCCCAGTCCAGAAGAGCCATCGCGCTGGGTTATTTCATTGCGGAAAGTTGGAGTCCAGGAAGTCGATCAGGTCCAGCGTCACGTTGGCCTTCTGGGTCAGGTTGGTGTAGCCGGAGCCGCCCCGGCGAATGCACGACTTGCGCATTTGCTCGACGAGTGCGGCGAACTGCGACTCCTCGAAGCTTTGGCCGACATACACCGAGCGTCCATCCGGGTCGACGTCGACCCTGCAGTCGACGAAGGTCTCGATTTTCGGGAAGTTGAACATCCGTATGTCCACCGGATCGCCGTCAAACCCGCTTGCCGCGCCGCGATAGACCTTGCTGATGACCTTTCCGCCAGCGGCTGCGTACTCCTTCACCCATTCGTTGCAGCGTGCCTCGCCGACGATGTTGTCTCTGTCGCCGAGGGCGATGAATACGCTGGCGACTGGTTTCGGCTTGAGTGGATGAAAAATGCATCCCGGGCTGATCGCCATTGCGATCACGAAGCGTTTGTCGTCCGCGCCGCGAACGAAGGTCCGGTCTGCTGCCAAGAGGGCGACCGTGCCACCCCGGCCTGATCCCATCACTGCGATGCGGTCGGCAGAATTCCCGGCGTCGATCAGTAGTTTTCTTGCGGCAAAGGCATCGAGCGCCTGATCGAAGATGGAGACTGCGGCATTGTCCTCCGTAGTGCTCTGAACACCGCGTGCGCCGTAACTGTCTACAACCAGAACCATGTATCCGGCCGAACTCAGTGAGCGCGCGTAATGACCTTCTCGGTTGTTGCTCACGCCGCCGCCTGCGCCAATGATGACTACCGCCCCTTTGGCCCGTTCTGCAGGCTTGAACAAATAGGCAGAGATCAACAAGCCAGGGGTGCTTGCCTGCGGCGCCTTGAAGTTCACAGCCACGCCCCCGAACGGGATTGGTGAGCTGGGCGGTGAAGGGCCCCAAGGGTTGGCATACCTCGAGTCCCCAGGACGCGATGGCGTCACCGACCCCCCCTGTTGTGCGTGCGCGCCAGATGCGGCAAACACCCCGGCGAGAAGCACAAAGCCCAGATACAGCGCTCCTGTGGCCAAGCGCATCAAAAATCGCTGGAGTTCCATCATCGACCACCTTCCGGAAGGCCCGCCTTTCGAAGGCCATCGATCAGTCTCGCGCGTTGCGCAAGAAAGTCGGGGTCCGTCGACGGGTAAGTCAGCACGACATAAGCGACGTTGCTCAAGGGCACCATCTGGCGATGCTTGGCCATGTTGGCTTTCGCTGCGTCCGTGCGTCCGTGCAGGGCGTCGATCGCTGCGAGCATCAGGTAGGGTCTGCCGTTGTTCGGAGACTCGGCGGCCCAGTTGCGCAAGATCGCGTAGGCCTCGTCATCGTGTTCCTGTGCAAATGCGAGATCAGCCAGGGTCTGGCTGAACCACTGCTGGCGCCGCTGGTAGGGACGCAACTCGGTGACCTGGCCGATGTGCTCCGCGGCCTCCGCGTAGCGGCCTTGCCGCAGCAGCGCGCTCGCCAACCGGAGGTGAGCGTTCTGGTCTTCGGGGCTGGCTTCGAGCGCCCTGCGCCACACCCAGAACGCATCGTCGGGCTTCTGTCGCAGCATCAACATCTCGGCCCAGGCGACGAGGTTCTCTGTGTTGTCCGGCGCCAGGTCCAGGGCATGCTTGAGCGCCTTCTCTGTGAGGTCCAGTTCGGCGCGAGGCGCGTCACTATAGAAGTAGTAGAAATTCAACAGGTGTGCCACGCCGAGTGCAGTGGACGCCTTGACAGAGTTGGGGTCGGCGTTCGCGGCGAACTCGAAGCGATGCCGCGCGCTTTGGAGGTCTTCCTGACTGCCTCGGTCCACATCGCGCCATCCCAGCACGATTGCATCCACCGGATCTTTGTCGCGACCTGGAAGCCGGGCTCGCGCAGTTTCAATCTCGTAGTAGCGCGCCCTGAGCGCAGCCATGACAAGTCGTGCGTAGTTGGAGCGCGCCGCCTCGTCCTCGGTCTTGAAGTCGGTCTGAAACAACCGATAGACCTCGCCCGTTTCGATCTCCGTCAAGTAGGTTGCGACACGAGCCGCATCCCCGACCTGGGTGATTCGCCCGCCAAGTACGTACTTGACATGCTGTTCGGCACCGATGCGCTCGAACTCAGGTGCGGCCGGGTTCTGGTGCATCGTGGTGGCTCGCTCGATAACACGCATGCCGTTGTGCAGGAGCTGGCCACTGACGGCATCCGCCAAATCGTCGCCGAGCGGCGATCCGCCACCATTGGTCCGCTTGTCGTTGAAGGCAAGGACCGCAATTGCGCGCCGCGCCTCGATTTCCTCATCGACATTGACCCTGGGAACCGGTTGCCATCGCCAAGCCGCGGCTGCCGCGAGGATCGCGGCGCCGACCAGTGCGCCCGTAGCCAGCCACGTTCTCCACCGGCGTAGCGGGAGAGCCCAGGCATGGCGACCGTCCGCGCCTGCGGGGCCGGTCGGCGGCACATTCGGAGGCTGGGCCGTCGGCACATTGCGCAGCGATAGTCGAAACGCCTTGACCGGCGTCGCAATGTTCTTGACGGATTGATTGCCGATATCTTCAAAGCCCAGGTGCGTGCGGTGGGATGCAGTTTCTTCCACGGCATGCGAGACGATGACGCCACCCGGATCGGCCAGAGCCTGGAGCCGCGAGGCAATGTTGACCCCATCGCCATAGACGCTCCCATCCGCCTTCTCGACGACGTCGCCCAGATGGATGCCGATGCGAAAGCGCAACCTGAGGTGTTCGGGCACCCGTTCGGAAAGGGCTGCGAGTTCCGCCTGTACCGCAGCTGCGGTGCGCACCGCGCCATTGGTCGTGTCGAACACTGCCAGGACGGAATCGCCGGAGGTATCGACAACGCGTCCGCCCTCCGCCTCAACCTGTGAACGAAAGACCTTTCGGGCCCGCTCCAGTGCATCCATCGTTCCCACATCGTCGATGGACATCAGACGTGAATAGCCAGCCGCATCCGCGGCCATGATGGCCAGGAGGCGATGCCGGAACTCTTTGGGCATGGCTGCGTGTCGCTGGCGACCTCCATCTCGACGCAGGCTCCATTGTCATGGGTTGACGCAGGCTTGGGTACCGCTCGATGCGTCACTACTTCGGGGTGAGTCGATACAAGCCGCCCTCGTGCGCGTCCTCGAGCAGCCAAAGCGCGCCATCCGGCGCCTGCTCGACATCGCGGACGCGGAAGCCGACCGTCCAGTGCTCGGCGGGTGTCGCGGTCGAGCCGTGTACCTCGATCCTGTGCAGGGCACGACTCATGAGGCCGGTCGCGAACGCTGAGCCCTTCCACTGGGGAAACATTGCGCCGCCATAGAACATCAGGTTGCCGGGCGCGAGGACCGGCGTCCAGTAGATCACTGGCTTGGCGAGGTCGGGGCGCGTGTCGGGGCTTGCAATGGGCACGCCGTCGTAGTTCACCGCATAGGACACGAGCGGCCAACCGTAGTTCTTGCCCGGCTCGATCAGGTTGAGTTCGTCGCCGCCGCGCGGCCCATGCTCGAGCTCCCAAAGGCGGCCATCCGGCGCGAACGCGATGCCGTAGGGCGTGCGATGTCCCGCGGTCCATGTTTCGGACGGCGTCAGATTGGGCCCGTCAAAAACATAGGTGCTCACGACCGGCGCGGTCTTGGCAGCCTCCGTATCCCTTGGCGGATCGATCACCGGGACCGACCGTGCACCGGTCTTGCCCTCCATGGGGTTGCCCGGTGCCGGCTTGCCGTCCAGGGTCAACCGCAGGATCTTGCCGGCGGGTTGGTTCGGGTCCTGGGCGGGGGTGAAGCGCTGTCGATCGCCGACCGTGAGGAAAAGAAAGTTCTGGTCGGGCGAAAAGGCCACGGCAGCGCCGACCTGGCCCCCCTTGCCCTTGATCGGGTCGCGCCAGACGACCGTCAGGTCCTCCAGCGAGGCGGTGCCGGTGCCGGTGCCGATCTTGAGCGTCGCGCGGGCGAGCGCCAGACTCGAGGTGCCCGGGTCCTGCCCGGGCTCCGAATAGGTCAGGTAGATCGACCCATCGCTCGAATAGGACGGGGACAGGTAGACGCCAAGCAGGCCGTTCTGATTCTGGTACAGCACCGGTGGTACGCCAGTGACTTCGACTTTCTGCCCGGATTGGGTCGCGAGGAAGAGCTTGCCGATCTTCTCGGTGATCAGCATGCGTCCGTCTGGCAGGAAAGCGATGCGCCACGGCAGATCGAACTGCGCGACCTTCGCGAGTTTGAACGGAGGCGATGGGGTGGGAGGCAGGGTTCCGGCGTTGATCTGTGCAACCACAGGCGTTGCACCGAGGAGCAACGAAGGAACAAGTCCGAACTTGGGGAGGCGCATGCTTCGCTCGTCAGTGGCTAGTCCAAAGAGTATCCGCGAGAGAATGCACTCCTCATTGGCCTGAAGCGGACCTTGGACCGAATACCGGCTGTCCGTCGCGATCTGCTGTAAGGGGCATTGATTCGCAAGGAGATCGTTCGATGTTCAATGTCGTGAAGCCTTGGCTCGCGGCCCTTTTCATGGCGCTGGCTTCGCAGGCCATGGCGCAGATCACGCAGAAGGTTGTCGATATTCCGACCCGCCCCGGCGTGACGCAGCGAATGCTCGTGTTGACACCGCCCATGGCGAAAGGTGGCGTGGTCCTGTTTGCGGGCGGGCACGGCGGGCTGCAGATCTTTCCGAATGGCTCGCTCAAGTGGGGCGACGGGAATTTCCTCGTTCGCACACGGCAACTGTTCGCGGAACAGGGACTCATGGTTGCCGTCGTCGATGCCCCGTCCGACCGCCAGAGTCCGCCTTACCTCGGCGGCTTCCGCCAGAAGCCAGAGCATGTGGCAGACATCAAGGCGGTCATCGCGTGGATGCGCGAGGAGTCCAAGGCCAAGGTGTGGCTCGTGGGCACCAGTCGCGGCACGCAGTCCGTGGCCTACATTGCCACGGAGCTTCCCGGCCCGGAAGGACCGGACGGCATTGTGCTGACCTCGACCGTCCTCGTGGATGACAAGGGCCGGCCCGTCCCGGCCATGCCGCTCGGCAAAATCCGCATCCCCGTCCTCGTCGTGCATCACGTGCAAGATGGCTGCGCCCTCTGCGAGTTTGCGAAAGTGCCCACGCTGATGGCGAAACTCGACAACTCGCCCAGCAAGGAACTATTGACGTTCAACGGCGGAGAGAACAAAGGCGACCCGTGCGAGGCGATGGCCTATCACGGCTTCAATGGGCTTGATCGCGACGTTGTCCAGCAAATCGCTGGATGGATTCTTGCCAAGTAGAGCTTTGGAACGCGGCCGCTTAGCTGGGTACGCGAAGGCCACGGACTTCGGCTCACGCCCGGCCGCGGACCATGTCGAGCAAACGGCCCACGATGCGCTCGCCATCGGCCCGCAGGCCGTTGTGGGCGTACTCGTTGGTCACCCAGGCCCGCAGCCCACGAACGCCACGGGCCGTCTCCTCGGCAAATGATCGCTCCACGTAGACATCGTCGACGTACACGGTCGCTGCCACTGGGACCTCATTGCGGGCGAGTCGGTCCGCGTCGTACAGGCGTGGCCATGGATGCTGGGCCAGAAGTTGCGCCACCTCGCGGTGCGCGCGCAGGCCCGAGTAGTCATCCCACATCCAGGGGAAGACGTGCTCTGCGCCGAGGAGGTCGCCGGTGATTGCCTCCTCGGGCGCGAGCCGGTGCGCCGACCAGCGGGTGGCACCCCCGTCGGCGTACGAGGACTCATGGAGCGTCGCGTAGATCGGATTGCGCTCCCAGGGTGACGCCATCTGCGCGTCGATCATGAATGCCGCCGAGCCGAAGGGCAGCTCGAGCAGGTGGTGCAGCCGTTCGAACCCGGCGCTGTCGCCGAGCCACATCCCGGCCTGCCGAAACCGACGCGATGTGAGGCGGTCGCCATTGGGCAAGCGGACGTCTTCCTCGTCGAGCCGGCGCAGGATCGCCCGCAAACGATCGAGGTCTCCTGGGTATCGGGCGTGATAGCGCTGATTCGCTTCGTACGCGCGCGCCCATGTCGCTGCATAGACCTCGTCGACCGGCCGATTCGTGATCGGCGCGAGGCCGCCGGTGATCAGTACCTCCCGCAGGCCCTCGGGAGCCAGCGACAGATAGGTGAGCGAGGTGAATCCCCCGAAGCTCTGACCAAGCAGGCTCCAGCGGACGATGCCGAGTTCGGCTCGGATCAGTTCGAGGTCGCGCACGATCGAGTCGGCGCGGAAATGCGTGAGGTACTCGGCTTGGTCGGCGGGCGCTGCCCCCGGGACGACCGGCCCGACGGGCGTGGAGCGCCCTGTGCCTCGTTGGTCAAGCAGCAGGACCCGGAAGTCGGTAAGTGCACGCGCCATCCACCCTGAGGGCGGACTCGTCGGACGGGCGGCCTCGAATCCCGGGCCGCCCTGCAGGAACACGAGGTAGGGGCGATCAAGGCCGTCCGGGGCAGCAAGCTCGCGCGTGAACACGCTGATCGAGCCGCGCAGCGGGTCGCCGTGAACCAGGGGAACCGAGTGCTCGCGCTCGGTCAAAACTGCTCCGGGCATGCGGTAGGTCGTACTCATGACTCGCATTAGAACCTGCCACCGTGGAAACGGGCAGCCGCGTTCTAGTCGGCCATCAACCTCGCCAACTCGCCGCTCGCGATGAGCTTCTGCAGATCCTCGGCTCCGCCGATCAGCGTGCCTCGCACGAACACCATCGGCAGTGTTGGCCAGCCGGTCCACATCTTGAGCGCGTTGCGCTCGCGCCATTTTGAGAGGTAGCTGCCGTAGGCGATGTACTGGTACGGCACCCCGGCTTCTTCGAGCAGGCGCTTGGCCTTCTTCGGAAATGGGTTGATTCCCATGCCGACCACCACGACCGCATGCGCCGCCACGGCGGTCTGCACCTCGTGAACGATGGCGGCATGGTGCCGGGCGATCTTGTCGCGGACAGCGGAATGAATTTGGGTTTCGGCCAGGACTGCTCGGGGCATAGACAGTTTTTGTGGAATTGCCGGGCAGCTTACCGCTACTGTCGAACGTCAGTCTTTGGGGCGGCGTGCGACGCTCCCGGCCTGCTGCCCGAAGCGTGCGCTGCAGATTGCGCCCGGACGGTCGATATACCGAATCGAGCGATTCGTGAACCTGCCCGTTGGGAGGCGGATCTTCCCCCGAAAAAAGAAACAATGAAAAAATCGATCTGGTGCTTCGTTTGTGCAGCCACTCTCACAGGTTGTGCCGTTCCAACTCCCTACCAATCGCGAGACGTAGCGAACAGCGCGTTCGGCTATCAAAGCGCCAAACTGGAGGATGCGCTGCTTCGAGTCGAATTTCGTGGCAATGCGAAAACGTCATTGAGAGCCACCATGGCCTATACCCTCTTTCGGACTGCCGAGCTTGCCAACGAAGAAGGCAAACCCGCATTCCTGGTCATCGAGGGCGCCTTCAATCCGCAGATGCTCGACGGCGCGGACAACTTCTCTCGTTCCGATGACATCGACTTCAGACCCGAAGACTTCGCCGTGAGCCACCCCGGCCGCGGCGATGGCGGTGCGGACATCGTGATCGGCCAGGAGCCCTTGCCGACGTTGCGAACCCGGGGTGCCGCCGGCGTGCCGATCACGATCTACGTACCCTCCGCGCCAGTGGCGTTGCCCCGGACCTCGCTGCTGGTTCGCCTGTTGCCGGTGGTCCCGGACGAAGCGAATGACCGCGTGTTCGTGACACAGCAGGTACTTGACCAGCTCGGCCCGCGCATCCGACCGGCGAAGACCGCAGGCGAATAGTCGGGCACGGATCAGCACGGCCGCGGAGTGGGCCGCATTCTTCTTCTGATGCCGGACGGCTCAGGCCCGTTTGCGGGATCAAGAGCCGTCGTTTTCCATGTCCGCGCTGTACGCACCCACGCTGGCCGCGCCATTCAGTCGTGCGCGCTTGAGCAGCGCTTCCTGGGCTTGCAGAACGTTGGCGGGCCGGCCCTGCCACGCCTGCAACGCAGGCTCCTGAAGCGCGCGTCCATAGGAGAAGCTCAGATGCCACGGCTGTGGGCCCCGTCGGTTCAGCGCATCCAGATTGGCCGTCGCCTCGACAGGCGACTGCCCACCGGACAGAAAGTTGATGCTCGGAACCGCCGCCGGAACCCCCCTGCGCAGCACGCGGATCGTCTCCGAAGCCACTTCATCAGATGTTGCCTGCAGCGCGTGCGCCTTGCCCGGCACCACCATACTGGGCTTGAGCAACATGTGCTCGAACGCCACCCGATGGCGAGCCAAGGCGCGGAAAACCTCGTGCAGCACAGCCTGAGTCACCTCCGCGCAGCGCGCCAGCGTGTGATCGCCGTCGATCAGCACCTCGGGCTCGACGATCGGCACCACGCCCTGCTCCTGCGAGACCGCGGCGTAGCGAGCAAGCGCCTCCGCATTGGCTTCGATTGCAGCGCGGCTTGGCAAGGTGTCGGAGACGTTGTAGACGGCGCGCCATTTCGCGAATCGCGCGCCTTGCTGCCTGTAGCCCTTGAAGCGTTCGGCGAGCCCATCGAGACCTTGCGTGATCTCGTCGCCGGGTGCCAACGCGAGCGGGATCTTTCCCGCATCGACCTTGATGCCGGGCACGATCCCTAATCGCGCTGCCAACTGCGGCAGCGGCTCGCCATCGTCCGCGCGTTGGTTCAGGGTCTCCTCGTACAGGATGACGCCACTGATGTACCGGCCAAGGTCGGGCGTAGCCAGCAACAGGCTGCGATAAGCGCGCCGGTTTTCCTCGGTCGACTCCACGCCGATCGTCTTGAATCGCCTGGCGATGGTCGACCCGCTTTCGTCGGCCGCCAGAATCCCCTTGCCTTTCTGAACGAGCGCATCGATGGTCGCTTGGAGTTCGTCGGGAGTGGCCATGGCAATCCTCCGTGTGAGGCGCTCAGTCTCTCGCGGGAAGTGCTGCGACACAAGTCCCTGTTGCACGTGATGCGCTGCGACGCGGACGGGTCGGGACGCCGCGTTCGGGCAGCCATTCACCGCCCCTGCGCCACCTCGGGCAGACTCACCTTCAGCCCCCCAGATCGCGGACAGACTTCCAATTGTCCCAAGCGGTATCTTCATCGGAAGCCCGATGCGATTCGCGCTCCTCGAACGAAGCGGCCGCACGCTCGGCGCATGAGGCAGATGCAAGATCCACGAGTGCGCCGTCAGGACGCTGGTCAGTCAGGGCTTTGAGTTTCATGATGGTGATGAGCTGCAGATTAAAAAGAGAAAAGATTCACGTGGCCTGCCGAGTCGCATGCGAATGCGAAGCCGCGGCCTGAGTTGAACAGCGATGAGAACCTCAACTCGAACCGGGTAGATACAGGCATTGCGCTCTCCGTATTGACGAAAGCCGATGTAGAAACTGTAGGCAAGTGCGCCCTGCGGGCCAAGACACTCACCGACAACGCGGCATTGATGGATGAGAAACAATGAAGCCACCCGAGCGCGCTCGCCCGCGCATGCGCGCGTCCGGCTGACATATTTGTCAACCGAGGTCGCGAGTTCGACCTCGAATACGTACTAGTAAGTTCTCATTTTCCCGCTTCGATCCCGCGGCACATGAAATGCTGACTAGTACGGCAAATGAGAATCGCAACACTGATGTGGAATCGCGACGTGATGGCGTACATCACGCGCGCACTGGCCGCTCAAGGCATAGAGGTCGCGCCATTCGATGACGCCGCCGCGTTCATCGAAGCACACGCCACGCAAGCCTTCGCGGCAATCCTGGTCGAGGACTCGGAGCCGCGCACTGCAGGTTGCATTGCGGATCTGCGCCCGCATCTGACGGCCCAGACCGCAATCATCGTGGTCGGCGCAGGCGGCGCAGCCAACATCTCGCGCGCCCTGCTGCTTGGCGCAGATGACTACGCGATCAGCTGCGAGCCCCTGTCGCACCATCTGGTCCAGCGCGCGATTGCGCGCATCAGCGTCAAGCTGCGCGCGTCGCAATTGCCCGCACTGAAGATCGGCGCCTACACCCTCGATCTCGCGAATGGCGTGCTGCGTTCGCATCGCCGGCACGAACGGCTGACGTCGCGCGAGTTGACCTTGACGCGCGTGCTCTTCGAACAGTGCAACCAGCTCGTCGCAACCGAAGAGCTATGCCAGGCGCTGTGCGGCCGCATCGATGGCGCCGCCGAACGCGCGGTGAAGCAGCACGCGTACGAACTGCGCAGAAAACTTCAGCGCGTCGTGCCGTCGGAGGGCGAATCGCTGCGCATCGAGACGGTGTACGGCAAGGGTTATCGCCTGAGCTGGTAACGACCTTCGTTTTTTGCCAGGCAAGTGACAAATCGTGTCAGGCGCGACGTCTTCCATGGCGTCGCGGACCTGGCATGAAGACTGCGCAATTCATCCACGACGTCTGCCATGAACTTCCCTGAAGTTCATGCGCAACCAATCTATTCAAGACCAGGACGCGAGGAGAAGAATTGTGGACACGATGAATCTGGGCGCCGTGCTGATTGCCGCGGCCGTACTGAGTGCTTGCGGCGGAGGTGGTGGGTCCAAGTCGGGGGTGATCGGGGCCACCGCGACATCGCCCGCAGCCACGACGCCCTCTGCTTCGCAAGCAGATGGCACTGCGGGCGAGCCGGAGAACATCGGCACCCAGATCGACATGCCCAACCCCGTGCCGCCATCGCCGGCCCTGCCGCCGACGCAGCCCGTGACGGTGGATGCAAGCCTCGGCATCACGAGCTTCTATCCCCTCTATGCAGTGGGCTCGCCAGTCACCGAGCAGATCCAGTACCGCGAGACCGACGGAACGCTCGTCACGCTGATGGGCATGCGCCCCACCGAACGCCACGCGCGCGAGCGAGGTGAAGACTGGACCGCGCCCGACCAGGGGCCGGGCCGCTATCTCACCTTTCCGTCGGCCTACTTCCAGAACCGCACGTATGGCATCGAGATCCGTGACCATGTGCCGGCCGGCAAGCAGCTCATCGAAATGGTCTTGATCGTCAACGACGGAACCTTCGACGGCACGACATTCAGTCTCTTCCGCAACAGCAATGACGAGAACGTGCGCGACTATGGCTGGGCGCTCAACACGGGCTTCAACAACCCGGCCATGGGCGGCAAGCCGATCTGTACGGCGGGCAGCCGCGACTGCAAGATCGACTTCGATTCGTACTGGGATGTGCCCAAGGGCCAGCCGCACCGCGCGCTCAGGACGGGCGACGTGATCGAGCTGTCGCCCGCCGAGCGCCTGGAGCGCTTCGGCGACGGGATGCATGCCGGGGAACCCGTCTCCGACAGCCTCAAGGGCAAGGCGGTGGTCGACAGCGCCGGAAGCCGCTATTACTCGTTCGAACAGCTCTACGTAGTGGGTCAGGGTCTGGTGCCGTGGTATGGCGTGGCGCCGCGCCTCAACTCCGCGCCGCTGCCCGAGGAGACGCTGCTTGGAGGAACGGCGAGCCTCTCGTATAACTACTCGGAAGAGCCGATGCGCGTCTTCCAGCAGATGTCCAACAACATCGGCATCGTCAATGCCAAGCGTTTCGTGCAGGGCCGGCGCCTGTTTCACACATCCTTCCTGGACGGCAAGCATTCCGAACACCCGGACGACAACCCCGTGTTCGCAGCGCACGTGAACCAGCTCGGTCCGCGCTTCAATCAGGAGCGCTGCATCGCCTGCCACACGCTCAACGGCCGCAGCATCGTTCCGGGCACCGGCGCGCGGTTGGACTCGATGGCCGTGCTCACCGCTGCAGCCGCGTCGACCGGCGCCAATCCGCTGCCCGACGCAACGTATGGCGTGAACGTGCAGCAGCGCAGCCGCGATGCGAGCGCCACGGACCTGTCCGTGAGCGTGCAGTCGTACGACACCACGCTCTACACGCTGCCCGACGGCGAGAAGGTCGAGCTGAGAAAGCCGGTCTACGCCTTCAAGGGCCCCGTGCCGGCGAAGTACTCGGTGAGGCAAGCAGCGCAGGTCGTGGGCATGGGGCTGATCGAGGCGATCGACGAATCGACCATTCTCGCGCTGGCCGACCCGACCGATCGCGACGGTGACGGCGTGCGAGGCGTGCCGAACTGGGTGGCCGATCCCGAGACCGGGAAATTCCATCTGGGCCGCTACGGCTGGAAGGCTTCGAAGGCCACGCTGCGCCAGCAAATCGGCGATGCGTTGATCAAGGACATGGGCGTCACGAGCCCGGTGTTCCCCTCGCGGGACTGCCAGCGGCTCGGTCCCGATTGCCGCAATGCGGTTGCGGGCACGTCGATCTCCGCGTCGGAGCTGGAGCGCCTGTCGGACTACCTTTCGCTGCTGGCGGTGCCGGCACAGCGCAGCCTTCGCAGCGGCTTCCCTGCCGACACGCGCGTCTCGCCGGAGCACGATGTCAACCCCATGCAGATCAGCCGTGGCAGCGCCTTGTTCGCGCAAGCCCGATGCGTGGCCTGTCACACGCCACAGATGAAAACGGGTGCGAACCATCCCTTCGCCGAGTTGCGCAACCAGACGATCCGCCCCTACTCCAACCTGCTGCTGCACGACATGGGACCGGGCCTTGCCGACACGCTTGCCGAAGGCAAGGCGACTGCCAGCATGTGGCGAACGGCACCGCTGTGGGGACTGGGATCGTTGAAGTACGTGCAGGGCAACGCGGAGAGCGTCCACTACCTGCACGACGGCCGGGCGCGGACGTTGATGGAAGCCATCCTGTGGCATGGCGGCGAGGCCGCGGCGAGCCGCGGCAAGTTCGAAGCGATGTCCAAGGAAGAGCGGGACGCCGTGATCGAGTTTCTGAGCTCCCTGTGATGGTTGCCGTTATGAAGAAGCTTCGTGTGAATCGCCTGAATCGCGTGCCGCCGGGCGAACGCCGGCGCCTGCTCGCCGCGGGTCTTGCAGCCTTGGCCGCGGCTGGTCTCACGGCCTGTGGCGGTGGCGGCGGTGGTGCTGGTACTGGTACTGCGGCAATCGCCGGCGCAGCCAACGCGGGTGGCGGGGGCAACGCACCTGCTTCCTCTGCGCCGGGCTCCAGCAGTTCGACTGCACAGCCTTCATCGGGCAGCAGCGGCGTCAGTCCCGGCAAGAGCATGAAGCGCGGCATCGCCTACGACATTGCGACGGAGCAGGACATGGCTGCGCTCGCGCCCGGGGTCAGCTGGTGGTACGACTGGGCCCTCCGGCCGAATGCGGGCGCTCCTTCGGACCACACCGCGCGTTTCGGCATGGACTTCGTTCCCATGCTGTGGGGCGACTTCGACGACGCGCAGGCGCTCGCCTACCTGCAGTCGCATCCGGAGATCCGGCATCTGCTGCTGCTCAACGAGCCCAACCTCACCGACCAGGCCAACCTCACGCCGGCGCAGGCTGCGCAACTCTGGCCGCGCTACGAGGCGATCGCTGCACAGACAGGCGTCCAACTCGTCGGCCCTGCGATGACCTGGGGCACGATGCCCGGCTTTGCCGATCCGGTCGTATGGCTCGATGCGTTCTACGCCGCCTACCGTGGGGCGAACAGCAACCGCGATCCCCGTATCGACTACCTGGCCTTTCACTGGTACGACTACGGCCTGAAGGATCAGCTCGATCGCCTGAACAAGTACGGCAAGCCGTTCTGGGTCACCGAGTTCGCCAACTGGCACAACGGAGACGGCAGCGCGCAGATCGACACGGTGGACAAGCAGATGGCGCAGATGGCCGAGATGGTCGCTGTCTGCGAGTCGCGCGCCGACGTCTTCCGCTATGCATGGTTCACCGGTCGCTGGACGCAGGGCGGCGACCCGCACCACACGAGCGTGCTCGCCACCAATGGCCAGCTCACCGCCCTTGGCAGCCATTACCTGCAGTTGCCGCACTGACGAACCCTGAAAGACGCGCGCAGTCTCGCGAAACCCGGCGATCAAGACCGGTGCGACGACGCAGTACGCCTACGACAACTACCTGGACGACAAGGCCAAGGCCTACAACAGCAGCGAACTACTGGCGCTCAACAACCACGAGTTGCTGGTGCTCGAACGCGACGGCAAGGGCCTCGGCGACGACAGCAACGCCGACGTCAAGCGCATCTACAAGATCGACATCAAGGGTGCGGCCGATGTCTCGGGGTTGACCGGCCAGGCCGCGCTGCTGCAGAAGGCGGCCCCGAAGTCCCTCTTCCTGGACATTGCAGCCGCCCTGAAGGCGCACGGCCTCACGGCGGCGCAGATCCCCGCCAAGCTCGAAGGCATGACCTTCGGCGAGGATGTGATGGTTGACGGCGTGACCAAGCACACGCTGTACGTCGGCAATGACAACGACTTCCTGGCCACGACGCCGGGTGGGCTCGCCAATCCGAACCAGTGGTTCGTTTTCGCGTTCACCGATGCCGACCTGGGCGGATCGAAGTTCGTCAACCAGCGGTTTCGGGACGATCAAGGCCACCGCGAAGACGATGATGACGATGACGATGACGAGGACGAGGACGAGGACGACGACCACGATCACGGCAGGCAATAGGCGCACGCGGCCGGACCTTCCCATCCGGTCTTGATCGTGGCACCCTCGCCAGATGTCGGCCGACACTTGGTGGAAGAACGGAATCGTCTATCAGATCTACCCGCGCTCGTTTCAGGATAGCGACGGCGACGGCATTGGTGACCTCGATGGAATCCGGGCGCGACTCGACTATCTCGTCGCGCTCGGCATCGACGCCGTGTGGATCTCGCCGATCTATCCCTCGCCGATGGCGGACTTCGGCTACGACATCTCCGATTTCTGCGGCATCGACCCACGCTTCGGCACGCTGGATGGCTTCGATGCCCTGGTGAGCGACGCCCATTCGCGTGGGCTCAAGGTCATCATGGACTTCGTGCCGAACCACACCTCCGACCAGCATCCATGGTTCGTGCAGAGCCGCAGCGCACGCAATGACCCACGACGCGACTGGTACCTTTGGCGCGACCCCGCGCCCGACGGTGGACCGCCCAACAACTGGATCAGCAACTTCGGCGGCCCGGCCTGGCGCTTCGATCCGACGACCGCCCAGTACTACGCCCATTCGTTCCTGAAGGAACAGCCCGACCTCAACTGGCGCAACCCCGAAGTGCGCGCCGCGATGTACGAGGTGCTGCGCTTCTGGCTTCGGCGCGGCGTCGACGGATTCCGCGTCGACGTGCTCTCCCAGATCATGAAGGACGCCCAGTTCCGCGACAACCCGCCGAACCCGGACTTCGTGGAAGGTCAGGACCCGTTTCACCGCTGGTTGATGCTCTACAACACGGACCTGCCGGAGGTGCAGGAGATCGTGGTCGAGATGCGCGGCGTTGTCGATGCATTCAGCGATGCAGGCGCGTCGCGCGTGCTGATCGGCGAGCTCTACCTGCCGCTTCCGCGTCTGGTCGCCTACTACGGCCAGAGCGCCAATGGCGTTCTCGAAGGCGTGCAGCTGCCCTTCAACTTCCAGCTGATCGGCGCCGAGTGGCAGGCCGCGCACATCGGCCAGCTGGTGCGCGACTATGAAGCCGCCCTGCCCGACGGCGCGCAACCGAACTGGGTGCTTGGCAATCACGACAGGTCTCGCATCGCGAGCCGCGTCGGCGCGAAGATGGCGCGTCTCGCGGCCATGCTGCTGCTCACGCTGCGCGGGACGCCGACGCTCTACTACGGCGACGAGATCGGCATGACGGACGTTCCCATCCCCGCCGAGGAAGTGCAGGACCCGTTCGAGAAGAACAAGCCCGGCATGGGCCTGGGCCGCGACCCGGAGCGAACCCCGATGCCGTGGAGCGCCGCACCCAGCGCCGGCTTCACGACCGGCACGCCGTGGCTGCGCCTGGCGGACGACTGGCGAACACGCAACGTGGAAGCCCAATCACGCGACGCGGGGTCGATGCTTGCGCTCTACCAGCGCCTCATCGCATTGCGCCGCGCAGAGCCGGCGTTGCACCAGGGCGACCATGAAGCGCTGGCAGCCGGGGGCGAAGTGCTCGCCTACGCACGCAACAGTGGCGGACAACGACTGGTGGTGCTTTTGAACTTCGGCGCCACGTCGGCGCCGATCTCACCGGCGCTGATCCCGCGCGAGCCGACCGTGCTCGCATCGACCGACCCCGCGCGCGCCAACGTCATCGATGGCCCGCTGGTGCTCGCACCTTACGAAGGCGTCGTCATCTCGATGTAGCTGTGCGCATGCCAGCGCACGCGCACGGGCCATCTTGCGTCGGCGATGGTTTCCGAATTCACGTCCTTGCCGCTGCCGTAGTTGATCTGCCGGTCCGGTCGCCTGTTGAGGCCAACCACCAGCACGATGCGGCTACCCGCCGCAAGCTTGCAGGCGGTCACGCGCTCGGCAGTGAAGGCCATCGACTGACGCATGCCGGCCCGAAGGAGCCGGCGACGCACGCGGTGGCCCGCGTAGCTGGCGCGGAAGTCGTAGGGCTCGAAGAGCAGTTGGTATTCACCACTCGCCGTCTGCTCGTACACCGCGATGTTGAAGTCCACGTCCTGCCGCGAGGGCGTCATGTCGAACACGCCGCGCAGGCTTCCGTCGATTTCAGTCTCCGCAGGCAGCGGATCGCTGACGAAGCTGACGCTGTTGCGCATCGCAAGTTCCTTCACGCGCAGCGCGTTCGACCACGGGATGCGCACATCGCGCCGATCGGCAAGATCGACCGAGAGCCGCGGCGTACGAAGGCTTTCGGACATCGTTGACGACAGCCGATGCGTGTCATCGCGTTCGCCGGCGTCCAGGTACAGGCGCAGGCGGGTGCGCTCCGGCGAATCCAGCGTTGGCAAATGGCGCCATTGGTCCGCGCCCATCACCTGGTAGTTGACGCGATCCGACAGCAGAGAAGGCTTGTTCGCGCCCTTCAGGATGTGGTCGAGCCACTGATAGCGCAGATCGGGCAGATCGACGCGTGCGACGGGGTCCAGCGTGTAGCCGCGCAGCGTTGCGGCCGTACCGGGGCGGATCGATGTCGCGTCGTAGGGGCCGACCAGCAGCGTCGTGTCGGCCTGCGGCCGGTTGCGGCGGTGCTCGTTGTGGAAGTACAGCGCGCCGGCATCGGCGCCGAAGTAGCCGGCAAAGGTGAGCACCGGAATGTCGATCCGCGCAAACTGCTCTGGCGACGGCAGGAACTTCTGCCAGAAACGATCGTGACTCGGGTGCGTCAGCCAGGTCCGGATCAGCCTGCTGCGCTTGCCCAGCAGGACGCGGTCGATGTCCCAGTAAGGGCGATCGCCCCGGTACCAGCGCGCGTCGAGTGCCTGCCATATCGCATCCGCGTCGGCGTCACCTTCGACGGCGACATCGGGCCGCAGCGGATCGAGGGTCGCGTGCTCCTGCGCCCAGCGCACCATGCTGTTGCGGAAGATCTGCCCGGCCATCGGGAAGTCGATGCCCGGCGCCATCGGCGCGATCGTGGCGATCGCCTTGAGCGCCGGCGGTCTCCTGCGGGCGACCGCCCACGCGGCATAGCCGGAGTAGCCGTCGCCGACCATGGCCACGCGGCCATCGCTCCATGGCTGCTGGACAATCCAGTCGATGACGGCCACGGCGTCCTCGCCATCGCGAACGAAGGGCCACACGGCGCCGTTGCCGTCGGGCGTGCGTCCGCGCACATAGGCGGTGATGCCGACATAGCCTCTGACGGCGCTGCCTCGCGCGTCGTCCTCTGAGGGATCGAGCGTGAAGCGCAACAGCGTCGGCAGAGCGCCGTCTGCGCGACCGGGCCGGACCATGCTGGCATGGATGACACCTCCACGCACGGGAATCCGGATGTCGCCTTCCGCCAGATAGCGGCTGCGGTTTTCCGCGGCGAACAGTTCGGGCAGCAGCGCCCCGAAGTTGCGACGCGAATCGTATGAAAGCCACATGCGCACGAGCGCCAGCGCGTCGGCCTCCGGGAGGCTTCCCTTCGCACGCCAGAGATCGAAGGCTTGAGCGAGCGGCTTCCTGTACACGGCAAGCGGCATATCGAGCCGCGCCATGATGGCCTGGGCCTGCGCATTGTCGAGAGGCGACACCAGTTCCTGGAACGCCCGCCCGTAGGCTTCGGCAAAGCCCACGCGCTCGTCCGCTTCGAGCACGCGCGCGCGAGCATAGATGCCATCGAGGATCGCACGCTGGGTCAGGTCGTCGAACGGCTTGCCCTGACGCCGGCCGCGCAGCGCCTTGCTGCTGTCGGCGCCCGCACGATAGGCGCCGCTGACGATCTGAAGCGCGGTCACGTTGGCAAGGAAGCCGTCCGTGTCCGTCTCCTGGTAGACCGGCAGGATGCGCAGCGCCAGATCCTTCATCAGCTCTGCTGCAGTGGCGTCGTCGGGATCGGCCGGTGGCCGGAAGCCGAAATCCGCCGCCCGGGCCCAGATGGGCCACGCAAGAAGCAGCCGGATCAGCGCGCGACGCGCGCGACGGGGGGTGGACCCAGGCTGTCTCATGGTCGCTGCTCCTCGGGCATTGCGTTCGGCGCCTTGACCAGATGCACCACCTGCGTGAACAGCCGGTCGTGCGCCTCTCCGGCTGATCCGATATGGACGATGCCCGTGTCCGCGAGCGTGTCCAGCACGTCGATGATCAATTCAAGCGTGTCGTCGTCGAACGCGCCGAAGGCGTCGTCCATGACGAGCCAGGGCGGTGCCTGCAGCACCACGCGGGCGAAGCCCAGTCGCAGTTGTTCGTCCATGCTGAGCTCGCGCTCCCAGCGCCCCGTCTTGTCCAGCAATGGCTCCAGCCGCTGGAGGCCTACGCTGGCGAGCGAGGCCACCATGGCCTCTCTCGGATAGATCGAAGGCTCCACCCCGTACGACAGCACTTCGGCGAGCGTGCCGCGCGGAAGGTAGGGCGTGCCGCGCGGCATGTAGTGGATCGCCTCGCCGCGGGGCCGGCGCACGATGCCCGAGCCCCAGGGCCAGAGGCCCGCGAGCGCGCGGAACAGCAAGGTCTTCTCGGTGCCCGGCGTGCCCAGCATCAGCAGGCGCTCGCCGCGGTGCACGATGAGTTCCGGCGCGTCCAGCCGATCGTGCCCGGTCCAGGCGCGAACCTCGAGCGCTTCGATCGAAAGGGTGTCGTCTTCGCTCTCCTCGTAGGCGATGCGGCTGCCGCTCGCTTGAGCTTCGAGGTCGGACGCGAGCATCTGGCGCAGGTCGGAGACGCGCAGCAGCGTGGCGCGCCAGTCGGCAATGATGCTGAAGTTGTCGACGAACCAGCGCAGCGACGACTGCGCCTGCGTGAAGGCAGCGGCGGCCATCATCAGGCCGCCGAAGGAAACCTTCCCCGAAAAGTAGAGCGGTGCCGCCACCAGCGTCGGCGCGATGATGGTGACCCAGCCGAAGCCCGCAGTCACCCACGTCAGGTTGGTCAACCCGAGCACCACGCGCGATTGCGCACGCAGGACATCGCCGAAATGCATGGCGACACGTCGCTTCTCGTCGGCCTCGCCGGCTGCCAGCGAGATGCCGTCGAGATGCTCGTTGATGCGTGTCAGCGAAAAGCGCAGTTCGCCCTCGCGTGCATAGCGCTCGGCGTTGCGAAGGATCAGGCCGTTGCCGACCCAGTAGGTCATCAGCGAGCCGACGATCGCATAGACGATCGCCGCCCACAGCATGAAGCCCGGCATGACATGGTCCTGGCCGTCATAGAAGATGCTGAAGTCCTTCGAGAGCACCCACAGCACGCTGGCGAAGCTGCCGAACAGCATCGCTGCCTGCAGCAGCCCCACGCCGAGCGCGACCGACAGATCGCACAGCTTCAGCGTGTCTTCGTGCATGCGCTGATCCGGGTGGGCGCCCATGGGGCCGCTGGCCTGCAGCCAGAACGCCCGGCGCGGGTGCAGCCACAGTCCCACGAGGTCATTGACCACAGCTTCGCGCAATCTCATCTGCAGGGTTTCGCCCAGCCACCTCTGCACGACGTTCAGCACCAGCAGCACGCCGGCGATCATTGCGAAGACGCCGACCTGCTTGATGAAATCGTTCAGGTCGCGACGCGAGATCGCGTCGTAGAACGGCTTGTTCCAGCTGTTGAGTTCGATCTGCGCGTAGGCCGTCATTGCCACGACCACCACGATTCCGCCCACCAGCACAGCCAGCTTGCCGGCGACCTGCGATGCACCCACGGCATCAAGCAACTCGCGGACCTGACGGAAGACACCGGTCTTCACAACCGGCTCGTCACGGTTCGGCGACGTCGCACTCATCGCCCGGGCGGCGCCTGACAAACGGCGGCCGCGATGCGGCGCGCCGAGACACACGAAATGAACGCGGCGTGGCTCCAGGCCAGTTGCTTCGCCGACGTCTGCGCGCCACTGCGCTGGTCGAACTGCTCCGACAGGTCGCCATTGGCCGGCGTGTAGGTGCGTACGGTCGCAAGGTAGGCGTCACCGCGTGCGAACCAATCGTGTCCATCACCCTGCGCGGCGGCTCGGAAGCAGAACTCGGCAGCGCCGAGCGTCGAGAAGTAGTAGGCACCGCCGGAGTAGTACACGTCGCCGACGTATCGGCCCATCGCCGCGCCAAGGCCTCCGGCGCGGTCGCGGTTGATCGGATAGGCCGCATCGAACAGCGCGTCCAGTCGCGCCAGTGTGGCCTGCATGCGCGGATCGGCCGGGCCATGTGCGACCCCCGCGCCTACCGTGTGGATCGCCGAGAGGATCACCGCGATGTCGAGCGCCTTCGGGCTGGGCCGGTCGTCCGGCAACCTGCGCGAGCGGTAGTAGCCGTGCGCCGCGTCAGGGTCGTCAGTCCAGAAGCCATCCAGCAGACTCAGCACGGCCTTCGACTCATCCCGGCAGCGCTGTGCCTGCGCCGTCTCGCCCAGGCCCTCGAGCCATGCCGCGCCTTCAGCCAGCGCGGCTGCCGAGACGCGCAGCGTGTAGTAGTGATGGCCACTTTCCTCTTCCCAGATGTCGAACGACGGCTCGCGCCAGTGGCGCAGCGTGAAGTCGACGTCGAAGCGGATGAGCGCCGCGACTTCCGCCAGCAGGGGCGCGTCGAGGAGCCCGCTGGCCGCCCAGCGCATCAGTGCCAGCGCGCGCAGCGGCGGCCCGTCGTGCTGGGGGCGCGCCCATCGCAGGATGTCCAGCGTGCCGTCGGGGTTCACCCGTGTTTCGGCGGCGACCGCATCCCCGTGGACCTTCGCGAGGTCATGGTCCTCGCGCAGGTACTGCAGCAGGTCGGGGGCCACGCGCGCGGCTCGATCGGACACGGCGGCCACCAAACGGCCGTCGAGCCGGTTCAAGGCAACGCTGAAGCGGGTGAAGTCGCGCACGTGCTGCAGGGCTTCGTCGCCGATGCGTCGGTCAACGTAGAGCAGGCGCAGTGCATCGATGACGACAGCCGAATCGCGGAACCAGTGAAAGAAGTAGTCCGGGTCCGGGTCGTAGCTGCCCAGCACGGGCGAGGCGATGATGGCGCCGGCGATCGGCTGCACGGTCTGGTCGAAACCTGGGCGCTGCTTGACGATAGAGACCGGTGAGATGCTGGACAGCATCGCGCTCGCCGAACGGCCAAGCTGCGTTTCGAGCCAGGACTCGAAGGTCACGGCGCAGGCGACCCGAGGTGCGGGCTGGTGAAGTCCAGTGCGCGCAGCCCGGCCTGCACTTCGGGCACGCTCATGAACAGCTTCCACAGAAGGCCCGTCCGATGGTTCTCCATCATCACGACGATCGGGCCCTGGTCGATGGCGAGGAAGGTATCGGCGAACCAGCCGCGCTGCTCACAGAACGCGTCGACGAAACCGTAGTCCCGCCACACCCGCGTGCCATGCTCGTTGAGGAAATGCCGCACCACCTGCATCACCTCGGCTGGCGCATACGCCAGGCTGGCCAGCGCGCCCGTCGGCGAGATGGTGCCGTTGTCGTTGACCGGGTCGTGCGCGAGGTAGCCATCCGGGTCGTCGCTGGCAGTGAGGCCCCAGCACGATTCGCCGTAGCCCTTGAAGCCCTTCGGATTGGCGATGCAGTGCGCGCGGTTAACCCGCACGTGCCGGCAATTGAGATCCCAGTAGTCCGCGTACCGATCCTTGAGGCCGCGCGGATCGAGGCCGCAGAACGAGTAGTGCGTGAAGAACAGCGGACCGCCATACGGTGCACCGAGCGGCAGTTCGATGCCGTAGTACGAGCGCCCGTTGAGGAAGTCCGGCCCCGACGCATAGCCGTGGTGGTAGACACGCGGATCGATCGCATGGCTTGGCGAGGCGGCGGCCATCAGGTAGGTGATGAGGCACTCGTTCCAGCCGTGCACTTCATGGTTCATTGCCCAGCCGTGGTTCGGGCTCCAGTGCCAATACAGGACATCCCGTCCCTGCGTGAACCAGTTCCATTCGACCTCGTGCCACAGCGTGTCGACGTCGCTTCGCAGTCGACTCTCTGCAGGCGTGTCCTTGCTGAAGTATTGGCGCACGCACAGCAGGCCCATCATGAGGAACGAGGTCTCGACCAGATCGCCCGCATCGTCCTTGGGGCTCATGGGGAACGTCGTGCCGGTCGCGCCGTCCATGAAGTGCGGGAAGGTACCGTGGTAGCGCTTCGCGCGCAGCAGGGCATCGAGCATGCGCCGCAACCGTTCCAGCGCTGCATCTCGCGTGATCCAGCCGCGCTCGACCGCGACGATCATCGCCATCACGCCGAAGCCCGTGCCGCCGATCGCGACTCTTTCGTCGGCCTTGTCTTCGCCTGTGGCACCGACGAGCGTGCGGCGGTCGAGCGCCAGGCCGCTGGCTGCATCCGCACCGTCCCAGAAATAGCGGAAGGTCTGGCGCTGCACCGCCTCGATCAAGGCTTCATCGGGCAAGGCCGCCAAGGCCTTCGGGTTCCTGTCATCCTTCAACACTGAACGCCTCCTGTGTTCATTGACTGGTGTGTCACCCCGCAGCATGCCATCATCAGGCCCCCTTGGGTTCTGCTTCGAAGTCAACAATGAGTCGCATCGACACCCTCATCGCCCGCATGACGCTAGCCGAAAAGCTGGGCCAGCTTACGATGACTGCTTCCAGTTACACGGTCACCGGGCCGGTCATCGCTGGGGATTCCACCCAGTCCATCATCGACGGCACGATCGGCAACCTGTTGAACATGGTCGGATCAGGGCCCGTGCACGAGATGCAGCGCCTGGCCGTCGAGAAGTCGCGGCTCGGCATTCCGCTGCTGATCGGCCTGGACATCATCCATGGGCATCGGACCCTCTTCCCGATCCCGCTTGCGGAGGCGGGCGTCTTCGACGAAGACCTCTGGGAGCGCACGGCGCGCGAGGCCGCACGCGAAGGCGCCGTCGATGGCCTGGCGATGACATTCGCGCCGATGCTCGACGTATCGCGCGATCCGCGCTGGGGCCGCACCGCCGAGGGCCCGGGCGAAGACTCCTGGCTCAACGCGCGCATCGCACAGGCCAAGGTGCGTGGCTTTCAGGGCAACGACCTGTCGTCGCCCGAATCGATGGCCGCCTGTGCGAAGCACTTCGTTGCCTATGGCGCAGTCACCGCGGGGCGCGAGTACGCCGCCGTGGACATCTCGGACCGCACCTTGCACGAGGTGTACCTGCCGGGCTTCGCTGCGGCGGTACGCGCGGGCGTCGCCACATTGATGCCCGCCTTCACCGACCTCAACGGCGTGCCGATGACAGCGCACATCCCCTTGCTGCGCGACTGGCTGCGCGGCGAGATGGGCTTCGACGGCGTCATCGTGACCGACTACAACGCGATCGCGGAACTCATCAAGCACGGAGTCGCGGCCGATCTCGTCGATGCCGCGGTGCTGGCGCTGAAGGCCGGCGTCGACATCGACATGATGGCCGACGCGTATCGCAAGGGCCTGCCGGTCGCGCTCGAGCAGGGCCGCGTGACGATGGAGGAAATCGACACATCCGTGCGGCGCGTGTTGCGGCTCAAGGAGCAACTCGGCTTGTTCGACGACCCCTACCGCCGCGGCACGAAACAGGAGGCCCCGGCACTCGTCGCCGAGCGACACGCACTGGCGCGCGACGTTGCGCGCAAGTCCATCGTGATGCTGAAGAACGAGCGCGACACCCTGCCCTTGCCCGCGGCAGCGAAATCGCTGTGTGTCATCGGCCCGCTGGCCGACGCACACACGGAGATGAAAGGCCCATGGTGGGGCGCCGGTGAACACGAACCGGCCGTCAGCGTCCTGGCCGGCCTGCGCGCCGCGCTGCCGCAGACCGACATACGCCATGCACCCGGCGTTGCCATCAACAGCGACGACGAAAGCGGCATCGACGCTGCCGTCGCACTGTGCGATGGCGCCGATGCCGTCCTGCTGTGCCTGGGCGAGCGGGCCTCGATGAGCGGCGAGGCCGCGAGCCGTGCCACGCCCGCGCTGCCCGGTCGGCAACAGGCGCTGGCGGAAGCGGTGGCGGCGCGTGCACGCGCGCTCGGCATCCCCGTCATTGCGATCCTGTTTTCAGGCCGCCCGTTGGTCGTGCCCTGGTTGTCCGAACACGCTGATGCATTGCTGGCGGCGTGGTTCCTCGGTGTCGAGGCCGGAAACGCGATTGCCGACGTGCTCACGGGCCAGGCATCGCCCAGTGGTCGCACGTCGATGAGCTGGCCACGGGTCGTCGGGCAGATTCCGATCTACTTTGGCCAGCGCCCCAGCGGCCGGCCGATGAACCCCGCCGACTACTACACGAGCAAGTACCACGACGTCGACAACACGCCGCTGTATGACTTCGGTCATGGCCTGACCTACGGACGGTTCTGCTACGACGAGCTTCGGGTCGAGCCGCAGCGCGTGCGCGAACAGGACACGCTGAAGATCAACGTCAACCTGCGAAACGACGGCGCACGCGAGGCCGAAGAGACTGTCTTCCTGTTCATTCGCGCGAAGGTGAGCCCCGTCACCCGGCCGCTGCTGGAGCTCAAGGGCTATGCAAAGCTGCGACTCAAGCCTGGCGAAGCCGGCTCGGTGGAACTGTCGCTGCCCGCGGCCGACCTGCGCTATCTCGGACCGGACCTGCAACCCGTGTTCGAGGCGGGCCAGGTCGAGATCCTCGTCGGACCGAGTGCCCAGCAAACGGGGCTGCTGCGACACACCATCGAGTTGTCCTGAAAGCTAACCGCAGCCGCCCGCTCCCGCGTTCCAGTGCTCGGCGAGATAGTCGACGAACGATGCGATGCGCGCGGTGAGCGCGGTGTTGCGGTAGTACACCGCGTTGATCGGCTGCCGGACATCCAGCGTGCGGGCAGCGAACAACGGCACGAGCCTGCCTTCGGCCCGATCGCGATGCGTCATGTAGTCGGCGAGGCAGGCGATGCCCACGCCTTCGAGCGCCAGCTTCCGCAGCGTCTCGCCGCTGGAGGCCGCAACGTCAGGTTTGACTTGCAAGGGCAGCTTGTCCCTGTCCGCCAGCGGCCATTCGTTGAGCGATGCGGGCTGCGTGAAGCCGAGCAGGCAATGCCGGCGCAGGTCTGCGACGGTGCGTGGTCGCCCTACCCGTTCGAGGTAGTTCGGTGAAGCGAGTACGCGCAGGCGGCTGCTTCCGACGGGCCTTGCATGCAGGGTTGAGTCCTTGAGGCGCCCGATGCGGATCGCGACATCCGTGCGATGTTCCAGCAAGTCGATGAGGCCGTCGTTGCTGTTGAGTTCCAGCACCACTTCTGGATAGCGCGCCCGGTAGCCGGCCACGAGCGGCACCACCGCATGCAGCATGAAGGGCGAGGCCGCGTCGACCCGGAGGCGCCCGGCAGGCCGCTCGCGGCGCATGGCCATGTCTTCTTCCGCCGCATCCACGCTGGCCAGAATCTGCCTCGCCCGTGCGAGAAAGGCCTCGCCCTCGTCGGTCAGCTCCAGGCGTCTCGTGGTACGGCGCAGAAGGGTGGCCTGCAGCTTTTCCTCCAGCCGCGCGAGGGTGCGGCTGACGGCCGAGACAGTCATGCCAAGCTGCTCTGCAGCGCGCGACAGGGCGCCAGTGTCCACCACCGACACCAGTGCCTGAAGTTCATCGAGGGTGGTTTTCATTGTTGATTTCAGATCAAATGTGTTTGCTTTATAGGTGACTTTTTCTCAACGGCGAAAACCGCGAGACTCGCTGCTTTACCGGAGTTCCCATGAGCATTCCTTCCTTCGGCCTTGGCACCTTCCGCCTGAAAGGCCAGACCGTCATCGATTCCGTGCGAAATGGGCTGGATGTCGGCTACCGCGCGATCGACACCGCCCAGATCTACGGCAACGAAGCCGACATCGGCCAGGCGATCGCCGAATCAGGCGTGTCGCGTTCGTCGCTTTTCTTTACCACCAAGATCTGGATCGACAGCCTTTCCTCTGCCAAGTTGATCCCGAGCCTGCGCGACAGCCTCGCGAAGCTGCGCACCGACCATGTGGACCTGACCCTGATCCATTGGCCCTCGCCCGGCGGCGCGGTGCCGCTGGCCGAGACGCTCCAGGCCCTGTCCGAAGCGAAGGCCCAGGGCCTGACCAAACAGATTGGCGTGTCCAACTTCACCATCCCGCTGCTGCGCGAAGCGATCACGCTGGCCGGCCGTGAGCAGATCGCCACCAACCAGGTCGAGATCAGCCCCTACCTGCAGAACCGCAAGTTGGCCGCCTTCGCGCGCGAGCAGGGTATTCACCTCACCTCGTACATGACGCTCGCCTATGGCAAGGCCGTGCAGGACCCGGTGCTGAAGACCATCGCCGAACGCCACAAGGCCACGCCTGCGCAAGTCGCGCTTGCATGGGCGCTGCAGCAAGGCTATTCGGTGATCCCTTCATCGACGCGGCGCGAGAACCTGCAAAGCAACCTGAAGGCCGCGGAACTCCGCCTCAGCGATGAGGACATGGCCGCCATCGCAGCGCTGGACCGCAACGAGCGCCTCGCGAGCCCCGAGGGCATCGCGCCGCAGTGGGACTGATCACGCACTGACGCACCGCCATGGACCTCAAGCGCCTGCAACTGCTGGTGGACATCGTCGAGGCGGGCAGCCTGAGCAAGGTCTGCGCGTCGCGCGGCATTGCGCAGTCCGCACTCAGCAAGCACATCGCGGCGCTGGAGGACGAGTTCGGCGCCAAGCTCTTCTACCGCACCGGGCGCGGCGTGGTGCTGACGGAGTTCGGCCAGTCGATCATGCCGAGGGTGCATACGCTGCTCGGTGAGTTCGAGCAACTGAAGAGCGACATCCGCGATCGCTCCGATGTACCCAGCGGGCCCGTGCGGCTCGCGGTGCAGGCGTCGATCACGCACACGCTAGTGGGTCCGCTCTTCCAGCGCGTGCGGGCCGACTTCCCGAAGATCGACCTGCGGCTGATGGAGGGCTTCGCAGGCAACATCGAAGACGCGCTCGCCACCGGCCGCGCCGACGTCGGCGTCTTCTCGCGCTACGGGGACAACATCCACAAGACCGACGAGCCGCTCGTTACCAATGAGCTCTACCTCGTCGGCCGTGCAGGCGACCCGAAGGTGTCGAAACCGGAATGCCGCTTTGCCGATGCATCGCGCCTGCCTCTCGTGCTGCCGGGTGCCCCCGACGGCTTGTACATGATGCTGCTGGATGCAGCCCGCAAGGCGGATGTGTCGCTGAACACCGAGATCGAGGTCGATTCGCTCACCGCGATGCGCGAGATCGTGGCGAGCGGCGCGGCCTACAGCTTTCTCACGCGGCAGGCGGTGGAGGTCGACATGAAGCTCGGCCGCATCGCCATCAGCCGCATCACCGACCCCGAGCTCACCCGCACGCTGGTGCTCGCGACCAGCGCGCAGCGGCCGCTGACACAGGCCAGCCGCACGGTCATCGACCTCATACGGAAGCTGACGCGCGCCGGTTGAGCAGGTCGAGCGCCACGTCGACGATCATGTCCTCCTGGCCGCCCACCATCCGCCGCTTGCCGAGCTCGACGAGGATGTCCACCGCGGGAATGCCGTACTTGGCCGCAGCCACTTCCGAGTGCCTCAGGAAGCTCGAATACACACCTGCATAACCCAGCGCCAGCGTTTCGCGATCGACGCGCACCGGGCGATCCTGCAACGGCCGCACGATGTCCTCCGCTGCATTCATCAGCGCGAACAGGTCGCAGCCGTGGTTCCAGCCGAGTCGGTCCGCGGCGGCGATGAACACTTCGAGCGGTGCGTTGCCCGCGCCCGCACCCATGCCTGCGAGACTGGCATCGACACGGTCGCAGCCCTCCTCCACCGCCACGATCGAGTTCGCCACGCCCAGCGAGAGGTTGTGGTGCGCGTGGATGCCGATCTGCGTCTCCGCACGAAGCGTGTCGCGGAAAGCACGGATGCGATGGCGCACATCTTCCATGCCGAGCGCCCCGCCGGAGTCGACCACGTAGCAACAGGTCGCGCCGTAGCTCTCCATCAGCCGCGCCTGCTCGGCCAGCTTCTGAGGCGTGGTCATGTGGCTCATCATCAGGAAGCCAACCGCCTCCATGCCGAGCTGGCGCGCGGTTTCGATGTGCTGCCGGCTGACATCGGCCTCTGTGCAGTGCGTGGCGACGCGCACGATGCGCGCGCCAGCGGCATGCGCCTCCTTCAGGTCGTGCACCGTGCCGATGCCCGGAAGCAGCAGCGTGGTGATCTTCGCGTGCTTCACCGATTCGGCGGCCGCCTCGATCCACGCCACATCGGTGTGCGCGCCGAAGCCGTAGTTGAAGCTCGATCCACGCAGACCGTCGCCGTGCGCAACCTCGATCGAATCGACGCCGGCTTCGTCCAGCGCCTTCGCGATGGCGCGGACCTGTTCGATGCTGTACTGGTGACGGATCGCATGGCTGCCGTCGCGCAGCGACACGTCCGAAACATAGATCTTCTTGCCGTTCACGTTCGTCTCCTTCAGAGGGCGGGTTCGGCCGCCTCGGCCATGCCCGAATTGATGCGTTCGGCGATGCGCTCGGCGGTCGAGAGCGCGGCACTGGTCATGATGTCCAGGTTGCCCGCGTACGACGGCAAGTAGTGGGCAGCGCCCTCCACTTCCAGCAGCACCGTCGTCTTCAGGCCATCGACAAGGCCAATGCCCGGGATGTTCAGGCCCTGCACGCGGTCGAACTGCACGTCCTGCTTCAGCCGGTAGCCGGGCACGTAGCGCTGCACGGCGTCGACCATCTTCTTCACCGATTCGGCGATCAGCAACTCGCGCGCGATCTCGCTCAGCGTGTAGACGGTGTCGCGCATCATCAGCGGTGGCTCAGCCGGGTTGAGCACGATGATCGCCTTGCCGCTTTCCGCGCCGCCCACCGTTTGAATGGCTCTGGACGTGGTTTCGGTGAACTCGTCGATGTTGGCCCGCGTGCCCGGGCCCGCCGAGCGGCTCGAAATGCTCGCGACGATTTCCGCATAGCGCACCTTCGCAACGCGCGAGACCGCGGCGACGATCGGGATCGTGGCCTGCCCGCCGCAGGTCACCAGGTTGACGTTGAGCTCGTCCAGGCATTCGTCACCGTTGACGACCGGCACGCAGTACGGGCCGATGGCCGCGGTCGTCAGGTCGACCATGCGCAGCTCGGCCTTGCGTTCGCGCAGGTAGCCATCGTTGAAGACGTGCGCCGATGCACTGGTGGCGTCGAACACAAGCCCGATGTCGCTGAACGCCGGCAGTCGGGCGAGGCCCTCGACGCCTTCATGCGTCGTCGCGATGCCGAGGCGCTGCGCTCTTGCCAGGCCTTCGGAAGCCGCATCGATTCCGACCATCGCGGCAAGCTCCACGTGCTTGCCATGCCGCAGGATCTTGATCATGAGATCGGTGCCGATGTTGCCGCTGCCGATGATCGCGGCCTTGATCTTCTTGCTGGACATGGGGTGTTCCTCGTTCAAGCCGCACTGAACGCCGTCTTCACGGCGCCCAGTCCGGCGATGGTGGTATCGATAACGTCACCGGGCGCGACCGCGACCATGGGGCCGAGCGCGCCGGTCATGATCACGTCGCCCGCTTGCAGCGGACGGCCGACTTCGGCCATCTTGCGGGCCAGCCACAGCGCGGCGTTGAGCGGATGGCCCAGGCATGCCGCTCCCACGCCGAGCGAGACCACTTCGCCCTTGCGCTCCATGAGCATGCCGCAAGTGCGCAGGTCTACTTCCGAGAGCTTCTTCGGCGAAGTACCCAATGCATAGAGGCCGGACGAGGCGTTGTCCGCGATGGTGTCGAGCAGACGGATGTCCCAGTCGCGGATGCGGCTGCCGACGATCTCGACGGCCGGCAGCACATAGGCCACGGCAGACATCAGTTGCGACAGCGTGATCTGCTCGCCCTTCAGGTCGCGCTCCAGCACCACCGCCACTTCGGCTTCGACCTTGGGCTGCAGCACGCGGCCGACGGTGATGGCCTCGTCCGGCGCGAGCTCCATGTCGGCGAACAGCATGCCGAAGTCCGGCGCATCGACGCCGAGCTGCTGCTGCACCGACTTCGAGGTGAGGCCGATCTTGCGGCCGGTGAGGCGGCGGCCGGTTTCGAGATGGAAGGCGGTGTTGAAGTCCTGCACCGCGTAGGCGCCGTCCAGGCCCATCGCAGCCAGCTCGTCGCGCAGCGGTGGAATCGGCTGGCCTTCCTGCGCCGCACTTCGCAGCGCGGCTGCCATGCGTTCGATCGTCGATGTGTTCATGGGCAACCTCAAAGTGCGGGTGTCAGGTGGAGGGGGTTCGCGAAGACCGGCGTCCACGGCTTCATGACGACCTTCCGGAACAGCGATGCCTTGGCGAACGGATCGTTGGCGGCCAGCTTCGTGGCCTCGTCCTCGTTGGGAACGTCGTAGACGAACAGCGCGCCGCTGCCGTCCGCGAACGGGCCGGCCAGCACCAGCCGCCCCTGCTGCAGCAGATCCTGCAGATAGGCCCGGTGCGCGGGCCGCGCTGCCGCGATCCGCTCGGGCTCGCGGTTGTATTCGACGAAGGCTGTGAATTTCATGGGAGCGTTACCTGTTGAGAAAACCGATGGATATCCACGGCACCGCCGCCACCAGCACCGTGCCGATGAACAACGAAGCCATGTAGAGCCAGATGTGCCGCACGCCTTCACTCGGACTGGTGCGGCTGATCGCGCAGGCTGCGTAATAGCCCACGCCGAAAGGCGGCGCGAAGAGGCCGATGCCCATCGCCAGCACGACCACCATCGCGTAGTGCACGTCGTGGATGCCGAGTTGGCGCGCGATCGGGAACAGCAGCGGCCCGAAGAGCACGATGGCCGGGATGCCTTCGAGCACGCTGCCCAGAAGGATGAAGGCCAGGATCGAGACCGCCATGAAGCCGATCGCGCCACCCGGCAGGGTTGCCATCGCGGCCGCGAGATCCGTCGAGAATCCGGATTGCGTCAGCGCCCAGGCCATGCCGGTCGCCGTGCCGATGATGAGCAGGATCGCGCCGGACAGCGCCGCTGTTTCGATCAATGCGGGCCACACGCGGCGCAGGTCGAACTTGCGATAGATCAGCAGGCCCGCCAGCACCGCGTAGACGATGCCGATGGTCGAGACCTCGGTCGCGGTCGCGACGCCCTCCACCACTGCGGCGCGGATCACGAAGGGCAGCGCCAGTGCCGGCAGCGCGATGACAAAGCTCTTGCCGACGGTGCGCCACTGCACCCGCGCGACGGTCGGTCCACCCGCCTTGCGCGCGCGCCACCACACCACGAGGCCGAGCATGGCCGCGAGCACCACCCCCGGGAGTAATCCACCAGTGAACAGATCCGCGATCGAGATGCCCATCACCGAGCCGATCGTGATGAGCACCAGGCTCGGCGGGATAGTCTCCGTCTGCGCACCGGTCGCGGACAGAAGCGCGACCATCTCACCGTCCTTCGCGCCGCGCTCCTTCATCTCGGGGAAGAGCACCGGCGCCACCGCCGCCATGTCGGCCGCCTTGGAGCCCGAGATGCCCGAGACGAGGTACATCGCGCCGATCAGCACGTAGGAGAGGCCGCCGCGCACATGCCCCAGCAGGTTGGCGAGGAACTGCACCATCGCCCGCGCCATCGAGGTCATCTCGATCAGTACGCCGAGGAAGACGAAGAGCGGCACCGAAAGGAGGATCAGGTGCGACATGCCTTCATCCATGCGTCCGACGATCACCATGGTCGGCGTCGACGTGGTCAGCGCGAGATACCCGAAGGTGGCAAGGCCGAACGAGAACGCAATCGGCACGCCGCCAAAGACCAGCAAGCCGACGATTACCACGAAGAACACCAGCAGGTTCGCATTGCCGAGACCCTCCAGAATGGGCTGCAGCGCTACCAGCCCGCCCACGATCGCGCCGCAGACGAGCACCGCGACCAGCGCCATACGTCGGCTGGACGTGGCGAGCAACCGCACCACGCTCATCAGCAGGATCAACCCGATGCCGACCGGCAGTGCCGCAGCGCGCCATGCATTGGAGATATCGAGCGCAGGCATGGTGACCATGGCCTCTTCGCTCGCGAACTCGAACGCGGGATGGGCCACCAGTGCAAGCCAGGTCATCGCAGCGACAGTGGCGACGAGTTCGAGGAAGCTGCGCGTCGCGGGCTCCGCCTTGTCCACCAGTGCGGTCATCCGCATGTGGCTGCCGCGCCGGAACGCGACCGCGGCACCGAACATGATGAGCCAGATGAAGAGCAGCGATGCCAGCTCGTCGACCCACACCAGCGGGCTGTGCAGCAGGTAGCGGCTGACGACGCCGCTGAAGAGCACGACGATTTCCGCGAGCACGAGCAGGGCCGCCGGCACTTCGCACAGCATGCCCAGCGCCTTGTCGGCCAGCCGTAGAACCCGCGCAGGCGCGCCCGCTTCAGGCGTATTGACGAGCCGTCGATGAATCTCGACCGCATGCGTTGACATGGCCGCGCTCCTTCACTGCGGCTGCGGCAGGCCGAGGACGTTGGCCTGGATTTCCGGATCGACGAAGCGCTCCAGCCGCTCCGGGTGCACGATCACCGTGACTTCGCACGAGCCGGTGCCGACCGTGAGCCCCAGCAGATGGCCGCCCGCGCCGTTGAAGGTGCCGTCGGTCACGGTCCCATGTGCGTGGATCGATGGCTTGCCTTCCTTCCAGGCGATCGAGCCGGTCATGTTCGCCATCTCGACATTGCGGAAGGTCTTGGGGTCGAACTGCTTGCGGGCAAAGTCGTAGAAGCCGAAGGTGGCTTCCGACATGAAGCCGATGCCGGTGAAGCTGGCGCTCGGGATTTTCTCCGTCTGCGCGAGCTGCTCGAGGTTTTGCAGGACGTTGTCGCCCCGGCGAAGCACCATGAGGTAGCCGGTGGGCGTCTTCATGTACTTGCCTTTGAGGTCTTGCGCCACTGCAGCAGGCGTGACCGAAGTGATGGCCAAGGCCAATGCGCCGAAGGTTGCGAGTCGAACGAATGTTTTCATGATGTCTCCTTTGAAAATCGAGAGTGAGTTCTGCCGCGGTCGCCGGCACGGGCTGGAGACCGATCGATCACTTGAAGGGAATGAATGAAGAGGGCTAGGCGAGCTGGCCCGCGTACTTCTCGAGCAGCGCCCAGGTCTCCGCCGGGAACTTCTTCCTCCAGTCGCTATAGAAGCCCGCCTTGCTCAGGTAGGCGCGGAAGCCGTCGAGCTCGGGTTGGTTGAACACCATGCCGCGCCCCTTGAGCTCATCGCGCAAGCGGGTGTTCAGCGCATCGACCGCCTGGCGCTGCCTGACGGCATAGGCATCGAAGGTCGTCGACGCAATCTGCCGCAGGTCCTCGGGCAGTGCGTTCCAGGCGCGCAGGTTGCCGACGAGCCAGAAGCCGTCCCACACATGCGAGGTCAGCGAACAGTACTTCTGCACCTCGTAGAGCCGCTGCGTCTCGAGGATGGTCAGCGGGTTCTCCTGTCCGTCGACCACGCGGGTCTGCAGCGCGGTGTAGGTCTCAGCCATGTTGATGCCGGCCGGCGCGGCGCCGAAGGCCTTGAACAGCGAAGTCAGCGCGGGACTGAGCGGCACGCGGATCTTGAAGCCGCTCAGGTCCTGCGGTGCCTGGATTTGCCGGCTGCTGCTGGTCACCTGGCGGAAGCCGTGGTCCCAGATCTTCGACTGGGGAATCAAGTTGACCTTACCGAAGGCGGCTCGGATGTGCGCACCGAGATCGCCGTCCATCGCCTTCCAGACATGGTCGTAGCTCGGGAATGCGAATCCGACGCCGCTGATCGATGCCGCCGGCACCAGCGTGCCCCAGATGAGGCCCGCGGTGCTCACGAAGTCGATCGCACCCGAACGTACCTGCGAAATCATGTCGGTGTCGCTGCCCAACTGGCTGTTGGGGAACACCTGGATGTTCAGCCTGCCGTTGGAGACGCGGCCGATCTCTGCGGCGGCTGCGGTCAGATTCGCGGTGGTCGGATGGGTCGGCGCCAGCGCGATGCCCAGCTTGTAGTTGAAGGTCTGCCCCGCCGAGCGCGCCGGTGTGCTCAGCATCAACGCCGGCGCCGCTGTCGCGGCCGCGATGGCAACACCTCTCCCGAGCACCAGGCGGCGCCCCTTGTCGAATCCACTCATGATTTGTCTCCTGTCGTTGGTCTCTTGCCGGTCTCTTGCGCGTTCTTCTCTCGGGCTAGACAGTCGCTGTCTTGCGGTTGCTGAGGTACTTCGAGAAGCTCCTCGCGCCGTCCCAGTCCTGGATCAGCGTCAACCGCCGCTTGAGAAAGAGCCCGTCGGCCACACGCTCGGCGAAGGCCTCGAAGGTCTCGGTCGGGTCATCGATCTCGAAGACGAAGTACACCTTCGCCTCTTCGTTCGAAAGCCATGGGCCCGCGAGCAGCTTCAGGTCGCCGGGCAGGTTGTGCGGCTTCACGCCGACGCGCAGCTTGCCGAGGAAATCGACGACGCCTTGCATCGTCCGGGGCGACATGTCGCGCAGCCACACTTCGTTGAAGAACTTGGGCATTTCGGTTTCTCCTTGTCTCTGTTTGGTGTTCAGGCCGTCGTCACGCGATCGGTGTAGGCCTTCATCTGATCCCACCCGGAAAGCAGCGTGAGCTTGCGTCGGGCGAAGAGCCCACTCACCACACGCTCGGCGTAGGCATCGAACATGGTCGAGGGGTCGTCGATCTCGAAGATGAACATCACCTTCGCCTCCTCCGCCGAGAGCCACGGGCCCGCGACCATGCGCAGGTCGGGCGGAAGGTTGTCGGGCTTGGTGCCGACACTCAGATTGCCGAAGAAGGCCACCGCCTCCTCCATGACCTCGGGCTTGATGTCCCCGAGCCAGACTTCGTTGAGAAACAAAGGCATCGCCGTCTCCTGATCTGTTTTCGTGTCGCACCCTGCGACGCGATGGCCCAAGAGTAGGAAATGGCGGATGCGCGTCATAGACTCAAAACGAGATATCAGCCTTTCCGCACCCAGGAGTCGATCCGATGACCACACCCGACGCGACGCGCTTCATGCCCACCAACAGCGGCTACCTCATGGTGCTGCGCCAGGGAGACGATGTCTTCGCGCATCTCATCGACCTGACGCGAAGCAGGAACATCCCGAGCGCGAGCCTCGTCGGCCTCGGCTTCGGCCATGCAACCTTTGGGTTCTGGGATGCGCAGCAGCGCAGGTTCAACCCGCGCCGCTTCGACAACGTCGAAATCGGCAGCCTCGTGGGCAGCCTCGCCTGGAAGGACGGCGAGCCCTTGCCCCATCTGCACGCGGTGGCGTGCGACAGCAGCTTCGCCGCGCATGGCGGACATTTGCTGGCACTGGAAGTTGGCACCGGTTCGATGGAGCTCACGATCACGGTGCACGGGCAGCAGCTTCAGCGGCGGACCGATGCGGAAACGGGTGCGAACGTGCTCGAGTTGTGCGGCGCAGCGCGAGCGGCGCCGGATGCAGTCTGAAGCCTCGCCGCGCTCGCCGAAGGCTCAGGCTTTGGGGATGCAGCGATCCACGATGTCGGACAGCTGCGACAGCGGCGGCACCGCGAGGAAGTCCGCCGCCTCGAAGGCCGGATTGGGGTAGTCGTAGTAGCCCTTGCCCGCCAGCATGCCAGTGCGCCCTTTGTCCATCAGATGGGTTTTGATGTATTGGGCATTGGCCAGCATCTGCGCGTCGCCCCGCACGTGACCCCAGTAGGTGGACACGTCGTAGGTGGTCTTCATGCCGACGATGTCCATCATGCCGAACGGACCCATGCGCGCGCCCCGGTTGGCAATCAGGAAGGTGCGGTCCACGTCCTCGGGCGTGGCAATGCCGTTGGTCACCAGTGACTGGGCTGCGCTGAGCAAGGCGGGGAACCAGGTGTTGATCACGTAGCCGTTGTGCTCCGTGCCAACGGGGATCGGCACCATACCGGTCTCGATGGCAAATTGGGTGACGGTTTCGAGCGTGGCCCGAGCCGTCGCCGCATGGGGCATGATTTCGACGACGTTGGCTGACCAGATGTAGTTGGCGTAGTGCAGCGCACAGAACTTGTCGGGCCGCCCGGTGGCCGCCGCGAAGTCGCTCGGCAGGAAGGTCGACGAATTCGTGGCGACCACGGCATGGGCCGGCAGCAGCGGCGCCATCAGCTGGTAGACGCTGGTCTTGACGTCCGGAATCTCGGGCACCGCCTCGATGACCAGATCGGCCTGGGCCACGGCTCGCGCCAGATCGGTGGTGAAGCTGAGACGCTGCCGCGTGCTCTCCAGATCGGCCTCGCTGGCGCCGACCTCGGGCTTCAGGTAGATGGCCGCGTAGTGCTCCTGCGCGGCGCGGCAGCGCGCCAGCGCCTCTTCCGAGATGTCGTACACGGCGACGTTCTTGCCTTTGAAGGCGCTGTGCCAGGCGATCTGGCCGCCCAGCACGCCCGACCCCAGAACAGTCAGTTGGTTCACTTGGAACATGGTTGCTTCCTCAGTTGGCCTGCTGCTTCAGGAGAGCGCCAAAGCGCGCGATGCTGTGCGTGATCACGGCTTGTGCGCCTGGAGACCAACGGCCCATGTCGAAGAAGCCGTGGACCATGCCCGGCCCTTCGATCAGTTCGGCCTGGCCGCCCGCGGCGCGCAGGGCGTTGGCGTAGGCCGGCGCCTGGTCGCGCAGCGGGTCGAACTCGGCATTCACGATCACGGCAGGCGGCAGGTTTGCCAGGCTCTTGGCCTGCAGCGGGGCCAGGCGCGGGTCCAGGGTGTTGGCATAGCCGCCCGCGTAGTGGTTGTAGAACCAGGCCACGGTGTCCGCTTCGAGGAAGTAGCCTTTGCCGTTCTGCCCGGCGCTGGGGTACACGGCCGCCACGTGGTCCACCGCCGGGTAGATCAGGAACTGCGCGGCCAGCGCAATGCCCGCATCGCGCAACTGCTGCGACACCACTGCGGAGAAATTGCCGCCCGCGCTGTCGCCGGCCACGGCCACGGTGCCGTTGCCACCCAGTTCGCGCGCATGGGCCACGACCCACTTGGCGGCGGCCACGGCATCCTCGATGCCCGCAGGGAACGGATGCTCGGGCGCGAGCCGGTAGTCCACCGACACCACCACGGCCTGCGCGCCGTGGCAGATCTCGCGGCACATGTTGTCGTGCGTGTCCAGGTTGCCGATGACGAAGCCGCCACCGTGGAAGTAGGCCACGATGGGAAAGGGGCCGGCGCCTTCGGGCCGATAGATGCGCGCAGGAATGGGGCCCGCGCCACCGGGCACGGTGGTGTCCTGCACGCTGGCCACCGGCACGGTCTGCTCGGGCGTGAGCGAGCCTTTGGTCAGCGCCAGGTAGCCGGCGCGGCCTTCTTCTGGCGTGCCGTCGGCGACGGGCTTGGCGCCCGAACCGGCCATCATTTGAAGAACACCGGCGAGATGCGGATCGAGAGGCATGCGAAAGTCTCCTGGGTTGTGAATGAAGGGTTCAGCGGTAGGCCAGGGCCTCGTCCTGCGGGGACGCCGCGGGCATGATGTTGCGCTCCTCGGCGTGCTCCATGCCGTGCTTCCACGGATGGCGGTCGCCCTGACCGTACATGGCCGCCTGCGCGCGCACGACGTAGCCCGCGTTGAAGTTGTCGGCCTCCATCCAGGACAGGCGCTGCATGTCTGCATCGGCGCTGGGCACGGTGGGCTGAACCACGTTGTGACCTTGTTCGCGCATGTGGGCGATCAGGCGACACACCCAGTCGCACACCAGGTCGGAGCGCAGCGTCCAGCTGGCGCGGAAGTAGCCTTGGGTGAACGCCATGTTGGGCAAGCCCTCGATCATCACGCCCCGGTAGGTGATGCGCTCGCGCAGATCCACCGGCGCGCCGTCCACGCTGAAAGGAATGCCGCCGAACAGCTTGAGGTTGAAGCCCGTGGCGGTGACGATGATGTCGGCGTCCAGGCGTTCGCCGCTGGTCAACTGGATGCCCCTGGCATCGAAGCGCTCGATCGTGTCGGTCACCACCGAGGCCTGGCCCTCGCGAATGGCCTTGAAGAAGTCGCCCTCCGGCACCAGGGCAATGCGCTGCTGCCAAGGGCGGTAGCGTGGGTTGAAGTGCTTGTCGATGTCGAAGCCTTCGGGCAGGTGCGGCCGGATCTCGCCGAGCAGGAAGGCGCGCATCGCTTCGGGCTGCTGCTTGGCGGTCTGCACGATCTCGTCGGTGCGCGCGACAAAGGCGCGGCGCATGATCTCGTGATACCACGCATCCGGCAGGTTCAGCGGCTTGAGCAGCGGCACCAGCGGATGTTCCTGCGCGGGCAGGAAGAAGGTGGGCGAACGCTGCAGCATCGTCACGTGGCCCGCGTCGTCCGCCAGGTTCGGGATCAGCGTGGCCGCCGTGGCGCCGGAGCCGATCACCACCACGCGCTTGTCTTTGTAGTCCAGGTTTTCCGGCCAATGCTGCGGATGCACCACCTGGCCCTTGAAATCCTTCAGCGTCGGCCACTCGGGCGTGTAGCCCTGTCCGTGGTCGTAGTAGCCCGCGCAGATCCAGAGGAAGCCGGTGGTGAAGGTCAGCACCTCGTCGGACCCGGTGCGGGTGACCTCCAGCGTCCAGCGCTGGTCTTCGGACGACCAGCGTGCCGCCCGCACCTGATGGCCGTAGCGGATCAGCGGCGCCAGGCCGTTCTCGTCGATGGTCTCGGCAAGGTAGCCGCGGATCTCGTCCGCCGTGGCGATGGCGCGGCCCTTCCAGGGCCTGAAGCCGTAGCCATAGGTGAACAGGTCGCTGTCCGAGCGCGCGCCAGGGTAGCGGTGCGTCCACCACGTGCCGCCGAAGCCATCCATGGCTTCGAGGATGGCGAGGCTGCTGTCCGCGAAACGTTGGCGCAGGTGGCAAGCCGCGCCGATGCCGGAGATGCCGGCGCCGATGATGAGGAAATCGAAATGCTGCGCCATGCGGGGTGTCTCCTTGTGTGTGTGAGATGGGTCATGCTAGGTCTAACCCTCTGGTGGCACTTGTGTTTGCGCGACAGGATTTTGATGTTGCACGACACTCCGTAAAGACCCTGATGCCCGCCGATTCCCCTGCCGCGAGCTTTGTCCGCGCCGCCTCGCTCACGGGCTTCGAGGACCTGGTGCGCACGCACGGGGGCGACCCCGCCGTCATCCTGCAAACCTGCGGCTTGGCGCCGCACGACCTGGCCGACCCCGAGCACTACCTACCCAATCGAGCCGTGGCCCTGGCCATCGAAGAGGCCGCTCGCGCCCTCGACGTTCGCGACTTCGGCCTGCGCCTTTGCGCCCTCCAGGGCGTGGAAACGCTGGGGCTCCTGGGGCTGGTCATCCAGTCCGCGCCCACGGTGCGCGAAGGGATGATGCAGGGAGCCCGGTACGTCCATTTCCACAATTCCACGCTGGGCTACCGGACCTTCATGGCGCCTGATGAGGGGCTGGAGTGCGTAGAGGTGTTCTCGCACCTGTCGGCCCTGCTCGACATACCGCAGGTGATGGAACTCTGCGTGGCCTACATGTGCCGCCTGGCCCACGTGCTGTCCGAAGGCGCGCTGCGCCCCAGCGCCATCCATTTCCGCCACGCACCCATGGGCAGCGCCGCGCAGTACCGGCAGCATCTGGGGCAACTGCCGCACTTTCGCGCCGCATTCGACGGCATCGCCATCGACCCGCTCGCCTGGCGCCAGCCCATCCCGCGCCACAACCGGCTGCTGCAGCAGTTTGTCCAGCGTTTCCTCATCGATACGTCGCCGGGGTCGGAGACCGGCGTGGCTAACCAGGTGCGCAGCATCCTGGGCAACCTGATGCGCGTGGGCCCGGCGGACCTGCCTGCGGTGGCGCGTGTCCTGGGCCAGCACCCGCGCACCCTGCAGCGTCGTTTACGCGCCGATGGCGCGGTGTTCGAGGACCTGCGCGATGCCGCCCGCAAAGCCTGGGTGGTCCAGTTGTTGGCGCAGCCGGGTCTGAGCCTGGGCCACATCGCGCAATTGCTGGGGTACGCGGACCAGTCGGTGCTGACGCGTGCATGCCAGCGCTGGTTCGGCGCGTCGCCCCGGCGGCTGCGCCGGAGCGTTCAGCCAGACCATCGAGTTGTCCTGAGAGCATCTCGCCCAGGCGTATAAAGCGCCGGCGGGAGATACCACCTTGAAAATCATCATCCTCGGCGCAGGCCGGATCGGCGAGAGCGTGGCCGGCACGCTTGTGTCGGAAGCCAACGACATTACGGTCATCGACACCGATGCGGCGCGGCTGCGCGAGCTCGAAGAGCGCTTCGAACTTCGCGGCGTGGTCGGCAGCGGGATCGAGCCCGACGTGCTGATCGAAGCCGGCGCACGCGATGCCGACATGCTGATTGCGTGCGCGGCGCAGGACGAGACCAATCTCGTCTGCTGCAAGCTCGCCTATCAGCTCTTCAACATTCCGACGCGGATCGCGCGCGTGCGCTCCGACGCCTTCAAGGCGGACAGCCCGCTGCTCGGCAAGGAAGGCTTCGCGGTCGATTGCGTGATCTGCCCCGAGGAATCGCTCACGCGCTACATTGGCAAGCTGGTCGAGTATCCCGAGGCGTTGCAGGTGCGCGAGTTCGCCGACGGGCTCGCCTGCCTCGTGGCGGTGCGCGCGGTGGCCGGCGCGCCGCTGGTGCGCCACAGCATCGCCGAGCTGCGCGAGCGCGTGCCCGATGCGGACATGCGCATCGTCGCGATCTACCGCCGCTTCGAGAACGAACCCGATCGCTTCATCCTCTGCGAAGGCCGCACGCTCATCGAGCCAGGCGACGAGGTGTTCGTGCTCTCGGCTCGCGAGCACCTGCAGTCGGTGCTGTCCGCGCTTCACCGTGACGATCAGGCGAGCCGCCGGGAGGTCGAGCGCATCATGATCGCGGGCGGCGGCCGCGTGGGCCTACGGCTGGCGAAGCAGCTCGTCGAGACCGGCCGCAGCTACCAGATCAAACTCCTGGAGCGCAACCAGGCGCGCTGCGTGCAGCTCGCGTCCGAGCTGCCGTCGAGCGTGCTGGTGCTGCACGGCGACGGCACCGACGAGGACCTGCTCGACGACGAGGGGATCGAGAGCATCGACCTCTTCCTCGCGCTCACCAGCGACGACGAGGACAACATCATGGCCAGCCTGCTTGCCAAGCGCATGGGCGCGACGCGCGTGCTCGCACTGATCAACCGCCGCAGCTATGCCGACCTGATGCACGGCACGCAGATCGACATCGCGCTTTCGCCCGCGCAGACGATGCTCGGCGAGCTGCTGGCCTACGTGCGACAGGGCGACGTTCAGGCGGTCCACAGCCTTCGCCGCGGCGTTGCCGAGGCCCTGGAGATCGTGGCACGTGGCGACCGCAAGACCTCGCGCGTGGTCGGGCGCTGCGTCTCGGACATCCGGCTGCCCAAGGGCGCGCAGGTCGGACTCATCATGCGCGGGCTGCCGGACCTCGGCATGGGGTCGGTGCCGAACGGCGGCGCACCACCCGCGCCCGCGCAGGTCATCATCGCGCGCGGCGACACCGTGATCGAGAGCAACGATCACGTCATCGTCTTCGTGCCAAGGAAGAGACAGGTCCGCGATGTCGAGAAGCTCTTCCGCGTGAGCGCCACCTTCTTCTGAGGCAGCAGCCCCCGATTCATGAGCGACTTCCTCCCGGTGCTGCGCGTCCTCGGCGCGCTGATTACCTTCTTCTCGCTGGGCATGTTCGTGCCCTGGGTGATCTCATGGACACATGCGGACGGGCTGCGTCACGTCTGGGCCATCTCCGCGGCCATCGCCTTCGTCTGCGGTGCCGCGCTGTGGATCGGCCTGCGACGCTACAAGCGCGAGCTGCAGCCTCGCCACGGCATCTTCCTGGTGTCGTTCACGTGGGTGCTGCTGCCGCTGATCGCGACGCTGCCGCTGATGTGGTCGCTGCACGATGTCGGCCGGCCGATCAACTTCACGCATGCGTACTTCGAGGCGGTGTCGGGTCTCACGACCACCGGCGCGACCGTCCTCGCGCACCTGGACGATCTGCCGGTGTCGATCAACATATGGCGCACCTTCCTGCAATGGATCGGCGGCATGGGCATCCTGGTGCTGGCGGTCGCGATCCTGCCGCTGCTGGGCGTGGGTGGCAGCCAGCTCTTCAAGGCCGAAGTGGCCGGGCCGATCAAGGACAGCAAGCTCACGCCGCGCGTCAAGGAAACCGCCAAGGGCCTCTGGGGCATCTACGCGACCTTCTCGGTGGTGTGCTTCCTCGCCTACTGGGCCGGCGGCATGTCGGCCATCGACGCCCTGATGCATATGTTCACGACCGTGAGCCTCGGTGGGCTTTCGTCGCACGATGCGAGCTTCGCGTACTTTCATTCGGCGGTGCTCGAAGCGGTGGCCGTGTTCTTCATGCTCGCGGCAAGCTGCAACTTCGCGCTGTACTTCGTCGCGATGCGCAAGGGGAGCTTGCGCGGCTTCTGGCGCGACCCGGAAATGCGGGCCACGCTCACCGCGCTCATCGGTGGCGGCTTCCTCGTGGCGATAGTGCTATGGGCCAAGGGGGTCTACGGGCCGATCGATGCGCTGCGCCACGGAATGTTCCACGCGATCTCGGTCGGCAGCACCACCGGCTACGCCACCGTCGACTACCTGCACTGGCCGGTGTTCGCGCCGATGTTCATGTTGCTGCTCTCGGGTGTCGCGACAAGCGCCGGTTCGGCCGGCTGCGGGATCAAGATGGTGCGCGTGCTCATCCTCGTAAAGCAGGCGCGGCGCGAGATGACGCGTCTGGTTCACCCGCGCGCGGTTCAGCCGGTCACGCTCGGCAGCGTGGTGGTGGACAACCGCGTGATCTTCTCGGTGCTCGCCTTCATGCTGGTCTATGGGGTGACCACGATCGCATTGAGCATGCTGCTGGTGCTGACCGACCTCGATCCGGTCACCGCCTTCAGCGCGGTGATTGCCAGCGTCAACTGCACCGGGCCGGGGCTCGGCAGCGTCGGACCGGCGGGCAACTTCAGCGCGCTGACGGACTTTCAGGTCTGGGTCTGCACCTTCGCGATGGTGCTCGGGCGGCTGGAGATGCTGAGCTTCATCGCGCTTCTTACGCCGTCGTTCTGGCGCAAGTGAGGCAGCTCAGCAGGTCACGCCGCCGTCGATGACGAGGCTCTGCCCCGTCATGAACGCGCCGGCCTTCGATGCCAGGAACACCGCGGCACCCGCGATCTCGTCGGGCTCGCCGATGCGGCGCAGCGGCGTGGTCGACGTGCGGCGCTCGAGCGTCTCGGGGTCGTCCCAGAGTGCACGCGCAAAGTCGGTCTTGATGAGTCCCGGCGCGATGCAGTTCACGCGCACGTTGTGCGGGCCATATTCCACCGCGAGATTGCGCGCGAGCTGGAAGTCGGCCGCCTTCGAGACGTTGTAGGCCCCGATCACCGGCGAGCCGCGCAGGCCGCCGATCGACGACACGATGATGATCGAGCCTTCCTTGCGCTCGATCATCTGCGGCACCGCGAAGTTGATGAGCCAGTGGTTGGCGATGACGTTGTTCTCCAGGATCTTGCGGAACTGGTCGTCCTCGATGCCCGCGAGCGGGCCGTAGTACGGATTGCTCGCGGCATTGCATACCACCACGTCCACCCGGCCGAGCCGGCGCGTGGTCTCGTCGACCAGATGGCGCAGGTCTTCCTTCGACGAGATGTTGGCCGGGATCGAGATTGCCGCGCCGTCGCCGTGCGCGCGGTTGATCGCATCGCGCACTTCGGCGCAGGGTTCGGACTTGCGCGACGAGATGACGACCCTGGCGCCATGCTCTGCCATGCGCTCGGCAATCGCACGGCCGATGCCGCGCGACGAGCCGGTGATGATGGCAACCTTGCCGGCCAGCGAAAACAGGGGGGCGGACGTGGACATCGGTGTCTCCTTCTCGGTGTTCGATCTTCGGTATTGGACCGCCCGATTGGAAACCACCGGCCCGTCTCGCGACGGTCGCCTATTTGTCTCGCTCGCGGATGGACTTCCAGGTCTGCTCGTAAGCTTCGGTGAGGCGCTGGTACTCGGCAAAGCCATCACCGGCGACCTGCTCGCGCCGGGTCTCGAAGTCCGGGCTGCGCTCGGCGAACTCCAGCTTTTCCTTGAGATCCCTCAGGTCGCTGCAATAGGTGCGCAGCGCAATCCACAGCTCGCGCGGCGCGTAGAAGGTCTTCACCAGCGTGACCAGCGTTGCCAGGGCGCTCAGCACGAGCACCACGTTCGTCGCGACCGCGCCCAGCCCCGTGCCGCCCGCCACCTGGAAGCCGGTGATCACGGTGATGCTCGCCGCCAGCAGCGCGATCGCAAGCTGCGTCACGAAGCTCGACACCCGGTACCAGTTGGCGCGCGGCTCGCGGTCCCGCAACTGCGCGTCGATCACCTGATAGACGTACTGCAACTGAGCGGCCTGAGACGGGGGCGCGATCGGCGCCGCACGCTGCGGCGATGCCTCGAGCGCGGGTTCAACCTGCTGCGGCAGGCTCGAAGGATCAGCGGCCATGGATGGCTCCTTCCTCGCTCCGGTCGACCGGAAATCCCCGCATCATCGAACCCGTCGGGAGCCGGCCCAATACCCCGAACGGCCTAGGGTGGCCCGACCCGGATTGACACCCCGCCCGAAAGGCTGAACGATCGCCTACCCCCACCCTGCGCGAGGAGACGGCGATGCAGAAGAAGGTCGGTGTCGAGGCCATCAATGTGCGTTCGGGAACCACCACGCAGGCCAACAACATCCTCGGGACACTCGACCTAGGGCATCCGGTCGAAGACCTGGAAGACGGGCCTTCGGGGTGGATGCACGTTCGCACCGAGGTCGACGGCAAGGAGATCGAAGGCTTCGCCGTCAGCGAGCTCCACAAGACCGCCGCCTGGAACCCGCCGCCGCAGCCCACCTTCCGCCCACTTGAAAGCGATGCCCGCGAGGCGCTGTGCGATGCGGCCATCGCGCAGTGGATCCGGTTCGACCGCGGCGAAGGCGAGGAGACCAAGGAGCCCTTCAGCAGCTTCATCGGCGCGATGTGGAAGCACTTCGGCGAGAAGTTCACCGGCAAGGACCAGCAGATGCCCTGGTCGGCGGTCGCGATTTCGCTGATGGTGCGCAATGCCGCGGCCAATGGCTTCGAAGCCTACGGGCGGTTTCCCGAATCGACCGGACATGCGCGGTACATCTGGTCCTCGATCCGTGCGATGGCAAGCGGCGACACGACGGCCACGTTCTGGGGCGTTCGGCGCAACAACCAGAAGCCGCTGGTCGGCGACATCATCGCGAACTGGCGCAACGATCCACACACCTACGACCAGTTCCTCGCCGCACAGGCGAATCCCCAGTGGCCCAGCCACACGGACATCGTGGTGGCGGTCGGGCCGAACATGTGCCTGGCGATCGGCGGCAACGTCCGCAACACCGTCTTCGCCACGCGCTACCAACTCGACAACAGCGGCTTTCTTTCAACGAACCAGCGCGTCGCGGGCGGCAAGCCCGTGGGCGAAGTCATCGCGCTGATGTCGAACCGCGCCTGACGCACGCCCGCGGCTGAGCAAGCCGCTGCCATCGCAAGCGGGCGCCGTCCCACACGCCGGCGGCGTCCGGGCGCCTAGGGTCGCGCCAGACCATGCGCCCCGAGGCCGCCGCGATCACCGCCGACCCGATGCCCGTCGCAGCCGCTTCCGGCTGGCGGCGGTGGCGCCGCTGGCTCGTGTCGTTGTTCGCGGTGGTGGTGCTCGGGTTGCTGATCTTTCACGCGGGCAAGGTGGACTGGGCCGGCGCATGGGCGGCGCTTCATCGCTATTCGCCACTGCTGCTGCTCGGGGTGTTGGGGTTGACGACTGCGAGCCACGCCGTCTACGGCTGCTTCGACCTGATCGGGCGGCAGCACACGCGCCACGGTCTGGCTCTCTGGCGCACCTGGGCGATCGCTGTGACGAGCTTCGCCTTCAATCTCAACCTGGGAGCGCTGGTGGGCAGCGTGGGCCTTCGCACCCGCCTTTACACGCGTGCGGGGCTCGACGAAGCGACCATCGCGCAGGTCGTGGCGTTGAGTCTTGCGACGAACTGGCTCGGCTACGCCCTGATCGCCGGAAGCCTCTTTGCATCAGGCACGATCCGCCCGCCGGGCGAAGCGCATCTCGGCATGAGCGCCTTCCGCGCGCTGGGGGTCCTGATGGTGCTGGTCGCGTTGGGTTACGTGGTGGCTTGCGCCCTCTCGCATGGACGCGAATGGCATTGGCGGGGCCGTACGCTCAAGCCGCCGTCGGGCCGCCTTGCGCTGCTGCAGCTTGCGCTGTCGTCCTGCCACTGGCTCCTGACGGGTACGGCCATGTACCTTCTGCTGGGGCGCCATGTGCCCTACACGACCACGTTGGCCGTGCTGATGGCGGCCTCGATCGCCGGTGTGATCACACCCATCCCGGCAGGGCTCGGCGTGCTGGAGGCGGTCTATCTCGCGCTGCTGTCAGGCTCCGTGCGGCAGAGCGCGTTGATGGGCGCAGTCCTCGCCTATCGCGCGCTCTACTACCTGGTGCCGCTGGGTGGAGGTCTGCTGCTCTACATGCTGCTGGAGCGCCATGCGAGCGCCGTCAACTCGGATTGACATCGGGCAGTCCCTGCCCTTGACCGACAAAGGCCTGCGCCAACATCTCGAGAAAGATTCGGCCGCCCGTGGTCAGCGTGCGACGCGAATGAAAAATTGCATTGATCGCGACGGAGGGCGGCTCCCACTCTGCAAGGACCACTTGCAGTCGCCCTGTCCGCAACTCTCCCGCGCAAAGTGCCGCTGGCAATTGAGCGATGCCGATCCCGGCGAGCGCCGCATCTCGCGCCAGGACGAGGTCGTCGGTGATGAAGCGTGGAGCGACCACCACATTCACCGCATCATTCCTGGGATGCGACAACTGCCAACGCGTCGGCGGTGAATTGAAAAGCCAGCCGACCACCGGACAAGCGCCAAGCTCCTGCGGCGTCGAGATAACGGGCAGCGATTCAAGCAATGCCGGCGCGGCCGCAAGGACGTAACGGTGTTCGGCCAGCTTGCGGGCAACGAGGCTGGAGTCCGGAAGCTCCTTCGAGCTGGGCTGAATCAGGAGGTCTACCGAATCGTCCAGGGTGCGGGGATAACCATCCGTCGTCAACTGCAGGATCAGGCCGGCTCGTGGATACCTGCGAATGAACTCGTTGGCAACGGCCGCGACAAGGCTCATGCCCAAAGCCCCCGGGCATTGAACGCGCAGTTCGCCAGTGGGTTCCTCAAGACTGTCGCGCGCAATGGACAGCGCGTCCTGCGCCAGCGTACGCATCGAAAGCCCATGTTCGTGAATTCGCCGCCCCACGTCGGTCACGAGAAACCTGCGGGCATTGCGCGAAACCAAGGTCACGCCAAGTTGGCGTTCCAGCACGGCGACACGGCGACTGAGGCGCGACACCGGGATATCGAAACGCCGGCTGGCGGCACTGAAGCCGCCCGCGTCGACAACAGCCACGAACGCCATCAGATCGTCGAAAACACCGCTCACTGTTTCCATGAAAGTCGCAGCCCCACCTTGAACTCAAGCCAACGTTACGTGAAGACCGGAGAAGTGCCGCGCGGGTAAGTGCGCAAATTCCAAGATGGCATCCCGATAACCAAACGGAGATCCGCCCATCAAGTCACGCTCACGAACAGGGGAACCGCCAACCCAGGAAGCCCCGCGTGTCAGAATTCCCCGGCGTGCGGAGGTCGTCCCGAACGCCTGGTTCGACAAATGAGAATTCGACAGTTACAAACGTTTATCGCGGTGGTCGAACAGGGGAGCATTCATGCCGCTGCACGCGCCCTGGGTGTATCGCAACCCGCAGTCACCAAGACGATTCGAGAGCTTGAAGAGGGCCTCGGCGCCCCGCTGTTCGAGCGCAATTCAACGGGTGTGAGAGTTTCCCGCTACGGCGAGGTGTTCGAGCCACGCGCGCGGCTGCTGCTCGAAGAAGCGCGACGCGCCAAAGAGGAAGTCGCGCAGATGCGCGACGCAAATGCCGGACGCGTGGCAATCGGCATCACCACTTCCGTCGCGACAAGCATCCTGCCCTTTGCGTACAAGGGACTGCGCGCAGAACTTCCTGCTTGTGAAATCGAGGTCACAGAAGGAACCTTCCCGGCGTTGCTCAAGGATCTGCGCAATGGCACGTTCGATTTCGTCGTCGCGCATCAGGCCTTGCCCACGCGCGATGCGCGGTTCGGCTACATCGAACTGTTCGACGTCGACGTATTCATCTGCGCCAGACGATCCAACCCGCTCATTCATGCGCGCTCGCTTCACGAGCTGCAGGACGCAGAGTGGATCCTTGCGCAATTCGGCTCTCGCGACGACACGGATTCGCTCTTTGCGGCCTGCGGATTGAAGACGCCGCAACGAATCGTGTATGTGCACTCGGTGGCGGTGGGCTTGAGTCTCCTGTCTGAGTCGGACATGGTCGCACCTCTCGTGGAACCCGTCTTTCGATCGCTGCCCAGGGATCTCGACATCGGTGTCATCCGGTTTCGCGAGACGCTCCTTCCCACCAAGGTGTGCGTCATCTACCGACAGGGCGAGTCGCTGACGCCAGTCGCGCGGCAATTCGTTGCGCACTTCAAAAAAGCCCGCAACGGCTAGCCGCGTTCAGGATGCAGGTTCAGGATGCAGCGCTTGTCTCGCCCGTCCCCTTACTGGCAGACGAAATTCTCGGCCTTCTCGATGTCGCCGCTGCCCTTGTAGCGCGCCACCTTCGGGTAGGCGCACAGCGGACGGGTGCGATCGGGGGCCCAGCTCGCGGGCACGTCGGCGTTCACGCCGCCCGCATTGCCGGTGCCGCGCGCGGTAGCCACGACCGAATCCGCGATCTCACCCTTCTCGACCCAGTTGACGAGCGGTGTGAGCATGTCGAACTGGTCGGTGGTCGGGCCGCCGCTGCAATGGTTCATGCCCGGCACGCGATAGAAGCGCGCGAAGTTCGAGGCATCGCCACCGTTGGCCGCCATGAGTTCGTTGTACCAGCGCTGCGTGTCGTCGCTCGAGAAGATCGGATCGCTCGTGCCGTGATAGACCATTGCCTTCGCACCGCGCTTCTTCAGCTTGCTGAGGTCGCTCGGATTCGGCGGCGTCATGAAGGACAGCGAGTTCTCGGTGTAGAGCGAGTCAGTGGAAGTGATCTTCGCGAGGATCGTGTCGATGTTCGACGTGAGCGTGAAGGTCGCGCCGACAAAACCCGCTTGGGTCTCCGGCGGCACCTGCCAGATGAAGCCGACTGCACCCGAGTCCAGGTTGAGCGAGTTGCTGAACTTCCAGCTCGACCAGCCATTGGTGCCCAGCCCGGCATCGAACGGGAAGCTCGAATAGAACTTCTTGCCGTTGCCGTCGAGCGCACCCGCGAAGAGCTGGCCGATGCGCTGCTTCTGGGCTGTCGACAGGCAGGTGCCGTCGCGCGAAGTGCTGCAGGTCGGCACGTCCCTGTCGAGATTGAATGCCGCCTGGCAGGCACCCGTGTCCTGCACCAGACCGTCGGTTGCACCGTCGAGCGCGTCGCACTTGGCGAGCACCGCGTTCGACACCAGCGTCCGTTCGGCCTGCGTGAAGCCAGTGCCGAGGTTTGCCGCGGTCATTGCCGTCGTATCGGCGAGCGCATAGTAGTTCTGCGCGCCGACGATGTTCGCCGCGGCGGCGAGCGGCAGCCGGAAGCCCGGGTCGCCGACGAGGAAGCCGTCGTAGTCGTCCGGGTAGCGCGACATCGCCACCATGGTGTGGCGCCCGCCATTGGAGCAACCACCGAAGTACGAGCGGTCCGGGCCCTTGCCGTAGGCCGATGCGATCAGCGCCTTCGCCATCGGCGTGAGCTTGGCGACCGCCTGGTAGCCGTAGTCGAGGCGCGCCTGCGGATCGAGGCCGAAGAACGGTCCGAGGGCCGCCTGGTGCCCCGCGTCAGAACTGATTACCGCAAAACCCATGTTCAGCGCGTTGTCCAGCGCCCCACCCCCGTTGATGGCTCCGGTCGCGGTGGCGACGCTGCCGTCGATGCCGCCGTTGGCCTGGTAGAAGAAGCGCCCGTTCCAGTTGGCGGGCAGGCGCATCTCGAAGCCGATGGCATAGGGCTGCGAATCGGCGCCGGTGCGCGGATACATCGAGCCTTTCACCTGGCAATGCGCGCCGACCGCCTTGCCCGCCACTGTCAGCGTGCCTGCCGTGATCGAGTTGGCCACGGTGATCGTCGTGTTCGCGAAAGTGAAGCCAGCGAGCGAGGCGCAGTCCTTGAGCGCCGCGCCCACCGCGACACCCAGCACAGGCAAGGTTTCGGCCGGTGGTGTGGTCGTCGTGCCGCCCGAGGCCGGCGGCGTGGTGTTGCCGCCGCTCGACGTCGAGGTGCCGGTCGACTGTGTTGGGAAGAAACCGTTGCTGCCACCACCACCGCAGGCGGCTAGCAACGTGGCGACGAGGGCCAGAGATGCTGCTGATGTTGTCTTCAAGTTTGTCTCCTCTGACGCATGCATGGGCGTCAACTAGTTAATCTAATTAACTATGTGGAGTAACCAATCTATGGTTTACACCGACTCCAAGAGACATGGAATGAAGTTGACCAACAACTAAAGTTCAGCGATAGAACAAAGAGGTGTAACGCGACAATCGGCCGATGCCCAGGAACAAAAACGCTCCCCTCGACGCCACGCCCGCGGGCCGGCTGGTTGAAGCCTCACTGCACCGGGTGTTCGGCTACCAGCTCGCGCAGGCGTCCATCGTCACGGACGCGGTCTTCACCGAGCAGGTGGGCGGCCCTCACGAGTTGCGGCCAGTCGAATACACGGTGCTCGCGCTGATTCACGAGAACCCCGATGTGTCGGCGGCAAGGCTTGCCAAGGCGCTCGCGGTGACCGCACCCAACATCGCTGCATGGATCGACCGGCTGGAGAAGCGCGGCCTGATCCGCCGCATTCCACATGCGACCGATCGGCGCGCGCAGCATCTGCGCACCACGCCGGCAGGCGCAACCCTCGTGACGAAGGCTACGCAGTCGGTACTCAAGGGTGAGGATGAAGCGCTCGCATCGCTCACCCAGGGTGAGCGGATGATCCTGATCGAACTGCTTCACAAGGTCGCGAACTGCCGCAGCGCCTGAGGACGCAGCGGCCAGCCCCGACCCTCAGCGCAGGATCCGCGTCAATTCCAGCGACTCGCTGGTCAGGCCGATATAGGCGCGGCGATATTGCGCCTCGAACTTCACCACGCGGCCGATGTCCTGCGCATAGAAAGCCGTTGCTTCGAAGGGCAGCGCCTGTGCGGGCCCGACCCCGACCGCAGCGTACATCCAGCCCTTGTAGGTGATCTTCGTTGCCTTCAGCGACGCGCCATCGACATCGAACGTCGAATCGCCGAGGACCGTTGCGTCCAGCTCGTAGCGGGCCTTCTCGCCGTTCGAAGCGATGTATTCCTCGTGCCACCGCATGCCGGACCGGAGGTCCTTGCGTCCCCAGCCGCCGGGCGGGGAGGATGAATCGAAGAGGCCGCCAAGCGGCGAACTCACGGAGAGCACCTTTCCGTCGAGCGACTCGATCCGGCTTCCCTGGTTGAAGATCAGGCGGTCGCTCTCGATCCTGTCGACCTGATAGAGCACGGTCGAACGGGTGCCGGTGAGTTTGTCTACCAGCACGTACTCCAGTGCATCTCCCCTGCGCAGGGCCGCGCCCGTGACGGTAAGCGCCGCGGGCGCTTGCGGGGTCAGCACGACGGGCACGGCCGGCGCAGGCAACGGTGCCGGCGCATTCGCGACGGGCTGCTCCACGGCGGCTGGCTCTTGCACTGGGCTCGCGACTGGCTTCTTTTCAACCGGAAGAGCAGCCACGGCGGGCGCCGCCCCCGGGGCCGTCGCCCGCACGAACGTACCCACCACCAGGCCATCGTCCCGGTTTCCGCTTCGGTCATACGCGCGCTCCTGGCCGAAGACGAGCTGGACCCAGGTCGGATAGGTGAATGCCGCCCCGGTCCCGACGTCGATGGCCGCACCGATGACGCCCCCGATCACGACGTTGCCAGCAAGCCCCGCGTTCGCACGCGAAACGGCCTGGCCCATCGCCGGTGGCTGGCCCGCGAGCGCGCACTTGATCGACAGATTGCCGCCTGAGCGGCGAACCACCGCGCTTTCGCCGGAGCGGACGAAGGACGAGCCCTTGTCGTTTTGAAGTTCGCATTCCGCACCCGGAATCGCGGCACCGCCATCGACGATGGTCTCGACCTTGATCGACTGGTCAGTGCCCTGGGTGACCGATGCACACCCCCCCGTTGCCAATGCGGTGAACAACATCGCAACCGCGCCCAATCTCCTCATCCACCACCTCGTTCTTGAATGTAAGCAAATGAGTCTAGGGCAAGACGGGCGGCCCGAGATGGTGGTTTGCGCTACTCCAGTACGCCGAGATCGACCACCTCGAAGGCCCAGAATCCCAGCAGCACGTGGGACACCGACACGCCGATGAGCCCGCCCTGCCGCGCATAGAGCCAGCCCCAGAACAGCCCCGCCACGAAGGCGACCACCGCCAGCCCCGGCGACACGTACAGGTGCGCGGCCGAGAAGATGATGTTCGCGCCGACGATCGCGAGCCAGGTGCTCCAGCGCCCGGTGAGGAAGTGCGACAGCGGCCCCTGCACGCCACCGCGATAGATCAGCTCCTGAAAGGGCGCAAACACCACGTAGGCTGCGGCCAGCCACGGGTTGAAGCCGTTCCCGGACGACGATGGCGAGAACATCTGGAACAGCGGCTGCCCGTGCATGGCAGGCACCCAGGTCACGAGCGCGAGCTTCAGCAGCACGGTGGCGGCCATCAAGGGCAACGTGAACAGCACCGCCTCGCGCACGTGCGGGCCCGCGTTCTCGGTCGTCAGCCCGAAGAAGCGGGCCGGATACCGCGACACCCGCACGAAGACGAACATGATCGCGCAGCAGACGAAGATCGCGGGCACGGTGACGAACTCGCTGTGGCCGAAGGTCTCCTTGACGCGCATCGCGGTGCCGAGCACCCAGGTGTAGAGGGTGTAGGCCATGATGAGCAGCAGCGTGAAGCGGCCCATCACGGCACGCGTGCGTTCCTGCGCCAGGATGCGGTCGGCCGAAGCCGCGGCATTTGCGCTGGTCACGCGCAGCCGCTCGGCCACCAGCGCGCCGATGTCCATCAGCACCGGCACCAGAGACGGTCGCGATGCGGCGAGGTGCACGATGTCGGACAGCGGCAGCGAGAGGCCGCGCACCGGGCCCTCGGCGCGCACCGTCGCCGAGCGCGGCACGAGGTCGAACAGCGCCATCTCGCCGATCGAATCGCCGGGGCCGACGCGGTTGATGAGGTGCTCGTCGCCGTTCACGCCGCGCTTGAGCACCTGCGCCTGGCCGTGCTCGATGATGAGCAGCTCTTCCGGCGTGTCGCCTTCGCGCACCAGGTCGACGCCGTCCGCGTAGTCGACCCAACGGGTGCTGTGGGCCAGTGCTCCAAGGTCGGCGGCGCTGCATCGGCGGAAGATAGCGCAGCGGCCCAGGAGCGCCCTGGCGTCGTCCTCCAGTTCGACGGTGGGGGTGCTCATGGTCACGCGGCCACCTTGTCCTGGCGGGGCAGCCTGAGCACGGCGGGGGCGCACAGCAACATCAGCGCACAGACGACGAACAACGCCGTTTCGATTGCCACGCTTGCATCGCCGCGCCCCGCGATGTGCCCGACCACGACGCTGCCGGCCAGCAAGCCCACGTCCGTGAGCCACGCGACCGCACCCTGTGCAAGGCCTTGCGCATCACGCGGCAGCGCCCGCGCGGCGGCATAGCGCAACGGTCCGCCCGAGAGCATGCCAATGCCGAAGCCCAGCGCCGCGCCACCCGCCATGAAGAAGACCGCGCCGGCGGGCGCGGCCACGACGAGCAACACACCCGCGATCGCGCTCGTGAGGCCGGTGATGACCAGCGGGCGTGATCCCGTGCGATCGAGCCAGCGGATCACGCACGCGGTGGCGAACAGGCCTCCGAGCAGCAGCGGCACCATCAGCGGGGCCGTGGCGGTCATACCCAGCCCCAGCCGCGTGGCCGCGACCGTGGGCATCCATACCAGCGCGGATTGACCTGCACCGGTGCCGAGCGCGAGCAGGATGGTGGGAAGCATCGGCCGGCTGAATGCCAGCCACCACGGCGCCGGGCGCTCCGCGTCGCGCGATGCGGCCGAGGCCGGCAGCGGCCAGGCGAGCGACAGCAATGCGAGGCAGGCACCAAACGAGAAGGCACTGCGCCAGCCGAGTTGCAGCAGCCAGGGCGTGCCGATGGTGGCCGCGACGTAGGTCAATCCATAGGCCATCGACACCTGGCCCAGCAGCCGGCCATGCTGTTCGGGCGGCCAATGGGTCACGATGACGGCCGCCACCAAGGGCAGCAAGGGACCATGGGCCAGCCCTTGCAATGCACGCGCGACCAACACGCCATCCGGGCTGGGCAACACGCTGGCGAGCCCACCCGAGACGACTGCCAGCATCAGGGAGCCACGCAGCAGCCGGGTCGCACCCACGCGCCGGACCGCCAATGCAGCCAGCGGCACCGCCACGAGCGTTGCGGCGACGAACACCGACAGCAACCATGAGGCCAATTGCGCCGACGCGCCGGTAGAAGCACGCATGGCCGGCAGCACGTAGCTGATCGCGCCGGCCTCGAAGCCCGCGGTGATCGCCGCGCCGAGCAGCGCCAGCATGCGGCGCGATGCGTGGTCCGTCGACGTGGCGTGCACCGGGCTCACTGCCGGCGGCATTCGGGCGTCGATCTTCGGTTCCACGGGCTCTGGCATGGGGCGCAGTGTAGGGCCGGCTTCGTGCCCTATGCTTGCGGCCCATGGCCCGGACCATCTTCGACACCCCTTTGCTCGAGCCGTTGCTGCGGACCACGTCGCGCGGCGTGCTGCGCGTGCTCGGCTGGAAGGTGCATGGCGAGCTGCCGCAGCGGGCGGTGCGTTGCGTCGTCATCGCGGCGCCCCACACCAGCAACTGGGACTTCCCCTTCACGCTTCTCGCGGCCTTCGCGCTGCGCATGCGCATCCGCTGGATGGGGAAGGCTTCGTTGTTTCGCCCTCCCTTCGGCGGATTGATGCGCTGGCTTGGCGGCATACCGGTGCATCGCGAACGGTCCAACAACCTGATCGCGGCCTCGGTCGAGGCGCTGAAGCTGGCGCCCGGGCCGCTGCAACTGGTGGTGGCGCCCGAAGGCACCCGCAGCCGCGCCCGCCAATGGAAAGCCGGCTTCCATCACATCGCCCGCGGCGCTGGGTTGCCGATCCAGCTCTCTTATCTCGACTGGGGGACTCGCTCCTGCGGCCTCGGGCCGCTGGTCGACCCGACCGACGATGTCGATGGCGACATCGCCCGCATTCGCGCCTTCTACGCGCCGTTTCGCGGGCGCAACGTCGATCAGTTCGATTCGGGCTGAGGCAGCGCGACGCCGTACTTCTCGGCCCACGGACGCAGCGCGGGCAGGATGCCGTCGTGCAGCAGCACACCGCGATCCTGCTGGTCGGCAGCCAGTCGATAGCCTCGTTCGCCGGGGAGCCGAACCGGCCGCTTTGCATCGACGGGCTTCGAGGCGCGGCACTGGCGTGCCACCTCGCCCATCTGCCGCTCGAAGGCTTCGAGCCCCGCGAAGGCTGCCGGGTCGATCACTTGCAGGAAGACCGTGGCGCCCCAACCCTCCCGCGGATCAGCGCGGCCGTGGCCGGCAAGGCCGCCGGTCAGTGCCTCGACGAGCAGCGACAGCCCGAAGCCCTTGTGTCCCGAATCGAGCCCGCCCAGCGGAAGGATGCTGCCCTTCGGCTCGTTGAACAGCACGGCAGGGTCATCGGATGGCTTTCCGTGTCCATCGATCAGCCACTCGGCCGGGAGCTTGCCGCCTTCCTTGTGCAAGCGACCGGTCAGCCCGTTGGTCGTGGTGGATGTGGAGATGTCGATCGACACCGGCGAGTCGCCCGAGGGAAATCCCGCCGACACCGGATTGGGCGTGAAGACCGGGTCCAGTCCGCCGAAGGGTGCGACGCTCGCGGCATTGGGATCGGAACAGGTCAGCATCAGCACCAGCCCCTGCTCGGCCGCGCGCCGGTGGTAGCTCGCGAGACTTGCGATGTGATGGCTGCGCCGGATGACGACGGTGCCGGTGCCCTCATCGCAGGCGAGCCGCGCCGCCTCTTCGAGCGCGCGGAGCACCAGCCACGGACCCGGCAAACGGCGGCCATCCCACAACTGGGCCGCCGGGCGGGACGACACGATCTCCGGTCCGCCTTCGAGCACCATGCCGCCCTTTTCGATGTCGGCAAGGTAAGGCGCGAGCAACTGCAGCCCGTGCGTGGTGTGGCCCATCAGGTCGCCCTCGACCAGCACGGTCGCAACGGCCTGGGCCTTGTCTCCCGGCATGCCGGCGCGTTCGAGCAGCGTGCGCGCGAACTCGGCGAGGTCCGCGGCGGAAAGGCGATGGGCGGCGTGGTCCTGCTGCACGGCGGCTCCTACTTGTAGAAGACCTCAACCTTGCCCTTGAGTTTGATCAGCAAGGGCTGGCCCTTGCGATCGAGTGCGCGGCCTGCAGGCACCTTGATCCAGCCTTCGCTGACGCAGTATTCCTCGACGTCGTTCCGGTCCTTGCCGTTGAAGCGGACGCCGATGTCGTGCTCGAAGACGGCAGGGACATGGTGCGGACTGCGCGGATCGACCGAAAGATGGTCAGGCAGCGGCGGCTTTTGTGCGGATTCGGACATCGATGAAGCTCTGGAAAAGTGAATTCGGCCCGTAGTGTGACAGTCAGTCGATCCACGGCCCGCCGAGCATCGCCTGGATGTAGGCCGCGACCTTCACGAGGTCCTCGTCGGACAGCGGCAGCGGCGGCGCATCGACGAGATGCTCGGCCACCAGGTGCAGCTTGGCGGATGCATTGGGCGCCTCCTGCAGCAGCACCGCGATGGCTGCGGTGTGCGCGACCGCCCTCAACTCGAGCGCGCGCAGCCTTGCGTTGATATCTTCCAGTTCCATTCTTTTCTCCTGTCGCGGAGCGGGTTGACGCAGCCGATTCTGCTTCGGATAGTGTGACGCAGCGGATTGTTTCGGCAAATGCAATGCCGCATTGACCGGGGCCGTCTTTTTCACCACGGAAGCAAGGACTAGATTGAGGGCACCCCATCCCCACGGAGGTTGCCACATGTCCCCCACCCGTCATATCGCATCCGGCGCGCATTTGCAGCATCCCGGACACGCGTTGCCGTACGACGATGGCACCTCGATCCATCTGCGCCCGATCGAGCCCGATGACTTCGAGCGCGAACGCGAATTCGTCGAAGGCCTTTCGCCGCGCACGTCCTACCAGCGGCTGATGTCGGCGCGCAAGCCGACCGCAGATGAACTCTTCCGCTGGACGCACATCGACCGCTCGCGCGAGGGCGCGGTGGTCGCCACCGTCACCATCGACGGCCGCGAACGACAAGTGGGCGTCGCCCGCTACGTGATGGAGGGCGCGGACGGCGAGGCCGAATTCGCGATGGTGATCGGGGACGAGTGGCAAGGCCAGGGCGTCGGCGCGCAACTGCTCTCGGCCTTGATTGATCTTGCGAAGCAGTCCGGCGTGCGGCGGTTGCATGGCAACACGCTTTCCGAAAACAACGCGATGCGCTCGCTCGGCCGCCGCTTCGGCTTCAGGCAGTCGCGGCAGCCGGGCGAGGCGATCATCACGATGCTGAGCCTCAACTTGCTGCCCGAAGCCTAGGCGGAGACAAAGCGCCGGTTGCGCATCCACTTGGTCACGCCCCACTTTTCACCGCGCGTCACCGGCGCGCTGGCATGCAGCGAGCGAGGATCGACGCGGCCGCTGTCGTCGCCGTATTCGAAGTAGCAGGCATTGCCTCGGAACGGCGAAACCGCCAGGCCAAGCTGCGGGAACACGGTCTGGCCGCCTTCGGGTGGGTCATTGAGATACGTCACCAGCGTGCTCACGCGCTGGCCGCTGCGCGCGACGGATTCACGGTTGGCGGCATTGGTGGGCGCGAGGTAGTCGTAGTGGGGTTCGCTCCCCGCGCCTGTCGGGTAGTGCAGCACCTGCAATCCCTCGCCGTTTTCGAGCGGCAGGTTCATCAGCGCCGAGAAGCGCCGGTCGAGCCGGGCGATCAGTTCGTTTTCTTCCAGCCGGAAGAACATGCCCCAGCTCGTGCGCTTGTCGCTCACGATGTCGCGGCCGCTCATCGGATCGACCAGTGTCGAGGGCTTCAGGCGCGGGCGCGCCATGTCGATCACGGCCTGGCATTCCGCAGCGTCGAGAACGTTGCCGAGCGAGGCGCAGACCGGGTCCTCAGTGCGCGAATACACGGCGATCTCGCGATCGCCCGCCGCGATGCGCGTGCCCGGGGAGAGGCGCGTGGGTGGCCTGGGCGCTGCTTCATCGGGCAGTTCGACGCTGTCGGTCGGCATCGGCCCGCCGTGCTGCCGGGCGCCGACATAGGCCGCCACGATGGCATGCGCGGACCGCTCGTTCATGCCCTGCTTCAGCATCGTGGCGACCAGCGCCTGCGGCGCCTGGCCGCTGTCGAGGTGGTGCGTCAACCAGCGTCCAAGGTCCGGGGAAAAGCGGACGACAGCGCCCATCTCAGACCGGTCCGATCTTGGGGACCCAGCCCTTGTCTTCAAGCGTGAAAGCCTGGCGCAATTGCAGGCTGCCTGCGCCCTGGATGACGCGCGCGATCATTGGGAACACGCGCTGTGCATCGGCGTCCTGCATCCATGGCGCAGGGTCGATCTGGTAGGTGTAGCTCACCACCGCTTGCGGATGCTGCGCGTCATGCGCGTCCACCTGCACATTCACGACCTTCTCGCGCTTGAGGTGCGCCACACAGAAGTCATTGGCGTGCTCTTCGCCGCCGCGCGCAGCGTAAGCGTGCGGCTTGTAGAACTTGCGGCCGTCTTCGGTCAGTTCGAAGCGTCTGACTGCGCCGTCCGGGTTCTCCTTGCTCTTCGGCGCCTCGACGATGGTGCTGCGCACGAGGCCGAGCTTTTCCATGACCGGGAACTGCACCGCACGGCGCCCGCCGGAACCGGCTTCGGCTTCCGTCAGGTCGGCCGGCCAGTCGAACATCGAGAGGCAGAGATCGCCGCGCTGGGCCAGATAGTCGTCGAGCGCAACGGCCATGTTCTCTGGCGTCGGCGCCTTGGCGTCGTGGACAGCATTGCAGGCGGTCAGCGAGAAGGCTGCCGCAATACCCAGCATGAGCTGGAGTGAAGAACGGGTTTTCATGAATCGGAGTTGGATAGAAGATAAAAATCAGTGCTCGTCGAGTTCGTCCGCGACCCAGCCATGCGGCGTGAGGTGCACGCCGAGGCGCACCTGCATCGTCTTTTCGTTCTGGATGGCGCGCGCCAGCACCGGAAAGGCGTGCAGCACCTCGGGCGCGGCGACCCAGGACTCCGGCGCAATGCGGTAGGTGAACAGCAGCGAGGTCCCTGTGCGGCCGTCGCGCGTTTGCGGGGCGTCCCAACCGAGCAGACGGTCCAGCGTGAGGGTGGCCGCGCACAAGTCCGCCGCACGGACGACCTTGCGCGTCGCGGTGCGAATCACCACCGGCTCGTGCCGGTAGAACTTCTGCCCCTCGGCGGTCAGTGTGTATTCGCGCACGGTGCCGCCGTTGCGGATGATGTCGCGGCCGCTCACGAGGCCGATTTTTTCGAGCACCGGCATCTGCTGCGCATCAGCGTCGCGCGAACCGACCTCAACCGCGATGGGCCAGTCGTACTTCGCGAGGCACACATGCCCGCGCTGCGCGAGGAAATCGTTGACCGCCGCGGTGAAGTTGTCCCGATTCGGAAAACGGGCCTGTTCGTTGTTTCCGCATGCGGACAGCGCGGCCAGTGACATCAGGAGGAAGGCAGCGAGACCGGCGCGCTTCGTCGTGTTCGTATTCGAGTTCAATTGACGCACGTTCCACCGGTTGGTGCTTCCGCCGGCGGCTGATAGCCGTCGCTCAGCACACCCAGGAAGCAGACCAGGTCCTTGATGTCCTGTTCCGAGAGCTGCGGGGTCGAACCGACGGGGCGCGGCTGCGCACCGTTGAGCGCCGTGCTGCCGCCCGCATCGGTCTGACCTTGCCCGAGGGGCGCTTCCTCGTCGACGTTGCCGCGGTACATCGCAGGCAGGTCGTTGAACTTGGCGACCGTCGCGCCCGGCACAGAGGTCGGCTGCAAGGCATACGGGGGATTGGCCGTCGCCGTGCCGGTGCCCCCGGTCGAGGGATACCAGTACTCGGGGTTGGTGTCGCGCGTGTTGTAGAAGCGGACCACCTGCTCCAGCGCGTGGAAGATGCCGTTGTGGAAGAACACCGAGCGCGACGCGACGTTGCGCAAGGTTGGCACCTTGAAGCGGCCGCAGTACGGATTCGGATTGTTGGCACCCGTGAATGGGTCCGGTGCCGCGCCGGCCTTGGCCGTTCCGGGCTTGTGGCTGTTGTAGCTGTCGTCGTTGGCGGGGCCGCACAGACCCATGTCGAAGTAGGCCGGATCGTCGTTGGCCGGAATGGGATCGGGGTTGTTCGGAATCGACCGGTCGTTGCGCGGCGCGCCGATGGCCTGGTAGGTGAAGTCGGTCATCAATCCCGTGCTGCCATTGAAGTTGGCACCCTGGAAGTGGCACGCCAGGCAGTTGCCACGGTCCTCGCGATTGAAAACCGCGAGGCCGCGCATCTCCGCGGGCGTCAGCGTGCCGCCGATCTTGTTGCCGATGTAGAGGTCGTACTTGCTCTTGTACGGATGAAAGCTGATGTCTTCGGTTTCGAAGGCTGCGATCGCCTGGCCGATGCTGGCGAAGGCGGCATCGGTCTCGTCGAGCGCATTCGCGCCGAAGGCCTGCCTGAACAGCGCCGCATACGAGGCGCTGCGCGCGGTCTGGACCACGGCTTCCTTCGAGGCATTGTTCATCTCGATCGGATTCAGAAGCGGGAGCGTCACCTGATCGGCCAGCGTGGGCGCGCGGCCGTCGAGCATGAAACCGCCACCGGGCGCGCTGGTGGTCACGCCATCGGGGTTTTCAGCCTCGTCGCTGTAGGGCGGCGTCATGTCCTTGTAGCGCAGCGAAGGCACCGCGCGCTGGCCCTTGGACAGGCCGTCCGAGCCGAGCTGCACAGCCAGGCTGTTGGGTGGGCCATAGGCGTAGTTTGGGTCATGGCAGCTCGCGCATGACTGGTTCTTGCCGCCGGACAAATTCTGGTCAAAGAACAACTTCTGGCCGACCTGGGCTGCAAGGCTCAGGTTGCTGGTGTTCGTCGCGGTGGTGGCGTTGCCGGTGGTGCCCGCGGTCTGCGTTCCCGCAGTCGCCGGGAGTGACGCGCCGCCGGAGCCTCCGCCACCCCCACAGGCCGCCAGCGTCAGGGCGGCGCATGACACGAACAACCGGATGGCAAACGAGCGGATGGCGGACCCCCTCGTCGCGTGGACCTTGCGCATTGATTTCCCTTGGGACAAATACAAAAAAGCCGGGAAGCGGCCGAAGCCGCCTCCCTGCTCTTGCTACTGCTTGCTTGTCAGACGCTGCTCAGCGCGCTGAACCCCAGACGCTTTCCTGCGTCGTGTCCGGACCGGTCTGGTACGGAGGCGCGGCGGTGCCGGCGGCGTACGCGTAGTCCGCCGGATTCAGACGCTGCTGGTAGCTGGCCGGAATCACGTAGGCGTGATTGATCGGACGCACGGCGTCGAAGTGGGTGTCGGCGCTGCTCACGAACTCGGGCAGGTTGGCGATGTTCGCGAGGATGAATTGCTCCGTGTACTTCGCGCGGTTCAGGTAGCTCGCATCCTTGGCCGGATCAGCCAGCTGGAACATGTCCTGGAAGGTACGCACCAGCGAGAAGTGGCTGTAGGAGTCGCTGTCCACCACGCCCTTGTTCTGCTTGCCGAGGTCGTGCTGGTTGGTCATGACGCCGAAGATGGTCTGGCCGTGGCCGAAGTTGCCCTTCTGGTAGTTGGTGGGCGACGTCTTCGTGATCGTGCCGTCCGCAGCAATCGTCAGCGGTTGCGCGCCCGAGCCGGTGCTGGGGTTCCAGCCGCAGCATGCGGTGCTGGTGCCCTCGCCTTCGTCGAAGATCACGACGATCGCATTGCGTTGCTGCGGGTTCTTCCACAGCGCCGAGTTGCGGATCTTGCTGACCACCTTTTGCAGGTAGATGTCGGCACGCGTCAGGCCCACGGCTGCGCCGTTGTTGTTGTTGGCGCAGCTCACGTCGCTGCCGACGCCGTGCATGTCGTCGCACTGGTCAGGCACGATGAAGTTGATGTTGCCCACGTCGCCCGTGTCCAGGTCCTTGCTGAACTGGTCGTAGATCCAGGTCGAGGCGTCGTAGTTCGCATAGGCCGTCGACTTCTTCCAGTCGGCTTCCTGGTACTGCGTGCCGAAAATCGTGCGGTTGTCGGCGAAGAACTCCGGCAGGTTGCGCGCATCCTGCCAGGCGATCGACGGACCGTGCTTGACTTTGTAGAGGCCGTTGACCACTGCAAAGTTGGGCGAGCCCGCAAGGACGCCGCTGCTGAGCGAGGGATTGCCGTCGATCGCTGCCTGCTGGAGCAGGTCGTCGGTGACATAGGAACCGCTGTAGGTGGTGGCGACGGCCGCATCGGCCACGCTATCGGCACGTGCGTCCTGGCCGGGGTTCATCGACTCGCTGTAGGTCCGCGCGGTGAGGCCGGCCTGGGACAGCAGGGTGAAGAGGTTGGCGCCCGGGATGTTGTGGACCGTGCCGCTCGTTGGGTTGAGGCTGCAAGCGGCGTTGGCGGTGGTGCTGTAGCCCGCCAGGAGGGTGCTGTTCTGGGCGCCGCCGGAGACATTGCCCGCGGTCGGCAGCACGAAGGTCGCCGGCAGGTGCTGGCCGTCCGATGCCACGCTGGCGGCGCGCGCCGCGTCGGTCACAGCATAGGGGGTTCCCGGCTGGGCACCGCAACCGAACCAGTTGTCGTCGGTGATGCCGTAGTCATCGCCACCGCCGAGGGCCGTGTAGTTGGGCTCGGACGGATTGCCTGTCGAGTAGTAGGTCGTGAGCTGGTTGAACTTGCTCAGCATCGCGTTCATGTAGGGCACGCGCGGGTTGCCCAGGATGGCGCCCGAAGACTTGTTCTCTTCGACGATGACGAAGATGTGGTCGTAAGCCGGCACGCCTTCGACGTTGAACGCGGCCTGCTGGGCCTGGGCGAAGGTGATCTTCGCCTGCGTCTGGGTCGGCTGCACCTGGGTGGCGGGGCTCGCGCCGGTGTTGCTACCGACGAGGCGCGGGTCACCGCCGGTGACGGCCAGGTTGTCCGGATACATGTCGCCGCGATCGAACTTGGCGGTCGCGTAGGTGTAGCGGTTGGTCAGCTGGTTGTCTTCATAGAGCACCGCGTACTGGGCCGCGCCACTCAAGGTGTTGACGTCTGCCAGCGGGTCGGAGACCGAGGCGCTGCCGAGGTTGAATGCCGGGCCGCTCAGGCGCGTGGCGAGATTGGCCTTTTCGGTCGCGTAGTTGGTGCCGCGGGCTTCGACCAGGCGTTGCGCTTCGCTCGACATCGGGCTGATGACGATGTTCGAGGCGCCTTGGTCCGTGATCTGCGCAGCCGAGGCCCGCAGGACGAGGTGTTGCGCCACGGCGGTACCCGTGGCGGTGTTGGTGGCCGAGGTGGGGATGTCGGCAACAAGCTGGCCGGTGCTGGTGACCTTCAGCGTGAACTTGCCGTTCGCGTCGGTGGTCGTCGAGACTTCGCCGCTGTCTAGCACGCCGTTGCCGTTGGTATCGAGGAAGACCTTGGCGTTCTGGTAGTAGCCGGCCTTCAGCGTCGGGTTGCCGGTGGTGCTGCCCGGGACATAGCCGCTGGCCGCCACCACACCGCTAAGGGTCGTGGTGCTCGAACCGCCGGCAGGGGTCGAGGTGATGGGAAAGCTGCTGTTGCTGCTGCCGCCACCGCAGGCGGCGAGCGCGCACGCTGCGACGGCCGTCAGGGACGTAAGCAATGCTCGTTTGTGGGAATTGATCATTGGGTATGAGGCGATGGTTGGCGAAATGGCCAGCGCGAGATCGGACGAATCCGGTTCTTCCGGTGCAGGTGCAGAGGGGCGCCAGACCGAAGAAAAATGTAGAAACATCCAGTGACACGCACGTGTCATTTAACTGACCCACACCTGACCTCACGGCCTTATTTCCCACGCGCCTCAGCGAAGCAGTTCAACCGAATGTGAATGCGAAGGCCCGCGCACCGCGATCGAGAAAACGGATCTCCACCACGCGATCGCCGATCGACCCCTGCTGACGAACCAGTTGGTAGAGGCGCGTCGCATCGACGACGCCGTGGCCTTCCGCGTCGACGTCTTCACCGTGATCCGCGCCGGGCGCACGCCCATCGAGCGTGAGCTGGAACGGGATCGGACCACGTCCCGCCGCGAGCCCCAGCACCAGGTGCGCATCGCGCGCATGGAAGCGAATTGCGACGGCGCCGCCGGATTCGTCGAGCTGCGCAAACTCGGGGCCGACGGTCCAAGCGCCCTTCAGGCCCCAGTCGTTGAGCCCGAGGCGACCCACGGTGTAGGCCCTGCTGCGGTCTCTGGCGACGCCTGAGGGCGAAGCGAAGCCACTGGCCTCGCGGTAACCGAGGTAGGTCTCGGGCGAACGCACGTTGTGCAGATCGGCCGGCAAGCCCGGGCCGTGCGTGTCAAGCGCGACGGAGGGCTTGGCCGTGCCTTCGACTCCCGATTCGCGCAGAAGGGCCTGGATCACCTGCTCCGAGCGCGCCTCGTCGCCCTCGCCGAACTGGTGGTGCCGCACGCGGCCCTGTGCATCAATGAAATAGAGCGCCGGCCAGTACTGGTTCTGGAACGCACGCCAGACCGCGAAGTCGTTGTCCTGCGCCACCGGATAGGTGACGCCCAGCCGCTTGAGCGCCTTCTGCACGTTGCCCGCTTCCTTCTCGAACGCGAACTCGGGCGTGTGCACGCCGATCACCACCAGCCCCTGGTCGGCGTACTTCTGCGCCCACGCGCGCACATGCGGCAACGTGCGCAGGCAGTTGATGCACGAGTAGGTCCAGAAGTTGACCAGCACCACCTTTCCGCGCAACTGCTGAAGATTCAGCGGCTCGCCGTTGAGCCAGTTCCCCGCGCCCGACAGATCGGGCCGGATCGGTTCGACCGGCAGGCCCGACGGCGTTCCGCGCGGGGCATCGGGCAAGGTTTCCGCAGCCGCGGCGCGCATGGGAAGCGCCTGCAGAAGGCGCTGCTCCAGGCCATTGCTCCAGTCCAGCGACAGGCGCGCCAGCGCACCGGTGTCCACGCCGGAAGCGACTGCCGCCACACCCGCCAGCATGGCCGCGCCCAGCACCCGGCGCGGCCAGACGCTGGTACGCAGTCGTGCGTTCAGGCCGGCGAACCGTTCTTCGCCCACACGCAGGGCCACGGCGAGCGCAAGCGCCGCACCCGTCGCATAGGCAAGCAGCAGCAAGGAGGTCTGCACGCCGGGGCCGGCCAGCGCGGCGCCGGTGAGGATCAGGCCGAGGATCGGCCCCGCGCACGGCGACCACACGAAGCCCGTTGCCACGCCGAGCAGCACCGAGCCGAGCCAGCCCGTGTCACCGCCCACGCGATTCGACAACCGGTCGCCCAGTTGCACCAAGGGGCGTGTCATCCAGTCCGCCAGCCGCGGCGAGAGCAGCGCCAGCGCACTGATCGCCAGCACGACGAGCGCCGCCGCGCGGCCGAACTGGTTGAGCCTCACCGCCCAGCCGCCCGCCACCGCGCCCAGCGATGCGACCACCGCGAAGGTCAGCGCCATGCCGACCAGCAACGGCAGCGTGCCCTGCCGGAAAGGCCGGCCCGTGCGGGCGAGGACGAAAGGCAGCACCGGCAGGATGCAAGGGCTCAGCAAGGTCAGCGCACCACCGGAAAAAGCGGCGAGGTACAGGGAGGCATTCATGACGTTCTCCTCGGACAGTCCAGCGTGCCGTGAATCAGAGCCGCGTCACGTCGAGCACCGCACGCGCGAAATCGGACGGCGCCTCCTGCGGCAGGTTGTGGCCGATGCCGCCACTCAGTTGCCGATGCTCGTAGGGCCCCGAGAACTTCGCCGCGTAGGCCGCCGGATCAGGGTGCGGCGCGCCATTGGCCTCGCCTTCGAGCGTGATCGTCGGCAGCGCGATCTTCGGCGCTTCGGCCAGCCGGGCTTCGAGCGCATCGAAGCGCGACTCGCCCTGCACCAGCCCGATGCGCCAACGATAGTTGTGGATGACGACCGCGACATGATCAGGGTTGTCGAACGCCGCCGCTGACCGCGCGAAGGTCGCATCGTCGAACTGCCATTGCGGCGAAGCCTGCCGCCAGATGAAGCGCGCGAAGGCGGCACGGTCCTTCTCGTAGCCTTCGCGGCCGCGATCGGTCGCGAAGTACGACTGATACCACCACGCGAACTCGGCCGCCGGCGACTGCGGCATCGCGTTGACCTTGGGGTTGCCAATCAGGTAGCCGCTGACCGACACCAGCGCGTTGAAGCGCTCGGGCCACAGCGCCGCAAGGATGCAGGCCGTGCGCGCACCCCAGTCGCAGCCGGCGATGGTCGCGCGCTGGATCTTCAGGGCGTCCATGAGCGCGATGATGTCCTGCGCGACCGCAGCCTGCTGCCCGTTGCGCGGTGTGCTCGCAGCGAGGAAGCGGGTCGAACCGTAGCCGCGCAGATACGGAACGATGACGCGATGCCCGGCGGCAGCAAGGATCGGCGCGACGTCGACGTAAGTGTGGATGTCGTACGGCCACCCGTGCAGCAGGATCACCGGCTCGCCGTTGGCCGGGCCAGCTTCGGCATAGCCGACGTTCAGGTCGCCGGCATCGATCTGGCGCAGCGTCTGAAAGCGCGTGAGGCCATTGGAGCGCGGCGGCTCCGCAGCCCGGGCGGCGGATGCGAGCAGCCCGCTGAAAGGCACGGCCGCCAGCGTGGCGGCGGCACCGGCGAGAAAGCTGCGGCGGGCGGTAGGAGCGTTGGTTGTGTTCATGGCGTCTTTCCTCGTTGATTGGGGTGACGCCAGTAGACCGCCCGCATGTACGCGGCATGTGTCGAATGGGGGCCAGAGTGAATGACTGTGTACAGGGCGGATAGCCAGATACACAGCGGTACAAACCTAGTCCGGGTCGTCCGTCCCCTCGACCGACGCCGAGAACACATACCCCTCACTCCGCACCGTCTTGATGTACCGCGGCTCCCGCGCGTCCTCCCGCAGCGCCTTGCGCAGGCGGCTCACCATCAGGTCGATCGAGCGCTCGAACAGCTCGGCGTCGCGCCCTTGCGTGATGTTGAGGATCTGGTCGCGGTTGAGCACCTTTTGCGGATGGTCGAGGAACATGCGCAGCAGGCGGTATTCCGCACCGCTCAGCGACACCACGACACCGTCGGCGTCGAGCAGATGGCGATCGACCGTATCGAGCCGCCAATCGCCGAAGACCAACCAGCGAGCCTCCGCGCTGCTGCGCATGTTGGGCGGCAGCATTCGCGTGCGGCGCAGCACCGACCGGATGCGAGCCAGCAGCTCACGCGCGGCGAAGGGCTTGGCGAGGTAGTCGTCCGCGCCCATTTCCAGGCCCAGGATGCGATCCGCCTCGTCGCCGCGTGCGGTCAGCATCAGGATCGGGATCGTCTTGTGCTTGCCGGCGCGCAGGTCGCGGCAGAGCGCGAGACCGTCCTCGCCCGGCAGCATCAGGTCGAGGATGATGAGATCGAACGGACCGGACTGCTCCAGGGACTGCCGCATGTGGCGGCCGGTGGGCACGGCCTCCACGCGCATGCCGTTCTTGACGAGGTAGGCAGTGATCAGCTCGCGGATCTCGCGGTCGTCGTCCACCACCAGGATGTGGTCGGCGACGGGAGCGGTGACGGACATCAGGAATCTCCAGAACTCAGGTTGAGACGGGCAGGCGCAGCAGCGCTTCCAGCCCGCCCTCGGCGCGGTTGCTCAGCACGAGCTGGCCGCCCGTGGACAGCGTGAGCTGGTGCGCGATGGCAAGGCCGAGGCCCGTGCCACCGGTCTCCCGGCTGCGCGAGCCTTCGACACGATAGAACGGTTGCAGCACGGCTTCGAGCTGGTCGGGCGGGATGCCCGGGCCGTCGTCCAGCACCGCGATATGCAGCTGCGCGCCGCCGGCCGTCTCGACACGGGCGAGGCGCACCTCCACCTTCGTACCGAACTTGAGGGCGTTGTCCACGAGGTTGCCGACGACGCGCCGCAAGGCATTGGGTCGCGACGCGATCGGCTCGCCGGCATCGCCGGTCAATGTCACTGGCTGGCCGGTGTCGGTGTAGTCGTTGACGATGCTCTGGATCAGCGCGCCGACATCCACGCGGCGCTCGGCCTCGGTGCTGCCCTGCAACGTCCGCGCGTAGCTCACGCCTTCCTGCACCAGGCTGCGCATGGAATCCAGGTCCTGCCGGAACTTGTCGCGCCCGGGCAGGTCGTCGTCCATCAGGTCGACGCGAAGCCGCATGCGCGTGATCGGTGTTTGCAGGTCGTGCGACACGGCCGCGAGGATCTGGATCCGTTCCTGCACATAGCCCGCGATGCGCCGCTGCATGGCGTTGAAGGCTCGCGCCGTGTGCGCCACTTCGACCGGTCCGTTTTCATCGACCACCGTCGGGCGCAGGTCGGGGCCCAACGCATCGGCGGCGTCGCCCAGCCGCTTCAAGGGCCGCGTCACCAATCGCGATGCCTGCCATGCGCAAATCCCCAGCACCACCAGTTGCGCCAGGAGCAGCCAGATCACCCACTCCGACACTGGCATCGGAACACGTCGCGCGAGCAGATAGACGCTGCTGCCATCACTCAAGCGCACCTGCATCCACACGGCTTCGCGCATCGACGGCACCTGCCCCACGGCGAGCACGGGATACGGCTTGAGCGCGGCCGTGATCACGTCGACGAACTGCTGCAGCGGCCCGGACGCGGGCGGGGGCGTGCCGACATCACCCGTCAACGCGAAACGAAAGTTGGGTCGTTCGAGGCGGTCCAGCCATTCAGCCCGTTCGGAGGCAGGCACCCGGTCCAGCACGGCGATCGAGCTGGCGATGTCGCGCTCGACGCCGCTGATCATCAGCGTCTGCATCGCCTGTCCGCGCTCGTAGCGGATCGCCATGAAGGTCAACCCCTGCGCGATGACCATGCCGACGACGACCATCAGCGTGATTCGCGCGAGAAGCGTACGGGGAAGCGGCATCGAGGGTTCTCTCCAGGGGTGCGATGGTCCGGGCAAAACACCGCACGATTGTGAGAGGTCGGCCGCCACGTGATCGGTCGAAATAATAGCCGTGGCCGGGCATGCGCAACATCGTCATCGAGCGCATGCCTGTCGAAGGTTCAGGACGCCGCGGCAGAGGCAACCGGGGGCGCATCGGAAGCAAGCCCGTCCGTTCTCGGCTTTGCATCCGGTCCCGGGCCTTCGCCCATGTAGGGCCGATCAGGACGGATGAGGCATGCGGCGATCGGACCGAGAACAAGGACCGACATCGACATCGCGAATACGAGGTGCCAGGACCCCGTGTGGTCGATCACCCAACCCACGATGGGCGCGGATACCGTCGCGGCAATGGCGAGCCCGGTGTTCATGATGCCGCTGGAGGTCGCTGCATGTCGCGGCGCGAGATCCATGGCCACAGCCCAGAGGGGTGCAGTCACCAGCTCCGACAGGAAGAAGGCGCAGCCAAGACAGATCGCCGCCATGTTCAGCGTGGGGTTCGACAGCATCGGGACAAGAAACAGCACGGGGCTCAGGAAGCCGAACACGATGACCGACCGGCGCGCCCGACGGACATCCTTGGTGCGCCGCAGAACCATATCGCTCAGCACGCCGCCCAGTGTGGTGCCGATCACGCCCCCCAGGAAGATCGCGGAGCTGAAGATCGCCGAGCGCTTGATGTCCAGGTGATAGTTTTGCGCGAAGTAAGACGGCATCCAGTTGAGGAAAAACCAGAGCGCCCACCCATGGCAGAAACTCACCAGGGTCGCGGGCCAGAGCGTTCGCAGCAGCGGCCCCCATCGCATGCGCGGTCGCGCACCCTGCGCAGCCGTCGACAGACGTGCGAGTTCGTCGGATGTGACTCTGGAGTGCTTTCGTGGGTCATCACGGTAATACCAGACCCACAGAACCACCCATGCCAGGCTCAGCACGCCGAGGACGACGAACATCATCCGCCACGATGTCGCGACGATCAGGGCGGCCACCACCATCGGCGCGGACGCGTTCCCGAGCCGCGCGAAGGAGTGGGTGATGCCTTGGGCAAAGCCGCGTCGATCTGGCGGCATCCACACGGCGAGTGCTTTCGCGGACGTCGGGACGATCGCGCTCTCGCCGAGACCCACGATGAAGCGGGCCATGATCAGACCGAACAGTCCGCCGGCGATGCCCGTCAGCAAGGTTCCGGTCGCCCACAGAACGCCGCAGATCGCCAGCATCCTGTGGGCGCCAATCCGGTCGCCAATCCAGCTGCCGGGGATCATCGCAACGGCGTAGACGACCGCGAAGGCGGAGAAGACAAGGCCCATCTGCGAGTTGCTCAAGCCCATCTCCGCTCGGATGGCCAGCGCGGCGGTAGCGATGTTCGTTCGGTCGATGTACATGACGAATGACATCGCGCAAAGAATCGCCAGCACGACCGCGGACGCTGCAATCCGCTTGCGTGGCGCACGTATCAGCATTTCATCTCCTTTGTTGGCGTGGGAAAGTGAGATCGCTCGATCCGGGCCCGGCTTCCTCAGGCAAGCACCTCGCCGTGCACGCCTGCCGACAGCGTCTTCTTCTCCCAGCGCTCCATGGGGACGACTTCGCCGACAGGGCCGTTCGGCGAGCGGAACTTGACGGGCAGGTGACCGGGCGCGGTGAGGATCTCGCCGCCATTGGCCTTGATCGAGGCGATGAATTCGTCGAGGTTCTCGACCTCCATGCCGATGTGATGGATGCAGGGGGCCGGGCCCGCGAAATCGGCTTCATCCGAATCCGGGCTCTCGTAGTGGATGAGCGTCAGATCCATGTAGCCATCGGTGAGGTGATGCGAGATGTGGTCGCCGTTCTTGCCTTTGCGGCGCACCGTGTTCACGTGCTTGTAGCCGAAGACCGTCTCGTAGAAGACGCGCGTCTTCTCGACGTCGTCGACCTTGAGGGCGATGTGCTTGATGAAGTTGGGCATGAGGTTCTCCTGAAAATACGCGCCACCGCGGCGCGATTGCAGGGAAGTCTAGGAGCGGCAACTTCCCCCGTCAATCGAATCATTCGAATGATTCGATTTATTGCAACTTTGAGGGTTTACGCTATGCTCCGATCGCCGCGGGCTCTGTAAAAGCCCCTCGCCCGCCTCATCGACAAACGAGAAGAATGCAAACGGAATCAGCCAAGCCCAACCAACGTCTGTTCGAATCGGTACGCGCACGGGTGCTGGATCGCCTGCGCTCGGGCGAATGGTCACCCGGGGACCGCATCCCGACGGAAGCACAACTGGCATCGGAATTCGACGTAGGCATCGGCACCATCCGGCGCGCCGTCGAAGACCTGGTGGCACAGGGCGTTCTGATCCGGCGTGCCAGGCGCGGCACCACCGTCGCGAAGCACACGGACGACCACAGCTTCGACCTGTACTTCAGCTTCGTCGATCAGGCCGGCGAGCCGCTCAAGCTGTCAGCCCAGATGCTTGGCTTCAAGAAGGAGCGGGCAAGTCCGGATGTGAGCCGTGCGTTGCGGCTCCCGCAAGGCGCGCGCGTTGCACGCATCGACAATCTCCGTCTTCTCGACGAGACGCCCCTGATGGTGGACCGGATCTGGATACCGCTCGACCGATTCGCCGACCTGAGCGCCAGCACGTTCGCAGCGCGGCGCAGCTCGATCTATCGCTTCTACCAGGAGCACTACGGAATTTCGGTTGTCCGTGTCGTCGAGAACCTCGGCGCGTGCGTGGCGGACGAAGCCCTCGCCGAGCCTCTCGGGATTGCCGTCGGCGAGCCGCTTCTTCACATTCAGCGCACGGCGTTCACCTACAACGACACGCCCATAGAGTTTCGGGACCGCTACGTCAACTCGGTTGGCTGCAAGTACCAGAACGTCCGCGGCCTGCAAGATTAGCGGGCGTCGGCCTGCGATCCGCAGGGACGGGGCTATGCTGGCGCGCCACCTTACGGTACCTTCCGACCATGCTGCGACGAATCCTGGCTTCGAGCCGCTACATCATGATCATCCCCATCATCGGGACCTTCCTTGGGTCGATGGCGCTGATCGTGTACGAGTCGTTCGTGCTGGTAGCGACCTTTATCGAGACCATCCGCAGCGGCGCCGTTTCGGCCAAGGCGGTCAAGATCTTTGCCGTCGGCATCGTGGAGGCCGTCGATGTCTTCCTGATCGGAATCGCCGTCTACATCATCAGCACAGGGCTGTATTCGCTATTCATCGACGACAACCTGCCAGTCCCGAAATGGATGGCGGTTCGGAGTCTCGAGGATCTCAAGGGCAACCTGGTCAGTGTCGTCATCGCCGTCTTGTCCGTTCTGTTTCTGCGCGAAGTGGTCGCTTGGGACGGCTCCAGCAACATCGCATGGTTCGGCACCGCCCTGGCCCTGGTGGTGGCGGCGCTGACGTACTTCCTGATGAAGAACAACTCGCGGCGGGACTGAGGGCGTCCGCGCCAGCATCAAGCCCGGCTGTAGGTCCCCAGCGCCGTCCCGGCTGCAACCGCGACCAGACCCACCACATGCCAGAGCGACAGCGTTTCGCCGAGCAGCAACGCCGCAAAACCCACGCCGAAAACCGGAACCCAGTAGAACCACAGCGACACGCGGGCGACGCCGATCTTCACGATCGCGTGGTTCCACGCGAGGTTGCCGAAGGCAGTGGCGATCAGCGCTGAGAACAGCACCAGCACCACCGGCCAGAAGCCCGGCACCCATGCCGTGAGGCTGGCGGCCGCGCCGACGGCGATCGCATGCACAGCGAGCATGAGCGTGCCGCAGGCGTAGATCATCGCGCTGGCATGCAGCGCATCGGTTTCACGCGCCAGGCGCTGGATGAAGACGCCGCCAATCGAGAAAGTCACGACCGAAGCGACCACCATGGCGTCGCCCCAGCCCGCGCCGGCAACATGGGCTCCGGGGGACTTCAGCACCACGATCAGTACGCCGCCCAGACCAAGCAGAACACCGACGATGCGCATCACACCGATTCGCTCCCGCAGGATGGCGGCGGCCGCGAGCGAAGAGACCAATGGGCTCAACGCGATCGCGACCGATCCGTTCGTCGCGGTGGTCCTGGAGAGCCCGCCGGCGACAAGGATCTGGTTGAGATAGACCATCAGCACCGCGCAGAACACCGCTGTGGCGAACTGGCGCCGGTTCATGCGCGTTCGCTGCTTCGTCGACCGCTGCCGCCAGAGCAGCACGCCCATCAGCGTGGCGGCGATCGCGGCCCGCCAGGTCGCCATCACGGCGGGGTCGAAGTAGGTCGCGATGGTCTTCATCGCGGTCATGTTGAGGCCCCACAGGGCCGTGACGAGCAGCAGCAGCGCCGACAGGCCACCGCTGCCGCTGTTTGCGGAAGTGCGCCGGTCGGGGGGCTTCACGTCAGGGCAGGCGAAAGGGCCATGCCCTTCGTGTGTTTCATAAATCGGGGGACATTCTATTTTTGGAAGAGCCCGCTCACTACGCGCGCATAGGTGCGCGGATCGAATCGCCATGTCAGCGGAAGCAGCAGTACCGCGACCGCGCCGAGGTATATCCACGACGCTTCGAAACCGCCCGCGTGCTCGCGCATCCATCCGGTCAGCAGCGGCGCGAGCGCAGCGACCATGAAACCGATGCCCTGCATGAAGGCCGCGAGCGCACCGGCCTGCTCGGGGTGCGGAAGGTGATCGAGCGCGAGCGCCATGCACAGCGCGAACGCGCCGCCCAGGCCGACCCCCAGCACGCCGACGGAAGTCACGGCCATGGGCGCGCGGAGCGCAAGCGCCGCAAAGCCCGCGATCTGCAAGACCAGCATGGCGCCCAGCCAGGGCCGCAGATCGCGGTGTCGCCGGGCCAGTACAGGCACGACGAGGGCGGAAACCAGTTGCGCGCACGTCATCCAGGAGAGCATCGAGCCGGTGTGCGCTGCGTCCCAGCCTTTGGCGGCATAGAACTGCGGCAGCCACGCGACGAGGCTTGTGTAGCCGCCGTTGATGAGGCCGAAGTAGCACGCGAGCATCCACGCGCGGGGGTTGCGCAGGCAGCGCCGCCAGTCGCTGGGCGCTTCGGAAGCCGAGGTGGCAATGGTCGTGGCGGCATCGGATCGCGAGCATGCCCAGATCACCGCGGCGAACAGGGCCGGCAGCGCCCAGATCGCCAGCCCGGCATGCCAGTCGCCGCTGGCGTGCGCGAGCCACGGCGCGCCAATCGACCCCAGTCCGCCGCCGCCCATGAGCGCGGCCGAATAGAGCCCCATCGCCATACCGGTATGCGCCGGATAGCCGCGCTTGACCACCGCGGGCATCAGCGCCTGAACCAACCCGACGCCGACACCGGCCAGTGCCGCGCTCGCGAGCAGCCATGCGGCGTCCTCGGCGAAGAGTCGCCCGCCGCAGGCCACGGCGATGGCCGCGAGTCCGCACAGCACGCCGGCGCGTGCGCCGATGCGGCCGCCGATCGACACGCCGATCAGTGACATCAGCCCCATCGCGAACATCGGCAGCATGGTCAGCATCGACGCGCCGCGGAAGCCGAGCCCGGTCTCCGCGCGGATCTCGTCCAGCAACGGGCTCGTGGAAGTCAGGAAGGCGCGCAGATTGATCGCGATCAGAATGACCAGCAGCGCGAAGCCGAGTCCTTGCATCTTGGCGGGCGGCCTGCCCGCGGTCGCCACCGTCACGCCGACACCGTGTCCGGCAGCAGTGCGCCGCCGCGAGCAACGATGCGCCCGCCCGCGACGACCAGCCGGCGCACGGGCCGCGAGACCACGGCCTGCGCCACCGTCTGCGCATCGACAAGAACGAGATCAGCGCGGTTGCCCGGCACGAGTCCGTAGTCGGTGAAGCCGCAACCGCGCGAGCCGGAATGCGTGACGGTGTCGAGCGCGATCTCGATCTCGTCGTCGCGGCGCAGGTTGTAGCGCATGCCGATGAGCATCGCGCGCTCCAGCATGTCCGGATTGCCGTAGGGCGACCAGGCGTCGCGGATGCCGTCGTTTCCGCCGAGCATGGTCACGCCCGCCTGCCTGCACGCCATGAGCGGCGGCACGGTGCGCGAGGGTGGCGCGCTGGTGACCAGGCACACGCCGAGCCTCGCCATGCGGTCGAGCAGCACGCCGCGCTCGCCTTCGGTGACATCGCCGAGACAGAAGCCGTGGCTGATCGCAACACGGCCCTGAAGCCCATGCGCCGCGGTGCGGTCGAGGATCAGTTCGAGCGAGAACGCGCCCATCGCGCCGGGCTCGTGCAGATGGATGTCGACCGGACGATCGTGCCGTTCTGCGATGCCGAAGAGGACGTCGAGCGAACGGACCGGGTCGCCGTCGATCGCGCACGGATCGAGTCCGCCGAGAACGTCTGCGCCGGCGGCCATCGCCTCGTCGAGCAGTTCGGCGGTCCCGGGCCGCTTCAGGAGCCCCGACTGCGGAAACGCAACGATCTGGATCTGCTGCAGCGCCTGCAACGTCTCGCGCGTGCGCATCACACCGTGCAGGTGGCGAAGGCCGGCCTGCGTGTCGACGTCCACATGCGTGCGCAAGCGCGTGGTGCCCGCGGCGAGGAAAGCCTTCGCGAGCACCAGCGACTGCGTGCCGGCATCGTGGCTGCTCGCCTCGCGGAAGGCGCGCTCGTTCTCGATCTTGTCGATGAGCCGCGTGCCGACTTCGTTGCGATACCAGTCCATGCCCCACATCGTCTTGTCGAGGTGGGTATGGCCTTCGACCAGCCCCGGCAGCAGCAGCGCGCCGCCGCCCTCCTCGACCGCGCATCCGGCGGGTGCATCGATGCGCGTGCCCATTGCAGCGATGCGGTCGCCCTGCACCAGGACTTCGACGGAGCCCGCGCCGAACGGGCGCACGTTGCGGATGAGGAGGGAGGAAGGCTGGGTCATGAAGAACTCTCGGAAAACAGGATCGATCTCAGGCCGGCACACCCGCCACGCCACGCGCCGCAGCGCGTCGGCCGAGCAGCGTGACCGCGGTGAACACCAGCGCGTTGGTCGCCAGCGCCACCAGCCCGATGTTGATCGACTTGATCACCACCGGCGCATTCGGCAAGAGCTGCGGCAGGCCCATGCCCGACAGCGTGGTGAAGGCCAGCACCGCACCGCCGGCCAGGATGCCCGCGAACGCGGCCTGCCGTGTGCCGAAGGGGCGCGGCAGCAGGCTGAAGATCAGCGAGGGCAGCAACTGCGTGAGCAGGCTGGACGCGAAGATCGCGATCGCCACGATGGTGGTGCCGCCGCGCAGCACGAAAAACACAGCGATCAACGCGAAGAGCGGCAGCGCGATGCGGGCGACCAGCGCGACCTGGCGGTCGTTGGCCTGCGGCGCGAAGCCTTCCTTGTAGATGTTCTTGCCGATCACGGTCGATGCGGTGAGCAGGATCATCGCGCCAGGCACGAGCGCGGTGAGCACGCCGGTGCCGCCGATCACGCCGACGAACCACGGATCAAAGGTCGCCTTGGCGAGGCCGAAGAGCGCGAGGTCCACTTCAGAACCCTGCAGCCCCGGTACCTTGAGGATGGCCGCGAAGCCCACGAGGAAGAGGAAGGCAATCACGATCTGGTAGAGCGGCATCAACATGGTGTTGCGACGCACCGCGCCCGCACTCTTGGCGGCGTAGACCGAGGTGAGATTGAAGGGGTACAGGTAGTAGCCCAGCGCGGTCAGCAGGATGGTCGAGTTGTACCAGCTCAGGTTCAGCCCTTCCTTGGGGAACTCGAAGAAGTTCGGCTTCGCGGCGTGGATCGCCTCGAACATCGGCGTCACGCCGCCGTAGTAGTGCCACGGCAGGTACACGCCAAGGAAGATCGCGATCCCAAGGATGAGGATGTCCTTGACGATCGCGATGCTGGCCGAGCCGTGAATGCCCGACACGAGGATGTAGCTGACCATCACGATCACGCCGATCCAGATCGACACCTGCGGCGCGATGGCGCCATACGACGCTTCCGAGACGATGATGCCGAGGCCGCGCAACTGGATGGTGAGCAGCGCCACCATGCCCATCAGCGCGACGATCGACACCAGCACACCGAGCCCGCGACTGTTGTATTTGCTCGCGAAGAAGTCCGAGAACGACACCAGCTTGTGCGCCGTCGCGTAGCGCCAGATGGCCGGCAGCATCCAGAAGGCCATCAGGTGCGCCAGGCCACCGTAGGCCAGGATGTAGAACGCCGGCACGCCCTTGCCGTACGACCACCCGCTCGCGCCGAGGAAGGTGAAGGTCGAGAAGGCCTCGCCCGCCATCAGCAGGAAGACCATCAGCGCGCCAAGCCCGCGGCCGCCGATCGCCCACTGCTCGAGGCTCATCTTCCGGCCGCGCCGTGCGAGAACCGCCAGCACCAGCGCGCCCACCATGAAGAGCGCAATCACCACCAGGGCGGCGCTCATCGCGCGCCTCCCGAGGTATCGCGAGGAGCGTCGAGGTCGCCCTCGGCGCGGTCGAGAACCAGCATGACCACTGAGGTCAGCACCAGCCAACTCACGTTCCACACCATGAGGAAGGGCATGCCGAGCACGAAGGTGGGCGCGTGGGCGGAAAGCCATCCGCCGCTGAAAAAGGCGATCACTGGCAGTGCTGCCAGCCACTTGACGGATCTCATTCGAAGCCTCGCGATCTATGTTTGGTTACGAGTTATGGTCAACTAAACAAACTATATTTGGTTAACCAAATTACCTCCACCCGTGAAAACCCGCGCCCCGGGGCACTGCCACTAACATGTGCGGCGCTTCTTGCTTTCCGATTCCATGCCGAAAACCGTGCTCGCCAGCCCTGACACCACTTCCGCGAAACCCCGCCGGGCCAAAGGCGCCGCCGCGACGCCGGAGACCGACGTCGATGTCGACGAACGCGTGTACGAGGCGGTTTCCAAGGCGCTGCTGAGCGGCAAGCTGCGCCCCGGCACGCCGCTGCGCGAACGCACGCTGGCCGAGGCGATGGGATGCACGCGCGGCGCAATCCGCAAGGTGCTCGCACGCCTGGGCGCCGAAAAGCGGCTGGTGCTCGAATACAACCGCGGCGCCTTCGTCCCGAACCCTTCGGTCGAGGACATGCGCAACACCTATCGCGCACGCCGCATCGTCGAGGCGGGCCTCGTCACGACGCTGTTCGGCAAGCTCACGCGCGAGCAGGTCGCCCAGCTGCGCAAACACGTCCAGGCCGAGCAGAAGGCTTTCAAGGAAGGGCGGCGGGAGGATGCGTTCCGCCTTGCGGGTGAGTTCCATCTCCTGCTCGCACAGATGGCGGGCAGCGAGGAACTGCAGTCCTATATCCAGCGGCTGGTGTCGACCACCGAGCTCTACAAGGCGCTGTTCGACAGCGTCGAAGCCGCGAGCTGCGCGCCGAAGGAGCACGAAGAGATCATCGAGGCGCTGATGGGCCCGTCACTCACCCGCGCACTCGACATCGCGATGGAACATCTCGACGAGCTGGAGCAGCGCGTGATCGCCGGCGCAGGCGCGGAGCAGGAAGTCGATCTCGCCGACCTGTTTGCCGGCGTGCGCCGCTGAAGCGGCATCGGCCGGTCACAGATCCATCACCATCTCGTGCCACGCCATGCCGCCATGATCTGAGGCGGACGGCTTGACGTACCGGTAGCCGAGCCGCTCGTACAGGGCGACATGCCGGTCCTTGCACATCAGGTGGATCGTCTTCTTGCCCATGTCACGCATGCGTTCGACGAAGGTCCGCATCATCACGCTCGCGTAGCCCTTGCCCTGATGTGCACGGTCGATGACGACCGACATGATCACCACGTTGGGCGCCAGCGGATCGTGGCCGACCAGTTCCTTGAACGCTTCGTCCGCGAGCACGACCTCATGGGCGCATCCGCCGTTGATGAAGCCGATGATTTCGCCGCCCAGTTCCATGATCAGGAAGCCCTCGGGGTACTGCGCGATGCGCGTGGCGATCTTCTCCCGCGTCGCGGCCTCGTCGCCTTCATAGGACGATATCTCGATCTCGTAGCAGCGTGCGGTGTCTGGCGGCGTGGCCGATCGAAAGATGGGTGCGGTCATGGGACTGGGGATCTTGCCATGTAGCAAAGCCCTTGCCTGCGCCAGAATCGCGCCCCATGAACATTGCCGATTCCTTTGCGGACGTCACCCGTTTCGTCGCGATCCGCCGCGACATCCATGCGCATCCCGAACTGGGCTTCGAGGAGCATCGCACCTCGGAAATCGTCGCGAAGCTGCTCGAAGACTGGGGCATCGAAGTCCATCGCGGCATCGCCGGCACCGGCCTCGTCGGCGTGCTGCGCCGCGGCACCGGCAAGCGCACCATCGGCCTGCGCGCCGACATGGATGCACTGCCGCTGCACGAGGCCAACGAGTTCGCCCACAAGTCCACGCATGCCGGCCGCATGCATGCCTGCGGGCACGACGGCCACACCACCATGCTGCTGGCCGCAGCCTGGCATCTGTCGCAGAAGGGCAGCCAGTTCGACGGCACGGTCCATTTCATCTTCCAGCCCGCCGAGGAGATGGGCAAGGCCGGCGCGAAGAAGATGATCCAGGACGGGCTCTTCGATCGCTTCCCGTGCGATGCAGTGTTCGCGCTGCACAACTTCCCGGTCGGCGACGTAGGCCGCTTCGCGGTCAACGAAGGCGCGCTCATGGCGTCGAGCAACACCTACAAGATCACACTGCGCGGACGCGGCACGCACGCCTCGATGCCGCACACGGGGATCGATCCAGTCGCGGCGGTCATCAACCTCGCGCAGCAACTGCAGACCATCGTGCCGCGCACCATCGCAAGCACCGAGCGCGCGCTGCTCGCGGTCACCCAACTGCAGGGCTCGGATGCGCCGAACGTGATTCCCGATTCGGCCTCGGTCGGCGGCACGGTCCGCACCTTCTCGGTCGAGGCCACCGACAAGATCGAGGCTCGCCTGCGCACCGTGGCCGAAGGCGTGGCTGCCGCGCATGAGTGCACCGCCGAGATCGTCTTCAACCGCGCATCGCCGCCGGTCGTCAACCACCCGGCCGAAGCGCGCTTTGCCGCGAGCGTGATGCGCGAGGTCGTGGGCGACGACATGGTTACGGACAACTTCCCGGCCGTGATGGGCGCCGAGGACTTCGCCCACATGCTGCAGGTGCGTCCCGGCTGCTATGCGTTCCTGGGCAACGGCGACGGCGATCACCGGCTCGAAGGGCACGGGCCCGGGCCTTGCATCATCCACAACACCTCGTTCGACTTCAACGACGAAATCATCCCGATCGGCGCCAGCTACTTCGTGAAGCTGGTGGAGCGCTGGCTTCCGGTCGGCACCAGCGCGTGAGACCCCTCAACGATTCCCTCAACCCGACAGGAAAGCCCCTTCCCCGATGACGCATCCAACTTCGCGCCGCTTCGTCCTTGCCGCCGCGGGCGCCTTGCTCGCCACCGGCGCCGTGCCCACCGCATTCGCGCAGCAGCGCGTGATTCACATCGTCGTGCCCTTCGGCACGGGCGCGGTGCAGGACACGGTGGCCCGCGCCTTCAGCAACGAACTCGGCGCTGCGCTCAACGCGGCCGTTGTCGTCGAGAACCGCGCAGGCGCGGGCGGAACAGTCGGCGCGGCGGTCGTCGCCAAGGCACCGCCTGACGGCAATACGCTCGTGCTCGCGGCTGCCAGCCACAACATCGCGGGCTTCCTCTACAGCAAGCTCGCCTACGACCCGCTGAAGGATTTCGTCGGCGTCGCGAACATCGGCAATGCGGGCTATGCACTGGCCGTGGGCGGCGGTCTCCATCCCGCGAACACGGCCGAGTTCATCAAGGAGGTCAAGGCCAATCCCGGCAAGTACAACTACGCCTCGGCCGGCAATGGCAGCGCCACGCATCTCGCAATGGCCTCCTTCCTCGCGAAGGCCGGCCTGCAGATGACACACATCCCGACCAAGTCCACGGGCGAAGCCGTCAACGAACTGCTCGCGGGCCGCGTGCAGGCCGTGATCTCGTCGAGCGTCGGCGTGATCGGTTTTCAGAACGACCCACGTATGAAGCTGCTGGCGTCCACCGGCGAACAGCGCAGCCCCTTTCTGCCCAACCTGCCGACCGTCGCGGAGAGCGGCCTGCCGGGCTATTCCTTCGATTCGTGGATCGGCCTGCTCGCGCCGGCCGCCACGCCGAAGGCGGAAGTCGAGAGACTGAATGTCGCGACCAACAAGGTGCTGGCCGATCCGGCCATCCAGGAGCGCTTCAAGCGCCTGGGCGTGGAGCCGCGCAGTCAGAGCCCCGAGGAGTTCCAGAAGTTGCTGCGTGCCGACTGGGAGGCGATGGGGGTGATCGTGAAGGCCTCGGGCGCGAAAGTGGACTGACCTCTGGTCTCTCCCACTGATAAGGCGTCCAAACGCCGTTCAAGCCGCCGCTGCTCGCGCTGCCAGGAACCCTAAGCGAGAGGGCGAGTCCGCGATCTCCCTGCCAGCGACTCGCCGATGAACCTTTCGACCCCCTGCCAATGGACGAGCAAATGCTCAGGACCTGCGCGGCGGGCAGTATCCACGATGGAAAGGACTCGATAGCGCATGTCATCCAGTATCCGCTGACCTTTGGGACTCTGACGATAGGCGCCCTCGAATCCGAGTCCCAGAATGACTGACGCCAGCTCCAGCGGGTCCAACAGGTCCGGAAAATCTCGAAGCCGCCCGGCCATGAAGCCAATCATTCGGAACACGCTCTGACCCCCCTTGGTGTCTCCATGGAAACGAACCGCCAACTGGCGGTTTGCCCACGTCCCCACTTCTGTCGACTGCGCGCCACCCCACACGGTTTTTCCCGCTGCCTCATCGAGCGCGGCGCAAAGCGTATAGCTGGCGATCACGATGTATTCGTAACGCAGTTTGGCGTCCTGACACACCGACTGAAACGAGATGACCTCCTGCTCCAGCCGTGCATGCAGCACGTCCGCTTGCGCGACATCTAGTTCTACCGGCATCGTCGCCAAGGCATCCAGCAAGGGTCTTGCCGCCTCGAACAGGGGCGAAGGCGCTGCGTTGATGGCGACAAGGCGATCTGGCTGCAAGGACTGGCGTGCGAGAACCTGCGGACCGGTCAGGAGGGGTTCGGGGCGTTTGGGGGGCGGGATGCGATCTCCAGCTTCTCCGCGGCTTGGTCAAAGAATTCATGGGCCGCGAGCAGGAATTTTTCTTGAAGGGACATGGTCTGTTGATTTCGATCAGGCGCGATCGAGGTGCAGGTTTCACAAACGCGCCTCGGCCTGAGCCAGTGCTTGTGGCGTGCCCCAGTGCTTGAGGAATGTCACCTCGTCCTCGTGACTGAGCTTGCCTTCCGCCCGGTACACCAGCGCCGTCATCACCGCGCCGGTCTGCACTGGCCGGTCTTCCGGTTCACCGAGGCCAGAGTCACTGTTCCACTCCT
>JAGIAI010000070.1 GCA_017744935.1 Variovorax sp.
GACAACCTGCGCAAGCTGCCGATCGACTACCCCACGCTCAAGGTCATCAAGCTCGAGCAGAACTACCGCAGCACGAGCGCGATCCTGCGCGCGGCGAACAACGTGATCGGACCGAACCCCAAGCTCTTCCCGAAGACGCTGTTCAGCGAGCTCGGCGAGGGCGAACCGGTGCGCGTGGTCGACGCCGACAACGAGCAGCACGAGGCCGAGCGCGCGGTCGCGCGCATCCAGAGCCTGCGCGCGGGCGATGCGGCCTCGCAGGGGCAGCAGTACAAGGAGTTCCGCGACTTCGCGATCCTCTATCGCGCGAACCACCAGGCGCGCGTCTTCGAACAGGCATTGCGCCGCGCGCAGATCCCCTACAAGGTCTCGGGGGGCCAGAGCTTCTTCGACCGCGCGGAGATCAAGGACCTGTGCGGCTGGTTCCGCCTGTGGGTCAACAACGACGACGATCCGGCCTTCCTGCGCGCGGTGACGACGCCCAAGCGCGGCATCGGCCACACCACGCTCGCCGCCCTCGGCACCTTCGCGAGCCAGTACAAGCTGAGCCTGTTCGAGGCGCTCTTCAGCCCCTCGCTGCCCAGCGTGATGGCCAAGCGCGCGCTTGACGGATTGCACGAGTTCGGCCGCTACATCAACGATCTCGAATACCGCGCGCGCCAGACCACCGGCGCCGAGGATTCGCGTGCCTTCCTCATGGAATGGCTCAAGGAGATCGAATACGAAAAGCACCTCTACGACGGCGAGGACAGCGAGCAGGCCGCGGCCAGCCGCTGGACCAACGTGCTGGAGTTCTGCGACTGGATGTCGCAGCGCTGCGGCGGCCAGATCGACGACACCTCGGGCGCCACGGTGGAAAGCGAACGCAAGAGCCTGCTCGAAGTGGCGCAGACGATCTCGCTCCTGTCGACGATCAGCGAACGCGAACAGGACCAGAACGTGGTCACGCTGTCCACGCTGCACGCGTCCAAGGGCCTCGAATGGCCGCACGTGATGCTGATCGGCGTGAACGAAGGCCTGCTGCCCTTCAAGCTCGACGACGACGGCGGTCGCCAGGAAAAGGTCAGCGAGAGCACGCTGGAGCGCCTGCAGGAAGAACGCCGGCTCATGTACGTGGGCATCACGCGCGCGCAGCGCAGCCTCGCCGTGAGCTGGACCAAACGCCGCAAGCAGGGCCGCGAGATGGTCGCCGCGCAGCCGAGCCGCTTCATCGCCGAGATGGCGCTCGACAAGAACACGGTGAAAGAGGACCCGCGCGAGAAGCTCAAGGCGCTGCGCGCCGAGTTCGCGCGCAAGGTCAAGGACAACGCAGCAGCGGCCGCCGCGGCCTCTTCGCCATGAAGCGCGCGTGGATCGTTTCGCTCGCGTGGGCCTGCCTGGCGTGCGGCCCCGTCTTCACGCAGGACAAGCCGCCGGCCGCCGCCGCGACCGCCTGCCCCGCGAGCGCGCTCGACCTGCCGCTCGAAGCGCTCTTCGGCACCTGGGAGGCGCGCTTCGAGGGGCTGCCCAGCAGCGCGACCGTGCGGCTCGAAAAACATCCCGACTATGCGGGCGTGCGCGGCACGATCACGCGCGGCGTCAGCGGCGACACGGCAGCGAGCATTGCCCAACTCGCCGGCGACATCGACCAGGACGGCTACCTGAGCCTCGACGAATCGATGGACGGCCACGCGATCAGCGGCGTGTGGCTCGGCGAACTGCAGGCCGACGCGTGCGGCAAGGTGTTCAAGGGGGTGTGGCGCAACGCGGCGGACGACAGCACGCGGCCCTTCGTTCTCACTCGGCCCAACCCGACAGGGAAATGACGATGACCATGGACCTTCGCCTCCTCTCTCTCGCAAGCCTGGTCGCCGCACTGGGCGCGGCCGGCGCGCAGGCGCAGGCGGTGGACACGCCCCGCAGTCCGCTCGCCGACGCGCAGCTGACCTGGCAGGAATGCCAGCAGCTCACCGGCAACAACGAGGCGCGCCTGGCCTGCTTCGACCGTTGGGCGCAGCAGCAGACCCTGCCCGCGGCGAAGGTTCCCCCGGCGCCACCGGTGCTCGCCGAGACGCCACCGCCCACCCCCGTCGACACCTCCATGCCGGCCACGCGCGTGGTCTCGGTCGCGACGGAGGAAGGCTGCCGCGATCGCCAGTACGGCTCGCTCTCGCGCTTCTGGGAACTCGAATCCAGCACGAGTTGCGGCACCTTCGGCTTCCGTGGCTACCGGCCGCTCAATGTGTCGCTGGGCGTGGCGGCCCACGACCCGGAGACGCCGACGTCGCCCGCCCCGGGCCGCAACGGCGTGGATCGGCCCTACCAGGCGCAGGACCTGCGCATCGGCCTGTCGCTGCGCACCAAGCTCGCCCAGGGCCTCCTGACGGGCAACGATCCGGTGAAGAAGGACTCGCTGTGGTTCGGCTACACCCAGCAGTCGACGTGGCAGGTGTTCAACGAGGAACTCTCGCGCCCCTTCCGCACCACCGACCACGAGCCGGAGTTCATGTATGCCTACCCGACCGACTTCAAGCTGCTGGGCGGATGGCGCATGCGCTACACGGGCCTCGGCCTGAACCACCAGTCGAACGGCCAGGACCTGCCGCTCTCGCGCAGCTGGAACCGCCTCTACCTGATGGCCGGCGCGGACCTCGACGACCGCTACATCGTCACCGGGCGCATCTGGAAGCGCATCTCGGAGGCCGGCTCGATGCACATCGACCCCAGCAAGGACGACAACCCGGACATCGAGGACTACATCGGACGCGCCGAGGTCAAGGGCATCTGGAACTTCGATCGCAACAACCAGCTCGGCGTGACGGTGCGCAACAACCTGCGCGCGAGCGGCAAGGGCTCGATCCGCCTCGAATGGCTGAAGGCGATCGGCGATCCGGCACGAAGCAACCTGCGGCTGCATACGCAGCTCTTCTACGGCTACGGCGACACCCTGCTGGACTACAACAAGAAGCGCACCGTGTTCATGCTGGGCCTGAGCCTCGTGGACTTCTGATCCGAGGGCGCCGTTCGCGCCCGCCCATCGCCACGGGACCACAGCGCGTCGGACGCCACGGGGGCGTTTGTCGTGCATCGTCCTACGCGGCCCTGCCGAATCGATCGGAACCATCGCCCGATGCCATGGGCCCCGGCGCGTGGCGCGGTCTTGATTCACTCGTCCATTCGCTGCGCGCCCCGACTTCGCGGAAGGCTGCACGCAGTCCTCGCAGCACGCTCGCATGACCCTCGGCACGTTCTCGATCATCCTCATGGGTGTTCTCCTCAACTCGGTGGCGCAATTGCTTCTCAAGGCCGGCGCCCGCGCGATCGGCCCGGTGTCGCTGACGAGCGGCGCATCGCTGGCGTCTGCCGCGTTCGGCGCCAGCACGCAGCCCTGGATCGCGCTGGGCCTCATGTGCTACTTCGTGAGCGCGGGCCTCTGGGTCGTGGCCCTCACGCGGGTCGACGTCACGGTCGCCTACCCGCTGCTGTCGCTCGGCTACGTCATCGCGGCGGTGCTGGCCTGGCAGATCTTCGGCGAGCAGCTCACGGCAATGCGGCTGCTCGGCATCTTCATCATCCTTGCGGGCGTGCTGGTTCTGGCCCGCGGCTGAACCCGTCCGCCGCAACCCACCGGGAGATGCTGCGTTGAACGCCAACAGCACCCTGTACGTCGATCTGGATGGCTCGCTGATCGCCACCGACTTGCTGCACGAATCGCTGCTCAAGCTGCTGCGCGCCTCGCCGCGCGCGCTGCTGCACCTGCCGGCCTGGTGGCTGCACGGCAAGGCCTTTCTCAAGCGCGAGGTGGCATCGCGCGTCGACATCGACGTGACGACGCTGCCCTATCGGCCCGAGGTGCTCCAGTTCGTCCGCGACGCGCGCGCCGCCGGCCGGCGCATCGTGCTCACCACCGCGAGCGACTTCAAGTTCGCCTGGCGCATCGCCGAGCACCTGAAGGTGTTCGACGCCGTGCTCGCCTCCGACGGCGAACACAACCTGGGCGGCCACCGCAAGCTGGCCGCGATGCAGGTCGATGCGGCCGGCGGCAGCTTCTGCTACCTCGGGGACCGGCCGGTCGACCTGGAAGTCTGGCGCGGCGCCGACAGCGCGGTGGTGGTGAGCCGGTCCTCGTCGCTGGTGCGGCGCGCGGCACGCCAGACACGGATCGACGCGCACATCAAGCCGGGGCCCACCTCGCTGTGGCGCTACCTGTACGCCATCCGCCTGCATCAATGGCTCAAGAACGTGCTGGTCTTCCTGCCGTTGATGCCGGTGCTCCACGAACTCACCTGGGCCATCGTCACCGACGCGGGACTGGCCTTTGTCGCGTTCGGCCTCATGGCGTCGGGCATCTACGTCATCAACGACCTGCTCGACCTGGACTCCGACCGTCGGCACAAGCGCAAGCGCCTGCGGCCGTTTGCTTCCGGCGAGATCCGCGCATCGACCGGACTGGCCATGTCCGCGGCCCTGTGCGGCGGGTCGCTGCTGCTGTCGGTGCTGATGCTGCCGGCCGCGTTCGTCCAGGTCCTGCTCGCCTACCTGGTGCTGACCACGAGCTACTCCTTCTTCCTGAAACGGCGCGCCATCGTCGATGTCTTCGCACTGGCAGCGCTGTACACCGTGCGGGTGGCCGCGGGCGCGGCCGCCACCGGGCTGCCGCTGTCGTTCTGGATCCTGTCGTTCTCGCTCTTCGTCTTCCTGAGCCTGGCGCTCGCCAAGCGCTACGTCGAACTGAACGGATCGCAGGCCGAGGTCAGCCAGATGAAGAAAGACCGCAACTACCATCCGGTCGACCTGCCGCTGGTGCTGTGCGCCGGCGTGGCCGCCGGACAGATGTCCGCGCTGGTGTTGAGCCTCTACCTGCAAGACCAGCAGATCCTCGAACGCTACGGCAACCCGGCCCTTCTCTGGCTGCTGGTGCCGGTGTTCCTGTTCTGGATCGTGCGCATCTGGCTCAAGGCCGTGCGCGGCGTGCTGCATGACGATCCGGTGGTGTTCGCCGCGCGCGACTGGGTCAGCCGCCTCGCGGTGGCGATCGCCGGGGTGACCTTGTGGGTGGCGGGATAGAGGCCCGCCGCCGCATGCGTTCCGTCTCGCTGGCGAGCGGCGCGGTCTTCGGCGTCCTGGCGCTGCTGGTGGTGTGGGCCATCGCGCAGCAGCCTTTCGCGACGAACGACGGACCGGTCCACATGGCCTTCGCGGACCTGATCGCGAACCTGCGCGATCCGGACCGCGCGCTGCAGCGCGAGGCCTACGAGGTCGATCTGCGGCTCACGCCCAATCTGCTGCCGTATCTGTTGATGGCGCTGCTGATCGACTTCAGCTCGGTCCGGATCGCGGAGTCGGTGATCCAGGTGCTGTGCCTGCTGGCGCCGACGGCAGCGGCCTGGCTCGCGCTGCGCACGGTCCGGCGCGACAACGCGTGGCTCGCGATCTTCGTCTTTCCGCTGTCGCTGAACCAGCTGTTCTTTCTGGGCCTGTACAACTACTGCCTCTCGACCGCCCTCTTCTTCATCGCGGTGGCGGTGTACTGGAAACTGCAGGCCGCGCGATCGATCGGGTGGGCCGTGACGCTCGGCCTGGTGCTCGGCCTCGTGCTGACCACCCACGCGGGCGGCTTCGTGGCGTCGATGGTCGGCATCGGCGCGCTCGCGGCGGCGCAGGTCGTGCTCGCCTGGCGGCGCGAACGCGCGGGCCTGGCCGCCGCGCTGCTGCGGCAGCGCCACGCCCTCCTCGCGATGCTGATGCCCCTGCCGCTGCTGCTGATGTCGCTGCATGAGTCGGCGGGCACGCCGGTGCTGTTCGGCCCGGGGCTGCGGGAACGTGCCGCCAGCGCCGGCCGATTGCTCATCCTGCGTCAGGCAGGCGGCGCGGATTCGATCATCGCGCTGGCGCTGAGCCTGGGCTTGATGGCGCTGCTCGCCTGGGCCGTCGCCCGGCTGATCCGGCAGCGCACGCGGCTGCCGGCCCAGGCTGTCGATGCCATGGTCGCGACGCTCGCGGCGCTGGCGGCATCGGTCCTGCTGATGTTCGTGTTTCCCGACATCCTCGGCGGCGGCTGGACGCACTTCTACCGCCTCATCCTCTTTCCCTTCTACTGGGTCCTCCTGCTGCTGGCCCGGCAGTCCTTCTCCACCCCGGCGAAGCTGGGCCTGCTCGGCTTCGCCGGCCTGATCTCGTTCGCGCTGCTCGGAACGACCATGAAGAACGAAGCGCTGGTCCGGGCGCAGATGGCGCCGCTGCGACAGGTCGAGCGATTCGTGGGGACGCATTGCACCGTGCTGCCCATCGTGCTGGAAAGCCGACCCGTCGATGCCGCCGGCGGTGCGATTCCGACCACCCGCATGCCCTACTTCCAGGCCGCGAGCCAACTCGAAGCGCAGGGCGATCGACTGGTCCTGTTCAACTACCTGGCGCGCCTGCCCAACTACCCGGTTCGGTTCCTGCCGCACGCCGAGCCGCAGAGCCTGATCTTCCACTGGCCGCCGCACTACCGCGGAACCACGTTCGACACGGTGGACGTCGCCGCCTTCGAGAAGGCCTCGGGCATTCCCGTGGACTACCTTCTGCTGATCGGCGACCCGCACCGGCAGACAGGCCCGCTTCAGGATGTGCTGCGCGCGCTCACGGCGCTGTCGCAGCCGCTCTTCGCGAGCCGCGACCAGCGGGTCAGCCTCTACCTGCGGCCGCGCCAGGCGAAGAGCCGCTGCGTGCCGCCGCCTGCGGCGCAGCCTTGGTAGATGCACAAAGAGATACGCCCCAGGACCCTGATCGGGCGCTGGGGCGCATGGTGTTTGGTGGCTGGGGCTCTACCGCAAGAAGCGCCAGAAGCCTTGCTGCTCCTCACTTTCCGGTTGGATTGCAGCGTGGAGTTGCCCCCAAAGTTGCCCCCAATCTGAACCGATGAAATCAGGCCCGACTTCGCGATGCCGCGCGAAAGCGAACATGATCCGGATCTAGCACGTCAAGTATGTCAATGAGCTTGTGCTGTACGGCAAGCAGCCGGTCATGCGCGGACGCTCGTGCCGCGGCACTCGCATGCACCGCATTGGTGAGGCGATCCATCAAAGGCTCTTGAGCAGCGCCGAATGACCTTAGAAAGCTTGCGTAACCCTTGCACGTTAGTTGGGTGCCTCGCTGTTCAATCATCAGCTCACCGATTGCACGCTGCTCCCCCGCCCAGATCATGAGCGGGTCGACGAAACGATCGGTCTGCCAAAGACCGTAGATTTCATCTCGAAGATCCGATAGGCGACGGGTCTTGTCGCTCTCTGAGAACTCGATGAACTGCACTTCCTGGCGGATGATTTCCGTCCAGGAGAAGAACTGCGCGATGAGGAATGCGGTGTTGTTCTCGGCGTAATGCCTCTGCGTTGCCGATCCACCAATGAGATAGGTGTCGAAGAAGCCATTGACAAGCACGTTGTAGAGGCGGCTCTGCAAATCGTAAACGGCGTGCAGCAGCGGACCTCGATAGCGGCTCATGATCTGCTCGAGTTCGAATTGCCTATCGTCCAATCGGGCATCCCGAAGCAACCGAGCCTTCGCCGACTCAACCAGCAAGTCTCCCTCTACCTTCAAGCGGCTGCGCAAAGCTTCCATCTCACGTGCGAGCAATTGCGAGATCAGTGACTTGCCTAGAAAAGCTGCCACAGAAAGCGCGGCGATGCTTCCCCCAAACGCCACTATCAGCACTTCGAATAGTTCCATCTGTGGTCCTTCAAGCCCGCGCATGCGTGTTCGCGCATTGTCACTGAGCTGATTCAGCGATCCCACGAGGACGGCGACTGCCGCACTCTCGAATGCTAGACAGCGTCACGGCGTGGTCTCGAAAATCAATGGCAATGGGTACAGCGGCTGAAGTCGGCCTATGGGGCGCTGCCCACCGCTTCGGGCGCAATGGAGTTCTAGAAGGCAAGGTGCGAGACGGTAAAGAGGAGAAGCAAATGAACAAGAAGGTCAACAGGTCTGTTGGAGCGCCCGCTCCAACCACTACCGCGACCGAGAACGACGATCTGGGCAAGGAAGACTCGCAGACTGCAGTCTCGCCGAACATATCGGTCTCTCAGTACAGAAAGCGGGCGCTTGCACGCTACAAGCGAAGCCTCGGAGGGGTTGAAGTGAATGTGTGCGTCGTGTGCGGATTCGGCATTCCCGCAGTCCTCGAGGTCGCACACCTCAACCATGACCGAACGACGTGCACGATGGACGACTTGGCGCTCCTATGCCCAAACTGCCACAAGATGCACGACATCGGCCTGATAGAGACCAAGGTGGTCAAGATGATGCGCGACCACCAGCCGAACGAAGACTGGACAATTCGGATGAAGGATGCCGGTAAAAAGTCGGCCGCGACCCGCTTGGCAAAGGCTGTCAAGACGAGGAAGTCAGTGGCGGCAAAAAAGGCTTGGGAGACCCGCACCAAAGGAAAGGCGAAGGTCGCACAGCTCGCGGCGGCGGGTGATGCCGCAACTGCCGAGGGCGACCACGCTGCGGCGTAAGTCCGCTTGAGGTGGCCTACACGGCTGCCTCGGCGCTCAAGGGCACTTCCGCATCGGAAGTGCCTTCCATCACGTTGTCGTCCCCCAGGCCGGCCGGCGAGCACCTCCGGTGCCGTGTATCTTCATGCATCTGTCAAACCGGACAACGCATGAAAGAAGCTGACTCTCCGAAATCGACGAGCGCCAATGCGCTTACGGTGTTCCTCTCGATTTCGTCGGCCGCTGCAGTGGTACTGGCTCTCCTCGGATACGGGGTCGCGCTCTCCGCCGAGGAGAGGTTCGGCATTCCACACGCAGCCATCTTCAATTCGACATCGGATCTACTCACTCTCGGCGGCTGGGCGATCGTGCAGATGCTTTCCCGTCTTAACAGGCTGTCGGAGTGGGTCTTCTACATCGACGTGTTCAAGAAGACATGGCCCGCCACGAAGCTCGCGCTGGCCGGCTGCGTGGTGGTCTTTGCCATTGGCAGCCTTCCTTCTCTCCTGCGGCTTGCCGCCGTTCGTTGGCCACACCTATCTGGTCACCTCGATTGGGGTCCGCGGCTCAGGCGTAGCCGGCGCATGAAGTTCGTCGCCTATCCAGTCGTCATGCTGTGCGCAGTCCTCGTCGCGGCGCCCGTGATCTCGATTGCGCTTGTGTTCGCCATTGCGCTAATGGGATGCTTCCTTGGCATCGCCCCGATCGTGGGCATCAACGCAGGAAAACTTCATATCGACGACTGGGTGATCGGACCACCTATCTGTGCGCCAACTCTATCTCGCGACGCGCGGCTCAAGCCGCACGACGATCCGCCGACAGCACCTATCCGGGTAGCAAACTGCGTAGCGGTGAAGAAGGATGGTGGCGAAGAGTATCGAGGCCGGGTCGTGTTCGCGACCTTCAACGCCATCGTGCTCTATGAGCCAGCGACGGGCTCAGTGCGGCGCGTCTCAACGGATGGCGCAAGGGTTGAGGTGATCGACAAGCTGTGATCGCCACGCAATGCCTGGCCGGCCATGTCAGTGGCAGCGAAAGGGGGTTGCAGGCTGCAAGCCCCTTGCCAGCCGACGTGACGTCACGGCACCCTGGAATCGGGCCGAGATGGCGCGCAAACTTCGTCATTTCTCGTCGCAGCCACGCGGCCAGCAATGCCGCGCAAGGCCGCACGGGGTCTCATCCCGGACCCTGCCGACACCGTCGTCGAATGCCACACATTTAGCGGGCAGGCGTGGCGGGGTCACGAGTGCGCGCCGGCATAACCTGGCGCATGCACCCATGCAACCCGATACCAGCCATCACCCGTTGGCATGAGAGACGTCGACGACCCTGACGGGACCTACTATTCCATCTGATTTAATGCCCGGCGAACGCGAGCAAGTACGCGGGCCATTGGAACATCTTGCGCGGGAATTGAAGGATATTGCGCCAGCAACAGCTTCGCCTGCTCATGGAGCTTACGTCGCGACAGCTTTCCCTCCTTGATCTGATAGAGCGCAAGCATATCAATTGAATTCAATCCATTTCTGACGCAAGACGCCAATGCAACTATGCTGGCATTAGGCTCCGCCCAATCGTTCATTGCAGAGCGACGTGCAAGATCAATTTGAGAAGGCAATGAGAAAACATAGGCAAGCTCAGGCACCATCCGCAACACGAATTCACGCGCCTTCTCACATTTTCCGAGACCATTTTTTGACCCAAAAGCTGCGCGCTCCAAATCTGCAAGCGTACGCCCATCCATCCAAAGCTTTAGGAGATTGAGCAGTATTGGAAGGGCGTAACGTCCTCGTTCGTTCTCGTCTTCGATCTTCTTATATGGCGCCCCCAACAAGCCCTCTAGCCCACCGGGCCTTGTAAGCTGGACGATCAATTTTGGCTCTTCCTCCAGCCATTCAAAGAGCCAACTTATCCAATCACTCACACTGGCATTGCTAGGCAACGGCTTTGCCGTCTCTCGAGCTACTAGGCCGCGAATGATTCGAACATCTATTCCAGCGGCTGAAGCCACCTCATCGGTCCAGTGATGTGGCTCTGAGCTCCCCCGCTCCAGTCGTCGCAAAGCCATCGCTGATGCTATTCGATCCTCGACCCACTGCTGATCCCCTGATTTTTTCCGCTGAAATGCTGCCATCGAGCGCTGGAGCAGCCTGCGCGCTGGCTCATCAACGTCATCCTCCGTACCGAACGGAAGCCTACGCAAGAAGTACAGCTCGGGCTCTTCACAATCCTCTCCTGCCGCGTGAATGCGATCCAAAATTGGAGCCAGAGGATCTTCAATTGGCAAGCACTGATCGCTCTGCGAAAAGATCGATTGAAGCTGCAGCCAATGATTATGAATTTGGCTACTGGCGTCATCAAAGTCAACAACCTTACTCGGGATGACCAGAACAAAGCCATATGAATTATCTCCCGCGCGCCCCGCTCGGCCTGCCGCGTTCAGCAACTCATGCGCCTCAATTTTCTCCATTTGATTCGCCGCGCTATCAAACCGACTATCCCCGGCAATAATTACGATTTGACTCGGCAAATTCATTCCCTGGGCCAACGTTGACGTCGCAACCAGAACATTAATACCGTCCTCTCGCCTAAAAAGGGATTCGTGAAGTTGACGCTCGGCAGGCAACAAAAGTCCATGATGAGAAGTGCAGGCGCTCTTCAAGGTGTTCTCGGCACTAACCTTGACGTATAGATAGTCCTCGCCACCGACTTCATCAACAGCAATTGAATAGAGTTTTCTTTCCTGCTCACTCAGAAGACAAAAACTAGAAGTCAGGACGTTTTCTACCCTTTGAACAATGCTGTGGGCATGTGGAATTGTTTGGGCGAATACGAGCGTCTTGACTGGTCGGTTGCTGTCAGAGCCGCGGGCCGCCCCAAGCGCGATCGAAGCTGCCACCTCGTTTGCATTTGGCGTGAGATACCATCCATTTCCGGCCTTTCCAATGGCGAGATTTACCGGATCCTCCAGCAATGCAAGCAGCGAATAGGCGCCCCGCTGCGTGAGTTGCCAAGTTTGATGAAGACAAAAAAATCCGAAGGGCTTAGCCTTCATTTTTCTTTTTAATTCAGCAGAAGGGTTAGCGCTCTTTCTGAGCGCGCGACCGGACTTCAGTACCCTGCTTAGAGCACGAATCTCTTCGCTTTCATACACAACACAACCACGCACTTGCCGGGTTGGCTTCCAAGTCAAATTGAGTGAAAAACAAGGTCGCGCTGTGAGATCCTGAATCCACTCGGCGAGAGCCTCGGCATTGCTGATCATCGCCGAAATCAAAAGCAAATCGGCCTCCGGAACGTTCGTAATGAAATTCAAGAGGCAGAGCATTGAATCGACGGCGCGCCTACTTCTATCTCCGCCTCGAGGATGCAACAGGTGACACTCGTCGAAGATCAGCAAGCCAACCTCGCCAAACGCCTCCGCGTTAAAGCTGAGCAACGCCAAGCAGCGCTCTGGAGTCATTACGGCGATCTCAGGAAGACTTTCCTCGTCGAAGTCAACTGAGGACTCTTGAGCGCGCTCCCGCCGGACCTTTGCAGCCGGGAACATCTTCTCCAACGCTCTTGCCGTTTGGTCCACAAGCGCCAAGGTTGGCGCTAGGAAAACCACCTTCCGGTCTCTAAGAAGCGCTGTTGCTATCTTGAGCTCGGACATCGTTGACTTGCCGGCGCCTGTGGGAAAAGTAAGGACGGCGGAGGTCCCGATTTCGAGAAAACCTTGCTTGATCGCAGCTAAGTGATTTCGCCAAAGGTAAGGGCGTCGCGTCGCGATTTCCTGCATCAACTTGCCCCAACGATCCGAGTCCAAGTTTTTAGGCCCGGGTAAAATTGCAGTAGCGGCGTCAGGCAAATGTCTGGCTACCGCAATCAGGAGCGATGCCAAATGAGAAGGGCCCGCATAAACGCTAAGAATTGCCTCGTTCGGGTTGACTTCCGTCTGTGCAGCAGAGTAGGAACAGAGTTGTTCAACAGCACGAAACTCCGCAACTGGGTCTTGCTGTGCGATTAACCAACCATCCTCATCCTCGGTGACATCAAGAAGCCGCTGGACTAATATTCGAATCCCGCGCCAGAGCATCAGATACAGAACCGCCGTGGCGAACTCAGCGGCAGTCATCCCCGGGGAACGTCGAGGCACGACCTCCTTCATCCTAAGAATGGCTTTTAATCGGCCCGTTGCGAGATGCTTAATTGATCGCAGAAGAATTCGCTCGATGCCGTGGGTCGCTTCCGCAGGATCAATTTCCTTTGATATCTCTGCCGCATCTGCCACAGCGTCCGCGGCCAAGAAAAGTAGAGTTGCGGAGACCTCCGGAGAAATTGAATCGATATCGAGGCGCGTATTTCGGCGCGCTGGATTCGTCAATCGCTCGGCCTGTAAAACGATGTGGTGCGCGGTACCCGCCACAAAACACGCGGCTTCGCGGTCCCGCCGGTCCGGCGCGACTGCCACCAAGGCTTCTTGGGTAAAGGCCAATCGCCGCAACTGGTCGACTGATGCCTGCACCTCTTCGGAAATCGACGGCAGTTCTTGCGCATTCGAGCGCAAACGAATGCGAGCAGCAACGATCGATGCGTATGCTGCGGTTATGGATTGAGGCAAGGATCCAAGATCAAGGCCTTCGAGCGAAGGCGCGCCATTGATCAGCTCTACGGTGTTGGCGTCAAACATTTGAAAGAGGGATCGCGGCCAGCTTGCTAATGGTGAGTTGCGCCAACGTATCCATCCACTGCCGCAACGACGGTATAGGCATGGTCTCTCCTCTCCGCCTCGACGTCAGGCCTGGCACTGCGTCGTCATAGTTTTCGAATATTTTGGCTCGATCATTCGGACCCGTTTGATTGATGTCCACAGTGACAGCCACCCGATACTTTCGAACCTGAGCCCAAATAATTGACTTCAAGGCGGCGGTAGCATCAATCGCTGGTACCGTTTTCAAGAGAGAAGCGACTTCAGCGGCGAGCAAGTTTTGCCTTTTCCCTAGCTCAAGTTCCCGAAACTCCGGCCAAACCTTGTGCCTAACAGTTTCTCTCGGGTTTTCAGTCGCTTTATCTTCGAAAATCACGACCCCGAGCACGGTATTCTTTGCGCCCACTTCGATCTGCAGGCCATCGAAACCCTTGTGTGCAAGGAGCATGTGCGGAGCGCGAATTAGGGAACCGGGCGCGGCTCGGTGGGCCGCGATCCAAGACATGACCTGGAACAACCAACCGTCTCGGTGATAAGGCTGGTCCGTGACGGATAGAAGCTCAGTGGCATCGTTCACTGCAGCTGCAGTAGTCTCGAGTTCAGCGATACCCGCCCTCGTGAATATCTCGGCGATGTGCTCAGCTTGTCCTACTGCAACACGCGCGATTTCTTCGGCCAAAGCGTCCAAATTGCGCACGGTCCATGTGCTTCCGTAGCACAACTTCCCATCATCGTACGGCGTTAAGGCGATGCTCAAACGACAGCCTCCTCCTAGCTAGTCGTTCAGTGTAAGCGTCTGTGTTTGCTTTGAACGGTCAGGCGCCGCCGCTCTGCCAGTTGTTCCACTAACGGGTCCCCGTTGTCGTAATTGATCTAAGTAGTCTGCCCATGCCTGCATCATCGCTACTCGCTCAGCCTGAAACTCCATGCGGTTGTACGCCCGCCCCAAGCTGTCTTTTACCGAGTGCGCAAGCTGCGCCTCAATCACGGGCTCGGCAATTCCCAGGCGTTCTGCCAGCATCGTTCGGGCGGTCGCCCGAAAGCCATGACCGGTCACTTCATCGGCATCAAAGCCCATGGCTCGAAGCGCGGCATTCACCGCCGCATCACTCATCGGCCTGTCGTGATGCCGCTCGCCCCGGAAAGCGTACGGGCTGATGCCGGTCAAGCCGTGCAGCTCGCGCAGGACCTCGACGGCTTGGCGCGCGAGCGGAACGATGTGCGGCTTGCCGTAGAGCTTGCCCGCCCTCTCTCGCTTCATGCGTTCGGCCGGTACCGTCCACGTCGCCGCATCGAGGTCAAACTCCTGCCATCGAGCGTGGCGTAGCTCGCCAGGTCGCAGGAGCACCATCGGCATCAGACGAAGCGCAGCGCGCACTACATGCGTCCCCTTGTAGCCGTCGCAGGCGCGCAGCAGCTCGCCCAGCCGCGCCGGGTCGGTGATGGCAGGGAAGTGCTTCACGATAGGCTTGCGGAGCGCGTCCTTGAGGTCCCGCGCCGGGTTGCTCTCCGCCTTTCCGATCGCGACCGCGTATCGAAACACCTGGCTGCAGTTTTCCAACGCTCTGTGGGCCGTTTCCACCACGCCCCGGGCCTCGACCCTTCGCAGCACCGCGAGGAGCTGGGGCGGCGTGATCGAAGCGATGTACTCCCTGCCGAGCCCGGGAAAGATGTCGACCTCCATCCGGCGCATGATCTTGTCGCCATAGCTGGGGGCCCACTCGTCCTTGCGGGTGGCGAACCACTCTCGCGCCACATGCTCAAAGCTGTCAGTCGGTGGGAATCCCGCTTCGATGCGCGAGGCTTCGGCCCCCTCTTCCGCCAGCCGCGCCTTTTCGACCTTCCGCTCGGCGCTGGGGTCGAGCCCGTTGGAGATCAGCTCACGGGCGGCCTCTGCCTTCTCCCGCGCCCTACGCAAGGTGGTGTCCGGATAGGTGCCCAGCGAGATCCGCTTTTCCTTGCCGGCGATCCGGTACTTGAGCCGCCACCACTTCCCGCCGGCGGGCGAGATTTCGAGATAGAGGCCTCGGCCGTCTGCGAGTTTGCGGGGCTTGGGGCCAGGTTGCGAATTGCGGATCGCGGTGTCGGTGAGAGGCATCAGGGGCAGATTTGGGGGCAACTTTTTTGCCCGTTGCCCCCAAATCTAGCAGTTGCCCCCAAAGTTGCCCCCTCAAATGCCCGGCTGGAGACGGAAAACTGCAGACGGCGCTGGAAAGAAAAAGCCCTAAGTTATTGATTTACTTAGGGCTTTTTGACTTTGATGGACGTCCGTGGACGACCTCAAAATGATGACTGGTGGCCTGGGGCGGAATCGAACCACCGACACGCGGATTTTCAATCCGCTGCTCTACCAACTGAGCTACCGGGCCTTGGTATGAAGCCTTCGATTATACAGTGCTTCGGCGCCCTCTTGAAAGATCGACGCCCAATTGCTTGAGTTTTCTGTAAAGGTGGGTACGTTCGAGGCCGGTCTTCTCGGCCACGCGGGTCATCGAGCCGTTTTCCATCGCCAGATGGAACTCGAAGTAAGCCTTCTCGAAGCCGTCGCGCGCGTCGCGCAGCGGCCGGTCGAGGTCGAAGCTCTGCGTCGATTGCGGGCCCGCATCGGCCACGGCGGCCTGCGGCGCCGCGGGCACCAGGGCGCTCTCGCTGCCGGTCGTCACCACGGGAGCAAAGCTGCTGGCCGGCGGCACCACGCTCGCGGCCGCGCGGCGCGCGCTCTCGCGCGCCAACCCCTGCTCCACCGCCTTGAGCAGCTTCTGCAGCGTGATCGGCTTTTCGAGGAAGGCGAAGGCGCCGATGCGCGTGGCGTCGACCGCGGTGTCGATGGTGGCGTGGCCGCTCATCATCACGACGGGCATGCTCAGCAGTCCGGCGGCGGACCATTCCTTCAGGAGCGTCACGCCATCGGTGTCGGGCATCCAGATGTCGAGCAGCACGAGATCAGGGCGAGCTCGCTGTCGCGCGGCGCGGGCTTCGGCGGCGTTCTCGGCGAGTTCGACGTTGTGGCCTTCGTCGTTGAGAATTTCAAAGAGCAGGTCTCGGATGCCCAGCTCGTCATCGACCACGAGGATGTTTGCCATGTGCTTGAGAGGTGCGCCGATGTATGTCTAGTTGGTGAGTGCCGAAGGTCGCCTGCTTGGCGGCATGCTCAGCTCGCGGACGACTTCGAATCTTCTGTGTGAGCAACCGCTCCCTGCGGCCCCCCTGCAAGCGCGAATGATAACGAGACTTGTGCGCCAGCCACAGCCCCGTCGGCGACCCGGTTCGAAAGTTCGATGCGCGCGCCGTGTTCATCCGCGATCTTCTTGACCACTGCCAAGCCCAGGCCAGTCCCCTTGGCCTTGGTCGTGACGTAGGGCTCGAAGGCGCGCTTGAGGATGTGCTCCGCGAAACCCGATCCGCTGTCCTGCACCGTGAGCCGCACGCGCTGTCCGGATTCGGCGAGCCGCGTGCGGATGACGACCTCTCCGGCATGCCCGGTGCGCCCGGCATTGGCTTCGGCCGCGTCCTGGGCGTTCTGCAGGAGGTTGTGGATGACCTGCCGGATCTGCTGCGCATCGGCGCGGATCGGCGGGCAGCGCTCGTCGAGCTCGGGCCGCAGCGCCACGGACGCGTTCTCGGCGGGGTAGAGATGCAGGATGTCCGTCACGAGAGCGTTGAGGTCGACCGCCTTCAGGTCGGCAGCGGGCAGCCGCGCGTAGTCCCTGAATTCGTTGACCAGGCGCTTCATGGCGTCGACCTGGTCGACGATGGTCTTGACGGACTTGGTCAGCACCGTCTGCTCGGGCGCAGCGACCTTGCCCGAGAGCTTCATCTCGAGCCGTTCGGCCGACAGCTGGATCGGGGTCAGCGGATTCTTGATCTCGTGCGCGAGCCGCCGCGCGACCTCGCCCCAGGCCTGCGCGCGCTGGGCCGAGACGATCTCGGAGATGTCGTCGAACACCAGCAGCCGGGTCGCCCCCGGCAGTTCCGCGCCGCGGGCCACGATGTTGATGGTGTCCTGCGCCATGGCATCGCCCTCGGCCTGCAGCTCGAAAGCATGCTGCCAGTGGTCGAGTCCATGCTGGAGCCGCTCCACGTCGAAGTCGTCGAACTGCTGCTGCACGCTCTGCGCGAACGCCGCCAGGCCCGGCACGTCGGACAGGCGCTGGCCTTCGTAGGCGGCGAGCGGCGCGCGCAGCACGCGCGTGGCGCCCGGGTTGGTCGAGACGATGACGCCGTCGGCGCGCAGCACGATCACCCCGGAGGTGAGGTTGTCGAGGATGGTCTGCAGGTTGGAGCGCGCGGCGTCCAGCTCGCCCATGGTCTTTTCGACGGCGCCGCGCGCCTCGGCCAGTTGTTGCGTCATCACGGCGAAGGAGCGCGTGAGGCCGCCGAGCTCGTCCTTGCCCTGCAGGACGACGGTCGGGCGCAGGTCGCCGCCCGCGACCTGGCGCACGCCGTCGGCCAGCACCAGCAGCGGCCGCGCGAGCTGGTTGCCGAAGAGCACGGCCAGGAGCACCGCGCCGAAGACGGCGAGGAACAGGGTCAGCGTCAGCGTGCCGATGTACATGCGGCGCAGGCCTTCGCGGCCGAGCGCCCGTTCCTGGTATTCGCGGTTCGCTTCCTGCACCGCGAGCGCGTTGGCCACCACCGCCGGCGGCAGCGGCTGGGTCACCTGCAGATAGCGCGGCTCGGTGTTGAACTCGAAGCCCTGGCGCTGCACCAGCGCGATGGCCCGCACGCTCGCGGGCGGGGGCGCGGCGGCGCCGGGCGCGGGGATCTCGTCGAGTCCTTCGATGTGGGCAATGACCCGGTCCGCCCGCACCTGCCGCAGCTGCTGCGAGGAGGGCCGCTCGGGATTGAGCTGGAAGCGCGACGTGCCCGCGCCGGCAATCAGCTGGCCGCTGCTCGACCAGAGGACCACGTCGGTCGCGCCCAGCTGGTCGCGGATGCGCTCCAGCACCAGCCCGGCGCCGGCATCGGACACGTTGGCAAGCTGCGCGCTGGCCGACTTGGTCTTGGCCATGAGGTCGTCGGACAGCGAATCGAGCGTCGCGCGGCCCAGGTTCAGCCCGGCGTCGAGGGCGCCCTCGACCTTGACGTCGAACCAGCTCTCGATCGACCGCGCCACGAACTGGTAGGACACGACGTAGACGAGCATGCCCGGCACCACGCCCACGAGCGCGAAGATGGCCGCCAGCTTGATGAGCAGGCGGCTGCCGAACTTGCCCTGCCGCAGCCGGCTGAGCAGCCGGAAGGCGACCCAGCCGATCACGAGGATGAGCACCACCGCGACGACCACGTTGATGCCAAAGAGGCGCGCGTAGTTGCGCTCGTAGAACGCGCGGTTGTTGGTGGCCTGCGCCAGCAGGAACATCAGCACCAGGCCGATGGCCGTCACCATGGCCGCGCCGACGCCGATGGCCCAGCGAACCGCGCGCGAACGCCGCGCCGCCGGCGACTTGGAGCCGCCGCGAGAGTCGATGCTCACTTCGCCTTCTCCAGGGGCAGGCGGGCGCTCTTTTCGACGGAGATGTTCCAGTCGGACTGGCCGAAGCCCGGCACCTGGAAGGGCCGCGGCAATTGCGAGGTGTCGAGCCGGAACCGGAACGTGACGGGGTGCACGCCCTCGTCGCCGATCTCGGAGAGATCGCCGAGCCGCATGCGGCCGATCCGGCGCACGCCGTCGAGGGCGTCGGCCAGGGTGTCGAAGTTCTGGTTCAGCGAGACGCCGAACCCTGCGTTGGTGATGGGCACGGGGGAGACGTTGAGGCGCCAACGCCGGCTGAGCGGCTGGTAGGCCAGGCGCATGTGCCGTGCGGCTTGCGCCACTTTAAGGTCAGTCCAATACCAGCGTTCGCGATAGACCTCGGACTCGGCCACGAAGTAGATCGCGATGCCTTTCTCGAGCACCTCCTCGACCGCCTGGGGCAGCTCGAACTGGACCTGGGCGGTGAGGTAGACGCCGTCGTCCGCCTGTTCGAGGCGCATCTGGGTGACGGCGGTGCCGTGCGGGTCCGCCGAAACGGACCGGGGCAGCCAGGCCAGGCACCAGACAAGCACCAGCATCAAGGCCAGCCCGGCCGGGGAGCATCGTTCAGCGCTGCAGCTTCTCGAGCAGGGCGTAGAAGAAACCGTCGTGATCACCCAACGGATTGTCCGGGACGCCACGCGCGTTTTCCCCGATCCGGGGGAGCAAATGACCCGGCGAAGGCAGTAAACGGCCGTCGGTGTTGCGCGCAAAGAACGCCTCAATCTGGTGCGCGCCCTCTTCCCGAAACACCGAACAGGTGCAGTAAAGCAGGCGGCCACCGGGTCGGACCAGCGGCCAGAGCGCTTCGAGGAGCATGGCCTGCTGGAGGGCCAACTGCTCGACGTCGCTCTCGCGGCGCAGCCAGCGAACGTCCGGATGGCGCCGGACGATGCCCGACGCGGTGCAGGGCGCGTCCAGGAGGATGGCGTCGAAGGGCGTGCCGTCCCACCACTCGGCAGGACGGGAGGCGTCCGCCACGACCACCTTGGCGGCGAGGCCGAGCCTCGCGAGGGTTTCGTCGATGCGACGGCTGCGCGCGGCATCGACTTCGAGCGCGGTGACCTCGATGGTCCCGGGCGCGGCGATTTCGAGCAAGTGCGCCGTCTTGCCGCCGGGCGCGGCGCAGGCGTCGAGCACGCGCAGGGGCCGGTCGCCGGCGCGCAGGCCGTCCATCAGCAAGGGGGCTGCGATCTGGGCCGCGGCATCCTGCACCGAGCATTCGCCATCCGAAAAGCCGGGCAACTGCTGCACCGGCCGTGCGCGCTCCAGCTGAATGCCGCTGCCGCCGACCGGGAAGCCGCGCATGCCGGCCAGCTGGAGCCGCTGGAGATAGGTATCCACGTCGACCTTGCGGACGTTCACGCGCAGGGTCATCGGCGCATGGGTGTTGTCGGCCGACAGCACGCGCTGCCAGTCGCGCGGATGGTCGCGCCTGAGCCGCTCGATCCACCAGCGCGGATGGTTCCACTGGGCCACGGGCTCGCGCTCGGTGGCCGCCACCAGTTCGTCCCGCTCCCGCAGGAAACGCCTGAGGCACGCATTGATGAAGCTCGCCTGCGCCCGCGTCTCGGGGTTGCGCTTGGCGGCTTCGACCGCCTGGTCGACCAGGGTGAAGGGCTCGTAAGGCGAGCGCGCCGCATCCCACCCCAGCGCAAGCGCAGTGCACAGCAGGGCATCGGCTGCGGGGGGCGGCGTGCGCTTGGCCAGCTGGCGGCGCAAGGCCTCGGCGCGTCCCAGCCACCGCAGGGCCTGGAAGCCGAGCGCCTGGACACCCGGGCGCAGCGAGGGTTCCACCGCGTCGAAGGCGGCGGAGCCCGACATGCCCGCGCGGATCGAGGCCAGGGCGGCACCGGTCAGCTGCAGCTGGCGCCACAGCGGCGGCGAGATGGAAGGGGAATCTGAAAGGTCTGGCAAATCGGTCGATAGGTAGTCAAAGGGTCGCCGGCCGCCCGGCGCGGCGTCAGCGCAGGGGAGCGGCCGGCCTCAATTGCATGATCCACGCCACCAGCAAGGCGGGGAAGACGGCAATCGCCGCGTTGTACTCGGCGACGGCGGCATTGAAATGTCCGCGGGCCATCTCGGCCGCGGCGGACGGCTCCGGCCAGGCGATCGGCAGCGAGACTTCGGCGCCCTCGGCATGGTCCTCGAGCGTCGCCGGGCGCGACAGGGTGCCGTCGGCGTCGAAACTCACGACCGCGTCGGGGTGCAGGCTCTGCCAGGCGGTGAGCATGACGTGCATCGCGGTGCTCATTGCGGCGATGGACTTGGGTTCGAGCGGTCGCAGACGGGTGGCCGCGAGCAAGGTCGAGAGCTGGTTCGCGGCCGCCTGCAGCGAAGCAGCGGCCGACTGCTCGGGCGCGGGCGGCTCCTGGCCGTCCTGCGCGGCGCGCGCCAGCACGAAGTCGAGCTGGCGCACGAGCGCTGCGTCCAGGACGGCGTAGGCATTCAGCGCCGAAGAGCGCAGGCGCATGAGCCGGTTGTAGGCGCCCACGAACCAGAACAGCGCAATCGCGCCGGCGATCCAGTAGGGCCAGGAGTCGGGCAGGTCGGGCATTCAGCGGGCCATCAAGAAAAAGCCCCCGATCCGCGGGCGGAAAGGGGGCATGGATCACCGGTCATGACCGGCGATGCTACTACCGGCGCTTACTCGGTGGCGGCGCCTTCGCCGGCATCGGCCGTCGCGGCCGCATCGTCCATCGAGGACGCGCCGGACAGCTCCGCCGCTTCGGCTTCGGCGATGGCGCGGCGCTCGGCCTCGTCCATGGCGTCCTTCACCTTGCGTGCCTGGTGGTACGCCATGCCGGTGCCCGCGGGGATCAGGCGGCCGACGATGACGTTTTCCTTCAGGCCGCGCAGCTCGTCGCGCTTGCCCATGATCGCGGCTTCGGTCAGCACGCGCGTCGTTTCCTGGAACGATGCGGCGCTGATGAA
>JAGIAI010000071.1 GCA_017744935.1 Variovorax sp.
GTTCGTGCGGGTTGCGGTTTCCTCGATGTCCCCGCCCTTGATTGCGCGGGCCGAGTTCACGTCGACCGAGACCAGCGCCTCGGTGTGGTCGATCACGATGGCGCCGCCGCTCGGCAGCTGCACCGTGCGGGCGTAGGCCGATTCGATCTGGTGCTCGATCTGGAAGCGGCTGAACAGTGCCGCGTCGTCGCGGTAGCGCTTGACCCGGCCCGCATGCTCCGGCATCACGTGTGCCATGAACTGCTGCGCCTGGTCGTAGATGTCGTCGGTGTCGATCAGGATGTCGCCGATGTCGTGATTGAAATAGTCACGGATCGCGCGGATGACCAGCGAGGACTCCTGGTAGATCAGGAAGGCGCCCTTGCCGCCCTTGGCCGCGCCGTCGATGGCGGCCCAGAGCTTGAGCAGGTAGTTCAGGTCCCATTGCAGCTCGGGCGCCGAGCGGCCGATGCCGGCGGTGCGCGCGATGATGCTCATGCCCTTCGGGTACTCGAGCTGGTCCATCGCCTCCTTGAGCTCGGCCCGGTCGTCGCCCTCGATGCGCCGGCTCACGCCGCCGCCGCGCGGGTTGTTGGGCATCAGCACGACGTAGCGGCCGGCGAGCGAGATGAAGGTGGTCAGCGCCGCGCCCTTGTTGCCGCGCTCTTCCTTCTCGACCTGGACGACCAGTTCCTGGCCTTCCTTGATCACGTCCTGGATGCGGGCCTGGCTGGCCGACACCCCTTCGGCAAAGTATTGCTTGGAGATTTCCTTGAACGGCAGGAAGCCGTGGCGGTCTTCGCCGTAGTCCACGAAGCAGGCTTCGAGCGAGGGCTCGACCCGGGTCACGACCGCCTTGTAGATGTTGCCCTTGCGCTGTTCGCGCCCTTCGATCTCGATCTCGTAGTCGAGGAGCTTCTGCCCGTCGACGATGGCCAGGCGGCGTTCTTCGGCCTGCGTGGCGTTGATCAGCATCCGTTTCATGATGCGTTGTCCTTCTCTATGTTCGTCTCGTTGACCGGTCCATGACGGACCTCACGATGCACGGACGACGCGCGCGAAACGAAGGAATTGCCGCGATGCCCTGGCAGGGAGCTGCCGCATGAAGGCCGGCAGCCGCATGGAGCGTCAGCTCAATGCAGGCCAGGGTGGGGGCGCGTGGATGGGTGCGAGCCCGATGGGGTGCTGACTTGCCATCTGTTCGACGGCGACTGGCGCAAGGGTGACGCGCAGGGCCGGCGGCTCAATGCCTGTGCTCGCCGGCCTCAGCCAGCGTAGGACAAGTTGAACCAGTAGCATCAACACAAAGTACTCGCTTCGATCCGCCGGCAGCCTTGAGCCTGCCGGCTGGGTATTCCGTATGGTGTTTCGTGGGCGTCGGCTTGACTCGGGTGAAGCGCCCACCGCCTTGCGCATTTGCGCGTGGCCTGCAGGCTCGACATCAAAGCGGCATCGACCTCTCAGCGCCTCCTGCAGTGCTCTAAACTTCTGATTAATCAAGCACTTACATGACCGCGCTGGTGAAAAATATTATAGGTGCGAAGCCAGGCCCTGCGGCGGCTGAAGTTCGCTTTCTCACAGTCGACGCGGAATCCGCTGGCCAGCGCCTGGACAATTTCCTGTTCCGGGAATTGAAAGGCGTGCCCAAGACGCACGTCTACCGGATCATCCGATCGGGCGAAGTGCGCATCAACAAGGGCCGCGCACAGGCGGAAACCCGGGTGGCCGAGGGTGACGTGCTGCGGGTGCCGCCGGTGCGCGTGGCCGCTCGCGCGGAAGAGGGCGCCCCGCCGCCGCCGGCCCGGGAATTCCCTGTGTTGCACGAAGACGACGCGCTGATCGCCATCGACAAGCCCGCGGGCGTGGCGGTCCATGGCGGCAGCGGCGTGAGCTTCGGCGTGATCGAGCAATTGCGGCGCGCACGTCCGGCGGCCCGGTTCCTCGAACTGGTGCACCGGCTCGACCGCGAGACGTCGGGGATTCTCCTGATCGCCAAGAAGCGGTCCGCCCTGACGGCGCTGCAGGATCAATTCCGCGACCGGGAGACAGGCAAGACCTACCTCGCGCTGGTCGAGGGCAGTTGGCCGGCCAACAAGAAGGTGCTCGACGCGCCGCTTGCCAAATATCTGCTTCCGGGGCCTGCGGGGTCGGCCGAGCCCGGCGAGCGGCGCGTGCGCGTGGTCGCCAAGGACCACCCCGACGCGATGCGCGCCGTGACCCTGGTGCGGGTGCTCGCGCGTTTCAGCCTGCCGGGGGACGCGGCGCCGATGTCGCTGCTCGCCGTCACCATCAAGACGGGCCGCACGCACCAGATCCGGGTCCACCTCGCGTCGGCCGGGCATGTCATTGCCGGCGACGACAAGTACGGGCACTTCGAACGCAACCGGGCGTTGCAGAAGATTGGCCTCAAGCGCATGTTCCTGCACGCGTGGCGCCTGCAATTCAACCATCCCGCGAGCGGCGAGCGCATGGCGCTCCAGGCCGACCTGCCGCCGGAGCTGCAGGGGCTGATGGCTCCCGCAGCGCTCGAAGCGCTTGCCGCCGCCCCTTCATCGACTGCTTCCTCATGACAGAACCCTCGCGCGCCCGCCGTTTCGACCTGATCGCCTTCGATTGGGACGGGACGCTCTACGACTCGACGCAACTGATCGTCCGCTGCATCCAGAACGCGGTGGTCGACGTGGGCGGTGCCAGGCCCAGCGAGACCGATGCGGCCTGGGTGATCGGCCTGGGCCTTGCCGAAGCGCTGGCCCGCGCGGCGCCTGACGTTCCGAGGGAGAAATACCAGGCGCTCGGCGCCCGCTACCGCTATCACTACCTGCAGCACCAGGACGATGTGATGCTGTTCGACGGCGTGCTGGGAATGCTGGACGCGCTGCGCGCCCGGGGGCACCTGCTGGCCGTAGCCACCGGCAAATCGCGCCGCGGGCTCAACGAGGCGCTCGGCACCGTGGCCCTGCGCGACCGCTTCGATGCCTCGCGCACCGCCGACGAGACCTTCGGCAAGCCGCACCCGCGCATGCTGCTCGAACTCATGGACGAACTCGACGTGCCGCCGGAGCGGACCCTGATGATCGGCGACACCACGCACGATCTGCAGCTCGCGATCAACGCCGGCTGCGCCAGCGTTGGCGTGAGCTACGGCGCGCATGCGCCCGACGGCTTCGAGCCGCTGTCGCCGCTGCATGTGGCGCACTCGGTGGCCAGCCTGACGGAATGGCTGCTGGCGAACGCATGAAAATCCGGTCATGAGCGAATGCATCCCTCTTTGCAGCGCGGCCGACCTCGTCGAAGGCGGCCTTGCCGTTCCGTTCGACGTGGTGCACGGGGGCCAGACCTGCCGGGCCTTCGCCATCCGGTTCGAAGGCGTGGCGCATGCCTACCTGAACCGCTGCAGCCATGTGGCGATGGAGCTGGACTTCCAGCCCGACCGCTTCTTCGACGACAGCGGCCAATGGCTGCTCTGCGCGACGCATGGCGCCGTGTACCGGCCCGACACCGGCGAGTGCTCCGGCGGGCCGTGCCGAGGGGGCCTCGTGAAGATCGCGCTCAGCGAACGCGACGGCGTCGTGCACTGGCATACTGCCTGGAACCTTCAACCTCTCGCCTTCTGAGATGACCGATTCACACCGCACGGAGCCCGAAGGTTTCGAGCCCTTCGCGCCCGCCGCGCCTCACGCCTCGACCACCATGCCAAGAAACGATCCGACCCAGCAACCCGGCTGGGAACGCGCGACGCTCGAAAAGCTCGCCTTCGCCACCCTGCGCGAACAGCGCGCGACGCGCCGGTGGAAGACCTTCATCCGCCTCGCGTGGCTGGCCTTCTTCGTTGCGCTGGCGTGGTTCGTCATCTCGCGCGGCACGCCCGCGGCCGCCAAGACGACGGCGCACACCGCCGTGGTCGAGATCAAGGGCGAGATCGCCGCCGGCAACGATGCCAGCGCCGAGTTCGTGGTGGCGGCCATGAAGACCGCGTTCGAGGACGAGGGCGCGAAGGGCGTGGTGCTGCTCATCAATTCGCCGGGCGGCAGCCCCGTGCAGGCGGGCATCATCAACGACGAGATCAAGCGCATGAAGGCCAAGTACAACAAGCCTGTCTACGCGGTGGTCGAGGAAACCTGCGCCTCCGCGGCCTACTACATCGCGGCCGCGGCGGACAAGATCTTCGTCGACAAGGCCAGCATCGTCGGCAGCATCGGCGTGCTGATGGACGGCTTCGGCTTTACCGGGATCATGGAGAAGGTGGGCGTGGAGCGCCGCCTCCTGACCGCCGGCGAGAACAAGGGCTTCCTCGACCCGTTCAGCCCGATGAGCGACGCGCAGCGCGCGCACGCGCAGAAGATGCTCGACCAGATCCACGCCCAGTTCATCGACGTGGTGAAGAGCGGTCGCGGCGACCGTCTCAAGACCGACGCGCCGGGGCTCTTCAGCGGCCTGTTCTGGAGCGGCCAGCAGGCCATCGAGCTGGGCCTGGCGGATCAGCTCGGCAATGTGGACTACGTGGCGCGCGAGGTGATCAAGGCCGAGGAACTCATCGACTACACGCGTCGCGACAACGTGGCCGAGAAGCTCGCCAAGAAATTCGGCGCGGCCCTGGGCGACGCCTCCGTTCGCGCGATGCGTGCGTCGCCGGTGCTGCGCTGAATCGCGATCACGCCGCCGAATCGGCGCGGCGCGCGGACGCGGCCAGCGCCAGCGCGAAGGCGACCACCAGGTAGAGCGCCGCGGTGAGCGAGCTGGCCTGGGCCAGAAACCCGATCACCGGCGGCCCCGCCATGAACCCCAGGTAGGCGGCGGCCGACACTGCCGCGATGCCGCGCGCGGGTTCCACGCCGGGCACGCGCGCCGATGCGGCGAATAGCACCGGCACCACGTTGGCAAAGCCCACGCCCACGCCCGCGAAGCCGGCGAGGGCCACCCACGGATGGCTCGTGAGGAGCACCACGGTCATGGAGCCGGCCGCGAGCAGCGCGCTTGCGCGCAGCAGCCCTGCCGGCGCGAATCGTGCGCGCATGGCATCGCCGCCGAACCGGGCGAGCGCCATGGCCGCCGAGAAGCTGGCGTAGGCCAGTGCCGCCTGCTGCTGCGGGCTGCCCAGTTCCTGGAGCAGATACAGGACGCTCCAGTCGTAGATCGCCCCTTCGGCGATCAGGCCGAGCGCGGCCAGGAGCCCGAGCAGCGCAAGGGCGCCTCGAGGCAGGCGGAAGCCTTCGTCGCTGCGGGCGAAGGCGGTGGCTTCCCGGGGCAGCATCGAGCGCGCGGCGACCACGATGGTGAGGGCCATCGCCACGGCGACCAGCGCCAGGTGATGCTGCGCCGACATCCCGGCCGCGATCGCGGCGCTGCCGCTCGTGGCGCCGGCCATGCCGCCGAGGCTGAACATGCCATGCATGCCACTCATCAGCGGTTTTTCGTTGCGAAGTTCGAGCTGGGCCGCTTCGGTATTGATCGCCACGTCGAACACGCTGGTCGCAATGCCGAACATCGCCAGCAGCACCAGGAGGGCGGCCAGATTCGGTGCGAGCAGCAGCGCCGACAGCAGCGCCGCATAGGTGCCGCCGCACGCCGCCGCGACGCGGCCGGCGCCGTGGCGGCCGATCCACCGGCTCGCCTGGGTGAGGCCCAGCAGCGCGCCGACGCCTGCGGCCAGTATCGCGAAGCCGAGCTGCGCCTCATTGATCTCGTAGTGGGCCTTCACCGTCGGGATGTGAACCCCCCAGGTGGCGAAGACGAAACCCGAGCAGAAGAACTGCGCGCGCGAGGCCCATCGCATCCGTGCGGAAGTCGCCGTCATCGTCGGGAACGGCTAGCGGCCGATCGCGAACACCGCCGGCGCCCGTTCGTCCTGCGGCGGTGGCATGGCGCGCCAGGCCTTCACGGTGTGGCTTCGGATCTGGGACGACGACAGCGTCAGCCCGCTCGCGACGGCCAGGCGGGTGTTGTGCTGCAACGACTGGGTCAGCGCCTGCAACATGGCCGCGTTTCGATAGGGCGTCTCGATGAAGAGCTGGGTCTGACCCGTCTTCAGGGCCAGCGCTTCGAGCTCGCGGATCCGCCGTACGCGCGCGTCCGCCTCCTGCGGCAGGTAGCCGACGAAGGCGAAGTTCTGACCGTTGAGCCCGCTCGCCGCCAGGGCCAGCAGCAGCGACACGGGGCCCGCCAGCGGGACGACCGTGATGCCGAGGTCGTGCGCGGCCCGGGCCACCGACGAGCCTGGATCGGCGATGGCGGGCATGCCCGCTTCGCTGAGCAGTCCGATGTCGTGCCCCTGCAGCGCCGCTGCGAGGAGCGGTCGGGCATCGAACTGACCACCATGGTCGCCCTTCTTGTGGACCTCGCGCGGGAGTTCGTGGATCTGCTGCGCCTGCAAGGTCGCAGCCAGCGGCTCGACCGCATCGATCCGCTTCAGATAGGCGCGTGCGGACTTGGCGTTCTCGCAGATCCAGTGGGTGATGCGCGCGGCCGTGCGCAGCGTGCCGAGCGGCAGGGTCTCCTGGAGGTCAGGCTGCTCGTCGCAGCCGAAATCGAGCGGGGCGGGCACCAGATACAGCGTGCCGAGAACCGGCGCGTTCACAGCAGGTCCACGCCGGCGGCGCGCAGCATCCGGGCCGTGCGGATCAGCGGCAGGCCGACCAGGGCCGTGGGGTCGTCGCTGTCGATCGATTCGAGCAGGGCGATGCCCAGACCTTCGCTCTTGGCGCTTCCCGCGCAGTCGTACGGCTGCTCGGCGAGCAGGTAGCGTTCGATGGCCGCATCGCTGAGTTCGCGGAACACCACGCGCACCGGTGCGAGGTCGCGCTGTTCGAAGCCGCTGGCCAGGCAGACGACTGCGACGGCCGTCTGGAAGATCAGGGTCTGGCCGCGCATGCGTCGAAGCTGGGCCGTGGCGCGCGCATGGTCGCCTGGCTTGCCCAAGGGCTCGCCCGCCAGGTCGGCCACCTGGTCCGATCCGATCACGACGGCTTCCGGAAATTGGCGCGCGACGGCGCGTGCCTTCTCGAGCGCGAGCCGTTCGGCCAGCGCGCGCGGTGGCTCGCCATCGAGCGGGGTTTCGTCGACGTCCGGCGCATGGACATCGAAGGGCAGGCGCAGCCGGAGCATCAACTCGCGGCGATACCTCGAGGTCGAGGCAAGAATCACGGGGCGTTGCATGGCGCGATTGTGCGCGAGCGGTTTAGACTGATTGGATGACCAGAGAATTTGCCCCGGACCGCCTCGACGTGAATGCGTTTGCCGAAGCTGCCGCCGCCATCTCGGGAACCGAGCCGGTGAAGCGCTACCCGCGCCTGCATGCGGAGCTCGTCGATCCCGCGGACGACCTTTCCGTGCAATGGGCAGCCGCAGGGCAAGACCGCAGCGGCGCGGACGGCAACCCCGTGCCGTGGATGCACCTGACAGCCCACGCGCTCGTGTCGCTGACCTGTCAGCGCTGCCTGTCGCCAGTCGACGTGGCCCTGGACGTCGACCGCTGGTTCCGCTTCGTGGCCGACGAGACGACCGCGGCCGTGGAAGACGAGGACGCCGAGGAAGACGTGCTGGTGGCGGCGCGCGATTTCGATCTCCATACGCTCATCGAAGATGAACTGCTGATGGAGATCCCGGTCACGCCGCGGCACGACGTGTGCCCTGTGCCGGCGCGCCTGTCGGCCGTCGATCCGGACTTCGACGCGGCAGAAAGCGACAAGCCGAATCCGTTTGCCGTGCTCAAGCAATTGAAGCCAGGCCAGGGCGAATAGGCTGCCCGGTCACGGCAGTGGCATCCTCCGGCCTCTTTACGCTATAATCATGGGCTTCGCGCGTGCCGCCGATAGTGCTTTTGAAGCGTTGTCGCCGCCTCGCATGCCCACCAACCCACCCGATTCATCCAGGAGCCATCATGGCTGTCCAGCAAAACAAGAAGTCGCCGTCGAAGCGCGGCATGCACCGCTCGCACAATGCGCTGGGCGTGCCCGGCATCGCTGTCGAGCCCACCACCGGCGAGACGCATCTGCGTCACCACATCAGCCCGAACGGTTTCTACCGCGGTCGCAAGGTTCTCAAGACCAAGTCCGAAGCCTGACTTTGTTTCAAGGCCGAGGCCCGAAGCTACTCTTGGCGTAGCGTCGGGCCTTTGTTTTGATGGCTGTCCCTTCTGCATCCGCATCTGCGTCGCCCGTGATCACGCTTGCCGTCGATTGCATGGGGGGCGACCATGGTCCGCGCGTCACGCTGCCGGCCTGTCGTGACTTTCTCGAGCGTCATCCGCAAGCTTCTCTCCTGCTTGTGGGCATGCCTGATGCGCTTTCCAGCTTCTCGCATCCTCGTGCGACGGTGGTCGCGGCCACCGAGGTCGTCGGCATGGACGATCCGGTCGAGGTGGCGCTGCGCAAGAAGAGGGATTCCTCGATGCGGGTCGCCATTCAGCAGGTGAAGGATGGTGCTGCCCAGGCCGCGGTCTCCGCCGGCAATACGGGTGCGCTGATGGCCATCGCCCGCTACCTTCTCAAGACGCTGGACGGCATCGACCGGCCTGCCATCGCGCCGCAGCTCCCGAACAGCAAAGGTGGTGCGACCACCGTTCTCGACTTGGGTGCCAATGTGGACTGTGATGCGGAAGACCTCCTGCAGTTCGCAGTCCTGGGCTCGGCCCTCGTATCGGCGCTGACGGGCAACGAGTCACCTTCCGTCGGGCTGCTCAATGTCGGCGAAGAGGCGATCAAGGGCAGCGAAACCATCAAAAAGGCGAGCCAACTGCTTCGAAAAGCCGCCAATTCGCAGGATCTCAACTTCTACGGCAACGTGGAAGGCAACGACATCTTCAAGGGAACCACGGACATCGTGGTCTGCGATGGCTTCGTCGGAAACATCACGCTGAAAGCCACCGAAGGCGTGGCTTCGATGATCGTGGATTTCCTGCGCATCGAGTACTCGAACGGCCTCTTCAGCAAACTCGCGGCAATCATCTCCTATCCGGTCCTAAAAGCGCTCAAAAAGCGACTTGATCATCGCCGTTACAACGGCGCGGCGCTGCTGGGGCTGCGCGGCCTGGTGTTCAAGAGCCATGGCTCTGCGGACGAGGTGGCTTTCGGGCACGCGTTGGATCGCGCTTATGATGCCGCTCGCAACAACCTGCTCGATCGCGTGCGGGCCCGCATCGCCCACGCCGCGCCACTGCTCGCGCGGCAGGAATCGGCGGCGGCCGACACTGCGGCGCTTCACGCCTGATGACGCTTTTCTCTCGTATTACCGGCACCGGCAGCCACTTGCCGGCCCGCCGCGTCACCAATGATGACCTCGCTCGCGACCTCGCGGCACGTGGCATCGAGACCTCCGATCAATGGATCATCGAGCGCACCGGGATCCGGGCTCGCCACTTTGCCGACCCCGACGTCACCAGCAGCGACCTGGGTCTGGAAGCCGCGAGGCACGCGATCGAGGCGGCTGGACGCAACGCGGGCGACATCGATCTGATCATCGTCGCGACCTCCACGCCGGACATGGTGTTCCCTTCCTCGGCCGCGATCCTGCAGAACAAGCTCGGCATCGCCGGGTGTCCGGCCTTCGACGTGCAGGCGGTCTGCAGCGGATTCGTCTACGCCCTGACCGTGGCCGACGCAATGATCCGCACCGGCAGCGCCAAATGCGCACTCATCGTTGGCGCGGAGGTCTTCTCGCGGATCCTTGATTTCAACGATCGCACCACCTGCGTGCTCTTCGGCGATGGCGCGGGCGCGGTCGTCCTCGAGGCGAGCGACGAGCCGGGAATTCTGGCGAGCGACCTGCATGCCGACGGCAAGCATGTCGGCATCCTGTGCACGCCGGGGCACGTGTCCGGCGGCGCCGTGGTCGGGACGCCCCTGCTGCACATGGATGGCCAGGCGGTGTTCAAGCTGGCGGTCCGCGTGCTCGAGGACGCGGCGCGCGCCACCCTTCAGAAGGCCGGCAAGACCGACCAGGACATCGACTGGCTGATCCCGCACCAGGCCAATATCCGGATCATGGAAGGCACCGCCAAGAAACTGAAGCTGCCGCGCGAGAAGCTGATCGTGACTGTCGACGAGCACGGCAACACGTCGGCGGCCTCCATTCCCCTGGCGCTCGATCACGCGGTTCGCTCCGGCAAGGTCAAGAAGGGTGACACCCTGATGCTCGAAGGCGTCGGCGGCGGTTTCACCTGGGGCGCGGTGCTGTTGAACTTTTGATGCCGCGCGGCCCGGCGGCGGCCGCGCGTTTGGAGCCAAGAACAATGAAATCCTTTGCTTTTGTCTTTCCGGGGCAGGGCTCCCAGGCGGTCGGCATGCTCGACGCGTGGGGCGACCATCCCGCGGTGATCGAAACGCTTCGCGAGGCCTCCGACGCATTGGGCGAGGATGTCGCGCGCCTGATCCACGAAGGGCCGAAGGAGGCTCTGGCGCTGACCACCAACACCCAGCCGGTGATGCTCGTCGCCGGCGTCGCGGCCTGGCGCGCCTGGCTCGCGGAGGGTGGTGCCCGTCCCTCGGTGGTGGCCGGCCATTCGCTCGGCGAATATTCGGCCCTCGTCGCGTCGGGCGTGTTGACGCTGGCGCAGGCGGCTCCTCTGGTGCGCTTCCGTGCGCAGGCCATGCAGCAGGCGGTTCCCGTGGGCGCGGGTGCGATGGCGGCCATTCTCGGCATGGATGCCGAGAAGGTGAAGGCCGGATGCGCCGAAGTCACTGCTGCGTTCGGCCCGGGCAGCGCGGAAGTGGTCGAGGCCGTGAACTTCAACGATCCGATGCAGACCGTGATCGCCGGCAGCAAGGCCGCGGTCGAGAAGGCGTGCGAGCTGCTGAAGGCCAACGGCGCTAAGCGGGCCTTGCCCCTGCCGGTGTCCGCGCCGTTCCATTCGAGCCTGATGAAACCTGCGGCCGAAGCGCTGCGCGAGCGCCTCGCGTCGGTGACGCTGCAGGCCCCTCAGATTCCTGTCCTCAACAATATCGATGTAGCGGTCGCGACCGAGCCGGATGCGATTCGCGACGCGCTCGTGCGACAGGCCGCCGGTCCGGTGCGCTGGGTCGAGACCGTGCAGGCCCTGAAAGCCCGCGGCGTCGAGGCGGTGATCGAATGCGGTCCCGGCAAGGTGCTCGCGGGCATGGCCAAGCGGATCGCGCCCGATCTGGCGGCCGCTTCCGTGTACGACCCGGCGTCCCTGGCCGACGCCCGGCAACTGCTTGCCGCTTGAGCACCGATCCGAAGGTTATTCCATGAGCACACTCAAATTCGAAGGACAGGTCGCCCTGGTGACCGGGGCGTCTCGCGGCATCGGTGCCGCCATTGCGCTCGAACTGGCCCAGCGCGGCCTCAAGGTCATCGGCACCGGCACCACGGATGAAGGAGCGGCCAAGATCACTGCGGCGCTCGCCCCCTATGGCGGGCGCGGCTGCGCGCTCGACGTCAATGATGGCGCTGCGGTCGAGGCGCTGGTCGAAGAGATCGTGAAGGTGTATGGCGCCCTGCATGTGCTCGTCAACAACGCGGGGATCACGCGCGACACCCTGGCCATGCGCCTCAAGGATGCAGACTGGGATGCCGTCCTCGATACCAACCTGAAGGCGGTCTTCCGCCTTTCGCGGGCGGTGATCCGGCCGATGATGAAGCAGCGCTATGGACGCATCATCAGCATCACCAGCGTGGTCGGCGCTTCCGGCAACGCGGGCCAGGCCAACTACGCCGCGGCGAAGGCGGGCGTTGCAGGGATGACGCGGGCGCTCGCGCGCGAACTGGGCAGCCGCAGCATCACCGTGAATTGCGTCGCGCCCGGATTCATCGAAACCGACATGACGGCGAGTCTTCCGGAGGCTCAGCAGCAGGCGCTGCTTTCGCAGATCCCGCTCGGCCACCTGGGCAAGCCCGCGGACATCGCGCACGCGGTGGCGTTCCTGGCCTCTCCGCAGGCGTCGTACGTCACCGGGCAGGAACTCCACGTCAACGGCGGCATGCACATGTAGCGTCCGGACGCAAGTCCTTTCACCGACGGTCGGGCGGCGAATGCCACAATCCGGCCGGCTAAAATCCACCGATTACTTACAACCCTCAGAGGGAACCAAATGAGCGATATCGAAGCACGTGTCAAGAAAATCATTGCCGAACAACTCGGCGTTGAAGAGTCCCAGGTCACCAACGAAAAGGCCTTCGTGGCAGACCTCGGTGCAGACTCGCTCGACACGGTCGAACTCGTGATGGCGCTCGAAGACGAGTTCGGCATCGAGATCCCGGACGAAGACGCCGAGAAGATCACGACGGTGCAGAACGCCGTCGACTACGCCACCAAGAATCAAAAGGCCTGATCGGCCCGCGCTGAGTTGCTGCTTGTCCGGCCCGCGGCTTCGATGCTCGCGAACGCTGTACAACGCTCTCGGTGCTTTCAGAAAGGTTTGCCGGCATGACCAAACGCCGCGTCGTCGTGACCGGGCTCGGTTGCCTCGCTCCTGTCGGAAACACGGTCGCCGAATCCTGGGCCAATCTCCTGGCCGGGAAATCGGGTATCGACACCATCTCCAAGTTCGACGTGAGCGCCTTCGCCTGCAAGTTCGCGGGTGAAGTGAAGAATTTCGACATCACGCAGTACATCCCCGAGAAGGAAGCGCGCCACATGGATCGCTTCATCCATCTCGGGCTGGCCGCGGCCATGCAGGCCGTGCAGGACAGCGGCTTGCCTACCGGCGATGCGCTGTCGGAAGAAGAAGCCGTGCGCATCGGATGCAACATCGGCTCGGGCATCGGCGGTCTTCCGCTCATCGAGGACACCCATGCGGAACTGGTGAACCGTGGCCCGCGCCGCGTGTCGCCGTTCTTCGTGCCGGCGTCGATCATCAACATGATCTCGGGGCACGTCTCGATCCGGTTCGGATTCAAGGGGCCCAACATTGCCGTCGTGACGGCCTGCACCACCGGCTTGCATGCGATCGGCACGTCCGCTCGCATGATCGAATACGGCGATGCCGATGTCATGATCGCGGGCGGCGCCGAGTCGACGGTTTCGCCGCTCGGACTGGGCGGTTTCGCCGCCGCGCGTGCCCTGTCCACGCGCAACGACGATCCGAAGACGGCCTCGCGTCCCTGGGACAAGGACCGCGACGGCTTCGTGCTGGGCGAGGGCGCCGGCGTGCTGGTGCTCGAAGAGTACGAGCGCGCCAAGGCGCGCGGCGCCAAGATCTACGCGGAAGTCTCGGGCTTCGGGATGAGCGGGGACGCGTATCACATGACCGCACCGAACGTGGACGGTCCGCGCCGCTCCATGGAGATGGCGCTCGCCAATGCGGGCGTCACGCCCGATCAGGTGCAGTACATCAATGCGCATGGCACCTCGACGCCGCTGGGCGATCTCAACGAGACCAATGCCATCAAGAAGGCCTTTGGCGACCATGCACGCAAGCTGGTGGTGAATTCCACCAAGTCCATGACCGGCCATCTGCTGGGCGGCGCGGGGGGCATCGAGTCGGTATTCACCGCGCTGGCCGTGCATCACCAGAAGAGCCCGCCGACGATCAACATCTTCAACCAGGATCCGGAGTGCGATCTCGACTATTGCGCCAATGAAGCGCGCGACCTGAAGATCGACGTCGCAGTCAAGAACAACTTCGGGTTTGGCGGCACCAACGGCACGCTGGTGTTCAAGCGCGTTTGATCCCCTCACGTCCATGCACAGCGCCCCATCGGTGAGCTATCCGGTGGGGCGTTCGCGCAATGCGGACCATCTGCTGCTCGCGCTGTGGGGAATCGGCGGCGCCGCCGCCATCGCTGCCTGCCTTCAATCCGCCGCCATGGGCTGGCGTGGCGCGGTGCTGCTTCTCTGTGCGATCGTGGCCGCCTGCGCCGCTTGGCGGGCGAGACTGTCCTCGGCAGGTCCGGCGAGGCTCGTTTTCGACGGGCAGTACTGGTCGATGCCGGGCCGTCCCGAGGTTCACCAGGCACGCGCGAACGTGATGCTCGACCTGCAGGTGCTGCTGCTCATCCGGCTGACGGTTCCGATGGCTCCCGCGCGCTGGCTGTGGGCCGAGCGCCGGGCGCTGCCGCCGGGCTGGCGGGACTTGCGGCGTGCGCTATATTCGCGCGCCTCCCCGGCCGAAGCGGCAATCCTTGCGGACGCGGCCTCGGCGCATGCGCAGCATCCTTCGCCATGACAGTTTCGCCACCTCCCATCCCCCCGGACGCCGGTCTGGCAGGAGCGCCTGCCGAGGCCATGCGCCCGGGCGAGGTTGACTTCCAACTGGTCCAGCGGACGCTGGCGGGCGACCAGAAGGCCTTCGAGCTCCTGGTCATCAAGTACCAGCGCCGGATCGAGCGGCTGATCGGCCGCATGGTGCGGGACGTGAACCTGATCGAGGACATCGCGCAGGAAACCTTCATCCGGGCCTACCGGGCGCTGCACCAGTTCCGCGGGGAGGCCCAGTTCTACACCTGGCTCTACCGGATTGCCGTGAATACCGCCAAGAAGGCGCTCGTGGACATGAAGCGGGATCCGACCGTGACCGAAAGTGCGCTGCGTTCGTCTTCTGAAGAGGACGATGAAACTTACAGGCCGGGAAACGAACCAATCAGCGACGAAACCCCCGAGTCCGTGATGGCCGCCAACGAAATTGCCGCGGCGGTCGAAGCGGCCATGGAAGCGCTGCCGGCCGAATTGCGGCAGGCGGTGACGCTGCGCGAGATTGAGGGGATGAGTTACGAAGAGATCGCCGAGGTCATGAATTGCCCGATCGGCACCGTGCGGTCGCGCATTTTCCGCGCCCGGGAAGCGATCTCGGCCAGGGTCAAGCCCTTGCTGGACAACCAGTCTGGCAAGCGATGGTAAGCAGGTGAATGAAATGAAGCACACAAACACAGTTCGTGAGCAGGTGTCCGCACTTGCCGACGGCCACTTGCAGGGCGAGCAGTTTGCCCAGGTGATGGGACGCATGGCCGTGGACGAGGAATTGCGTGCGACCTGGCAGACCTACCACTTGGTGGGCGATGTCCTGCGCTCTGGCGTTCATGCGCCTTGCAGCGACACCTCGACCTTTCTGTCGCGCTTCCAGAGCCGGCTGGCGGCCGAGCCGCCGCTTCAGGCGCTGGCGACCGCGCCGGAGCCCAGCCCCGTGCAACTTGCTGCCGCCGAGGCGGCCAACGAGCCGGTCTTCCGGTGGAAGCTTGTCGCGGGCGCGGCGTCGCTGGCGGCCGTGGCCGCCATCGCCTGGAACTGGGTCGGCGCCGAAGGACCTGCGGGCGGAGCGCAGCTCGCCCAGCAGCAGTCGGCGCCCGCCGCCGTGGTCGCGACCGCGAATGTCGCGCCGCCCGCGGCCCGCGCGCTGGTGCCGTCGCGTGTCCTGATCGGCAACGGCAACCCACAGGTCATGCTTCGCGATCCGCGACTCGACCAGCTGCTCGAGGCTCACCAGCAGGTCGGCGGCGCGTCGCAGCTGCCCTCCGGGTTCCTGCGCAATGCCACCTTTGAAAGGCCTTCGCGTTGACGCGCGCTTGAATCTGTTGCGATGACGGTTTCGATGCCCATCCCCGAGCGCCGAGTCGTGCTCCTCACGGCCGCGCTGTGCATGGCCCGGGCGGCCACGGCCCAGACCCGGATCTCATCGCCCCCGGCCAAGGCCGCCCCCGCCAGCGGCGAGGCGCCGACGCTCGGCGTGGTCGAATGGTTGCAGCGCATGCATGCAGCGTCGCGCCAGCGCAGCTACGTGGGTACGTTCGTCGTGTCGGCCGAGGCGGGCGACCTCTCCAGTGCGCGCATCTGGCACGTGTGCGAGGGTGACCTCCAGATGGAGCGCATCGAGTCGCTCTCCGGCCAACGCCGTTCGACATTCCGCCGCAACGACCGGGTCGTGACCTTCCTGCCGGAAACCAAGGTGGTCAAGACGGAGCGGCGCGAAAACCTGGAGCTGTTTCCGAACCTGCTGGGCACCCCGGATTCGTCCATCGCCGATTTCTATGGCGTGCGCGTGGTCGGCAAGGGGCGTGTCGCGGGCTTCGACGCCGACGTGGTGCTGCTGGAGCCGCGCGATGATCTGCGCTTCGGCTACCGCGTGTGGACCGAGCGGCGCTCGGGGCTGGTCGTGAAGCTGCAGACGCTCGACCGCGAGAGCAAGGTCATCGAGCAGTCCGCATTTTCCGAGCTTCAGCTCGATGCGCCGATCAAGGTCCACGCATTGACCCAGATGATGTCGAGCACGGCGGGTTACCGGGTCGAAAAGTCGGAGCTCGAGCGCACCTCGGCAGAGCGCGAAGGATGGGTTCTCACGAAACCCGTCGCCGGCTTCAAGCCCGTCAACTGCTATCGGCGTCCCGCCGGCAGCGAAGCGCAGGGCCACACGATGCAGTGGACCTTCTCCGATGGCCTGGCTTCCGTCTCGCTGTTCCTGGAGCCTTACGATGCCGCCGTCCAGTCCAAGGAAGTGCTGCTGGCGCTCGGTGCGACCTATACGCTCACGCGCCGACTGTCCGACAAGGACGGCAATTGGTGGCTGACGGCCGTCGGCGAAGTGCCGCCCGAAACTCTGGATGCATTTGCCCGGAGCCTCGCGCGCGCGCGCTGAGCCTTGGAAGTGCCCCTTGGCTTCACTCCCTCGGCGTTCATGGATATCGTTTTGTCCCAAGTCTTTAGTCGAAAGAAGTTGATGATGCTCAAGTTCGAGAGGAACAAACTCCGCGCCTGCGCCCTGGCCGGTGCGCTGGCCGTCGCATCGACCGCGGCGCTGCTGCCTTCGACGCCGGCGTTCGCCCAGGCGCGCGTCCTTCCCGATTTCACCGACCTGGTCGACCAGGTCGGTCCGGCCGTGGTCAATATCCGCACCGTCGAGAAAGTGACGCAGGGCGGCGGCAATGCGGAGATGGACGAGGAAATGCAGGAGTTCTTCCGGCGCTTCTTCGGCCAGCCGATGCCCGGCACGCCGCGCCAGGGGCGCCCGAACCGTCCTGCTCCGCAAGAGGAAGAGCGCCCGCGCGGCGTCGGATCCGGCTTCATCCTTTCCCAGGATGGCTACGTGATGACCAATGCCCACGTGGTCGACGGTGCCTCCGAAGTCCTCGTCACGCTGCCCGACAAGCGCGAATTCAAGGCGCGCATCGTGGGTGCCGACAAGCGCACCGACGTCGCCGTGGTGAAGATCGACGCCACCGGCCTGCCCGCGGTCAAGGTCGGCGACGTCTCCAAGCTGCGTGTCGGCGAGTGGGTGATGGCGATCGGTTCCCCCTTCGGCCTCGAGAACACCGTGACCGCTGGCATCGTCAGTGCCAAGCAGCGCGACACCGGCGACTACCTGCCCTTCATCCAGACCGATGTCGCGATCAACCCTGGCAACTCCGGAGGGCCGCTCATCAACATGCGCGGGGAGGTCGTGGGCATCAACAGCCAGATCTACTCGCGTTCGGGCGGCTTCATGGGCATCTCGTTCTCGATCCCGATCGACGAGGCGATCCGCGTGAGCGACCAGCTGCGCGCGTTCGGCCGGGTCTCGCGCGGCCGCATCGGCGTGCAGATCGACCAGGTCACCAAGGACGTGGCCGAATCCATCGGACTGGGCAAGGCGCAGGGCGCCCTGGTGCGCGGGGTCGAGTCGGGCTCGCCGGGCGAGAAGGCCGGCATCGAGCCGGGCGACATCATCACCAAGTTCGACGGCAAGTCGATCGAGAAGCCGAGCGACCTGCCCCGACTGGTGGGCAACACCAAGCCCGGCACCAAGAGTTCGGTGACGGTGTTCCGCCGCGGCAGCTCGCGTGACCTGAACGTGATCATTGCCGAGATCGAGCCGGACAAGCCCGCCAGGCGAACTGGCGACCGCGAGGAGCCGGCCGCCAAGACGCCCGGCGCGGGTGCGAAATCGATGGGGCTCGCGTTGAGCGACCTGACCGAACTGCAGAAGCGGGAGCTCAAGCTCAAGGGCGGGGTCAAGGTCGACGCCGCCACGGATTCGGCGGCGCGCGCGGGGTTGCGCGAGGGCGATGTCATTCTCGCGGTCAGCAACACGGAAGTGGCAAACGTGAAGGAGTTCGAGACCGCCCTGGCCAAGGCCGACCGGAGCAAGCCGGTGAGCCTGCTTTTCCGCCGGGGAGACTGGGCCCAGTACGCCCTGGTACGCCCCGCACGCTGATTGACAGCCAGGCGTCAAGTGGCCCCACCCGGCAGTCGGGTTTGGGGCCATTTTTTCGATGTTGTGGCGCGACGGCTTCGCGGCAGCAAAAAATTTTTGGGAAGACCAGGAAGTCTAATTCAGTTGGTACTCACTAACTTATAAAGTGGCTAATGACGATTTTCGGTAGAATAGGCTGGGTGAGGCTGGCAGTCGTTGCATAAGCGCGCCGGGGTGCTTCACCATGCGAGATGCCATTCTCCCGTCCACCGACGGTCCACAGTTCGCCCACAAGTTGTTAAGGAATCGGTCCACAAACGTTGTTGATAAGCTGTTCACAAGTGTGATGTTGCTGACCTGCAACGACCTTCCGAGGGCCTTGGCCCGACTGTACGCGCCCCCCTTTTTGCCTACAATGAAGCTCCAACTACTGCAGTTGCCATTGCTTGTTGGTTCAGGGCGCGTCTCTTGTGGACGCGCCCTTTTTTCTTGGTGCCGCCCCGCTGCGCACGAGCCAATTCAAGTACTTAAGCGTTCCCGTTGATGAATCACATCAGAAATTTTTCGATCATTGCGCACATCGATCACGGCAAGTCGACGCTTGCGGATCGCTTGATCCAGCGTTGCGGTGGTCTCGCCGAACGCGAGATGGAAGCACAGGTGCTCGACTCAATGGACATCGAGAAAGAGCGTGGGATAACCATCAAGGCGCAGACCGCTGCGCTGCACTACAAGGCGCGCGATGGACAGATCTACAACCTCAATCTGATCGACACACCGGGCCACGTGGACTTCTCTTATGAAGTGAGTCGATCGCTCTCTGCATGCGAAGGCGCGTTGCTCGTCGTCGATGCAAGTCAAGGCGTCGAGGCGCAGACAGTCGCGAACTGCTACACCGCACTCGACCTCGGCGTTGAGGTCGTGCCTGTGCTCAACAAGATGGACCTGCCGCAAGCAGATCCCGAGAACGCGAAGGCCGAGATCGAGGACGTGATCGGCATCGATGCGGCGGGAGCTATTCCCTGTTCTGCGAAGACCGGCATGGGCATCGACGAGATCCTCGAGGCGATCGTGGCGAAGGTGCCAGCGCCGAAGGGCAATCCCGACGGACCTCTTCGCGCGATGATCATCGACAGCTGGTTCGATCCCTATGTCGGCGTGGTGATGCTCGTGCGCGTGGTTGATGGTCGCCTCGCGAAGGGCGACCGCATCAAGATGATGGCTTCGGGTGCCAGCTACAACGCCGACAACCTGGGAGTGTTCACGCCGGCCAACGAAGCGCGCGAGTCGCTCGAGGCCGGCGAGGTCGGCTACATCATCGCCGGCATCAAGGAGCTGCAGGCCGCGAAGGTCGGCGACACGGTCACGCAGATCAAGACTGGCACTGGCGGCGCGGCAGCCACTGCGACCGAGCCGCTGCCCGGCTTCAAGGAAATCCAACCACAGGTGTTTGCGGGCCTCTATCCCACCGAGGCGAGCGAGTACGACTCGCTTCGCGATGCGCTGGAGAAGCTCAAGCTCAACGATTCGTCGCTGCACTACGAGCCCGAGGTGTCGCAGGCGCTCGGCTTCGGATTCCGATGCGGCTTCCTGGGGCTGCTGCACATGGAGATCGTGCAGGAGCGCCTCGAGCGCGAGTTCGACCAGGACCTCATCACCACGGCGCCCAGCGTGGTCTACCAGGTGGTGAAGAGCGACGGCGAGGTGATCATGGTCGAGAACCCGTCGAAGATGCCTGACGTCGGTCGCATGGCAGAGATTCGCGAGCCGATCGTCACGGTCCACATCTACATGCCTCAGGAATACGTGGGCGCAGTGATGACGCTCGCCAATCAGAAGCGCGGCGTTCAGATGAACATGGCTTATCACGGCCGCCAGGTCATGCTGACCTACGAGATGCCGCTCGGCGAGATCGTGCTCGACTTCTTCGACAAGCTGAAATCGGTCAGCCGGGGCTATGCGTCCATGGACTACGAGTTCAAGGAATACCGCGCATCGGACGTCGTCAAGGTCGACATCCTGCTCAACGGCGACAAGGTCGACGCCCTGTCGATCATCGTGCACCGCAGCCAGAGCCAATATCGGTCACGGGCCGTCGTCAGCAAGATGCGCGAGATCATTTCCCGGCAGATGTTCGATGTCGCCATCCAGGCGGCCATTGGAGCCAACATCATTGCGCGTGAGACAATCAAGGCGCTGCGCAAGAACGTGCTTGCCAAATGCTACGGCGGGGATATCACCCGCAAGCGCAAGCTGCTCGAAAAGCAGAAAGCGGGCAAGAAAAGAATGAAGCAGATCGGCTCGGTCGAGGTCCCTCAAGAGGCCTTTCTCGCCATCCTGCAAGTCGAAGACTAAAAGATGGCATTTATCACCTCATTGATTCTCGCGGCTTTCGTCGGCTACATCGGCGCCTGGTATTTCGGCGCGGTTGAAGGCAACTTTGCACTTCTGCTGTTCCTGGCCACGGTTGTCACCGGCGTCTACTGGCTGGCCGAGCGCTTTTATTTCCTTCCCAAGCGGCGGCGTGCGGCTGCCTCGCTCGAGTCCTCGCTCGCGAACCGACGTGAGGAGCTGGCACGCCAGGGCATCACCCAGGTCGACACCGTTGACGCGAAGGCGAGCGATCGCCTGCTCATGCAGCCCTGGTGGCTGGACTGGACCGCTGGGCTGTTCCCGGTGATTCTGGTGGTGTTCTTGCTGCGCTCGTTCATCGCCGAGCCCTTCAAGATTCCTTCCGGATCGATGATGCCGACGCTGCTCGTGGGCGACCTGATCCTGGTCAACAAGTTCGTCTACGGCCTGCGCCTGCCGGTCATCAATACGAAGATCACCGAAGGTCGGTCGCCGGCACGCGGTGAAGTCATGGTGTTCCGTTACCCGCCCAAGCCGAGCATGGACTACATCAAGCGGGTCATCGGCGTTCCAGGCGATGAGGTGGCCTATCTGAACAAGAAGCTGACGATCAACGGCCAGCCGGTCAGCAAGGATGCCATTCCGGACTATTTCGACGAGGAGACGATGCGCTACCTCAAGCAATACTCGGAAAACCTCAATGGCACGCAGCACGACATCCTCAATGACGAGACTCGTCGTGCTGGTCTCTCCGAAGCGGAAATCATGGCGTTCCCTTTTCAGGAGAATTGCCGCTACAGTGTTGAAGGCGTGGTGTGCAAGGTGCCTCCGGGGTATTACTTCATGATGGGCGACAACCGCGACAATTCGCTGGACTCGCGCTATTGGGGATTTGTCCCGGACCAGAACATCGTCGGCAGGGCATTCCTTATCTGGATGAATTTCAGCGACTGGCGACGCATCGGCACATTCAAATAACTATTTAGTGTCTACATAGGGAAGAGGGCAATGAAGTCTGTAGTGGCAAGACAGAAGCAGCGCGGGATTTCGTTCATCGGGCTGTTGTTCGTGGCGATCGTGGTGGCGTGCGTCGGCGTCGTGGTGGCGCAGGTGATCCCGACCCTGATCGAATACCAGGCCATCACGAAGGCCGCGAACAAGGCGAAGGAGGGCACGACCGTGCCCGAAGTCCGCGCCATCTTCGATCGAGCCCAGGCAATCGATGACTTCACGTCGGTCACCGGCAAGGACCTCGAAGTGCGAAAGGACGGCGACAAGGTCGTCGTCTCCTTCGCCTATGACCGCGAGATCCACCTTTTCGGGCCCGCCTACCTCCTGCTGAAGTACCGCGGCCGTTCGAGCTGATGGCTCCCATTTCCGGGCTTGCCGCACAGTGAACCAAGGCGGCCTTGCCGCGCTCCAGGCGCGGCTCCAGTACTCGTTTGCCGACCTCCGGCTTTTGCAGCGCGCGCTGACGCATCGCAGTTTCTCGGCCGACCACAACGAGCGGCTCGAGTTTCTGGGCGATTCGGTGCTCAGCCTCGCCGTCTCGCATCTCCTGTACACCCGGCTGAATGCGATGTCCGAAGGTGACCTTTCCCGAGTCCGTGCCAATCTCGTCAAGCAGGACACGCTGCATCAACTCGCGCTCAAGCTTGCCATTTCGCCGCTTCTGAGACTGGGCGAGGGTGAGGCTCGCTCGGGCGGCCAGAACCGGCCGTCGATCCTCGCCGATGCGCTTGAGGCGGTGATCGGCGCGGTGTATCTCGATGCCGGGTTCGGCGCTGCGCAGGCATTGGTCGAGCGTCTGTACGAATCCGTGGAGATCAATCCGCGCATGGAAGCGGCCGCCAAGGACCCGAAGACCGAATTGCAGGAATGGCTTCAGGGCCACAAAATGAAGTTGCCGGTCTACCGTGTCGTCGGAACGCTTGGCGCCGCGCACAAGCAGACCTTCGAAGTCGAATGCGAGGCGCCCGACCTGGGACTGCATGAGCACGGCATCGGCGGCTCGCGTCGCGCCGCCGAGCAGGCCGCCGCGGCAGCGATGTTGATCCGACTCAAGGCGCGCGGCGCGAAGGCAACCCCATGAACGAACCCATCGACTCCGCCACCACTTCTTCCGAATCCCAGCGCTGCGGACTGGTGGCGATCGTCGGCAAGCCCAATGTCGGCAAGTCGACGCTGCTCAACGCCCTGGTCGGTCAGAAGATCAGCATCACATCGCGCAAGGCGCAGACAACCCGGCACCGCATCACCGGCATGCGGACCCTCGGCGCAACGCAGTTCGTGTTCGTCGATACGCCGGGCTTCCAGACCCTTCACGCGAATGCGTTGAATCGTTCGCTCAACAAAACGGTGGTCGGGGCGGTTTCCGATGTCGATCTGATCCTGTTCGTGGTCGAGGCTGGCAGCTTCACCCCGGCGGACGAGCGGGTGCTGAAGCTTCTCGGCACCGGCATCCCCACGGTGCTGATCGCCAACAAGCTCGATCACGTGCATCGCCGCGCCGACATTGCGCCCTGGCTGCAGACCATGCAGCAGAAGCACGCATTCGCAGAGTTCGTGCCGATGTCCGCCAAGAATCCGAAGGACGTCGAGCGCCTTTTCGGCATCTGCGAGAAATACCTGCCCGAACAGCCATGGTGGTACGACGAGGACGAGCTGACCGACCGCAGCGAGCAGTTCCTGGCGAGCGAGATGGTGCGCGAGAAGCTCTTCCGCCTGACGGGCGATGAGCTGCCCTACACCTCGACCGTCGTGATCGACCAGTTCACCGAAGAGCCACCCGCGCGCAAGGGCCAGAAGCGCCTGGTCAAGATCGCTGCAACGATCGTCGTTGAGCGCGACGGCCACAAGGCAATGGTCATTGGCGACAAGGGCGAGCGCATCAAGCGCATCGGCACTGAGACGCGGCAGGAGCTCGAGAAGCTCATGGATGCCAAGGTCTTCATCGAACTCTGGGTCAAAGTCCGTTCCGGCTGGGCCGACGACGAGGCCCGTGTACGTTCCTTCGGGTATGAGTGAGTGGCGGTCAAGCGCGTCTCGCATGAACCTGCCTATGTGCTCCACCGCTACGACTGGAGCGAGTCCAGCCTGATCCTCGAGGTCTTCGCCCGCCACCACGGCCGCATCGCACTCGTGGCCAAGGGGGCGAAGCGGCCTAGCTCCAATTTCCGGCCGGTATTGCTGCCACTGCAGCCGCTTCAGCTCAGCTTTTCCGGCGACGCGGAGATCCGCGCGCTCAAGAGTGCCGAATGGATGGGTGGGCATGTGATGCCGACCGGAGAATCCTTGCTCTCCGGCTACTACGTCAACGAATTGCTGCTACGCCTGCTGGCGCGCGACGACCCGCACGAGGCGCTTTTTGACGCCTATGCCGGCGTAGTGCAAGTGCTTGCCGGCGACCACGCTGCCGCGCAGGCCGCGACGCAGTCCGCCGCCCTGCGCGCTTTCGAGCTGCTGCTGCTGCGGGAAGTTGGATTGCTGCCGGCGCTGGATGCGCAGACGCTCACGCTCGCGCCACTCCAGGCTGGTGCCCGCTACACCCTCGTGCCGGAGGCCGGCCTGCGCGAAGCCTTCGACGACGAGCCCTCACTGCAGGGTGCCGACTGGCAGGCGCTCCAGGACGCGCTCGATGATTTCGCGCCGTTCGTCGCCACGCTCCGCGCGTGCGCCGGGGTCAATGGCGCCTTGCGTATCCAGTTGCGCAACTTGCTCAACTACCATTGCGGCGTTGCAACGCTGCGTACGCGGCAGATGATGCGGGACCTGCAAGCCTTATGAGCTCCTCGATTTCGACCGCCCTGTCGGTCAACCTCAACAAGGTCGCGCTGGTGCGCAACACGCGCCAACTCGGCATCCCGAGCGTGTTGTTCGCGGCGTCGATGTGCCTCGACGCAGGCGCGCACGGCATCACCGTGCACCCGCGCCCTGACCAGCGACACATTCGTCCGCAGGACGTGCGCGACCTCTCGGCGTTGCTTCACAAGGAGTGGCCGAAAGCCGAGTTCAACATTGAGGGCAATCCATTCCACAACCTGATGGAGTTCGTGCGCGAGCTGCGCCCGCATCAGGCCACGTTTGTGCCGGACAGCGAGACCCAGTCGACCAGTGACCACGGATGGACCTTTCCGGAAGACGCCGAGCGCCTGCGCCCGGTCATCGCAGAAGCCAAGTCCCTGGGCGTGCGGGTGAGCCTGTTCATGGACCCGAATCCCGAAATGATGGCGGCGGCCAAGGCGGTGGGCGCCGATCGTGTCGAGCTCTATACGGAGGGCTACGCGGCGTCGCGCGACACCTCGAAGGCGCATTCGGTGCTGCGGCTCTATGCCGAGGCGGCGCGCGCCGCGCAGGCGGCGGGTCTCGAAGTCAATGCCGGCCACGACCTTAGCCGAGACAACCTGACCGAGTTCCTGCGCGTGGTGCCGAGTGTGCGCGAGGTGTCGATCGGCCACGCCTTCGTCTCCGATGCGCTGGAACTGGGCTATACCGCCGCGACGCGCGAATATCTGCGGCGCATCGAAGAAGCCGGCGAGCAGGCGCCCAGGTGATCTACGGCATCGGCACCGACATCTGCGATATCCGGCGCATCTCGGCGACCCTGGAGCGCCAGGGCGAGCGCTTTGCGCACAAGGTCCTGGGCGACGCCGAGTTCGCGGTCTGGCAGGCGCGCAGCGCTCGCTGGCCGAAGCGCGGGCTGCGCTATCTGGCGACGCGCTTCTCGGCCAAGGAGGCCTTCAGCAAGGCGATCGGCCTCGGCATGCGGATGCCGATGAGCTGGCGCCTGTGCGAAATCATCAACCAGAAGAGCGGCAAGCCGGTGATCGTGCTGCACGGTGAACTCAAGGCCTGGTTTGAAGCACAAGGCCTGACGGCTCACGTGACCGTGACAGATGAAACCGACTACGCGGCCAGCTTCGTCGTGGTCGAGCGCAAAGAATGAACCAGAACACCCCGCATGCCCCGCTGATCATTGATGTCGCGGGAGTCGAGCTGAACGCGGCAGACCGCCGCCGCCTCGCTGATCCGCTCATCGGCGGCGTGATCCATTTCGCCCGCAACTGGCGGGACCGCGCGCAAATGAGCGCGCTCAATGCCGAGATCAAGGCGATCCGGCCCGATATCCTGATCTGCGTGGACCACGAGGGCGGCCGGGTCCAGCGCTTCCGCACCGATGGCTTCACCCGGTTGCCTTCCATGCGAATCCTGGGCGAGCTTTGGATGAAGGATGCCCTGCGGGCGGCGCAAGTCGGGGTGGCCTGCGGGCATGTCCTGGCGGCCGAGCTTCGGGCCTGCGGCGTCGACTTCAGCTTCGCGCCAGTGCTTGACCTCGACTACGGCGAAAGCAGCGTGATCGGCGATCGCAGTTTTCATCGTGATCCACGCGTGGTCGCGGTGCTCGCTCGCAGCCTGATGCATGGATTGCTGCAGGCCGGCATGCTCAACTGCGGCAAGCACTTTCCGGGGCACGGCTTCGTCAAGGCGGATTCGCATGTGGCGATCCCGGTCGATCGCCGCAGCCTCAAGGCAATCCTTGCGGACGATGCGCGGCCCTACGAATGGCTGGTCGGCTCGCTCTCGGCCGTGATGCCGGCGCATGTCATCTATCCCAAGATCGATGCACGGCCCGCCGGTTTCTCCGCGAAGTGGCTGCAGGAGATTCTGCGAGGCAAGCTCGGATTCGAAGGTGCGGTGTTCAGCGACGACCTCAGCATGGAAGCAGCGCGGCAGATCGATGGCGAGTCGCTCAGCTATGTCGATGCAGCGCTGGCCGCCTTGAATGCGGGCTGCGATCTGGCGCTGCTGTGCAACCAGAGCATTGGCGACGGCGCAGTGCTGGATCAGATGCTCGATAGCTTTGCCTCTGCAGGTCGCGACGGTCGATGGAAGCCGAACCCCACGAGCGAGGCGCGGCGCCGGGGCCTGTTGCCCAAGTCGCCGGCCGTCAGCTGGGATGAATTGATGCAGTCCTCGGCGTACCGCAGCGCCGTACGGATGCTTCCGAAGTCCTGACTACGGTTTCGGCTCGGGCGAGGTCGTGGCAGACCACAGGCGGTCGCCGCCACCGTCCAGGTGCGTCAGATACAGCCGCAGGTCGAACTCGAACTGGTGATAGGCCGGCTCCATGTGCGCACAGAGCTGATAGAAGGCCTTGTCGTGCTCACGCACCTTGATGTGTGCCAGTTCGTGCACGACGATCATGCGCAGCCACTCGAGAGGGACCTCCTTGAACAGGCTCGCGACGCGAATCTCGCGCTTCGACTTGAGCCGGCTTCCCTGCACGCGCGAGACGGTCGTGTGCGTGCCGAGGGCGTTGCGGATCACGTGGAGCTTGCTGTCGAAAGCCACCTTCGAGAGCGGCTCGGCGTTGCGCAGGAATTCGTTCTTGAGCTCGTTCACGTAGTCGTAGAGCGCGCGATCCGTGCGGATGTCGTGCGCATCGCCGTAGCGTCCGCGCAGCAGAGCGGCCAGACGGTCCTGGGCGATGAGTTGCTCGACCTGGGCGCGCAGCGCCGCGGGATAAGCAGCGAGGTACTTCATGCCGGCCGGGGCGTCCGAGTGCCCACGGCCGTGTAGGCGAGGCCGGCCGCAACGCCACCGAAGAAGTCGCCTTCGACGATCCTCGCGCTGGGGAATGCGGAAGCCAGCGCCTGCTGGAACGGACGCAGCGCCGAAGAACCGCCCGTCAGATAGATCGCATCCAGCCCATCGTTGCCGAGCGCGGCCAACCGCACACACTCGTGGGCGCAGGCAATCACGCGCTCCAGCAGCGGGCGGAGATGTCGCGCCATGCCGTCGGCGGTGAGTGCGACGGCGAGATCGCGCTCGCCGCACGAGAGGTCGATCGACGCGTCGGCGTTCGTCGTCGAGGCACGGATCTTCGCAGCTTCGACTTCGCTGGCGACCCGATGTCCTTCGCGGTTCAAAAGCACATTCATCAGCCGATCGTGCAGTCGGGTGTCGGCGTAGCCGGTGCGCAGTTCCTGCACCTGGCGAACCGCTTTGGGCGCATACAGCCAGTTGATCAGATGCCACGACGAGAGGTCGAAGAACGTCCTGCTCGGCACCTCGCGCCCCTGCGGGCCGATGTGGCGGAATCCGAACTCCGGCATCGCGCATTCGAGGCTGAGTCGCTGGTCGTAATCCGTGCCGCCGATATGCACACCGGTCGTGGCGAGCACGTCCCCAGCGCGGTCGCCAGCTTGGCTGCGCAAAGGATCGAGGCGTACCACCGTGAAGTCCGACGTGCCGCCGCCGATATCAACGATCAGCACGAGCGATTCTTTCTCGACGCGCCGCTCGTAGTCGAATGCGGCGGCAATGGGCTCGTACTGGAAGCTGACCTCGCCAAACCCCGCGCTTCGGGCGGCGCGGCGAAGCGTTTCTTCGGCCTGCCGGTCGCGCGCCTCGTCATCGTCGACGAAATGAACCGGACGGCCGATCACGACGCGGCCCGGCTGGGAACCCAGTTGCGCGCGCGCACGGCTGCCCAGCTCGGTGAGGAATAGGGTGATGATGTCCTCGAACCCGATCCGTCCCCCGAAGACCTCGGTCTGCTCCTGCATCAACGAACTGCCGAGCAGGCTCTTGAGCGATCGCATCAGCCGGCCTTCGACACCAGCCAGGTAGAGCGAGATCGCGTCGCGACCAAAGTGCGTGGTGCGATCCTCGGCGTTGAAGAAGATCGCGGTCGGAATGGTGGTCGCGGTGCCTTCGAGCGGCAGGGCCCGTGCGAATCCGTCGTCGGCCACAAAGGCAACGGCGGAATTCGAGGTACCGAAGTCGATGCCGATTGCCGGCACGTGCGCGCTCAAGATTCGCGCCGCAGGGCCGGGAACAGGATCACGTCGCGGATGCTGGGCGAGTCGGTCAACAGCATCATCAGCCGGTCGATGCCGATGCCACAGCCGCCGGTGGGCGGCATGCCGTATTCGAGCGCACGCACGAAGTCGTGATCGAAGAACATCGCCTCGTCGTCGCCGCTGTCCTTGGCCGCGACTTGTGCGTTGAAGCGCGCGGCCTGATCCTCTGCGTCATTGAGCTCGCTGAAGCCGTTGCCAAATTCGCGTCCGGTGATGTAGAGCTCGAAGCGTTCCGTGACTTCGGGGCGCTCGTCGTTGGCGCGTGCCAGCGGCGAGATTTCCGTCGGGTGCTCCATGATGAAGGTCGGCTGCCAGAGCTTCTCTTCCACGGTCTCTTCGAAGTACATGACCTGCAGCGAGGCGAGGCTGCGCTGCGAGAGCTTGTCCTTCTCTTCGCTCAGGCCAAGCTTGCGCAGCGCGTTGATGAGCCAGGTGGAGTCGTCGACATTCGAGCCGGCGTCGGTGTACTTGAGGATCGCTTCGCGGATCGTGAGGCGCTCGAAGGGCTGGGTCAGGTCGACCGCCTTGCCCTGGTACGTGAGCTGCCGGGTGCCAACCGCCTTGTCCGCGATCGTGCGGATCAGCGTCTCGGTGAAGTCCATCAGGTCGCGGTAGTTCCAGTACGCCGCGTAGAACTCCATCATCGTGAACTCGGGGTTGTGCCGCACCGAGATGCCTTCGTTGCGGTAGCTCCGGTTGATTTCGAACACGCGCTCGAAGCCGCCGACGATGAGGCGCTTGAGGTACAGCTCGGGCGCGATGCGCAGGAACATCTCCTGGTCCAGCGCGTTGTGGTGCGTCTTGAAGGGCTTCGCGTTGGCGCCGCCCGGGATCGGGTGGAGCATCGGCGTCTCGACTTCGAGAAAGTCGTTGCTCACCATGAATTCGCGCAAGGCGCTCACCGCGCGGCTACGGGCCGCGAAACGGTCTCGCGCCGTCGAGTCGGTGATGAGGTCGACATAACGCTGGCGGTACTTCTGTTCCTGGTCGGCCATTCCGTGGAACTTGTCCGGCAGCGGACGCAGGCTCTTGGTGAGGAGGCGCAGCGAAGTGACCTTCACGGAGAGCTCACCGGTCTTGGTCTTCATCAGCGTGCCTTCGGCGCCGAGGATGTCGCCGAGGTCCCAGCGCTTGAACTCGGCATAGGCTTCCTCACCGATTGCATCGCGTGTGACGTAGATCTGGATGCGGCCGGTGGCATCCTGCACGGTCGCGAAGCTGGCCTTGCCCATGACCCGCTTGAGCATCATGCGGCCAGCGACGCTGACCGCGATCGGCGTAGCGTCGAGCACGTCGGTAGGCGTCTCGCCATGCGCGGCGACGAGGGCAGCCGCCCGATCGGAGGGCTTGAAGTCGTTGGGGAAAGCGACCCCTTTACCCTCGGCCTGCGCCTGGCGCAGCGCCTTCAGCTTCTCGCGCCGTTCGGCAATGAGCTGGTTGTCGTCGATGGCGGGCGCCGAGGCTGGAGCCGCTGCTGGAGTGGGGACGGAGGGGATGAGGTGGTCGGACATGGCTGGGTGTTGGCGCTGTCGATATCGAGCGCAACCCGCCATTTTAGCCGCGCGGAGCCTTCAAAGGACCGCCGTCCGACCGGCATCAATAGTGGGTCGCTTGCTATCGAATTCGTAGCGAGCTACTTGGCGATGCCGGTGCGTGCCAGCAGATCGCCGACGAGCTCGAGCCGCATCAACGGGCTATCGAGTTCCATCAGACGCTGCTTGAGTTCGGGCTGTGCCGGCAGAAGCTCGCACCAGCGATTGGCAACCCAGCCGCAATCGTCGAACTGATAGGGCTCGATGATGGGCAGGCGAAGACCCGCAACATCCTGTTGGCGACGGCGCTCTTCCAGCGTTTCGACCACGCGACGCAATGCGTCGGACACATGCTTCAAGTCCGCAGGGACTGCCAGCTGAACATCGCCGGCAATGACCTCCACTTGGGCGGTCCACAGCCCATGCTTCTGCAATTCGCTCGAATGAACACGGAAGCGCTGCGTGCCGGTGCATTCGATCTGCATCAGTCCGGCCTGTGGTGAATCCAGTTCGCGAATGCTCGCGAGCGTGCCGATGGTCGCGAAGGCTTCCGCTCGAGCCCCGGCTTTGCGCACTTCCGAACCCTGTGTGAGGCACACGACACCGAAGGGCTCGCCGCTCTTGTGGCATTTGCCGATCATGTCGAGATAGCGCACCTCGAAGATCCGCAGCGGCAGGAAGCCACCTGGAAACAGCACCGTGCCGAGCGGAAACAAGGGGATCGGTCGCAGAGGGGTTTGTGTCGTCATCGGTGAACCTTGGCGTGGCTATCATCGCATTCCGCTCACGACCTCGCGCCCATGTTCTATCAGATCCCATCGTTCCTGCTCGACGTGATCGTCGGCCTTCTGGGTGGCGCTTGCCTGTTGCGCCTCTACATGCAGTACCACCGTGTGCCGTTCGGCAATCCGCTGGGCCGCTTCGTGTTTGCAGTCACCGACTGGATCGTGTTGCCGCTGCGGCGGGTCGTGCCATCGGTCAAGCGCTGGGACCTTGCGAGCGGCGTGGCTGCGTGGCTGCTCGTGCTGGTCAAGTTCGTGCTGCTGGGGCTGCTTCTTGGCGGACTCGGTCGGTGGACGATCCTTCCCCTTGTCTCGCTGATCGGGTTGCTCCAGCTCGCGGTGTCGGGGCTCACCGCGCTGCTGATCGTCTATGCGATTCTTTCCTGGGTGCCGAGCGCGTCGTCCATGCTGCACGACCTGATTGCTCGCCTGGCGGAGCCGCTGGTGCGGCCGCTGCGCCGGGTCATTCCACCGGTGGGCGGCGTCGACCTGTCGGCGCTCGTCGCGATCGTGCTGCTTCAGGTCGGCGCCATCATCCTTGGCAGCATGATGGGCTCGGTCTTCACCCTCGGCCGCTGAGGGCCGTCAGAGCACGGCGTCCGCTGGCTGGCGAAGCAGCATCGCCAGCGTGTTCGCAATGGTCTTGCGCAATTCGCGCCGATCGCAGATGAAGTCGACCGCGCCCTTGGTCTGCAGGAACTCGGCGCGCTGGAAACCTTCCGGCAGCGTCACGCGCACGGTCGATTCGATGACTCGCGGACCGGCGAAGCCGATGAGTGCCTTGGGCTCGGCGATCACCACGTCGCCCACGAACGCGAAGCCTGCACTCACACCGCCCATGGTCGGGTCGGTCAGAACGCTGATGTAGGGCAGACCCTTCTTCGCGAGATGCGTGAGCGCAGCGTTGGTCTTCGCCATCTGCATCAGCGATAGCAGGCCTTCCTGCATGCGCGCACCGCCGGTGGCCGTAAAGCAGATGAATGGCACCTTCTGCTCGATCGCGGTTTCGACGCCGCGCACGAAGCGTTCGCCGACCACGCTGCCCATGCTGCCGCCCATGAAGTCGAACTCGAAGCAGGCGACCACCACGTTGATGCTGTGGACCGAGCCGCCCATCACCACCAGGGCATCGGTCTCACCGGTGTTCTCCAGCGCTTCCTTGAGTCGCTCGGGGTACTTGCGGCTGTCCTTGAACTTGAGGGCGTCGACCGGCAGCACTTCCTGGCCGAGCTCGTAGCGACCTTCGGCGTCCAGGAAGGCGTCGAGACGCGCGCGCGCGCTGATGCGGTGATGGTGGCCGCAGCTCGGACACACATTCTGGTTGTGCTCGAGGTCGGTCTTGTAGAGCACCGTTTCGCAGCTCGGGCACTTGATCCAGAGGCCTTCGGGCATCTGGCGGCGCTCGCTCGGGTCGGTCGGTGCGATTTTTGGGGGGAGAAGTTTCTCAAGCCAGCTCATGGGGGCTCCTTGTGGTGGCGGCGATTATCGGCCAGCCGGGCTGCCGGCGGTCGTGGCGGGCAGGGTGTCGAGCGCCTGCCGGATTCCGGCCAGGAAATCGCGCACCCGAGGCACCACCGCATCGCGCGGTTGATCTTCGATCAGTTGAATGATCCGCGTGCCAATCACGACGGCATCCGCGGATGCGCCGATCGCCTTGGCGGTCTGCGCGTCGCGAATGCCGAAGCCGACCCCGACAGGCAACTGCACGTGCTCGCGGATGCGAGGAATCATCCGGCTCACCGCTTCGGTATCGAGATGCCCCGCGCCCGTCACGCCCTTCAGTGACACGTAGTACACGTAGCCCGTGGCGATAAGGCCGACTTGCGCCATGCGATCGGGAGTGCTGGTCGGTGCGAGCAGGAAGATGAGGTCGATGCCCTTCGACTTGAGTTCGGCGGCGAAGGTCTCGCACTCTTCCGGCGGATAGTCCACCACCAGCAAACCATCGACGCCCGCGGCTGCCGCGTCGCGGATGAAGCTGCCCTTGCCGTGGACGATGTCGTAGCGCTCGACTGGGTTCGCGTAGCCCATCAGAACGACGGGCGTGCGCTGATCCTTCAGACGGAACGAGGCGACGATCCCGAGCACCTGCTTCATGCCGACGCCCAGCGCCAAGGCTGCTTCGCCGGCTCGCTGGATCACCGGACCGTCTGCCATCGGATCGGAGAAGGGCACGCCGAGCTCGATCACGTCGGCACCGGCCTCGACCATCCCGTGCATCAGGTCAGGTGTGACGTCGGCATAGGGGAAGCCGGCGGTGACGTAAGGAATCAGCGCCTTGCGGCCCGCCTTCTGCAGGGCTTCGAAGGTGGCGGCGATGCGGCTCATGCCTTGCCTCCCTTCACGTTGAGGCCGCGCATTGACGGCCGGTCGTAGAAATCCACGCCGGACAGGTCGGCCACGGTGCCGATGTCCTTGTCGCCGCGGCCCGAGAGATTCACCAGGATGGACTGGTCCGGGCGCATGGTCTTCGCAAGTTTCATGGCGTAGGCCACCGCATGGCTGGATTCCAGTGCGGGGATGATGCCTTCGGTGCGGCACAGGTAGTGGAAGGCCTCGAGTGCCTCCGTATCGGTGATTCCGACGTACTCGGCACGGCCGATGTCCGCGAGGTAGGCATGCTCCGGCCCGACGCCGGGGTAGTCCAGGCCCGCGCTGATGCTGTGTGTCTCGGTCACCTGGCCGTCTTCGTTTTGGAGCAGATAGGTGCGGTTGCCGTGCAGCACGCCGGGGCTGCCGCGGAGGATCGACGCCGAATGCTTGCCGCTGTCGAGGCCTTCTCCTGCCGCCTCCACGCCGATCAGGCGCGTGCCTGCAAAGGGGATGTAGGGATAGAAGATACCCATGGCATTGCTGCCGCCGCCCACGCAGGCGACGACGACGTCAGGCTGCCTGCCTTCGGCTTCGCCGGTGATGCCCTGCGCGGCGAGCATGGCCGGCATCTGGTCGATGCACTCGTTGCCGATCACGCTCTGGAAGTCGCGCACCATAGTCGGGTAGGGGTGCGGCCCCGCGACGGTGCCGATGATGTAGAAGGTGTTCTCGACGTTCGTGACCCAGTCGCGCATCGCCTCGTTGAGCGCGTCCTTGAGCGTCTTGCTGCCGGATTCGACGGGAACGACCGTCGCACCGAGCAGGTTCATGCGATACACGTTGGGGCTTTGGCGCTTGACGTCTTCGCTGCCCATGTAAACCACGCACTCGAGGCCGTAGCGGGCGCAGATGGTGGCAGTTGCGACGCCATGCTGGCCGGCACCGGTTTCGGCGATCACGCGGGGTTTGCCCATGCGCTTGGCGAGCATCGCCTGGCCGATGGTGTTGTTCACCTTGTGGGCGCCGGTGTGGTTGAGGTCCTCGCGCTTCAGGTAAATCTGCGCGCCGCCCATCTCGCGGCTGGTCCGCGCAGCGTGATAAATCGGGGATGGACGGCCCACGAAGTGCGCGAGTTCGTAGCGGAATTCGGCGAGGAACTCCGGGTCGTCCTTGTACCTGGCGTAAGCGTCGCGCAGTTCGCTGATCGCGTGCGTGAGCGTTTCGCTGGCGAAAGTGCCGCCATAGATGCCGAAGTGGCCACTGGCGTCGGGTTGCTGATAGGTTTTCATGATCTCGATCGGTGGGCCGGCGCCCGGTCGATCGAGGCGGGCAGCCGGCTGCAAACTAGGAGGAGGCATCGGCCGCACGTACGGCGGCCACGAAGTCGCGAATCCTGGCGGCGTCCTTGATGCCCTTGGAGGCCTCGACGCCCGAACTCACGTCAACGGACAGCGATTTGCATCGCGCCCGGAGCTGACGAATGCCATCGCCCACGTTTGCAGGTGTGAGCCCACCACTCAAGACGAGGTGAGCGTCGACGGCGGGTGGTAGGAGTGACCAATCGAATGCCTTGCCGCCACCGCCATAGGCTTCGACATGAGCGTCGAGCAGGATGGCCTGGGCGCGGGAGTAATCGGACGCGTATTTTACGAGGTCGAAGCCCGCGCCGGCTGCGCCCAGCGGAATCCGGGCCGCGCGCAGGTAGCGATATGTGCCATTGCCCGCGCGTTCCCAGCATTGCGCCGGCGATTCGTCGCCGTGGAATTGGGCCATCGAACCCGCCACGGAAGATAGCGCCGTCACGCTGTGTGCAGCATCTTCGTTGACGAACAGCAGCACCGGAGAAACGAAAGGGGGAAGGCGCGAGGCGAGTTCGGCTGCGCGTTCGACCGTTACCGCGCGCGGACTTGCCGGGTAAAGGACGAAACCGATGGCGTCCGCGCCGGCTTCAACAGCGGCATCGACGTCCTCCTCCCGCGTGAGTCCGCAAATCTTGATCCGGGTGCGGGCTGCGAGCGGTGGGGTGGCGTTCATGGCGGGCCATCATACGCAGCGCCTCCGCCTTCGATGGTTGCCTCTGGCGGTAGACCCCATTCGGCAGCGTACAACGGCCCCAGGAAGTACAGGCCGTTCGGCGAAAAGGTTGGCGCGGCCGCCAGCCGGCTGCGTGCTTCGAGGACTTCGCGCATCCACTCCGGTCGTTCTTTGCCTTGGCCGATGCGAACGAGGCAGCCCATGATGTTTCGGATCATGTGGTGCAGGAACGCATCCGCCTCGAACTCGACGTGCCAGCGGCAGCGCTCCGTGTCGCCGTGCCGGCTGATCGCGATGCGCCGCATCTCCTTGACCGGCGAAAGCGCCTGGCAGGCCGAGGCTCGGAAGGAGCTGAAGTCATGGCGTCCCAGCAGCATCCCCGCGGCGGCGCGCATGGCCTCGCCATCCAGCACATACATCGACCAACCTACTCTGCCTGCTTCGAGGCTCGGCCGAACCGGCGATTGCGAAAGAACGTAGACGTAGCGGCGGGTCAGCGCGCTCGCGCGGCAATGGAACTGCTCGGGCACCGGTTGCGCCCACTGGACCGCGATGTCGTCGGGGAGGAAGCTGTTGGTCCCGCGCACCCAGGAGAAGGGAGGGCGCACGGCGGTGGTGTCGAAGTGCACCACCTGCATTAGTGCGTGGACGCCGGAATCGGTGCGACCGGCGCAGAGCGTGGAAATCGGCTGGTCGGCGAACTTCGACAGGGCTGATTCGAGCTTGTCCTGGACGGTTCGGCCAGAAGGCTGACTTTGCCAGCCGTCGTAGGCCTGGCCGTTGTAGCGGATGCCGAGGGCCAGCCTCACGACAGCATGGCAGCCCGTGGGCTGCTCAGCGCAGTTGGCCGAGCATCTGCTTTGCTTCGGCCTTCACGTCGCCGGAGCTTTCGGCGGCAACTTCCTCGACCAGCGAGCGGGCGCCTTCAACGTCGCCCAGTGCCTTGAGTTCGCGGGCCAGGGACAGCTTGATGACGTGTGGATTGTCAGCGCCTTCCTCGACCGGCTCGAGGCGGCCGCGCTCGGTGTCGGCCGGGGTGCGCGTCGACAGGCCAGCCAGCGAGCTCATATCGAATTCGATGAAGCCCGAATCCGTCGGCAGGCCAGCGCGCAGTGGGGCAGGTTGCGTGCGTTCTTCGTCGCGAAGCACCGAGCCGTTTGCCACTGGCTCAAGCGCGCCAGGTGCCGTATCGAAATCGTTCTCGAGGTCGATCTTCGGCGTGTGAGTCGATGCGCCGCCGCCGTTCAGGCCGCCCGGAACCGCGATCGGACGCGGAATATCGCGCAGGGGCGACTGAATCGGCGCTGCCGCGGTCGGCAGGCTCACGCTGATGGGGGCGGGCGCAGTGGCCGCCGCTGCGGGCGGGGTGGACAGCTCGAGATCGAAGTCCAGCGGTGCGACCGAAGGCACGAAGGCCGGGGGCGGCGCTTCAGCCTCAGCTTGTTCCACCGGGCTCGGAGCCGGGGTCGAAACGGCTGCGGATGCCGCAGCCAGCGTGCCTGCGAAAGCGGCGGCCTCGGCAGCCGAGACGCTCTTGCCGTCAACTTCGTACAGTGGGTTGCCCGGATCGAGATCCTTGCCGAGTTCGACGACGCGGTTCCATTCGGTGCCGGTGCCTCCGGTGAGCTTGTGAACCTCTGAAGCCAGCGCTTCGTAGGCGCGCAGATCGCGACGCTTGGCGTGGATTTCGAGCAGCTTGAGGTGGATCGCAGTGCGCTCCGGATTGACGCGGAGCGCCTCGCGCAGGATTTCCTCTGCCTGAAGATCGCGACCATACGCCAGGTAGACGTCGGCTTCGGCCACCGGGTCGACATCGCCGGCATCGAGCTGGCTCGGGGAATAGGAGAGCGAGGAAACAACGGAATTGCCGCGATTCTTGGTGTCTACCGATTCGCCGCCGCTCGCGCCGAAGAAGGAGTCTTTCGGGATCCGGCTCTCGATGAAGACGCTGTCACCCGCATCGCGGCGCTTGCGGCCGAGGACGCGGTAGAGCAGGAAGCTGATCAGGAGGGCCACCAGAGCGGCAGCCGCGACCATCAGCGGGTTTTCCATCAACTCGGAGAAGAAGCTCTGTTCCTTCGGGGCGGGTGCTGGCGCCTCCGCTTTGACCGGGGGCTTCGCAACGGGAGCGGGTGCCGGAGCGGCCGCGGGTGCAGGAGCCGATGCCGGAGCGGGGGCTGCGGCAGTCGCATCTGGAGATGCTGCGGGTGTGGGCGATGCGGACTGAGGAGCGGCAGGTGCGCTTTGTCCTGCCGGCGCTGCCGCTACGGCTGGTTGGGTCGAGCCGGCAGCCGGTGCTGTTGCCGCCGGCGTCGCGGGTGCAGGGGCGGGCGTGGCCGCCGGTGCGGCAGCAACTGGCGCAGGTGCAGGCGCGGCGCCTGGAGCCGCGGGCGCTCCGGCGGCGGCCTTGAGCTGGTTCAGCTCCTGCAGGTTCTTGGTCAGCTCCTTCTCGCGCTCCTGGCGAGCTTTGGTCTCGGCCGCCTGTGCGATCTGCTCGTCCGAGGGACGGCCGGGAGCCATGCCTTGGGAGATCTTGAGCTTGTCGGTCGAAGTGTTCGCTGCGTTGCGATCCTCGACGTTGGTCTGTACCTTGCCGGAGGCTTGGCGGCCAGCGTCGGCCACAGGCGTCTCAGGTGCGTTCTCGGCCAAGCGGCGGCGATACTGGCTGAAATCCTGGCTCTGGGCGGTAACCGTGCGTTTCGCGTCGGTTGCCGTCACCGCTTCGGCCTGGGACGAGCTCGGGATGTCGAGCACGGCACCAGCCTTCATTCGATTGACGTTGCCGCCGACGAATGCGTTCGGATTGGCCCGCAGAAGGGCGACCAGCATCTGGTCGAGCGATACATCGGCTGGTTTGTATGCGGCGGCAATCTTGCCCGCGGTGTCACCGGCCTTGGTCGTGACCTGCTGATCGCCGGTGCTTGCGCCCGTGCCGGTCCGGACATTGTTCGATTCACTCGGCGCGGCAGCCGGGGCAGGCATGCTGCGCTGGCGACGTGCCTGGGGCGCTTCGACTACGATCGGAGCGGCCGCGCGCGGGGGAGCCGCCGTGATCTGCGGCGCAGTCGGCGCGACGGGGGCGGCTGCCTGACGGGTGGTGGGCGGATCCAGCAGCACCGTGTAGTCACGAACCACACGGCCGGAACTCCAGTTGGCTTCGAGCAGGAGGTCGATGAACGGCTCACTGAGGGATCGATTGCTCGACAGGCGCACAACATAGCGACCGTCGGCCCGCCGCTGAATGGCTGTGCGGACGTCGGAAAGGGCGGGGTTGTAGGGTACGCCTGCTGCCTTGAAGGCGTCGGCCGAGGCGATGTGGACCTTCAGCCCATCCGCTTCCGCCGCAGTGATCTCGCTCACCTCGATCTCCGCACGCAACGGTTCGCCGAGTGCGGACTGGACGTTGAGGCGCCCGAGCGCGAGGGCGCTGGCGTCGGCGCTGAAAGTGCCAAGAGCCACCGCGATAGCCGCGCTGACTACGGAAAGCTGGCCTCGACCCATCGTCGTAGGGGCTGGCGAGGTGGCCGAGAGACGGGCCGCGGGCGATGATGGTCGTGTCATGCTGGAGGGGGGCAGCTCGGCCCAGAAATGTAAGAGGACGTTAACATCATCACCCTGCACTGACAAGGCGACAGGCCTTATCTACCCAGTGCGTGCAAACTTCGTCATGCATGGGGCGTTGCGGCACAGCAACGCAGCGCGCCCCGAAGGGCGCGCATGTAACGCTTCAGACTTCCAGCAGGATGCGCAGCATGCGGCGCAGCGGCTCGGCCGCACCCCACAGGAGTTGATCCCCGATCGTGAACGCGCCAACGTACTCGGGACCCATGGCCAGCTTGCGGATACGGCCGACCGGAATCGACATCGTGCCGGTCACCGCGACGGGCGTGAGTTCCTTGACCGTGGCCTCGCGCGTGTTCGGCACGACCTTGGCCCATTCGTTGTCAGCAGCGATCAATGCCTCGATATCGGCAAGCGGCACGTCCTTCTTTAGCTTGAAGGTGAGTGCCTGGCTGTGGCAGCGCATCGCGCCGATGCGCACGCAGAAGCCGTCGACAGGCGTGGCAGCCGTTCCGAATCCAGCACCCTGGCCCAGGATCTTGTTGGTTTCGGCGCCGCCCTTCCATTCTTCCTTGCTCATGCCGTCGCCCAGATCCTTGTCGATCCAGGGGATGAGGCTGCCGCCCAGGGGGACACCGAAATTGGCGGTTTCGAGGCCCGTCAGCGACTGTTGCTTGGCCAGGACCTTGCGGTCGATCTCGAGAATGGCGGACTTCGGGTCGTCGAGCAGAGAGCGCACTTCGGCGTTCAGCGTGCCGAACTGGGTCAGCAGTTCGCGCATGTGCTGGGCGCCGCCGCCGGAAGCGGCCTGGTAGGTCATGCTGGTCATCCATTCGACCAAGCCCGCCTTGTAGAGGGCGCCCACACCCATCAGCATGCAGCTCACGGTGCAATTCCCGCCGATCCAGTTCTTGCCGCCCTTGGCGAGCGCGTTCTGGATTACGGGGAGGTTGACCGGGTCGAGCACGATGATCGCGTCATCGTTCATGCGCAGCGTGGATGCCGCGTCGATCCAGTGGCCCTTCCAGCCGGCTGCGCGAAGCTTGGGGAACACCTCCGTGGTGTAGTCGCCGCCCTGGGCCGTGATGACGATGTCGCACTTCTTCAGTGCATCGATGTCATGTGCGTCCTTGAGCGTGGTCTCGTTCTTGGCCATGGCGGGGGCCTTGCCGCCCGCGTTGGAGGTCGAGAAGAAGACCGGCTCGATCAGTCCGAAGTCGCCTTCGGCCTGCATGCGATCCATGAGGACCGAGCCGACCATGCCGCGCCAGCCTACGAGGCCGACCAGAGGTTGATTTGCGTTCGCCATTTCAATTTGCCCTTGTGAAAAAAGAAATCAGTCTTTTCTTTGCGCCCGGCTCGTCAGAGCCGGGGAGGGCGTGACGAATCGGGCTGCGGTTAGCCGGTAATCGTCTTTTTGGTGATGGCAGCCACCACGGCATCGCCCATCTCGCGGGTGCCGACCTTGGTGGTACCTGCGGACCAGATGTCTGCCGTGCGCAGGCCCTGAGCGAGCACCTGCTTGACCGCCGACTCGATGCGGTCGGCGGCTTCGGGCTGGTTCAGGGAGAAACGGAGCATCATGGCAGCAGACAGGATTGTAGCCAATGGGTTGGCAACCCCTTTGCCGGCAATGTCCGGCGCGCTGCCGTGGCTGGGCTCGTAGAGGCCCTGGTTGCTCGAATTGAGCGACGCCGAGGGCAGCATGCCGATCGAGCCGGTGAGCATCGCCGCCTCGTCCGAGAGGATGTCGCCGAACATGTTCCCGGTGACGACCACGTCGAACTTCTTGGGCTCTTTCACGAGCTGCATCGCCGCGTTGTCGACGTACATGTGGTCGAGCGCGACGTCCGGGTATTCCTTGCCGACCTCGGTCACGACGTCCTTCCAGAACTGGAAGGTCTCGAGCACGTTGGCCTTGTCGACGCTGGTCACGCGCTTGCTGCGCTTGCGCGCGGCCTGGAAGGCGACGTGGGCGATGCGTTCGATTTCCGGGCGCGAGTAGCGCATGGTGTCGAAGGCTTCCTCGGCGCCGGGGAAGTGCCCGTCGACCGCCGTGCGGCGGCCGCGCGGCTGGCCGAAGTAGATGTCGCCGGTCAGCTCGCGGATGATGAGGATGTCGAGCCCCGCGATCAGTTCGGGCTTGAGACTCGACGCGCCCACGAGCTGCTCGTAGCAGATGGCGGGCCGGAAGTTGGCGAACAGGCCGAGGTTCTTGCGCAGGCCGAGGATGGCCTGCTCGGGACGGAACTGGCGCTCGAGCTTGTCGTACTTCCAGTCGCCGACAGCGCCGAACAGCACGGCGTCGGCCTCCTTGGCGAGCTTGAGCGTCGATTCGGGCAGCGGGTGGCCGTGCGCCTCGTAGGCGGCGCCGCCGACCAGGGCGGTTTCGGTTTCGAACTTCAGGTCCAGGACGTTCAGGACGCGAACGGCTTCCGCGACGATTTCGGTGCCGATGCCATCACCGGGCAGAACTGCGATCTTCATGAGAGGTCTTGTTTGAAAAGTGGAAGAGGGGATCAGGCGATCAGCTGGTGCGAGAGCCAGGGCTTCTTCGCGAGCCGCTCGGCTTCGAAGGCCTGGATCTTGTCCTTGTGGCGCAGCGTCAGGCCGATGTCGTCCAGGCCGTTGAGCAGGCAGTACTTGCGGAAGGGCTGGATGTCGAAGCCGATCTCCGCGCCGTCGGGCTTGATGATGACCTGGCGCTCCAGGTCGATCGTGAGGCTGTAGCCCGGGAAGGCGAACACTTCGTCGAACAGCTTCGCCACCTGGGGTTCGGGCAGCACGATCGGGAGCAGGCCGTTCTTGAAGCAGTTGTTGAAGAAGATGTCGGCGAAGCTCGGCGCGATGATCGCGCGGAAGCCGAATTGATCGAGCGCCCACGGCGCGTGCTCACGCGACGAGCCGCAGCCGAAGTTCTTGCGCGCGATCAGGACCGAGGCGCCCGCGTAGCGCGGCTGGTTCAGTACGAAGTCCGGGTTGGGCTTGCGCGACTTCGGGTCTTGTCCCGGCTCGCCATGGTCGAGGTAGCGCCATTCGTCGAACAGGTTGGGTCCGAACCCGGTCTTGCGGATCGACTTGAGGAACTGCTTGGGAATGATCGCGTCGGTGTCGACGTTCTCGCGGTCCATCGGCGCCACGAGGCCCTTGTGCACGGTGAATTTCTGCATGGTGTGTGGCTCCAGGTTCAGGCGAATTGGCGGACGTCGACGAAGTGGCCGTTGATGGCGGCGGCGGCGGCCATCGCCGGGCTGACGAGGTGGGTGCGGCCGCCGGCGCCCTGGCGTCCTTCGAAGTTGCGATTGCTGGTCGAGGCGCAGCGCTCGCCGGGCTCGAGGCGATCGGCGTTCATCGCCAGGCACATCGAGCAGCCGGGCTCGCGCCATTCGAAGCCCGCGGCCTTGAAGATCTGATCGAGGCCCTCGCGTTCGGCTTGCTCCTTCACGACGCCGGAGCCGGGCACGACCATCGCGAGCTTGACGTTCTTCGCGATCTTCTGGCCGAGCTTCTTGACCACGGCGGCGGCTTCGCGCATGTCCTCGATGCGGCTGTTGGTGCAGGAGCCGATGAACACCTTGTCGATGAAGATGTCGTTCAGCGGCTTGTTGGGCTCGAGCCCCATGTACGTGAGCGCGCGTTCGATCGCCTGGCGCTTGTTGGCGTCCTTCTCGCGGTCGGGATCGGGCACGCGGGCGTCGATCGGCAGCACCATTTCGGGCGAGGTGCCCCAGGTCACCTGCGGCTTGATCTGCGTTGCGTCGAGTTCGACGACCGTGTCGAAATGGGCACCCGGGTCCGAGTGCAGCGTCTTCCAGTATTCGACCGCCTGGTCCCATTCGACGCCGGTGGGCGAAAGCGATCGGCCCTTGACGTAGGCGATGGTCTTCTCGTCCACGGCCACCAGCCCGGCGCGTGCGCCGGCCTCGATCGCCATGTTGCAGACCGTCATGCGGCCTTCCATGCTGAGGTCGCGGATCGCCGAGCCGGCGAACTCGATCGTGTAGCCCGTTCCTCCGGCGGTGCCGATCTTGCCGATGATCGCCAGCACGATGTCCTTGGCCGTGCAGCCGAGCGGCAGCTTGCCCTCGACCTTCACGAGCATGTTCTTCGCCTTCTTGGCGAGCAGCGTCTGCGTGGCCATGACGTGCTCGACCTCGCTGGTGCCGATGCCGTGCGCGAGCGCGCCGAAGGCGCCATGCGTCGAGGTGTGCGAGTCGCCGCACACCACGGTCATGCCCGGCAGGGTCGCGCCCGATTCCGGGCCGATCACGTGCACGATGCCCTGGCGCTTGGAGAGGAACGGGAAGAACGCGGCGGCGCCGAATTCCTTGATGTTGCTGTCGAGCGTGGTGATCTGCTCCTTGCTGATCGGGTCGGCAATGCCGTCATAGCCGCGCTCCCAGTGCGTGGTCGGCGTGTTGTGGTCGGCCGTGGCCACCACGGAGCTGATGCGCCACAGCTTGCGACCCGCCTCGCGCAGGCCTTCGAACGCCTGCGGGCTGGTCACTTCGTGGACCAGGTGGCGGTCGATGTAGAGGATCGCGGTGCCGTCTTCCTCGGTGTGGACGACGTGTTCGTCCCAGAGTTTGTCGTAGAGCGTGCGTGCCATGGTGATGGTCTCTTTCGTGGGGAAATGGGGCTGCGTGAGGTCTTCACGCAGCGAGCGGTTGTTCGGCGGCGGGCGCGGGGGCGTGCAGGTGCTTCACGAGCAGCCGGGCGGCCACGGGGAGCGATGAGAAATCGCGGGCGACGAGGCGGATCTCGCGCCGGGCCCAGGCATCCTTGAGCGCGACGCTCTTGAGTCCGCGACCGATGCCGCCCTGCATGAGCTCGAAGGCGCGCAGCGGCATCACGCCGATGCCCAGGCCGTTGTCGATCATGCGGCACATGGCGTCGAGCCCGGTGACGTGGATGCGCAGCTTGATGGAGCGGCCCTCGGCCAGAGCCGCCTGGTGCATGGCGACGTAGATGGAACTGTTGGTGTGCAGCCCCACGTGGTCGAAGTCGAGCGACTCGGTGAAATCGATCGACTGGCGCCGCGCCAGCCCATGCCGCGCCGGCACCACGAGCACCAGCGCATCACGGCGGTAGGGCAGGCTCTGCAGCTCCGCGGTGCCCTCGGGCACATGGCACACGCCGAGATCGGCCGCGCCCTCGTGCACGGCGCGCACGATCTCGTTGCTCAGATGCTCCTCGAGATCGATCTTGATCGCATCGTGCTCGCGGGTGAAGGCGCCGAGGTCCTCGGGCAGGAACTGCACGATCGCCGAGATGTTGGCGTGAACGCGGACGTGGCCGCGCACGCCGTCGGCGTACTCGCTGAGTTCGCCCTGCATCTTCTCGAGGCTGTAGAGCACCGAGCGCGCATGGTGCAGGAGGCTTTCGCCTGCGGGCGTGAGGTCGACCCCCCTCGCATGCCGGTAGAGAAGCGGCGTGCCCAGCGTCGCCTCGAGGTCCGAGAGGCGCTTGCTGATGGCCGAGGCGGCGATGAATTCGCGCTCCGCGGCACGCCCGATGCTGCCCAGCTCGCAGACGGCCACGAACAACTGCAGCGACGTCAGGTCGATGCGGCGGGCAAAACTGCGTTCGGAGGCGATCATGGAGGCTTGGCATCTCGATCAGAGATGGAAGCCCCTATTTTCCCTTGTTTTTTGATCAAAGCCATCGTGATCCACGATGGCTTTGATGGTTTGACGCGATGGCGCCGTCGTGCGGCTATTGCTTCTTCTGGGCGGCATCTTCCATCTTCTGCCCACCCTTCTGGATGTCCTGGCCTGCACCCTTCATGGTGTTGCAGCCGGCCAGGGGAATGGTGAAGGCAAACGTGACGGCGAGCAATGCGGCGAGTTTCTTCATGACGGACTCCTTGGATGTTGAATGAATGAGAGGAGTAACCCTCCGCAATCCAAGTTACCTTCGCTGTCACGCCTTGCCTGTAAGCCAAAACGCAAGAAAGCTGCCCGAGGGCAGCTTTCCTGGATGAGCGCGAAGCGGAGATCAGCGCTGGGCGATGGGCTTGACGTCGCGCTTGGCCGAGCCTTCGAACAACTGGCGCGGACGGCCGATCTTGTAGTCTGGGTCGCCGATCATTTCGTTCAGCTGGGCGATCCAGCGCACGGTGCGGGCCAGCGCGAAGATCGCGGTGAACAGCGGCACCGGGATGCCGATCGCGCGCTGGACGATGCCGGAGTAGAAGTCGACGTTCGGGTAGAGCTTGCGCGACACGAAGTATTCGTCTTCCAGTGCGATCTTCTCGAGCGC
>JAGIAI010000072.1 GCA_017744935.1 Variovorax sp.
GCTTCCTTCAGATCGTGCACGCGCACGCACGACAGCACCGGGCCGAAGATCTCTTCCTTGTAGATGCGCATGTCCGGGGTCACGTTGTCGAACAGCGTGCCGCCCATCCAGAAGCCGTTGTCGCAGCCTTCGCCAGCCGCCTTGCCTTCGAATCCTCGGCCGTCGACGACCAGCTTCGCGCCTTCCTTCTCGCCCTGCGCGATGTAGCCGGTGATGCGCTCGTGCGCTGCTCGCGTGACGATCGGACCCATCTCCGCGTCGAGCTCGGTGCCGTTCTTGACCTTGAGCGTCTTCGCGCGCTCGGCCAGCAGTGGCATGACCTTGTCGGCCACGCCACCCACCATCACCGCCACGCTGATCGCCATGCAGCGCTCGCCGGCCGAGCCATAGCCGGAGCCGATCAGCGCATCGACCGTCTGCTCGATGTCCGCGTCGGGCATCACCACCATGTGGTTCTTCGCACCGCCGAGCGCCTGAACGCGCTTGCCGTGGCGCGCGCCGGTCTCGTAGATGTAGTTGGCGATCGGCGTCGAGCCGACGAAGCTGATCGCCTGGACGTCCGGATGCACCAGCAGTGCATCGACCGCTTCCTTGTCGCCCTGGACGACGTTGAACACGCCATCGGGCAAGCCGGCTTCCTTGAGCAGTTCGGCAATGCGCAGCGACGGGCTCGGGTCGAGCGGGCTCGGCTTCAGGATGAAGGTGTTGCCCGCCGCGATAGCGACCGGGAACATCCACATCGGCACCATGACCGGGAAATTGAAAGGCGTGATGCCCGCCACCACGCCGAGCGGCTGGCGCATCGTCCAGTTGTCGATGCCCGTGGAGACCTGGTCGGTGTAGTCGCCCTTCAGAAGCTGGGGAATTCCGCAGGCGAATTCGACGATGTCGATGCCGCGCGTGACTTCGCCCTGCGCGTCGGTAAAGACCTTGCCGTGCTCGGCGGTGATGAGGTGGGCCAGTTCGTCGCGGTGCTTGTTGAGCAGTTCCAGGAACTTGAACATCACGCGCGCCCGCCGGATCGGCGGCGTGTCGGCCCAGGCAGGAAACGCCGCGCGCGCAGCAGCCACTGCCGCATCGACGTCAGCACGGTCGGCCAGTGCAACGCTGCCGGTCGCCGCACCGGTCGCGGGGTTGAACACGTCCTGGCTGCGCGAGGAATTCGGAGCGGCGACGCGGCCGCCGATGTAATGATGGATCGGTGTCTTACTCATCTGCATGGCGTTCTCCTGCCGACGACACGGCCGGCTGATGGCGGAATGGATCGGGATTCGTTCGCCGATTGTGGCAAACGCTTGAGCGATGCGCGACCGCTCCGTGTGTCGTGCGCCGAGGGTTTGCACGGACGCACCCGGTTACGATGCTGCGTTCGTTTGCCGACACCCGATCCGCCTGCATGTCCGTCAACTCTTCGTCCATCACCGCGCAGGAAACCGAGAGCGATCACCCTCGTGTGGAAGAGCGCCAGCAGGAGGGCGGAAACTGGGCCATCGCGACTGGCCGGTGGACGGCGCTGGCGATCTCGTCGCGGCGCACCTGGGAGGCGCTATCCAGCAACCTGGCCGGGGTGCCGCCCAGCGAAGACCGCGCATGGGACCTGCGCCCGATCGAGCAGCTCGACCACGTCGGCGCGCAGCTGCTGTGGAACCACTGGCGGCACGCCTGGCCGGCCCGCATCGAAATGGATTCGCAGCACAAGGCGGTGCTCGACCAGGTCGCGCTCTATACCTGCGTGGCGCCGGCCGAAACCGGGCCGACGCTTGCGGACCGGTTCAAGGCCTTCGCGCACAACGGGCCGCGCATGATGTTCGTCGCGCGCGACTTCCTGGGGCTCATCGGCCAACTCACGCTGGACATCGGCAGGCTGCTACGCGCTCCGCACCGCGCGCCGTGGCGCGACTTCTCCGGACAGATCTATCACTTCGGCACCACCGCATTGCCGATCACGGCGCTGGTCGGGCTGCTGATCGGCGTGGTGCTGGCCTACCTGACGTCGCAGCAGTTGCGGCAGTACGGGGCGGAAACCTTCATCGTCAACATCCTGGGCCTGTCGCTGATCCGCGAACTCGGTCCGGTGCTTGCGGCCGTGCTGATCGCGGGCCGGTCCGGTTCGGCGATCACTGCGCAGATCGGCGTGATGCGCGTGACCGAAGAGCTCGACGCGATGCGCGTGATGGGCATCCCGCACGGCTTCCGGCTCGTGATGCCGCGTGTGCTGGCCCTCGCGATCGCGATGCCGCTGATCAGCATGTGGACCTCGATGGCGGCGCTCTTCGGCGGAATGATCGCAGCAGACCTTGCGCTCGACATCTCGCCGTCGTACTTCATGTCGGCGCTCCCGCGCGCGGTGCCCATGGCGAACCTCTGGCTCGCCATGTCGAAGTCGGCGGTGTTCGGCGTGCTGATCGCGCTCATCGCCTGCTACTTCGGCCTCAAGGTCAAGCCCAACACCGAGAGCCTCGGGCGCGGGACCACGTCGTCGGTGGTGACCTCGATCACCGTCGTGATCCTCGTCGACGCACTCTTCGCGGTGCTATTCAAAGGGGTGGGGTTCCGCTGATGACCGACCTGCCGAACAACGCCCAGCCCCTGGTCGAGATCCGCAAGCTCTGGACGATCTTCAAGACGCCGGACGGCCCGCAGGTCGTGCACCGCGATCTCGATCTGTCGATCCGGCGCGGCGAAGTGCTGTCGCTGGTCGGCGGCTCGGGCACAGGCAAGACGGTGCTGCTGCGTCAGATCCTCGGGCTGGAGCACCCGTCCAAGGGCACGGTCACGGTGCTTGGCCGGCCACCCGGTCAGTTCAGCGTGAAGGGCGCGGCCAATGTCGGCATGCTGTTCCAGCATGGCGCGCTGTTCTCGGCCTTCAACGTGCTCGACAACGTCGCGTTCCCGCTGCGCGAGCTCAAGGTGCTGCCGGACGAACTCATCCGCGACGCGGCGCTGGTCAAGCTGCAGATGGTCGGCCTCGATCCCAAGCAGGCGACCAAGAGCCCGGCCGACCTCTCGGGCGGGATGATCAAGCGCGTGGCGCTCGCGCGCGCGCTCATCATGGACCCGCCGTTGCTCCTGCTCGACGAGCCCACCGCCGGGCTCGATCCCGAGGGCGCCGACGGCTTCTGTGACCTGCTTCGCGGACTGCATCGCGAGCTCGGGCTCACGGTGGTGATGGTCACGCACGACCTGGACACGCTGTTCGACCTGAGCACGCGCATCGCGGTGCTGGCCGACCAGCGGGTGATCGTCGCGGGCACGGCGCGCGACGTCATCGCCTATCCGCATCCCTTCATCCACGAATACTTTCTCGGCGGCCGCGGGCAGCGCGCCATGGAGGCACTCCATGACGGCTCCGTCCCCGCGGCCCTCGCCGGACCGGCTGACACGGCGTCGGCCCCCCACAACGAAAGGTAGCTGCCATGGAAAACAAAGCCCATGCAATGGCCGCCGGTGTCTTCGTTCTCGGCCTGGTCGCCGTGCTCGTCGCACTGGTCGTCTGGCTCACGCGCGACGATACGGTGCGCAACATCTACGAGCTGTCCACGCGCGATCCGGTGAGCGGCCTCCAGCCGCAGGCGATGGTGCGCTATCGCGGCATCGCGGTCGGCAAGGTCGCGTCGATCGACTTCGATCCGAAGGTCAAGGGCAATGTGCGCGTGCGCATCACGGTCGACGAACGCGTGCCCCTCACCACCTCGACCTTCGCGACGCTGAGCTACCAGGGCGTGACCGGGCTGGCCTTCATCGCGCTGGACGACAAGGGTGAATCGCAGGTGGCGCTCACGCCCGACAACCAGAACCCTCCGCGCATCCCGCTCAAGCCTTCGCTGCTGTCGCAATTGCAGGATCGCGGAGAGGCGATCATCGGCCGCGTCGAAGAGGCGACTAAGCGCATCAACACGCTGCTGGCCGAGGACAACCAGAAGCGCATCGCCGACACGCTGGAGAACATCTCGCAGGCGGCGGCGAGCGCCAACCAGCTCACGAAGTCGCTGGAGACCAACCTGAATCCCACGCTCAAGGCGCTGCCGCAGTTGGTGGATCGCACGAAGGACACCATGGTCTCGGTCAAGGGCGCTGCTGGCGACGTGTCGCGCGTGGCGAAAAACCTCAACAACACCGTGGTGCGGCTCAACGCGCAGGACGGCCCGCTGGACCGTCTTGGCGACGGCACCAAGTCGCTGTCGCAGGCGGTGGAGTCCTTCAACAACGCCACGCTGCCGCGCCTGAACCGCGTTGCCGACGACACTTCTCGCGCGGTAAGGCGCCTCGGTCGCGCGGCCGACAACATCAACGACAACCCGCAATCGCTGTTGTTCGGCAGCGGTGGCGTGGTCGCCGGCCCGGGCGAACCGGGCTTTACGTCGCCCGCCGAATCCTCTGCGCAGCCCTGAGACCATGACCATGAAGACGCATGAACCGTTGAAGAACGCTGCAGTCGTCGGCGCCTTGTTCGCGACGCTCCTGGTGGCGGGCTGCGGCGCGCTGCCCGACAAGCCCACACGCGCGACGCTTTACGACTTCGGGCCCGGGCCTACGACTGCTCCTGCAAGGGCGGCAGCCCCCGCGTTGCCACCGCTTGCGCTGGCCGACATCGATGCCAATACGCGGCTCGATGGCACGCAGATGCTCTATCGCCTCGGCTATGCCGACGCCAATGAGGTCAGGCCCTACGGCCAATCACGCTGGAGCCAGGCGCCGGCCCAGTTGTTCCGGCAGCGGCTGCGCGAGGCGCTCGCCGCCACACGACCGGTGCTCGGGCCGGAGGAAAGCGCCTCCATGGCCCGTACCGAGGGCCGGGTGCCGGACACCCTGCGTATCACGCTGGAGGAATTCAGCCACTTCTTCGAGTCGCCCTCGAACAGCGTGGGCCTGGTCCGCGTGAACGTCACCTTGATGTGTACCGCGCCGGGCGGCGATCGTGTGCTGGCGCAGCGCAGCTTCACCGCGCAGAAGCCGGCGCCGAGCAACGACGCGCCGGGCGGTGTGAAGGCGCTGGCGGCTGCCAGCGACGCCGTGGTCGCCGACATCGTGGCCTGGGTCAGCCAGCCGCGCTAAGGGCAGCGACACGCGGTGGCTGCGGCATGCGGCGAATTGGCGTCATCTCGGACACGCACAACCTGCTGAGGCCGGAAGCTTCGGCCTTCCTGCGCGGATGCGACCACATCATTCACGGCGGCGACATCTGCGAACAGCGCATCCTCGACGAGCTTGCCGCGATCGCGCCGTTGACCGTCGTTCGCGGCAACAACGACATGGGCTCGTGGGCGCGCGACATCCCGGAAGCGGCGTTGTTCGACCTCCATGGCATCCGCTTCTACGCGATCCACAACCTCGCGGAACTGCCCATCGATCCCGTCGCTGCCGGCGTGCGTGTGGTGGTCACCGGGCATTCGCACCGGCCGCTGGCGCAGGAGCGCGATGGCGTCCTCTATGTCAATCCCGGCAGCGCCGGGCCGAGGCGCTTCACGCTGCCGATTTCCGCCGCCGAACTGCTGCTCGATGGTGGTGCGATCACGCCGCGAATCGTCGAGTTGGTCGCGCGCTAGCGCGGCGCTTCACGACGCGCGGTGCAGCACCGGGAACAGCGTGCCGAGCCCGGCCGCCATCACTTCCACTGCCAGCGCGGCGAGGATCAGGCCCATCAGCCGCGTCATCACGTTGATGCCGGTCTTGCCGAGCACGCGCGAGATCGGCTCGGCGAGCGAGAAGGTCACGCCTGTGGCCAGCCCGATCACCACGCCGTAGCCGACCAGCACCGCCAGCTCCCAGTAGTGCTGCGCCCGGTCCGCGAAGATGACCACCGTCGACATCGTGGCTGGTCCGGTGAGGAGCGGGATGGTCAGCGGCACCACGGCGATCGAGGCGCCGAGCGACGCCTTCACCTCGGTCGCGCGGATCTCTTCGCTGGTGGTCTTTGATTCGGCGGGCTGCGCGTTGAGCATGGAGAGCGAGCTCATCAGCAGCAGCATGCCGCCGCCGACCTGGAAGCTCGCGATCGAGATGCCGAAGAACGACAGCAGCTGCAGCCCGAGCAGTGCGCTCACCGCGATGACGACGAACGCGCTGAAGGCCGACACCCAGGCTGTGCGCTTGCGTTGGTGATCGGTGCAGCCCTGCGTGTAGTGGATGAAGAAGGGAACGATCGCCAGCGGATTCACGATGGCAAGCAGCGTGATCAGCGGCTTGATCAGGTCCATCGTCGGCGTGGCCATCTAGCGTCCGCCTGTCACGTCGAGCGAGGTGCCCGTGACGTAGCTGGCTTCATCCGACAGCAGCCAGACGATGCCCTGTGCCACTTCCTGGGCACTCCCGGTGCGCTTCATCGGCACGGTCGGCGCGAGTTGGAAGGCGCGGTCCGGCATGCCGCCCGAGGCATGGATCTCGGTGTCGATCAGGCCAGGTCGCACTGCGTTGACGCGGATGCCCTCGTCCGCGACCTCTTTCGCGAGCCCGATGGTGAAACTCTCGATGGCGCCCTTGCTCGCCGCGTAGTCGACGTATTGCCCTGGCGAGCCGAGCCGTGCGGCCGCGCTGGAGAGATTGACGATCACGCCGCCTTCGCCGCCGTGCTTCGTGCTCATGCGTCGCACGGCCTCGCGCGCGCAGACGAAGCTGCCGATGACGTTGATGCGCATCATGCGTTCGAGTCGCTCGACGCTCATCTCGTCGACGCGCGCCTGCATGTCGACGATGCCCGCGTTGTTCACCAGCGCGGCAAGACGGCCGAGCTTGGCATCGACCTTGTCGAACATCGCAAGCACCTGCGCTTCGTCACCTACGTCGGCCTGCACGGTGATCGCGGTGCCGCCATCCGCGCGGATCGCGCGCACCACTTCATCGGCGGCCAGCGAATTGCTCGTGTAGTTGACCGCGACTGCGTAGCCGCGCTTTGCCGCCAGCAAAGCCGTGGCGGCACCGATGCCGCGACTGCCGCCCGTGACCAAGAGCACCTTGTCCAAATCCCACCTCCTGCACAGAAGCCGTGCCTCAGTTAAAAACCCTGGGTCGGATTACATCATCGAGGAGCCTCCCGTGAGCCGCACCATCGACTACTACTTCACGCCCCAAAGCCCCTGGACCTATCTCGGCCACGCGCGTTTTGCACGCCTTGCGCATTCCCATGGGGCTGCCGTGCGGGTGCGACCAATCGATTTCGGCGCGGTGTTCCCGGTGTCCGGCGGACTTCCATTGGGCAAGCGCGCACCGCAGCGGCAGGCCTATCGACTGGTCGAGTTGGCGCGCTTCTCGCATCACCTCGACATCCCCCTGAACCCCAAGCCCAAGTTCTTTCCGGTCGCGAGCGACGATGCGGCCAAGCTCATCATTGCGGCCGACCTGCATGACGGCACCGACATCGCCATGAAACTGTGCGGTGCGATCTTCGCGGCCGTGTGGGTGCAGGAACGTAACATCGCGGATCCCAAGGTGCTGGAAGCGCTCGTCGCGGAATGCGGCCTGCCTGCGCGGCGCGTCGAGCAGTCGCTCAGCCAGACCGTTCAGGAACGCTACGAGGACTACACGCAGGAGGCCATCGACGCGAAGGTGTTCGGTGCGCCGAGCTACGTGATCGACGGCGAGATCTTCTGGGGACAGGACCGGCTCGAATTCCTCGAGCGCGCACTCAAGAAATAACCATCAACAAAGGAGTATGACCATGGGTCAATTCATCGATCTCATCGCCAAGGACGGCTTCACCTTTCCCGCATACGTTGCGGAACCTGCGGGCAAGCCGAAGGGCGCTGTGGTCGTCGTTCAGGAAATCTTCGGCGTGAATTCGCACATCAGGTCGGTTGCCGATGGCTATGCGGCGGACGGATACCTCGCGATTGCGCCGGCGACTTTCCACCGCGTGAAGCAGGGCGTCGAGCTCGGCTACAGCGAAGACGACATGAAGGCCGGCTTCGCGCTCAAGATGGCGGTCGAAGGGTTGCCTGCACCGGGCGTGCTGCAAGACCTGCAGGCAGCGGTCGACTACGCGTCGAAGGCGGGCAAGGTCGGCATCGTGGGCTACTGCTGGGGCGGCCTGCTGACGTGGCGCGCAGCCGCCGAGGTCTCGGGGCTGTCGGCAGCGGCGCCTTACTACGGCGGCGGCTCGACGACGCCCGAGGAAATCGCACGCAAGCCCAAGGTGCCGGTGCTCGCGCACTTCGGCAAGGAAGACCACTGGATTCCCCTCGACACCGTCGAAGCGCTGAAGAAGGCGCATCCGGAGGTCGCAGTCCACGTCTATGACTGCGGTCACGGATTCAACTGCGACCAGCGCGGCGCCTACAACGCCGCGGCCGCCAAGCTCGCGAAGGAACGCACGCTGGCGTTCTTCGCCAAGCACCTCGCCTGAGCGGCTCAGGCCTGCGCCGTCGACGCGGCGCGGGCCCCGGCACCGCTGCGCTTGGCGGGGCGGGCCGCCGATTCCTTGCTGACCTTGTCCTCGAGGAAATCGAGCATCGCCCGAAGTGCGGCGCTGTTGTGGCGGCGCTGCGTATAGGCGGCGTAGAGCCACAGGTCGGTCGGCATGTACTCCTTGAGCACCGGAACGAGCGCGCCGCGCTCGATTTCCGGCTGAGCCATGGTCGCCGGCACGCACACCGCGCCAAGCCCCGTCAGGGCAACGCCGATGAGCGGCGCCGCGTCGTTGGCGTCCATGCGGCTGTGCACCGGAACGCTGTAGGGCTTGCCGTCCACTTCGAAAGGCAGGCTGGGTGTGTTGCCGGAGAGGGAATAGGTCAGCACGTCGTGCCGGCGCATATCGTCCGGCTTCTTGGGCAGGCCCCGCTTCGACCAATAGCCAGGCGTCGCGCAAAGTGCGAGATCCATCTGCTGCAGGCGCCGCACGATGAGGTTCTCGTCGCGGATCCGGCCGAGGCGCAGCGCAATGTCCACGCCTTCCTCGACGAGGTCGATCACGCGGTTGCTCAGATGCAGGCTCACGTGCACATCCGGATAGATCGACATGAACTCGCCGATGAGCCCCGGCAGCTTGCCCTGGCTGAGCCCGTGAGGCGCAGTGATTCGCAGGCGCCCGCGTGGGTTTCCGGCGTGATCCTGCAGTTCGGTCTGCGTGAGCTCGACCATTTCCATCAGCGGGGTGCTGCGCTCCAGCAGCAGATGCCCCGCATCGGTCAGGCTGACCGATCGCGTCGAGCGGTTCAGCAGGCGCACGCCGAAGCGCTCCTCGAGTTGCGCCACGTATTTGCTGACGTTGGCCTTCGACATGCCGAGTGAGATCGCTGCACGCGAAAAGCTGCCCCGTGCGGCGACTTCACGAAAGGCTTTCAGTAAGTCAAGACCATCCATTGGAATTCCATTGTTTCTTTTTGGTGAACACCGTTGTTCAGTTTTATAGGGTTTCTACCTATCAAACTGGCGCAAACTCGCCGGCACAGAACAGCCAGTGCTGATCTGAGTCATCCAAGAGCAATCCCAAGAAGGACACCAGAATGAAGACCTCGAAGCTCATCGCAGCCGCAGCCCTCACGATTCTCGCCGCCGCCGGCGCGCAAGCCGAAACCTACGAAGGCGTGCAAGCGCCCGTGTCGGCCAACAGCCGCGCGGAAGTCCAGGCCCAGGGCGTCATCGCTGCCCGCACCGAAAACCCGTACGGCGATGCCGCTTCGTCGCGTGTCGCACCGACCCTGAGCGCTTCGGGCGACCGCTCCACGGTTCGCTCCACCGCAGTCGCCACCGCACACTCGGCCAACCAGAACCTCAAGCGCGAAGCTTTCGTGAATAGCGTGGTCCCCTCGCAGTTCAAGCTCGATCGCGCGACGACGCAGCAAGCCGGTCTGTAATCTCCAGCCGCTTCGAACGAACAAGGCGGGCCGCGTGGAAGCGCGGCCCGCCTTGTCATTTCCGCGATTGTTTCGATCGCGGAAACGCCGTGTCTCGTTTCTCGGTGTTTTCCCTGAGGTGTTCGGCCGGACACTCTGCCGCACAGGCCAGCGACAGCGAGCCTGGGTTGAAAACGAATCGATCCTCTATCGAACCAAAGGAACTGAAATGAAGACCTCGCACATCCTCGCCGCTGCCGCTCTCTCGATCCTCGCTGCCGCTGGCGCCCAAGCCGAAACCTATGACGGCGTGCAGTCCGCCGTGACGGCCAAGAGCCGCGACGAAGTGGGCGCGGAAGCCGTGCGCACCGCCGCCGCTCCTGACCAGAACATCCCGCGCGGTTCGCGTGGTGCCGAAGCGTTCAAGTCGGTCGCTGACCCGGCCGCCGTTCGCGCTCAAGCTGTTGCAACCGCCAACGCACCTGACCAGAACGTGGTCGGTGGCTCGAAGTACAACAGCCGCGTGATCTCGACGATGAACAAGTCGGCCGAGCCCCGCGTCCAGGCTCAGAAGGAAGGCGCAGCCGCGGCCAAGTAATCGGGCCCGCCTGCCAAGGCCGGACGGTGCGAAAGCGCCGTCCGGCTTTTTCTTTTGGCGCGCCAGTCAGCGCGTGCGCGCGAGATAGCGCTTGCGCCAGAAGATCACCACGAGCGCCACCGCGATCGCGCCCATGGACCCCATCGCGATCCAGAACCCGTCGGCCTTGTGAATGAGAGGGATGAATTCGAAGTTCATCCCGAAGATGCCCGCGATCAGGTTGAGGGGCAGGAACACCGCGGTCAGTACGGTGAGCACACGCATGATGTCGTTCGCCCGGTGGCTCTGCACGCTGAAGTGCATTTGCACCGCGGTTTCGGCGTTCTGCTCGAGGCGCCGCACATGATGGACCACGCGCTCGATGTGTTCGAGCACGTCCCGGCTGCGGATCATGACGAGTTCGTGCTCTCGCTGCGCTGGAGCGCCGGTCGGAGCCGGCAGGGTTTCCAGTGCATCGATCCAGTCCTGGATGCAGGCGCGCTGGTCTTCGCAGATTTCGTCGAGATGGTGGAGCGACTGGCGGGTCTCCATCAACGCGCCCCAATTGGTGAAGCGGCTCTTCGGATCGATCAGTTCGGATTGCCAGTGATCGAGCTGTCGCGTGAGTTCGCGCCGCAGGTCGAGATAGGCATCGACGATGTGGTTGATGACGCGCAGCATGAGGTCGGCCGGACTCGTGGGAATGCGCGCGGAAACCGCCCGCACGTCCAGCGCCGGGGCGGCAGTGCTGCCACGTTCACCGGGCGCTGCAGCGGCCAGGAGCTTGGATGCGAATGCATCGCGGACCGTGCCGTCTTCCGGATGGACCGAGAGCAGCACCCGATCGAAGAGCGCGAAACCGACGGGGCGCGTGTCGATCCGGCGGAGCACGGTCGGCCCTGTCTTCGGCGCGGCGGTTTCGTCCTTGCCGGCCGTTTGGCCGTTGGAGGCCGCCAGCCGGCGAAACACCAGCAGGTCGTACTGCGAGGTGTAGTCGTAGCGCGAGGGAAGCTGGTCATTGAGCAGATCGCTCACATGCAGGTCGACCAGATGCGTGTTGCACAGCGACTGAAGCACGTCCTGTACCTGGGAGAGCGAGGCTCGGAACTCGTCTCGGGTCAGCGATAGCCAGAGATAGCCCTGTTCGCAGGCGCCCGGTGCGGCCATGGGCGCCAGCGCGTCGTGTTCGGTGACCTGCGCACCGTTGATCTTGAAGATACGCATGAGGACTCTTGTCTTTGGTCCGTGACGCCGGCGCCGTCTCCGGGGCGCCGCCGATAGTGGCCGCTCAGCGCTGCTTCAGCAGCCGTGCGGCAACGCGCGCGAAATAGGTCAAGACACCATCCGCGCCGGCGCGCTTGAACGCCAGCAGACTCTCCATGATGACTGCGTCGCGATCGAGCCAGCCGTTCTGCGCGGCGGCCATGAGCATGGCGTACTCGCCGCTGACCTGGTAGGCGAAGGTGGGCACATGGAACTCGTCCTTGACCCGCCGGACGATGTCGAGGTACGGCATGCCCGGCTTGACCATCACCATGTCGGCGCCTTCGGCGATGTCGATCGCGACTTCGCGCAGGGCTTCGTTGCTGTTGCCTGGGTCCATCTGGTAGACCTTCTTGTTGCTCTTGCCGAGGTTGGCGGCCGAGCCGACTGCGTCACGGAACGGGCCGTAGAAGGCGCTCGCGTACTTGGCGCTGTACGCCATGATACGCGTGTGGATGTCGCCGCGCGCTTCGAGGGCCTGGCGGATCGCGCCGATACGGCCATCCATCATGTCGCTCGGCGCGACGATGTCGACACCGGCTTGGGACTGCGTGAGTGCCTGCTTGACCAGGACTTCCACGGTCGGATCGTTGAGGATGTAGCCAGTCTCGTCGAGCAGGCCGTCCTGCCCGTGGCTGGTGTAAGGGTCGAGTGCGACATCGGTCATCACGCCGAGGTCCGGGAATCGTGATTTGAGCGCGGCGACCACGCGCGGGATCAGGCCGTCCGGATTGCAAGCCTCGTCGCCGGCGGGCGTTTTGAGGCTGGGGTCGATCACCGGAAAGAGCGCCATCACCGGAATGCCGAGTTCCACACATTCTTCGGCGACCGGCAGGAGAGCGTCCAGGCTCAGGCGCTCCACGCCCGGCATCGACGGGACGGGGTCCCGTCGCTTCTCACCCTCCTGCACGAAGACCGGATAGATCAGATCTTTCGCGGTAAGCATGTGCTCACGTACAAGATCGCGCGTGAAGGTATCGCGGCGCAGCCGACGCGGCCGGCCAGCAGGAAAGGGGGCATGGAGGGTCATGCCGAAAATTGTGCCCCAAGAGGCATTTACCGCTTTTCGGGGGCGGATGATCTACTTCGATTTGTTAGAAAAAAGCCATCAGACTCGTCCTCCGCAGCGGCGATCTGTAGATCGAAAGCACAAAAAAAGTCACTGTTAGCTTGATAGGTTGTTTTGCCTTTGTTAAATTCTGTCTTGGGCGGCTTGCCGCTCCCCGCTTTTCCTCCCTGAGCGGGTGCCTTGATGTGTGACAGCAAAAGGGCTTCCCGCCCGGCGTTTTGACGCCGGGCTTTTTTTTGCCCATTTGATTCGTCGGCAGTCGGCCCGGCGCCGGCCACTAAACTGCCCGCCATGCTTTGGGTCAAGTCGCTGCACATCGTGTTCGTCGCCAGCTGGTTCGCTGGCTTGTTCTATCTGCCGCGAATCTTCGTGAACCTGGCGATGGTCGCGCCCGAGTCTGTGGCGGAACGTGCGCGGCTCCTGCTGATGGCGCGCAAGCTGTTCCGGTTCACCACCTTCCTGGCGGTCCCGGCGGTTGCATTCGGTCTCTGGCTCTGGCTCGGCTACGGCATCGGCAGAGGGCCCGGCAACAGCTGGATGCACGCAAAGCTCGCGCTGGTGCTCGTGGTGATCGGCTATCACCACGGCTGTGGGGTCCTTTTGCGCCGCCTGGCTTCGGGGGAAGACAGGCGCAGCCACCGCTGGTATCGATGGTTCAATGAACTCCCGGTGCTTCTGTTGCTCGGAATCGTGGTGTTGGTCGTCGTCAAACCCTTCTGAGCGCTGTGGCAACGCACCACAAGTCCATCGCCTTGCCGCTGGCCTTGGCGTACGCGGTTCTCATCGTCTATGCGAGCCTCTATCCCTTCGCGGACTGGCGCGATCAGGGAATTGCGCCCTGGGCGTATCTCGCTGCGCCTTGGCCGAGATGGTGGACCGGCTTCGATTTCGGGATCAACGTCATCGGCTACATGCCCCTCGGCTTCCTGGGTGCCGCGGCCATCTTGCGATCGCGGCCTGAGGCGTCCGCGACGGGTGCGGTGCTCCGCGCGACGGTGGCGGGCGGTGCGATTTCCTTCGCGATGGAGACCTTGCAGAGTTACCTGCCGTCACGTGTCCCCTCGAACGTCGACCTCGGGCTGAACACGCTCGGGGCCTTCATTGGTGGCTTGCTAGCAGGCGCCTTCGAGCGGTTCGGTCTGGTGGCGTACTGGCAGCGCGCCCGCACCACCTGGTTTGTCGAAGACGCGCGAGGCGGGCTGGTTCTGCTTGCCCTTTGGCCGCTTGCGCTGCTCTTTCCCGCGGCGGTTACCTTCGGGCTCGGCCAGGTGTTCGAGCGGGTCGAAGGCGCCATTTCGGAATGGCTTCTCGACACGCCGTTCATTGATTGGCTGCCAGTCCGCCAGTTCGAACTCGAGCCGCTGGTGCCGGGCGTGGAGTTGCTTTGCGTGATGCTGGGCGCCCTGGTTCCCTGTCTGCTGGGTTTTCTTATTACAAGGTCGGTGGTGCGGCGTGCCATCCTGCTGCCGGCCACCCTGATGGCGGGCGTCGCGGCAACCGCGCTCTCGGCGGCCCTGAGCTATGGGCCGGAACATGCCTGGGCATGGCTGAGTCTTCCGGTGCAGATTGGCATCGCCGCCACCCTGTTCGTCGGCATCCTGCTGGTTCCGGCGACCAGACGGCTCTGTGCTGCGCTGCTGCTGGTTGCGTTGATGGTCCACCTGAGTCTGCTGAACCAGGCACCCGAAAGCGCCTATTTCGCTCAGACCCTTGCGACCTGGGAACAGGGGCGCTTCATCCGATTCCATGGCGTGGTCCAGTGGCTGGGCTGGATCTGGCCGTTCGCGACACTCATCTACGTGCTGATGGTGCTTTCTGGCCGGCCGCGAAACGGGTAGCCGCACGACCCTGCTCAAGCATCTGAAAGAGATGGCTCCCTAAAATGCCCAGATGTCCAGTTCCAATGCCCTGGCGCCGAAGGGTTACTACGGCCGACACATCTTCTTCTGCCTGAACGAGCGCAAGGGCGATGAGGATTCCTGCTCCAAACACAACGCGCAGGAGGGATTCGATCGCTGCAAGTCGCGCGTCAAGGCCGAAGGTCTTGCGGGCCCCGGCAAGGTCCGCGTGAACAAAGCGGGCTGCCTCGATCGCTGCGCGGGAGGTCCGGTGGCGGTCGTCTATCCGGAAGCGGTCTGGTACACCTATGTCGACGCTGCCGATATCGACGAGATCGTCGATTCCCACCTGAAGAACGGCACGGTGGTCGAGCGCCTGCTGCTGCCGCCCAACGTCGGACGCTGAAGCAACGCCTGGCATGAATTCGCGTACTGAAAAACTTCAGCTGAAGGGAGCCGCGGGCGTCATCGAAGCGCTTCGTGATCCGGCCGCGGACGGCACACCGGCGCTTGGCGTTGCGGTCATCGCCCATCCGCACCCACTGTTCGGCGGCACGATGGACAACAAGGTCGTCCAGACGCTTGCGCGCGCATTCGTCACCTGCGGATGGACTGCCGTGCGCTTCAACTTCCGGGGCGTTGGCGCCAGCGAGGGTGCGCACGATGAAGGGCGTGGTGAACACGAAGACCTGCTCTCGGTCGTCGATCAGGTCGCGCACGACGGCCCGCTGGCCATCGCCGGCTTTTCGTTCGGTGCTTTCGTTGCCAGCCACGCCATCGAGAAGCTGCACGCGTCGCGCGATATCCGCCACATCGTTCTGGTCGGCACGGCGGCGGCTCGCTTCTCGGTTGCGGCGGTGCCGCCGGACTGGCACGAGCGCACGCTCGTCGTGCACGGAGAGCATGACGACACAGTTCCGTTGGCAGCCGCGATGGATTGGGCGCGACCGCAGACACTTCCTGTCACAGTCGTTCCCGGGGGTGGCCATTTCTTCCACGGACAATTGCCATTGCTCAAGAATCTCGTGGTCCGCCATTTGCGCGCTGGCTAGCCGTCGTCTCTCCGTCCCCATGAATCGTTTGATCAAGGCGCTGCAAGCGTTCGCGGTCGCTGCTGTCGCTTCCTTTTGCATCGTTGCCGTCGCGCAGGTGCCCGCGCCGCCGGAAATCGCGGCACGAAGCTATCTGCTTCTCGACGTGACGGCCAATCAGATGCTGGCGCAAAAGGACATCGACAGCGCGGTCGAGCCTGGCTCGTTGACCAAGCTCATGACCGCATACCTGGTCTTCGACGCGCTGAAATCCAGAAAAATCACCCTCCAGCAGACCCTGCCTGTCAGCACGCGCGCCTGGAAGATGCCGGGGTCGCGAATGTTCATCGATCCGAAGATGCAGGTTCCGGTCGAGGATCTGCTCAAGGGAGTGATCGTGCAGTCGGCCAATGACGCCACCATCGCGCTCGCCGAGGGCGTTGGCGGCAGCGTCGAGCACTTTGTCGATCTGATGAACGAGCAGGCCAAGGTGCTCGGACTGAAGAACACCACTTACAAGAATCCTGAAGGGCTCGCCGCGCCCGGCCATACGACGACTGCGCGCGATCTCAGCGTCCTCGCAACGCGGCTGATGCGGGACTTTCCGGAATACATGTACTTCTACGCGATCAAGAAGTACCGCTTCCCGGGCACGCCGTCGACCAACGACACCAATCGCAACGTGCTCCTTTTCCGGGATCCGACGGTCGACGGCTTGAAAACCGGGCATACGGACGCCGCCGGCTATTGCATGATCGTGACGGCCAAGCGCGATTTCCCGAACCTCAGCAACGGCCGGCGCCTGCTGTCGATCGTCCTGGGCACGGCTAGCGAGAACGCGCGAGCCAACGAATCGCAGAAGCTCCTGAACTGGGGATACACCGCCTTCGATGCCGTGCGCCTGTTCGATGCCAATCAACCCGTCGCGACGCCGCCGGTGTGGAAGGGCAGGGAAGGCACGATCAAGCTGGGCCGCCCGGAACCGATCGTCGTGGCCGTTCCCTCGGGGTCCGCGAGCAAGATCAAGACGCAGGTCGCGCGGCCGGATCCGCTGGTCGCGCCGTTCGTCAAGCTCCAGCCGGTCGGCTCGCTCAAGATCACACTTGCCGACCAGCCAGTCGCTGAAGTGCCATTGGTCGCACTCGAGCCCGTGGAGCAGGCTGGTGTGCTTGGCCGGGCCTGGGACGCGATTCGCCTCTGGATCAAGTAATAGCGGCCTTCCGGCTGTGGAGTAGCCGGTCGTCGAGGGTCGTTTCGCATTGCGGCCAGCGGCTTGCGCTGCTATACTCGTGGGCTTTTCGGAAAAATCCGAAGGGATTCACGTTTTCGTTCATCTCCTGGCCCCCTTGCGTGTCACGTCGCGTCGAGGAATCTGGCTGGGGTGTTTTGGGACTTATTCATTCATGCCAACCATCAATCAACTGGTGCGTCAGGGTCGCGAGGTCGAAAAGACCAAGTCGAAGAGCCCTGCCATGCAGAACTCGCCGCAGCGTCGCGGTGTCTGCACCCGGGTCTACACCACGACCCCCAAGAAGCCGAACTCGGCGCTGCGTAAGGTTGCCAAGGTGCGCCTGACCAACGGGTTCGAAGTCATTTCCTACATCGGCGGCGAAGGCCACAATCTCCAGGAACACAGCGTCGTGCTGGTCCGTGGCGGTCGTGTCAAGGATCTGCCGGGTGTTCGCTATCACATCGTTCGCGGTTCGCTGGACCTGCAGGGCGTGAAGGATCGCAAGCAGTCTCGCTCCAAGTACGGCGCGAAGCGTCCCAAGAAGGCCTGATCAAGGTCGTGTTTCAACGGTGTTCGATCGCCTGGCTGGCGCATCGGACGAAGTGACCCACCATCGGGTCGAGTAAGTGAGGGCTCTTGTCGGCTCTCGCGGTGTCGGAAACGGCGCCAACTGAAGCAAAGAGGTTTTAAAAATGCCACGTCGTCGCGAAGTCCCCAAACGTGAAATCCTGCCGGATCCGAAGTACGGCAATGTCGAACTGTCGAAATTCATGAACGTGATCATGGAAGGCGGCAAGAAGGCGGTTGCAGAGCGCATCATCTACGGCGCTCTCGACCAGATCGAAAAGAAGAACCCGGGCAAGGACCCGCTGGAAGCCTTCACGATCGCCATCAACAACGTCAAGCCGATGGTCGAAGTGAAGTCGCGCCGCGTTGGTGGTGCCAACTACCAGGTGCCGGTTGAAGTCCGCCCGGTCCGTCGTCTGGCGCTGTCGATGCGCTGGATCAAGGAAGCCGCTCGCAAGCGCGGTGAGAAGTCGATGGCCCTTCGCCTGGCCAACGAAATCATGGAAGCCACGGAAGGCCGTGGCGGTGCCATGAAGAAGCGCGATGAAGTGCACCGGATGGCCGAGGCCAACAAGGCATTCAGCCACTTCCGCTTCTAAGAATCGTCACATAAGTCAGACAGGCTGGAAGCCCGACCCACTGAATCCGGTGGGCGGGCTTTCATCCGTTAACGGAGTAATTTCATGTCACGCAAGACCCCCATCGAGCGCTACCGCAACATTGGTATTTCGGCGCACATCGACGCCGGCAAGACCACCACGACCGAGCGCATCCTTTTCTACACTGGTGTCACCCACAAGCTGGGCGAAGTGCACGATGGTGCGGCGACCACCGACTGGATGGAGCAGGAGCAAGAGCGTGGCATCACGATCACCTCCGCGGCTGTGACCTGCTTCTGGAAGGGCATGGACCGCTCGTTCCCCGAGCACCGCATCAACATCATCGACACCCCCGGGCACGTGGACTTCACCATCGAGGTGGAGCGCTCCATGCGCGTGCTCGACGGCGCCGTGATGGTGTATGACTCGGTTGGCGGCGTTCAGCCCCAGTCCGAAACCGTCTGGCGTCAGGCAAACAAGTACAAGGTTCCGCGCCTTGCGTTCGTGAACAAGATGGACCGGATCGGCGCCAACTTCTTCCGCGTGCGCCAGATGATGGTCGACCGCCTGCGTGCGAACCCCGTTCCGATCGTGATTCCGATCGGTGCCGAGGACAAGTTCCAGGGCGTCGTGGACCTGCGCAAGATGAAGGCGATCATCTGGGATGAAGCCTCGCAGGGCATGAAGTTCGAGTTCAAGGACATCCCGGAAGACCTCGTCGAATTGGCGAAGGAATGGCGCGAGAAGATGGTCGAAGCCGCGGCCGAAGCTTCTGAAGAACTGATGAACAAGTACCTCGAAGAGGGTGACCTCACCGAGGAAGAGATCACCCTGGGTCTGCGCACTCGCACGATCGCCGGTGAAATCCAGCCGATGCTGTGTGGCAGCGCGTTCAAGAACAAGGGCGTGCAGCGCATGCTCGACGCCGTGATCGAACTCATGCCCTCGCCGGTGGACATCCCCCCGGTCGGAGGCACTGACGACGACGAAAAGGAAGTCAGCCGCAAGTCGGACGACAACGAGAAATTCTCGGCGCTGGCCTTCAAGCTGATGACCGACCCCTATGTCGGCCAGCTGACCTTCGTGCGCGTCTATTCGGGCGTTCTGAGCAAGGGCGACACCGTCTACAACCCGGTGAAGGGCAAGAAAGAGCGTATCGGCCGTATCGTCCAGATGCATGCCAACGAGCGTATCGAAATCGATGAGATCCGCGCTGGCGACATTGCTGCCTGCGTGGGCCTGAAGGATGTGACGACGGGTGAAACGCTGTGCGATCCCGACTCGATCATCACGCTCGAGCGCATGGAATTCCCCGAGCCTGTCATCTCGCAGGCCGTGGAACCCAAGACCAAGGCCGACCAGGAAAAGATGGGCATCGCTCTGCAGCGCCTTGCTTCGGAAGATCCCTCGTTCCGCGTCCGCACCGACGAAGAGTCTGGCCAGACCATCATCTCGGGCATGGGTGAATTGCACCTCGAAATCATCGTGGACCGCATGAAGCGCGAGTTCGGCGTCGAGTCGAACGTCGGCAAGCCGCAGGTGGCCTACCGCGAAACCATTCGCAAGGTCGTCGAGGATGCCGAAGGCAAGTTCGTTCGTCAGTCGGGCGGTAAGGGCCAGTACGGTCACGTCGTCCTCAAGGTCGAGCCGAACGAGACAGGCAAGGGCTTCGAGTTCGTCGACGCCATCAAGGGTGGTGTCGTGCCGCGCGAATACATCCCCGCGGTCGAGAAGGGCGTCATCGAAGCGCTGGGTCAGGGCGTGCTCGCCGGCTACCCGGTCGTTGACGTCAAGGTCACCCTGCACTTCGGTTCGTACCACGACGTGGACTCGAACGAAATGGCCTTCAAGATGGCTGCCATCTTCGGCTTCAAGGAAGGCGCCCGAAAGGCCAACCCCGTGATCCTCGAGCCGATGATGGCTGTGGAAGTGGAGACGCCTGAGGAATACGCCGGTACCGTGATGGGTGACCTGTCGTCCCGTCGGGGCATGGTCCAGGGCATGGACGACGTCGTCGGTGGTGGCAAGACCATCAAGGCTGAAGTTCCGCTGTCGGAAATGTTCGGTTATTCGACCGACCTCCGCTCTGCAACTCAAGGCCGCGCGACGTACACGATGGAGTTCAAGCACTATGCCGAAGCTCCTCGCAACGTCTCCGAAGCGATCATCGCCGCTCGCGCGAAGTAATTCGACACCGAGCTTTTCGAATCTGTCTGCGATCGTGTGCCCCTCGTTGTCCGTGGCGAGGGATGCAGCAACACGGTGCAGACGTTAAACCCCACACGGACTCTGCTCTTTCAAGGATTGAAAAATGGCAAAAGGAAAATTCACCCGCACGAAGCCGCACGTGAACGTGGGCACGATTGGTCACGTTGACCATGGCAAGACGACTCTGACGGCGGCGATTGCGACCGTGCTGTCGAGCAA
>JAGIAI010000073.1 GCA_017744935.1 Variovorax sp.
ACTTCCTGGAGTACAACAACTTCATCCCGGCCGACCCGCTCAAGACGCCCAACCACATCGCCCCGGTCTGGTACTTCACGCCCTTCTATTCGATGCTCCGCGCCATCACCAGCGAGATGATGTATGCGCTCATCGCCTGCGTGGTCGGTGCCGCGGTGTTCGGCGTCTGGAAGACGCGCATGGCCAGCGTCGCCAAGATCGCCGTGATGGTGGCCGCCGTCATCGCCTGCGCGATGATGCTGTCCATCGATGCCAAGTTCTGGGGCGTGGTCGTCATGGGCGGCGCCGTGATCATCCTGTTCTTCCTGCCCTGGCTGGACAAGAGCCCGGTCAAGTCGATCCGCTACCGTCCTTCCTGGCACAAGTACCTCTACGGCGTGTTCGTCGTCGTGTTCGTGGTGCTGGCCTATCTGGGTGTGCAGCCGCCGTCGCCCATCGGCGAGCGTGTGTCGCAGGTCGGTACCCTGTTCTATTTCGGCTTCTTCCTGCTCATGCCGTGGTGGACCCGCCTGGGCGAGTTCAAGCCCGTGCCCGAGCGCGTGACCTTTGCCGCGCACTGACCGAGCCGCCGGAGAAGCATCCCCATGAAGAAACTGATCCTCTCGCTGATGATGGCGCTGGGCCTTGCCACGGGCGCCCTGGCGGCCGAAGGCGGCATCGCCTGGGACAAGGCGCCGGTGCGCACCAACGACCTGGCTTCGCTGCAGAACGGCGCCAAGCTTTTCGTCAATTACTGCCTCAACTGCCACTCGGCCGCCTTCATGCGCTACAACCGCCTGCAGGACATCGGCCTCTCCGAACAGCAGATCAAGGACAATCTGCTGTTCACCACCGAAAAGGTGGGTGACACGATGAAGGCCAACATCGATGCCCGACAGGCCAAGGAATGGTTCGGCGGCACCCCGCCCGACCTCACTTTGGTGGCGCGTTCGCGCGCAGGTCACAATGGCACCGGTGCCGACTACCTCTACACCTACCTGCGCACCTACTACCGCGACGACACCAAGGCAACCGGCTGGAACAACCTGGCCTTCCCGAGCGTGGGCATGCCCAACGTGCTGTGGGAACTCCAGGGCGAGCGCCGCCCGGTCTATGACAAGGTGGAGCAGCACGGCCACGAAACCGAGGTGCTCAAGGGCTGGGAGCAGGTCAAGCCGGGCAAGATGACGCCCCTGCAGTTCGATCAGGCCGTTGGCGACCTGGTCAATTACCTGCAGTGGATGGCAGAGCCCGCGCAGAACACCCGTGTGCGCGTCGGCGTGTGGGTGTTGCTGTTCCTGGCGGTGTCGCTGGTCTTCGTCTGGCGTCTCAATGCCGCGTTCTGGAAGGACGTGAAGTAGAGAGAAAACGCGGACGGCGTGGCCCGGGCTTGCCGGGTGCGTGAACGTACAGAGTGGGCTGCTCAAGCGGCCCACTCTTTTTTGATTTTTTGGAGCCTTTCGCCATGATGGTGCTGTATTCCGGAACGACCTGCCCTTTCTCCCACCGCTGCCGCTTCGTGCTGTTCGAAAAGGGCATGGACTTCGAAATCCGTGACGTCGACCTCTACAACAAGCCCGAGGACATCAGCGTGATGAACCCGTACGGGCAGGTGCCGATCCTGGTCGAGCGCGACCTGATCCTGTACGAGTCGAACATCATCAACGAGTACATCGACGAGCGCTTCCCGCATCCGCAGCTGATGCCCGGCGATCCGGTCGATCGCGCCCGCGTGCGCCTGTTCCTCCTCAACTTCGAGAAGGAGCTCTTCGTGCACGTCTCCACGCTCGAGAACCGCAGCTCCAAGGGCAACGAAAAGGCCCTCGAAAAGGCGCGCGCGCACATCCGCGATCGCCTCACGCAGCTCGCGCCCGTGTTCCTCAAGAACAAGTACATGCTGGGCGACAACTTCTCCATGCTGGACGTCGCGATCGCTCCCTTGCTTTGGCGCCTGGACTACTACGGGATCGATCTCAGCAAGAACGCCGCCCCGCTTTTGAAGTACGCTGAGCGCATCTTTTCTCGGCCCGCCTACATCGAAGCATTGACCCCATCCGAAAAGGTCATGCGGAAGTGATACGCTGACATCGCCGGTCATGATCAACGCACTCGAATCGTCTTCCACACGCCCGTACCTGATCCGGGCGCTGTATGAGTGGTGCACCGACAACGGCTTCACGCCGTATGTCGCGGTCCAGGTCGACGAGACGGTCCAGGTGCCGCGCGAGTACGTCAAGAACGGCGAGATCGTGTTGAACATCAGCTTCGACGCGACGAGTTCGCTGAATCTTGGCAACGAGTTCATCGAGTTCAAGGCACGCTTTGCCGGCACGGCAAGAGAGATCATCGTGCCGGTGGGCCGTGTGATCGCGATCTACGCGCGTGAGAACGGGCAGGGCATGGCCTTTCCCGCGCCAGCGCCGACCCCGGCGGCCGGCAGCGCCGCCGCTCCCGCGCCTGCTGCTGCGGCGCCTGCTGCGGCACCCGCCGGAGCGCGCGCGCCGTTGCGTGATGCCACGCGCGGCGCGGAAGGCGATCCGGGGCGCGTCGTCCATCTCGTCACCGGCGAAGGTGCCGAAGAAGCTGTCGAAGCCAGCAGTAGCGCGCCCAAGGACCCGGAGGAACCACCGCGTCCGCCCTCTGGAGGCGGCGCGCGGCCTTCGTTGAAGCGGGTGAAGTGAGCCTGTCCGGGGCCGGTCGCTAGAATCTCTTCCATCGCCGCTTTAGCTCAATTGGTAGAGCACCCGCCTTGTAAGCGGAAGGTCGTCAGTTCGATTCCGACAAGCGGCACCAGTTAAAACCAGTCAAAGACCCCGGACGGCCGTGCCGACCGGGGTTTTTTTATTCGTCGCCGCCGGCGGCCCGCGCGCCGCTCAGACGCGCGCCTGCACCTTGATCCTGAGCGTCGCGACATCCCATCCGCGGGCCTTCAGGCGCGACAGGAATGCCGGACCCAATTGCCGGATCTTGGCCGCTGCCGCGTTGCCGGTCACGAGCACGCACCAGACGTCGTCTTCCGCTGGGCCCGCTTTCACGTTCGCTCGCAGCTCGGCGGGAATCAGATCCTGGATCGCCGCCAGCCGTGCGTTGGCGTCGCGTGCGCGCGCCGCGAGGCTCGCGAGCGTGGGCGACTCCTCGGTGGCCTGGAGCACAGTGATGGCGTGGAAGCGGCGATTCATGGGGGAAGGGTCTGCAATCGGGGAATCAAACAAGAGGGCTAAAATGAGCGGTTTGCCGGCAATTCAGCCAAGCCTTCGGCTTGTGTTCCAGCAAAGCGCGCCCAAGTTCCTTCTTGCCCATGACTTACGCAAATTCGGCTCAGGCACAACGTTTGTCCCTTATCGAGGAGCCGTCGTGCATCCTCGTTTGCGCAAGTCTTACCGTCTATCTTAGGGATTTCGGTTGAGGCGCCCGCATTCGCGCGTGCGTTTCGATCTCCATTCATGGCCACCAACTTCCTGACTCACATTTTCGGCAGTCGCAACGATCGGCTTCTGAAGCAATATCGCAAGACGGTCGAGCGCATCAACGCGCTGGAGCCGTCGTTCGAGAAGCTTGACGAGGCCGCGCTGCGCGCAAAGACGCAGGAGTTCAAGGACCGCATCGCGAAGGGCGAGGCGCTCGATTCGCTGCTGCCGGAGGCGTTCGCGACCGTTCGCGAAGCCTCGAAGCGCGTGATGAAGATGCGCCATTTCGACGTCCAGTTGCTGGGCGGCATGGCACTGCACTACGGCAAGATCTCCGAGATGCGCACGGGCGAGGGCAAGACGCTGACCGCGACGCTGCCCGTCTATCTCAACGCGCTCACCGGCAAGGGCGTGCATGTCGTCACGGTCAACGACTATCTCGCCAGCCGCGATGCCACCTGGATGGGCCGGCTCTACAACTACCTCGGGCTGTCCGTCGGCATCAACCTGCCGAACATGCCGCGCGAGCAGAAGCAGGAAGCCTACGGCAGCGACATCACCTACGGCACCAACAACGAATACGGCTTCGACTACCTGCGCGACAACATGGTCTACGAGCCCGGCGATCGGGTTCAGCGCGGGTTGAACTATGCGATCGTCGACGAGGTGGACTCGATCCTGATCGACGAGGCCCGCACGCCGCTGATCATCAGCGGACAGGCCGAGGACCATACCGAGCGGTATCTGGCGATCAACGAGGACCTGGCGCTGCTGGTGCGCCAGGAAGGCGAAGCCGACCCGCGCACCGGCGAAGGCGTCACCAAGCCGGGCGACTTCACCGTCGACGAGAAGACGCACCAGGTCTTCCTGACCGAGGACGGCCACGAGAAGGCCGAGCAGGTGCTTTCCGAGTTCAGGCTGTTGCCGGAGGGAGCGTCGCTCTACGACCCGGCCAACATCACGCTGATGCACCACCTGAACGCGGCGCTGCGCGCGCGCCACCTGTACCACCGCGACCAGCACTACGTCGTGCAGCAGGGCGAGGTGATCATCGTGGACGAGTTCACCGGCCGCCTGATGACCGGCCGGCGCTGGAGCGATGGCCTGCACCAGGCCGTCGAAGCCAAGGAAGGCGTCGAGATCCAGGCCGAGAACCAGACGCTCGCTTCGATCACGTTCCAGAATTACTTCCGCCTGTACAGCAAGCTCGCGGGCATGACCGGCACGGCCGACACCGAGGCCTACGAGTTCCAGGAGATCTACGGCCTCGAGACCGTGATCATTCCGCCCAACCGTCCCAGCAAGCGCGAAGACCAGCTCGACCGGGTCTACAAGACCACGCGCGAGAAGTACGAAGCGGCGATCCAGGATATCCGCGAATGCAACGAGCGCGGCCAGCCCGTCCTCGTCGGCACCTCCTCGATCGAGAACTCCGAAATCATCTCGGGGCTGCTCGACAAGGCCGGCTTGCCGCACCAGGTGCTCAACGCGAAGCAGCACGCACGCGAGGCCGAGATCGTGGCCCAGGCCGGCCGGGCCAAGATGATCACGATCGCGACCAACATGGCGGGCCGAGGCACCGACATCGTGCTCGGCGGCAATGTCGAAAAGGCCATCGAGGCGGTCGAAGCCGACGAGACGCTCGACGCGGCGGCCAAGGCCGCCGAGGTGGCGAGCCTGCGTTCGCAGTGGGACAAGGACCACGAGTTCGTGAAGTCGCTCGGCGGCCTGCGCATCATCGCGACCGAGCGTCACGAATCGCGCCGCATCGACAACCAGCTGCGCGGGCGTTCTGGCCGGCAAGGCGATCCGGGCTCCTCGCGCTTCTACCTGAGCCTGGACGACCCGCTCATGCGCATCTTCGCGGGCGATCGCGTCAAGGCGATCATGGACCGCCTGAAGATGCCCGACGGCGAGGCGATCGAAGCCGGCATCGTGACACGCAGCATCGAGAGCGCGCAGCGCAAGGTCGAGGCGCGCAACTTCGACATCCGCAAGCAGCTGCTCGAGTACGACGACGTCTCCAACGATCAGCGCAAGGTGATCTACCAGCAGCGCAACGACATCCTCGACGCCGGCGACCTCACCGCGCAGATCGAGGCGCTGCGCGAAGGCTGCTTCAACGATCTGGTCCGTCAGTACGTGCCGGCCGAGTCGGTCGAGGAGCAATGGGACCTCGCCGGCCTCGAAAAGGTGCTGTCCGAGGAGTGGCAGCTCGACCTGCCGCTGCGCAAGGAGGTGGAGGCCGCCAGCGCGGTCAGCGACGAGGACATCGTCGAGAAGGTCGAGGCTGCCGCCAACGAAGCGTTCAACGCCAAGGTCGCGCTGATCGGCCAGGACAACTTCACGCAGTTCGAGCGCATGGTGCTGCTGCAAAGCATCGACACCCACTGGCGCGAGCACCTCGCGTCGCTGGACTATCTGCGCCAGGGCATCCACCTGCGTGGCTATGCGCAGAAGCAGCCCAAGCAGGAGTACAAGCGCGAAGCCTTCGAACTCTTCGGCCAGCTGCTCGATTCGGTCAAGAACGAAGTCACCCGCCAACTGATGACGGTGCGCGTGCAGTCCAGCGAGCAGCTCGAACAGGCCGCCGAAGCGATGGAAAGCCGCGGCGAGAACCTGTCGAACATCACCTACACCGCACCGACGGAAACGGGCGACGTCGAAGTCCGCGTCGACGAGGAGAGCCTGCGCCGGCAGGCCGCGGGCGGCCTGAGCGCCGGCGCCGCGGCCTTCGCGCGCGTCGGCCGCAACGATCCTTGCCCGTGCGGCAGCGGCAAGAAATTCAAGCAGTGCCACGGCAAGCTCACTTGATATTCATCAGCAGGACATCGCCATGCCCGTGAACCTTTCCGCTCCCGATCCTGCCGCGCTGCACGCGGTGCCGGGTATTCGCATCGGTGTCGCCGAAGCCGGCGTGCGCAAGGCCAATCGCAAGGACCTCACCGTGGTCCTGATCGACGAGGGCGCAGCCGTCGGCGGCGTGTTCACGCAGAACCGTTTCTGCGCGGCGCCGGTGCAGGTCTGCCGCGAACACCTGGCCCGGGACGTCGGCGTTCGCGCGATGCTGATCAACACCGGCAATGCGAACGCGGGTACCGGCGAAGACGGCCTGGCCCGTACGCGCGCAACCTGCATCGCGCTGGCGCGCCACCTGAATCTCGCGCCCGAACAAATCCTGCCTTTCTCCACGGGCGTGATCATGGAGCCGCTGCCGATCGACCGGATCGAGGCCGGTCTGCCCGCAGCGCTCGCCGATGCGTCGCCGAACCACTGGGGGCGCGCGGCCGAGGGCATCATGACCACCGACACCGTGCCCAAGGCGTTCAGTCGGCAGGTGCAGATCGATGGTGCCACCGTCACGATCAGCGGCATCAGCAAGGGCGCGGGCATGATCCGGCCCAACATGGCCACGATGCTCGGTTTCATGGGCACGGACGCGAAGATCGATCCGTCGCTCATCCAGCCGCTTGCGAAGGCGCTGGCGGACGCTTCGTTCAACCGCGTCACGATCGACGGCGACACCTCGACCAACGACTCCTTCGTCGTCATTGCGACGCAGAAGGCGAGCCATGCGACCATCACCTCGCTCGAGTCCGCGGCCGGGCAGGCCCTGTTGCGCGCCATGCAGGACGTGGCTCGCCAGCTCGCGCAGGCGATCGTGCGGGACGGCGAGGGTGCGACCAAGTTCATCACCATCCGGGTGGAAGGCGGGCGCGACGAGGCCGAGTGCCGCCAAGTCGCCTATGCCGTGGCCCACTCGCCCCTGGTGAAGACCGCGTTCTATGCCAGCGATCCGAACCTCGGCCGCATCCTCGCGGCGGTGGGATATGCAGGCATTGCCGATCTGGACCAGACCGGGATCGATCTCTTCCTGGATGACGTGCACGTGGCCGTCAAGGGCGGGCGCAATCCGTCCTACCGCGAGGAAGATGGCCAGCGCGTGATGAAGCAGAGCGAGATCACGGTGCGCATCGTGCTCGGCCGCGGCGCCGCGGCGGACACGGTGTGGACCTGCGACCTGAGCCACGACTACGTTTCGATCAACGCCGACTACCGCTCATGAACGAGAAGTTCGAGCGCCTGATCGAACGCGCGGAACGGCTGATCGACCGCATCGAATCCATCCTTCCGCAGCCGCTGGCGGCGCCTGCCGACTGGAACGCGTCCATCGCCTGGCGGTACCGCCGTCGCAGCTCCGGCCACGGCACTTTGGAGCCGGTGCGGCACGTGGCGCCGATGCCGCTCGACGCTCTGAAGGAAATCGACGTCCAGAAGGAGAAGATCGAGCGCAACACGCGCCAGTTCGTCGAGGGCAAGCCGGCCAACAACGTGCTGCTCACGGGCGCCCGCGGCACCGGCAAGTCGTCGCTGATCCGGGCCTGCCTGCAGGCCTATGCCCCGCAGGGCCTGCGCCTGATCGAGGTCGACAAGGCCGAGTTGACCGACCTGCCCGACATCGTCGAAGTGGTCTCCAACCGCCCCGAGAAGTTCATCGTGTTCAGCGACGACCTGAGCTTTGACGAAGGCGAGCCGGGGTACAAGGCGCTCAAGTCGATCCTCGACGGCTCGGTGGCCGCGGCTACGCCGAACGTGCTGATCTACGCGACCAGCAACCGGCGTCACCTGCTGCCCGAGTACATGAAGGAGAACCTGAGCTACACCCACACCGAGGATGGCGAGGTGCATCCCGGCGAGGTGATCGAAGAGAAGATCTCGCTGTCCGAGCGCTTCGGTCTGTGGGTGAGCTTCTATCCCTTCAGTCAGAACGAATACCTGGCGATCGTCGCCCAGTGGTTGTCCTCGTTCGGCGTGAACGACCAAGCCATCGAGGCGGCGCGGCCCGAGGCGCTGGTGTGGGCGCTCGAGCGCGGATCGCGCAGCGGTCGCGTGGCCTACCAGTTCGCGCGCGACTATGCCGGTCGCCACTGACGCCATGAACGCGCCACGCAAGCACACGGAAGTCGCCGTAGGCATCCTCATCCGCGGGGACGGATCGCTCCTGCTGTCCACGCGGCCCGCGGGCAAGCCCTACGCGGGTTACTGGGAGTTCCCGGGAGGCAAGATCGAGGCCGGCGAGACGGTGGAGCAGGCGCTTCGCCGCGAGCTCCATGAAGAACTCGGCATCACCATCGATGCGGCGGCCGTCTGGAAGGTCACGGAGCACGATTACCCGCACGCGCTCGTGCGGCTGCATTGGTGCAAGGTGACGAACTGGTCCGGCGAGTTCGAGATGCGCGAAGGGCAGGCCATGTGCTGGCAGCAGCTTCCACTCGACGTCACGCCGGTTCTGCCGGGGGCGCTGCCGGTTCTGGCGTGGCTGGCCGAAGAGCGTGGTCTTTCGTCGCCTGCGGAAGAGTCATGAACTCCGCTTGGGGTCGCCGAACGGATCGTCGTCCGGCGGTGACTCGGCGGGCATCCTGAATTCCTCGCTGGCCCAGGCCCCCAGATCGATGCCCTTGCAGCGCGCGCTGCAGAAGGGTCGATAGGGGTTCTTCGCCGAATAGACGCTGTCCTGCCCGCATGCCGGGCACTTGACGATGCGCTCACCAATGGAAGTCGGGGTGCTCATCCGCTCGTCTCAGGCGCAGAGGGTCAACTCCAGGGGCGTGTCCTCGGTGCTCGGATGCAGGCGGTCGTCGGCCTCCTGCCGCATCAGGCGCACGGACACCATCAGTCGGTTGCCGCTGATCTCGGGGATGAGCCCCAGCTTGGGATCCAGCCGCAGCCGCAGCAACTGGAAACTCCGGCCCTGCGGGAGTGCCTGCTGAAACTGTCCGTGCGCCGCCATGACCTTGTAGGGCACGTCGGCGTCCCGCAGGAGCTTCAGCAGCAGGTAGATCGACTCGGCCAAGGGGGCGAGGGTGGTCGACCAGCGCTCCAGGTCGGCGCGTCGCTCGGGAGCGCTGCGGTTTTGCCAGGCGTAGTAGCCGGGCAGGTCGAACTCGCAGGTCCCGCCCGGAATGCTGGCGCGGCTGCGGATGCTCATCAGCCACTCGTTCTCGGTCAGCGCCTGCCCAGCCTTGCCCGGCACCGTGTTCAGGGTGTTGAAGTTGCTCTCGAGCTTGCCGACCACCTGGTCGAGCACCGTTTCTGCGATTGCGGGATTCCCGCGATAGCTGTTGAAGACGTTCTTGTGTTTGTCGAGGTCCCTCAGCACGTCTGCCTTGAGGTCGGCGCGCGCCGCCACGTCCATGATCTCGAAGATCGTGACGAGCGCGTAGTGGTGCAGCAGGGCTGAGTCTGCCGGCACCAACTCACCGAGACGGCGAAACAAGTGCTCCAGCCGCAGGTACGTCCGGATGCGCTCGTTGAATGGGTATTCGTAAAGAATCACGCGTGACGGCTTCCGATGGGAATGATAGCCTCAAGAAGGCTTGGCAGGCGGCGGCAGGACCTTGCGGACGGCCTCGAGCATGACTTCCCCCAAGGCCAACTGGCCATGCATGGACAAGTGCGTGTCGTTCGGGAAATAGAAGTCCTGGATGCGCGTCTTCTGTCGCTGGGCGAAGGTGAACAGATCCGGCCCCAGGCCGGCCTCGGCAAACGCGGTCACAAACTCTTTCGAATGATCCGGCGCCAGGTAGGTGGTGGTCTTGTTGGGGATCACCATCCACATGATCGAGCGCGCGGAATGCGCCTTCGAGAAGGCGCGCATCTGCTCGACGTGCGCCGCGGTGAGTTCGCCGTTGTCGTCGTCGTCCTTGAAGAACAGGGCCTTGTCGCAGAGGCGGTGGCTGAACATCGCGCAGCCGTCCGGCACCGGACGCGCCCAGGTCTGCCGGCCCATCAGGGTCGTCCCGTCGGATTGCTTGGCGGCGCGCGTGTTGCGGTAGGTGATGTAGCCGGACGTGAGCTTCGCCGACCAGTTGAGCGCAAACCCGGGCACGTGCTCCGGTGACTCGAAGAACGGGTCGATCCGCGACGTGGGCGGGTCGCTCATGGTCTTGCACTGCTGGGTGTTTGCCAGGCGCCCGGCGAGAAGACGTTCGACGCTCTCGATCACCACGAGCTTGCCCTTGAAGCCGGCACGGTCGAGCCAGGCGTCGAAATCGTCGCAGAGCGTCTCGTGGAACTCGCCCCAGTAGAAGGTGGCGAAGCGGTAGCCGGCTCGCTTCAGCACCGACTGCCAGCGATGCGTCACGGAGAAGCTGTCGCCGATCACGAGGATGTCGGCCTCCGGGATCGGGGTGGCCTGGAGGAATGCGTGGTCGACATGCGGAGGCTCACGACGCCAGCCGAATTCGTGGTCGGAGACCTGCCCGATCCGCGACAGGTCACCATAGGGAATCGGAGTGTTCAGCGTGACGATCAGCATGGCGACGATCACGGCGAAGCCTGCCGTGAACACTTGCAGCCAGAGTTTTGCGGGCGTCATATCAGAACTGGAAATAGAGGAACGGGCTGTAGGAACCCAGCTTCGAGACGCAGAGACCCAGGAGAGTGACAGTCACGAGCGCCATCAGGGCGGTGAAGACCGCCGATGCGCGAGGGCGGCCGGCGAGCGCCTGCGCCTGCGGCACCCAGCGCTGCAGCGTGATGGTCGGGGGCAATGCGAGGCAGATGAAAAGGCCGACCAGCATGGTCTGGAAGAATTCCGGCTTGCGGTGCGGGACCGGTCCGAACTCGGTGAAGGCCTCGAGCGCGGTGCCGTGGAAGCCCAGCATGCCCCGGTAGATCTCCATCGCTGCGTGCATGCTTTCGGCGCGGAAGACCACCCAGGCGATCATGACGCACAGGAAGGTGAGGAACCAGCCCAGCACCTTCGCGATCCAGCCCGGCTTCGCGTTGCGCCGCACCTTCGTGTTCCAGAGGTGATTGACCACCAGGTAGGCACCGTGCAGACCGCCCCAGATCACGAAGGTCCAGGCCGCGCCGTGCCAGAGGCCGCCCAGCAGCATGGTGATGAACAGGTTGAGGTAGCGGCGCGCCGGGCCCTTGCGGTTGCCGCCGAGCGGGATGTAGAGGTAGTCGCGCAGGAAGGTCGACAGCGAGATGTGCCAGCGCCGCCAGAACTCGATGATGTTGGTCGACTTGTAGGGCGAGTTGAAGTTGAGCGGCAGTTGCACCCCCAGGCACAGCGACAGGCCCACGGCCATGTCCGAATAGCCCGAGAAGTCGAAATAGATCTGCAGCGTATAGGCCAGCACGCCGAGCCAGGCCGTGTAGAGCATGGGCGCGGTGCCGTTGTGCACGCCCGTGAACATCAGGTCCGCATACTCTCCCATCTTGTCGCCGATGAGGAGCTTCTTGGCGAGGCCGAAGACGAAGATCGCCAGTCCGAGCGCGACCTTGTTGAGGTCGACGCGATAAGTCGCCGGATTGGCGAACTGCGGCATCATCTGCGCGTGATGCAGCACGGGCCCTGCGATCAGGTGCGGAAAGTAGGTCACGAAGAGCAGGTAGTGCACGAAGCTGCGCTCGTGCACCTTGTCCTGCCAGCAGTCCACCAGGAATGCGATCTGCGTGAAGGTGTAGAAGGAGATGCCGATCGGCAGCGCGATATGCAGCATCGGCAGCGGCGTGAACCCGGCAGCGGCGAGGCCTTCGTTCACGTTGCCGACGAAGAAGTTCGCGTACTTGAAGGTCGCGAGCACCGACAGGTTGACGACCAGCGCGAAAACGAGCATCCGCTTCCTGCCCGTATCGGTGCGCCCGGGGCCGCGCGTCAGGCGCAGACCCGCCCAGTAGTTGAAGCAGATCGACCCGAGCAGCAGCGGCAGCGCCTGGACGCTCCACCAGCCATAGAAGAACAGCGATGCCAGCCCGAGAAAGCCGGCTGCAGCGCGTGCATTTCGCTTTCCGATCAGGAAGAACCCGAAAAAGACGATCGGGAAATAGCAGAAGATGAACGCGTAGGAGTTGAAGAGCATCTTGGGGAGCTGGGTGCGGGCCTTGGCGGTCCGCTGCTTTTCTTGTTGTCCGGCGCCGCGGGGCCGGCCCAACTTCGAATTATCGCGCGCTTGCGGTGGTCCACCGCTCCCAGAGACCTCGGACAGCCAGGGAGAGTTCCGCCAGGTCCAAACTCTCGTTGTAGATGACCGCGTCGGCTGCGGCGCGGCGCAGGGCCCGGTCCGCCTGCTGCGCGATGACGGCGCGCACCGCATCGCTCGACCAGCCGGAGCGGGCCATCACGCGGTCGATCTGGGTCTGTTCGCTCGCGTCGATCACGAGCACGCGATCGACGATGGCGCGCCAGCGCTTGGATTCCACCAGCAGCGGAACGTCGAACACCACGGCCTGGCCCGGCGCCGCCGAGGCCGCCTGGCGTTCGCACTCCGCGCCGATCAACGGATGCAGGATGGCCTCCAGCCGCTTCCTGGCCGGGACGTCGGAGAAAACGAGTTCGCGCATGCGGGCGCGGTCCAGGCCCCCCTCGGCCGTCAGGATCGAAGGACCGAATTCCGCTTCGAGCGCCGGGATCGCAGCACCGCCGGGCTCGGCGATCGTTCGTGCGATGGCGTCCGTGTCGACCAACCTGGCTCCCAGGCCGAGCAGGATCGAAGCGACGGTGCTCTTGCCGCTGCCGATGCCTCCGGTCAGGCCGACGCGCATGGGGTGCACTCCCTCACAGGCCGATGGCCCGAAGGATCGCATCCGGGCCGAGCAGCATGGCCGTGAAGCCCGCGCCCGCCAGGAACGGGCCGAAGGGCACGTACCCGCCCTCGCGCAGCCCGCTGTTGAACTTGAGCACGAGGCCGACGATCACGCCGATGACCGACGCCATCAGGATGATGGGGATCAGCGCCTGCCATCCGAACCAGGCGCCCAAAGCCGCGAAGAGCTTGAAGTCGCCGTAGCCCATGCCCTCCTTGCCCGTCGTCAGCTTGAAGAGCCAGTAGACAGCCCAGAGCGAGGTGTAGCCAGCGGCGGCACCCCAGACCGCGTTGGCGAGCGGCACGCCGGTGAACCCGGCCAGGGAGGCCAGCAGCCCGGCCCACAGCAGCGGCATCGTGACGTCGTCGGGCAGGAGCGTCGTGTCCCAGTCGATCAGCGCCAGCGCCAGGAGTGCCGCCGCGAAGCCGCACCATGCCAGCCCTGCGATCTGGCCGGGCATGTGCCAGACGCTCCACGCGAACAGGGCGCCGGTGGCCAGCTCGACCAAGGGGTAGCGCAGGCTGATCGGCGCCTTGCAGGCCGAACACTTGCCCCGCAGCGCGAGGTAGCTGAGCACGGGGATGTTCTCGTACCAGCGAATGACGTGGCCGCACTGCTGGCAGCGCGAGCGCGGCACCATCAGGTTGAACCGTTCGGCGGCGGGCGCTTCGCCGCCGCCGAGGCTCGCGCACTCCGCGGCCCACTGCTGTTCCAGCATCTTGGGCAAGCGATAGATCACGACGTTGAGGAAGCTGCCGATCAGCAGCCCGAGGACGCCGGCCAGCGCCGCGTCCACTCCCTGCGACACGAGCATCAGACGACCTGACCGAGCTTGAAGATGGGCAGGTACATCGACACCACGATGCCGCCGATGATGACCCCGAGGAACACGATGATGATCGGCTCCATCAGGCTCGAGAGGCCGGCGACCATGTCGTCGACTTCCTGTTCGTAGAAATCGGCGGCCTTGCCCAGCATGTGGTCGATCGAGCCGGATTCCTCGCCGATCGCGGTCATCTGCAGCACCATCGACGGGAACAGGTTGGCATTGGTCATCGCGGTGGTCAGGCTGGTGCCGGTCGAGACCTCCTGCTGGATCTTCGTCGTGGCTTCGGCATAGACCGAGTTGCCCGACGCGCCGCCGACCGAATCGAGCGCTTCGACCAGCGGCACGCCGGCCGCGAACATCGTCGCGAGCGTGCGCGTCCAGCGGGCGACGCAGGACTTGTCGATGAGCTCGCCGAAGATCGGCATCCGAAGCAGAAGGCGATCCATGACCTGTTGGACGCGCTCGTTGCGCTTCCAGGCCTGCAGGAAGAAGTAGATCCCGCCGCCGAGCACGCCGAAGATCAGCCACCAGTAGGCCACGAAGAACTCGCTGATGCCCATGACGACCAGCGTCGGCGCGGGCAGGTCCGCGCCGAAGGAGGTGAACACCTGCTTGAACGCCGGAATCACGAAGATCATGATGATCGCCACGACGACGAAGGCGACCACGATCACGGACGTCGGATACATGAGCGCCGACTTGATCTTCGACTTGATCGCCTCGGTCTTTTCCATGTAGGTCGCGAGGCGGTCGAGCAGGTCCTCCAGGATGCCGGCGGCTTCCCCCGCTTCCACGAGGTTGCAGTAGAGGTTGTCGAAGTACTTGGGGAACTTGCGGAACGCGGCCGATAGCGAGGTGCCGGTTTCGACGTCGCTGCGGATGTCGTTGAGCAGCTTGGCAACGCTCGGGTTGGCGTTGCCGCGGCCCACGATGTCGAACGCCTGCAGCAGGGGCACGCCGGCCTTCATCATCGTGGCGAGTTGCCGCGTGAAGATGGCGATGTCCTTCGGCTTGATCGCCTTGCCCGAGCGCATGCGCCGCTTCTTGATCTTCGTCGTCAAGACGCCCTGGCGCCGCAGCGCGGCCTGCACCTGGTTCTCGCCGGCGGCGCGGACCTCGCCGCGCACAGTCTTGCCGCTGCGGTCCTTCCCCTCCCACTCGAAGATGTATTCCTTGAGTGTTCGGTTCGATGCTGCTGCCGTTGCCATGGGTTCTTCGCCTTTAGATGCTATTCGTTGGTGACTGCGAGCACTTCCTCGAGTGACGTCAGTCCCTGCATGACTTTCTTCAGTCCCGACTGCCGCAGCGAACGCACGCCTTCGGCTTCGGCCTGCTTCGCGATGTCCAGCGATGTGCCGTCCTGGAGGATGATTTTCTGGATCTCCTCGCTGATGGGCATCACCTGGTAGATGCCGACGCGGCCCTTGTAGCCGCCGTTGCATGCCGAGCAGCCGACGGGGTGGTAGGGCTTCCAGGTGCCGTCCAGCTCGTGCTCCTTGAACCCGGCGTCGAGCAAGGCCTGCCGGGGAACGTCGGAGGGAGCGCGGCACACCGTGCACAGCCGGCGGGCCAGGCGCTGTGCTGTGATCAGGATCACGCTCGACGCGATGTTGAACGGCGCGATCCCCATGTTGCGCATCCGCGTCAGCGTCGTGGGGGCGTCGTTCGTGTGCAGCGTCGAGAGCACCAGGTGGCCTGTCTGCGCGGCCTTGATCGCGATGTCCGCAGTCTCCAGGTCACGGATTTCGCCGACCATGATGATGTCGGGATCCTGGCGCAGGAAGGCGCGCAGCGCGGCCGCGAACGTCAGGCCTGCCTTCTCGTTGACGTTGACCTGGTTCACGCCCGGCAGGTTGATTTCCGATGGGTCTTCCGCGGTCGCGATGTTCACGCCGGGCTTGTTGAGCAGGTTCAGGCAGGTGTACAGAGACACCGTCTTGCCCGAACCCGTCGGCCCCGTGACCAGCACCATGCCGTAGGGGCGCTGGATGGCCTGGAGCAGCCGTTCCTTCTCGTCGGCGTCGTAGCCGAGCGCGTCGATACCGAGTCGTGCGCTGCTCGGATCGAGGATACGGATGACGATCTTTTCGCCGAACAGCGTGGGCAAGGTGCTGACGCGGAAATCGATCACGCGTTCCGGACCGATCTTCAGCTTCATCCGGCCGTCCTGCGGGATGCGCTTCTCGGAGATGTCGAGCCGCGAGATCACCTTGATGCGCGAGGCCAGCTTGTCCTTGATGACGGTGGGCGGCGTCGCGATCTCGCGCAGTTCGCCGTCGATGCGGAATCGCACCCGATAGCTGTGTTCGTAGGGCTCGAAGTGGATATCCGACGCGCGCATGCTGAACGCATCGAGCAGCATCTTGTGCAGGAAGCGGACGACCGGCGCGTCCTCGACCTCGGCCACGGCCTGGTCGTTGGCCTCGACGGCAGTGTCTGCCGACACATCGTCGAACTCGAATTCCGCGCCGATGATGCTGTCGATCGTTTCGGACGCGGTGACCGCCGCCGCCTCGATCATCCGCGAGAGCTTGTCGTATTCCGCGATGACCCAGTCCACGCCCATCTGCGAGGCGAACTTGATCTTCTCGGCAGCCTGCTGGTCCGAAGGGTCAGCGGTGGCGACAATGAGCCGGTTGTTGCGCTTGCTCAGCACCACCACCCGGTAGGCTTGGCACAGCTTCGCATCCAGCAGGTCCTTGGGCAGGCGCTGCGGATCGATTGCGTCGAGGTCGAGAAGGGGGGCGCCGAAGGCGTTCGAGAGCGTGTGAGCGAGGTCCGCGGCCGAGACGGCGCCGGTGCCGGTCAACTCCGCGATGAAGCTGGTGCGGGCACTGAGCGACTTCTGATAGATATCTTCCGCGACCTTGGCGGGAAGCTTGCCAGCCGAAACCAGGGCGCGCGCCAGTCCCGGCAGGGCGACCGGCGAGCTTTCTTTGACAAGGGGTTCGGCAGCGGCCATTCAACGAATGTAAAAGACGTGAAAATTTGCTTCACGATCATCGCTGATCGCTTTCGGGCTGTAAACCGCGCGGCACTGCGCGGTCGCCAAGCATTTGGCATTGCAGCCTCAAAGGCGGGTCCGGGTCGAGCGGGGATTAATACCTCCGGCTTCCAAATCCCGAGCGATTCTTGGCGACGATCGGGCCCCTTTGCCACACCTGGCAGAGGGGAAAGGCATCTTATCAGCAGTCCCTGACCTCACGGCCGCGTCGCACGGGGGTTTCGCGTGAGGAGATGTTGCCGAGGCCCAACAACGGTGGGTGCTCCGGAGGCTCCTCCGTGCTCAATAGGCCGCGTCGGCGGAGCTCACGTCCTGTGCCCACAGCAGGGCCGAGAGATGTGCCGAGTTCACCTGCGCGGGCACGAGGCCCAGGCTCTCCGAGAGACTCGCCGCCGCCCCGGCATCCGCTTCGCAGCTTTCGGCCAATGAGAGGTAGGGGCCATGAGGGCCCGCACGCTGAAGCACGGCTTGCTGCGCCGATTCGGTGAGCTGGATCATGCCGAGGATCTCCTCCATGGAGATGCCCAGCAGCTGATCGAACAACGAGACCATGCCAATGACGAACAGGTTGTCGGATTCGTCCGCCGGTACCCGTCCCGTGCCCAGCAGTTCGACGAAGCGCCCCCGCGTGAGCACGCGTTTGAGCATGAAGGGGGGGATGGACTTGGCGCTACTTGCGAGGAGCAGCGACAGCCAGCGATACAAGGGCGAGTAGCCCAGAAGCGTCACGGCCTGATGCAGCGAATGGATCTCGACGGCTACAGCCATGGACGGCGAGTTGATGTGGCGCAGCAGCTTTTCCTTGAGCGCGGCGTTGTGCTCGAGGGCCGCCTCGATCTCGCGCACATCCTCGTTGCGCTTGATCATCTGCATCATGCGCACGATCAGCAGCGTGTCGGGCTGAAGCGTCGCCTGGCCGGGCCGCGTGGCGACCGCCGGCAGTGCCATGGACCCCTCGATGACCACATCGACGCGGCGCGCGGCGCACGCATCGAAGTCCTTCCACGAAGCCACCTGGGTGGCGATCATCTGCAGCGGCGGCTGAACCGGGCCGGCCTCGCGGCGAATGCGTGTCTCGAGCTCCTTGTCGCCAGCGCCCACGTCGAAGTGGGAAACCAGCGCGCGCAGTTCAGGGTCCTCCGGCAGCGCCTGCGCGCCGCGCAGCATGAAGCGAAAGCCCTGCTGGCGAAGCTGCAGGAGCGTTTCCTTGGCGTCCTCCCGCATCAGGTCGTCGAGCGCGATGCACAGCACCACGTGCTGTGCCGGCAATGACTGCAGCTCGCTCGACCGCATCGATGCCGAAGTGATGTCGATGAAGAGCACGGCGCGCCCGAGCATCCAGCGCGGCTCCGGCGTGCACAGGTGGCTCGTGATGCAGGCCACGAACGCCCGGAATTCCGCCAGCTCGCCTGCGCTCGGGCCGGCCGCGCGCCAGCCCATCCGATAGCCCTTGAGCGATTTTTGGTGATCGAGGATCAGGGCGCGGGTCACATGGCCCGGTGCGTCGCCGAGCGCCACGCTCGGCTCCTCCGCGACGGGAAGACCGTCGTGAGCATCGTTGGGCGGGTGCTCGTCCTTTTTGGAACGGCCACCACGGCGAAAGAAATCAAACCGCATTGCACTTGTCTCCCGACGCGGACGCTGCCTGGTGGTGATGGCCAAGCAAATGCCGCTTCGAATGCTTATCGGCAGATAAAGCGGAAAGTGAAGTGGTGCGGCCCAAAGAAAAAAGCCCAAGTGACGAATCACTTGGGCTTTCATGTGGTCCTGGTCGGGGTGAGAGGATTCGAACCTCCGGCCTCTACGTCCCGAACGTAGCGCTCTACCAGGCTAAGCTACACCCCGATGGTGCTAAATGAGAGAAATTCGTCCTTCGTGGTGACTTAGGCGCGTCGCTCAAGCAGCTGAGCCGCTAATTGTAGCAAACCTTCCGAGTGCGAATTCACCGGAAAGCCACGAAGTGCATCGATGGCGCGTTGGGCTTCGGCGGCGGCGGCCGTCCGCGTGGCTTCCAGGGCCCCTGTCTCGCGCACGATCGCCACGATCTTCGACAGCTGCGTAGTGTCGCCGGCTTCGATGGCGGCGCGAATGAAATCGCGCTCCTCGGCTGTTCCGCGCTGCATGGCCAGGATGAGCGGCAGCGTGGTCTTCCCTTCGCGAAGGTCGTCGCCCACGTTCTTGCCGGTTTCGTTGGCGTCGCCCGCGTAGTCGAGCACGTCGTCGATGACTTGGAATGCGGTGCCGAGCGCCTGCCCGTAGGTGGCGCAGGCCTCTTCGATGTCCGGGGGGGCCTTGGCGAGCACGGCGGCAAGGCGGGTGCTGGCCTCGAACAGCTTGGCCGTCTTCGAGCGGATGACGCGCAGATAGGCCTCTTCGTCGAGCGAGGCGTCATGCATGTTCATGAGCTGAAGAACTTCCCCTTCGGCAATGACGTTGGTTGCTTCCGCGAGGATCTCCATGACACGCATGTCGTGGGCGTCCAGCATCATCTGAAATGCACGCGAGTAGAGAAAATCGCCGACCAGCACGCTGGCGGGGTTTCCGAAGGACTCGTTGGCCGTTGGCCGGCCGCGGCGCAGCGTCGATTCGTCGACCACGTCGTCGTGCAGCAGCGTGGCTGTGTGGATGAACTCGACCACCGCGGCGAGATTGAAGCGCTGCTCTTCGCGATAGCCGAGCGCGCCAGCCATCAGCAACAGGAGCGCCGGACGCAGCCGTTTCCCGCCCGCGGAGATGATGTACTTGGAGACCTCGCTCACGAGCGGAACGCCCGTGTCGAGGCGGCGTGCGATCACGCGATCGACCCCGGCCATGTCTTCGGCGATCAGCCGGAGTACGCCAGCGGCGGGAGAGGTGTCTGCGTCTGAAACTGACAAGGCGAGGGCGCTTGCGCGCTGCATGAGGGGGCGACGATGGCGCTGGGCCGGGAAGCGCAGATTATAGGGATGGATGACGTGTCCGCGCCTTGGGATGGGCCGCGGTTACCGCGCAAAAGGCCGCGGCGTGCTAGAATCTTGGGCTCTACGGAATTCGCTGTAGAGCCATCTTCCTCAAGAGGTCCACATGTACGCGGTCATAAAAACCGGCGGCAAGCAGTATCGCGTTGCTTCCGGCGAGAAAATCAAAGTAGAACAGATTGCTGCGGACGTAGGCCAGGAAATCGTGATCGACCAAGTGCTCGCAGTCGGCGACGGCAGCGCAATCAAGGTCGGTACGCCCCTGGTGTCCGGCGCAACGGTGACAGCCACGGTGCTGTCGCACGGCAAGCACGACAAGGTTCGCATCTTCAAGATGCGCCGTCGTAAGCACTATCAGAAACGTCAAGGCCATCGCCAGCAGTTCACCGAGCTGCAAATCGGCGCGATCGCCGGC
>JAGIAI010000074.1 GCA_017744935.1 Variovorax sp.
CCCATGAGTTCGGCCAGCCGCTTGCTGATCGCGAGACCCAACCCCGTGCCGCCGTACTTGCGCGTGGTGCTCGAATCGGCCTGCGAGAACGACTGGAACAGCCGGCTCTTGCCCTGCTCCGAGAGGCCGATGCCTGTGTCGCGCACCGCGAAGGTCAGGCGCACATTGCGATTGGGCAGCTTCTCCGAGCTGACGGACACGACCACTTCGCCACGCTCGGTGAACTTCACCGAATTGCTCAGCAGGTTGAGCAGCACCTGCCGCAGGCGCGCGAGATCACCGCTGACCGCGTCGGGCACATCGCCCTCGAAGACATACGCAGTGTCGAGGTCCTTCTCGGTGGCGCGCGCGCTCACGAGGTCGAGCGCCGATTCCACGCAATCGCGCAGATCGAAGGGATGGGCCTCGATGTCCATCCGCCCCGCCTCGATCTTCGAGTAGTCGAGGATGTCGTTGATGATGGTCAGCAGTGCATCGCCCGATTCGCGGATCGTCGAGACATAGTCCTGCTGCTCGGCATCGAGTGGCGTGTCGAGCAGCAGTCCGCTCATGCCGATCACCGCATTCATCGGCGTGCGGATCTCGTGGCTCATGGTCGCGAGAAAGGCGCTCTTGGCTTCGTTCGCGGCCTCGGCCGCCGTGCGGGCCTCCTGTGCCTGCTTGAAGAGCGCGGCGTTCTGGATCGCAACGACGGCCTGGTCCGCGAAGGTCTTCAGCAACTTGAGCTCCTTGTCGGCGAAAGGGCCGACCGGCTGCCGCGTCACGTGGATCGAACCGATGGTGCGTCCTTCCCACAGGAGCGGCGCGATCATGATCGCGTAGCTGCCCACCTTGTCGGCGATCTCGCGCATGAACTGCGGCAGGTGCGGCTCCGCCAGCGCATCGGGAATGTGCAGCACGCCGGAGGCCTGCATCGCGTCGCCCGCGGTCGCGGGCTCGAAGGGGCGCGGATAGTGCCTCTCCAGCGCCTCCCGCGCCGAGCCGCGGTGTGCGCCCAGGTACACCATGCCGTCATCGCCGACTCGCGAGATGCCCATCTGCGAGCTGGAGAACAGCCGCTGGCAGCTCTCGAGGATCTTGTCGAACACCGGCTGCGCATCGGCCATCGACCCGCTGATGACCTGGAGCACGTCGCTGGTCGCGGTCTGCTGCTCCAGCGCTTCGCGGGTCTCGTTGAACAGGCGCGCGTTCTCGATCGCGATCACCGCCTGGTCGGCGAAGGTCTGAACCAGCGCGATTTCGGGCGCCGAGAAAGGCCGCACCTGGTTGCGCAGCAGCGAGATCACGCCGATGGCGCGGCCGTCGCGCAGCATCGGCACCGCCAGCACCGTGCGGAAGCCGTTGCGCGCCTGGAGCTCGCGGACGTCGGGGTACTCCGTGTCGATCAGCGGCACGACGTCTTCGACGTGCACGCAGCACTGGTCGATGAAACATCGTCCGCCGATCGAGGTGCGGCGTAGCGGCAGTTCGAGCCCGGCGCCGTCGCCGCCATAGCCCGGCCCGTAGCTGGTCATGGCGCGCAGGCAGTCGCCAGCGGCCAGCCACACCCGGCTGCCCTCGGCGCGGCACAGCAGTCCGGCGCGCTCGGCGACGGTTTCGAGCACCGGCTGCACATCGGTCGGCGAGCCGCTGATGACCTTCAGCACTTCCGACGTAGCGGTCTGCCGCGCCAGCGCTTCCTGTGTCTCGTCGAACAGACGGGCGTTCTCCAGCGCCGCGCCCATGGTCGCGGCCACGGTTTCGAGGAGTTGGATCTGCTCGTGGCCGAAGGCGTATTCGCGTTCGTGGTTCTGCAGCCCCAGCGCCCCGAGTACGCGGTCCCGCCCGAGGATCGGCACCGCCGCGAGCGAAAGCGCCCAGTCCGTGCCCGGGTGTGGGGAGAGCCCGATGCGGGTCTGCTCGGCGCGTGTGTTCAGGACACCCACCTCGCGGCCCAGCAGGATGCGCTCAAGCGGCTCGCCAGGCGTCAGCAGGCGAGCCTGCGGCAGCGGCAGGGGGCGGTTGTGCTCGTAGCGGTAGAGGGCCTGCACGAGTTGGGTCTTGTCGTCCCACCACAGGATCGTGACGTCGCCGGAGTCGAACACCTCGCGCAGCTTGTCGCCGACCATCTGGACGATGGCCGAAAACTCCAACCGCGCCGCGATGCCTTCCTGGATTCTGTCGATCAGCGAGAGCGCGCCCGCCCTCTGTGCGAGTTCGGCGCTGCGCGCGGCCAGCGTGCTTTCGAGCTGTTCGCGGGCGCGGATGTCGGACAACACGGCCGCCGCCTGGGACGCGAGCGCCGAGAGCACCTCCTGGTGCGCTTGCGCGAAGCGACCCTCGGGACCTTCGACGTCGGCATAGAGGAAGCCCGCCAGCTCGTCTCGCGCGGCCAGCGGCGCGATCAGGCACGAACGCTGGGCTTCGGGCCGGGCGCCCTCCGGGCCATGGCGAAGCTGGGCCGAGCGGGTGGCGCGGGCTTCGGCCAGCCAGGGTCCGATCGCGCGGAGCAGTTCGGCGGCCTTCTCCCCGCGGGGGAGTTTCGATCCGGCGATGCGCGGGCCGTTCCCGGTTTCCAGTACCAGCAACACACGTTGCGCACCGAGAAGCGCCTTCGCCTCGCCGATGACGAATCGCAGCACCTCGGCGGCGCTGCGCAGTGCGCTCATTCGAAGCCCGGTTTCGACCAGCCGCCCGAAATCCGGGCGCGCACCCGCCGCTGCACGCCGTGCAAGCCGCGACGAGGGCCGGGACCGGGACTCTGCCATGGGGCGTCTGCCTCCTGCGATCGGGTGGGGAGTGCGCCCGGGGCGCATACGGCGTGGAGTCTAGCGGCGTCCTGAATCGGCGTGGCAAGATCGCTCTCCCCGGGCTGGCTGTCACAAAACGCCGGCCTCGAACGTCTACGAGAGATATGGACGATTCAACCCGCACTTTCGACCGGCTCCGCCCCCGCCTGGAGGGGATCGCGTACCGCATGCTCGGCTCGATGGCCGAAGCCGAGGAGGTGGTGCAGGACGTCTGGCTGCGCTGGCACGAGACCGACCCCGAGACGCTGGAGAGCGCCGAGGCCTGGCTGGTCACCATCGCCACGCGCCTGTCGATCGACCGGCTTCGCAGCGCCAAGGTGCGCCGCGAGCACTACGTCGGCATCTGGCTGCCCGAACCGATCCTGACCGATTCGCCGCCCACGCCGGACCAGATGCTGGAGCGGGCCGACGAGGTCTCCACCGCCTTCCTGATGCTGCTGGAGCGCCTGTCTCCAGAGGCGCGCGCCGCCTTCCTGCTGCGCGAGGTATTCGACGCCGACTACCCGCAGGTGTCCGAGATGATCGGCAAGAGCGAAGCCGCCTGCCGCCAGCTCGTGCACCGCGCGAAGGCGCAGCTGCGCGAGGAGCGCCCGCGCTTCGAGGTCTCGCCCGACGCGCACCGGCGGCTTCTCGGCGACTTCGCGGCGGCGATCACCGACGGCAACCTCGCGGCGCTGAAGTCGATGCTCTCCGAACGGGCCGAGCTGATCGGCGACGGTGGCGGAAAGGTGCCGAGCTTCGGCAAGCCGCTGGTGGGCAGCCAGCGCATCGCGCAGCTGTATTTCGCGAGCGCGCGACGCTTCGGTTCGGCGCAGCGCGTTGAAATCGCGAACATCAACGGGCAGTGGGGTCTGCTTCGCTTCATCGACGGGGTGCTCGAATCGGCGCAGTCGTACGAGACGGACGGGCAGCGCATCCTTCGCATCCACGTTCAGCGCAATCCTGACAAGCTGGCGCGGCTCGCGGCCATGCTCCCGCACTGAATTTGGAGCGCCCTGTCACAACGGCGCGGGCCCGAACGTCTTCTGGGTATGGCGCACACGGTGTGTGCCTCAAACCCGGAGAAATCATGTCCCAGCGTATCAACTACATCCAGCGTTCGCCCGAGCTGTTCAAGAAATTCGTGGAGTTCAGCAACGCACTGAAGGAAAGCGCGATCGACCGCACCATCCACGACCTCGTCAACATCCGCGCGTCGCAAATGAACGGTTGCGGCTTCTGCCTCGACATGCACGTCAAGGAAGCCAAGATCCACGGCGAGCGTGAACTGCGGCTTTATCACGTGGCGATCTGGCACGAATCCACGCTGTTCAGCGCCAAGGAGCGCGCAGCACTGGCGTGGACGGAGGCACTCACCCATCTGCCGCCGCACGGCGTGTCCGACGAGCTCTTTGAAAGTGCACGCGCACATTTCTCGGAAGCGGAGTTGTCCGACCTCACCTTCCTCGTGATGGCCATCAACGCGTGGAATCGCGCCAACGCGGCCTTCAAGACGCCGCCCGGCTCGGCGGACAAGGCGTACGGCCTCGAGAAGGCCAACCTGAGCTGAGCCTCGGCGGCCGCTACATGCGCTTACACGCCATCGTGATCGTGCCGACGCCGTGTCAGTTTGATGATCGTCACAGAAGTTGCGTTGACATTGACGTGTTCGCGACACACGATGTCTCCTCCTGGCCTGCTGGAGGAATCTCCCGATGGAGAACAAGCATGAGAAGTACCAACGCCTGATCGCGGCCTGCCGGGCGTTCGATCCGATTCCGTGCGCGATCGCGCATCCCTGTGACGAGAGTTCGCTCAGGGGCGCGCTCGAGGCCGCGGAAGAGAATCTGATCGCCCCGATCCTCGTCGGGCCGGAGCAGCGCATCCGCGCGGTGGCCGCCGATTGCGACCTCGATATTTCAAGCTTCACGATCGTCGACACTCCGCACAGCGAAGCCTCTGCCGAAGCTGCGGTGCTCCTCGCGCGCGAAGGCAAGGTGGAGGCCCTCATGAAGGGCAGCCTGCACACCGACGAGCTGATGGCCGCCGTCGTGAAGCGCGAGACGGGCCTGCGCACCGGGCGGCGCATCAGCCACTGCTTCGTCATGGATGTGCCGGCGCTGCATCAGCCGCTCATCATCAGCGACGCGGCGGTGAACATCTTTCCGACGCTGCAGGACAAGGTCCACATCATCCAGAACGCGATCGACCTCGCCCATGCGCTCGGGAATGGTGCGCCCAAGGTGGCGATCCTCTCGGCGATGGAGACCGTGAATCCCACCGTGCCCACCACGGTGGAGGCGGGCGCGCTGTGCAAGATGGCCGATCGCGGGCAGATCGTCGGCGGCATCCTCGACGGACCACTGGCGCTGGACAACGCGATCGATCTCACGGCGGCGAAGATCAAGAAGATCGCCTCGCCCGTGGCGGGGCAGGCGGACATCCTCATCGTGCCGGACCTCGAAGCGGGCAACATGCTCGCGAAGAGCCTGACCTTCATGGCCGGCGCGGATGCGGCGGGCATCGTGCTCGGGGCACGCGTGCCGATCATCCTCACGAGCCGTGCCGATTCGCTGATCGCGCGCCTCGCCTCGTGTGCGGTGGCCGGACTGGTTGCACGCGCACGACGGGAGCAACCCAAGAAAGTGGTCGCATGAAGCAGCCGGGCATCCTGGTTCTCAACGCGGGTTCATCCAGCATCAAGTTCCTCTTTTTCGTCGAGCAGCGTGACGGGCTGGCGCCCGTGGTGCGCGGCCAGGTCGAGGGGCTGCACACCGCTCCCCATTTCATTGCCCGCGACGGCGAGGGGCGCGTGATCGGCGAGAAGCGTTGGGGCGAAGGCACTTCGTTGGGGCATCAGGGAGCGGTCGCGCACCTTGCCGGGTTCCTTCGCAATGAAGGCTCGGACTACGAATTGCACGCGGTCGGTCATCGGGTGGTGCACGGCGGCATGGAGCATGTCCTGCCGGAACGCGTCACGCCCGAATTGCTGGTGTCGCTCGAAAAGCTGGTGCCGCTCGCACCATTGCACCAGCCGCACAACCTCGCGCCGATCCGGCTGCTGCTCGAACATCAGCCGGACCTGCCGCAGGTCGCCTGCTTCGACACCGCTTTCCACGCGACCAACCAGGAAGTGGTGCGGCGCTTCGCGATCCCTTCGGAACTGCACGACGCGGGCGTGCGCCGGTACGGCTTTCACGGGCTCTCCTACGAGTACGTGAGCGCGGCGCTGCCTGCGCACGATCCGGTCGCGGCTGCGGGCAAGGTCGTGGTCTGCCACCTGGGCAACGGCGTGAGCATGTGCGCGATCGACGGCGGCCGCAGCGTCGCGAACACGATGGGCTTCACCGCGGTCGAAGGACTTCCGATGGGCACGCGCTCGGGTTCGCTGGATCCGGGCGTGCTGCTCTACCTGATGGACGAGCGCAGGATGGATGCGCGCGCGATCGAAAAGCTGCTCTACAGCCAGTCGGGCCTGCTCGGCATGTCGGGCATCTCCAGCGACATGCGAAATCTTCTCGCATCGACCGATCCGCGTGCGAAAACGGCCGTGGATGTCTTCGTCTACCGCATCCGTCGCGAACTGGGGTCGCTCGCTGCGTCGCTGGGTGGTCTCGATGCGCTGGTGTTCACCGCCGGCATCGGCGAGAACAGCGCCGCGATCCGGGAGCGCGTGTGCCGCGATGCGGCCTGGCTGGGCATCGAACTCGATGCGCAGGCCAACGCCAACCGCAGTCCGCGCATCAGCACCGCAGGCAGCCGCACGGCGGCATGGGTCATTCCGACGAACGAGGAACTGATGATCGCGCGCCATACCCGACGCGTGGTCGAGGCTTAGGTTCATGCGCTATTCATGGTCAGGCACGAATCTCGCGACTAGACTCAACGACCATCTCTTTCACCAATGGGGGCTCTTATGACGGATACACCCAGAGAAAGCGTCTGGACTCACCAGATCGACGACGTCCTGTCACAGATCATCCGGGAAGCATCGATCTGCCAGGTGAAGATGATGGACCCCGGCGTCATCGAGGCAGTCCTCAAGAACAACGATTCCGTGTGCGGCCACAAAAACCCGCGCGCCTTCAAGAAGCTGCGCGAGTCGCTGATGATGGGCTTCATGGTGCGCGAGAAAGCGTACGACACGCTGGGCCCGGTCGAGGCGCAGGCGCTGATCGACACCATCCGCGAGCGGCTGCTCAAACGGATGGAACACCACTGAGTCCGCACTTCCTACTTTGACCGCTGGAGTAAAGCGCCATGGGCGACAGCAGCGACGACATGCAGCTCCGCCGCCGGATCGCGCTGCGCGACGGCACACCCGCGCTCATCCGTCCGATGCGCCCCGATGACCGGGGACGCATCGTCGCGGCATTCGCGCAACTGGACCCGAGCTCGATCTACACCCGCTACTTCACGCATGTGAAGGCGCTGCCCGAGAAGACACTCGATCGCCTGAAGGATATCGACTTCGAGCACCTCGCAGGCCTTGCGGTGACGATCGGGGAGGGCGATGACGAGACGGTCATCGGAAGCAGCACGTACGTGGTCTTCGATACGCCGGATGGCGCGAGGGCCGCCGAGGTGGCCTTCACGATCGAAGAGGACTACCACTCCAACGGCCTCGCGACGCGCTTGCTCGAAACCATGATCGAGATCGCGCGCAGGCACCGTATCGTGCGCTTCGAGGCCGATGTGCTCGCCGACAACGCGCCGATGCTGGCGGTGTTCAATCGCTGCGGGCTTCCGATGCGCAAGCGGCGTGACGGCGGTGTCACCCACATCGAAATGGATCTCGCGGCCGCGGCCGCACCCGATTGCCAATGAAAGGAACCGACATGCCCGTCCGCCAACAGGGACTGACCGAGTCTGCCGAGCGCGCCGCCAGGCTCGCCCGGCTGTATCAGCATCGCACGCAGGTGGCGCAGAAGCGCTTCAAGGATCGCGTGGAACAAGCCGGACTCGCATGGCCGGTCGATGCAAGAAGTCCGCGGCTGCCGACATGGGAGTTCTGGAATGACTGGGCCAGGTACGTGATCGACTCGTCGCAGCGTTCGGTGCTCTTCCTGGACACGCTGCGCCAGCGCGGCAACAACTACCACGAGCATGAGAAGGCCGGCCGGCCGCCGCTGCTGCATTTCGAATGCGAGATGGTGCTCGATGCGCGTGGATTCACGCGGCCGGTCAACTACGCGCTGGTGCGCATCGTGCCGCCCAAGGGCGTGACGATCGATCCGAAGAAACGGCCCTACGTCATCATCGATCCGCGTGCCGGCCACGGCCCGGGCATTGGCGGCTTCAAGGACGACTCGCAGGTCGGCGTGGCGCTGCGCGCGGGACATCCGGTGTACTTCGTGATCTTCTTCCCCGATCCGCAGCCGGGGCAGACGCTGCCCGACGTCTGCACCGCGGAGCAGATCTTCGTTCGCAAGGTGCGTGAATTGCACCCGGACAGCCTCAAGCCCGCGATCGTCGGCAACTGCCAGGGCGGCTGGGCCGCGATGATGCTCGCGTCGTCGGACCCCGACGACACCGGTCCGATCGTCATCAACGGCGCGCCGATGTCCTACTGGGGCGGCGCGTTCAACGAAGGCGAGGCGGAGAACCCGATGCGTTATTCGGGCGGCCTGCTCGGCGGCAGCTGGCTCTCGTCGCTTAGCGCGGACCTTGGCAATGGCGTCTTCGACGGTGCGCACCTGGTGTCGAACTTCGCGAACCTCAACCCGGCCAACGCGCTCTGGGACAAGTACTACAACCTCTACGCCAAGATCGACACCGAGCCGCCACGCTTCCTGGAGTTCGAGCGCTGGTGGGGCGGCTTCTACCTGATGAACCGCGAGGAGATCGACTGGATCGTCCAGAACCTTTTCGTGGGCAACAAGCTCTGGTCGGGCACGATGGGCAGCAACGGCAAGTCGTTCGACCTGCGCGAGATCCGTTCGCCGATCGTGTTGTTCGCATCGATGGGCGACAACATCACGCCGCCGGAACAGGCCTTCAATTGGGTGGCCGACGTGTACGGCTCGACCGACGAGATCAAGGCGCGCGGGCAGGTCATCATCGGCCTGCTGCACAAGAACATCGGGCACCTGGGCATCTTCGTCTCAGGCAAGGTCGCGACGAAGGAGCATGCACAGATCGTCGAGGTGCTGGAGTCCATCGAGGCGCTGCCACCGGGCCTCTACGGCATGCACATCGAGGAAGTCGGCGACGGCAACGGCAAGATCCGCTACGAGGTGAGCTTTGTCGAGCGGCAGCTCGAGGAGATCGCGGCGCAGTTCAACCGCTTCGAGCGCAAGGACGAGGAGCCGTTCGAAGCCGTGGCCGAGATGTCCGAGTTCAACCAGAAGGCCTATGAGCTTTTTGCGCAACCGCTGGTGCAGGCGATGTCGAACGAGACCACCGCTGAGATCGGCCGCCGGCTGAATCCGATGCGGCTGGAGCAATCGATTCCGTCGGACCGCAATCCCTGGTTCGCGTGGGTCGCTCCGATGGCCGAGATGGTGCGAGGCGCGCGCCAGGCCGCGCCTGAAGGCTCGCCGTTCAAGCAGGCCGAGCAAGTGGCTTCCACGTGGATCAGCGCGTCGCTGGACTACTACCGCGACATCCGGGATGCGGCGAGCGAGGCGTTGTTCTTCCAGACCTTCGGCATCCTGTTTCCGGCGCTGCATCCGGGCATGCGCAAGCGCGACGCCAAGGGCAGCCAGGAGACGATCTCGCCGCGCGATCAGCCGGTGGTGCAGGAAGCGCTCGCAGCGATCGGGCAGGGCGGCTACCCCGAGGCGCTGGCACGGGCCGCGTGCCTGCTCGCGCGCAGGGGCGAGCCGCTGCCGCTGGCGCGCGTCGAGCTCAAGAGCCAGCTCGCGCGCGAATACGCGGACCTGCTCCCGCCGCTGAGTGCGGAGGCTTGGCATGCGATCCGTGGCCGGCAGGAACTCATCTGCCGCTACGAGCCGGAGCGCGCGCTGCAGACGCTGCCCAGCCTGCTGAAGTCGGCCGAAGACCGTGAGCGCTTCGTGGCCCTGCTCGACCGGCTGCTGGCCGATCCGCGCGTTTCGGCGATTCGTGCGACACCGGCGCAGGAAGCGACTTACGAGCGCATCCGCGAGGTACTGCCGTCTACGGTCACGCGACAGCCATTGCTCGCCGCCGCGCGGAAGCGAACCCGCACCCAGACATCGACGAGTGCAGCCAAGCCCAAGACCAAGACCACGAAGACCGTGAAGGCGCCTTCTCTGCCACGGGCCGCGGCCAAGACTGCACGGGGAGCGCGCAAATGAGCTATGGCACGCCACACCCTGTCCTCAAGGACGCCAAGGCACTGGTGGTCGGCGTCGCCAACGAGCACTCGATCGCCTACGGATGTGCGAGCGCATTCCACGAGCTCGGTGCGGATCTCGCGCTCACCTATCTGAATGAGAAGGCGAGGGGCTACGTCGAGCCGCTGGCGAAGCAGCTCGATGCTTCCATCCTGATGCCGCTGGACGTGAGCGAGTCCGGACAGCTCGAAGCCGTGTTCTCGCAAGTCGAGCGCTCGTGGGGCAAGCTGGACATCCTGGTGCATTCGATCGCTTGGGCGCCGAAGGACGACCTGCAGGGTGGCCTGCTGTCCTGTTCGGCGGACGGCTTCGCGAAGGCGATGGATGTCTCGTGCCATTCCTTCATCCGCATGGCGAGGCTCGCCGCGCCGTTGATGCGTGACGGCGGCACGATGATCGCAATGAGCTACTACGGCGCCAATCGCGTGGTGCCGAACTACAACGTCATGGGCCCCGTGAAGGCCGCGCTCGAGGCCTCGTGTCGCTACCTGGCGTACGAGCTGGGCGGGAAGGGCATCCGCGTGCACGCGATGTCGCCGGGGCCGCTGAAGACGCGCGCCGCATCGGGGCTGAAGGATTTCGATCTGCTGCTCACGGAGGCGGCACAGAAGGCGCCGGTCGGCGAACTGGTCGACATCATGGACGTCGGCTTCGCCTGCGCCTACCTCGCCACGCCTTATGCGCGCCGCATCAGCGGCGAGACGATCTACGTGGATGGCGGCGTGCACATCATGGCGTGAGCCACGCCATCAGCGCTTGAAGAAGATCACCACCAGCGTCGCGGCGACCACCAGCACGGTGGTCACGACCAGCCAGCCCATGGGCATTCGCTTGTCGTGGCGCAGCGATCGGTAGTTCTCGAGCCGCGCCGGCAGCGTGCGGACCTCGTCGAGGTCGCGATAGGGCTCGAAGCGTTCGTCCTGCTCGATCTTCCGGAGGATGCGCTCCAGGGCGGCGGGGTCGTCATGATGGCGTTCGACCGCCGCCTTCTGTCCCTGCGACTTCTGGACGTGGGTCAGGAACTGCCACCCGTCGGCAGTGAAACCGATGTCCTCGCCGTGGACCGCGAGCACACCGGAATCGATCAGGCCCTCGATGCCGCGACGGACCGCCGGGCGCTCGTTGACCGGGACGGTGGCCTGCAGGCCCGTGCGTGACGTTCGATCGGCGCCCGAAGCACAGCGGTTTCGCACGAGTTGCGCGAGTACACCAGCGAATGTGGCGCGATCGGTCAGGGCACTGGGCATGCATTTCCCTCCGTCAGGGTTCCATGCGGCGAAGCATGTCCGTCAACGATAGCCGCTCTCGTTGGGGTTGTGAATGATCCAGATGAGATTGCCGCTCGAGAAGTCGCCCATGCCGCCGCCCGCGAAGATCAGACGGCCCTGGCCTTTGTAGGTCATCTCGAAGCGGTGGCGATCGCTGCCGAAGTAGAAGGGGATCCACGCCTTGCCCGTGATGTAGGCGCCCTGGTCGGTCGGCTGGCCGGCGAGGTCCGTCACCTGCCTGAGCGACATGCCGATCTGCAACTGCGTGAACTTCGAGTTCTTCGCGGGGATGCCGGTGATCTCGCCTTCGAAGTCGTTGATGCCCTTCACGGTGCGGCCACTGCCGGCCTCGACCTTCGACGAATCGATCACGTTGCCCTGCGCATCCATGCCGGGCTTGGCGCCGCCCTTGCCTGCAGCAGGTGCGGGCGCGGGTGTCGCGGCAACGGGCGTTGGTGCTGCTGCGGGAGCCGGTGCAGCCGCCGGCGCGCTGGCTTGCGTTGCAGTCGGCACGCAGCGATCGAGATCGACCGCGATGATGTCCGCGTCGGTGCGATAGGCGTACTTCACGATCTTCGCGGTCACTTCGCCGCCGCTGAATCCGGCCGGCGCATTGCGGCAGAAGAAGTACGTGTCGTCCGAGCCTTGCACTGCATAGGCGTTGGCGGGGACGCGGCTACCCTCGTTGCTCCTCGCAAGCTCGAGTTCCACCGACTTGCCCACGAGTCGCTTCGACGCCGCGGCATGGCTGCCCGCGCTGCGTGCGGTCTTCTTCACGTCGTCGTAGCTGAGCGGCTGCGGTCCCTTGCGCACGGTCTTCGTTGCTTCGGGCTTGACCGGTGCGGCGGCCGGGGCTGGCGCCGGAGCAGCTGCAGGCGCTGGAGCGGCGGCCACGGGTTCGGATTCAGGCTTCTTGGACTGCGTCGCGCAGCCTGCAATCAGGAAGGATGCCGCTGCGGCGATAGCGCAGGTGGTCGATGGAAACCTCAGGATCACGATGAGAAACTCCTTGTTACAGAGCGTCCGATCCTAATCGTGATTCATGGTTCAGCGTCTTCGATTTACTAAAGAAGAAGATACGGTCATTTCCCTCCTCTGAAAGACCCCCGGATTTACTAAAAAATCGAGTTATGGTCATTTTGGACAATGAACACTGGGTCGGCTTGAAGAGCCGCCGCGCGCTGGTTGCCGTGCGCCGTTCGGGCAATCCGAGATTGTTGACTCAGTCGATCACCACCTAACGACGGCCCTGCGCCGGCAATAGTCAGTTGAGCGAGCAGTCGATGGGTTCGCGGGGTCGCGACACAGAAATTTCCCAGATGACCCGTCGGTCTCGGTTCAATCGCCGAGACGAAAGGGGCGGTTCAGACTGGTTGCAGTCCTTCGATCCCGGAAGGTTCTACGACCGCTTTAGGCTGCGAGCCGGGCAGGGCGGCGTGACCACTCAATCGAAACAGCAATACATGTAGGCGCGGCGAAAGGCGGCGCCGAACCACGTATCGGTCAAACAGGTTGAACAGCAAACAAGGTCCAATTTCCAGGCACACCTGCGAGTGCGTAACTTCCGCGCTCGATGAAACCGTAGTGCGACCCAAGCAGAAGGCTTTCCACGGTGTGTGAGACCCACACCTCACCGGCATCTGCGTTGGCCATCACGCGAGCACTTACATGAACACCGATGCCTCCGATGCGGCCATCGTCGCGCAATTCGACTTCAGCCGTATGTAGACCAGCGCGCAGCTTTATGTTCAGCGACGCCATGGCCTCGTGAAGGGAGACCGCGCAGTCGATCGCACGGCCGGGGCGATCAAACGTGGCCAGCGTGCCGTCACCGGTGCGCTCAACGAGCTTACCGCCGAAGCGCGCCAGCGCACTTCCCATGATCTGGTCGTGCCGGTTAAGCAACTCAAGCCACTTGGCGTTCCCCATCCTGGCCGCAAGCGTTGTCGATGCGACGATGTCAGTAAATAGCACCGTGAGAAGCGCACGCTCCCCCTCGTCACCGTGGCGCTGGCCGGTTATGAACTCCTCGATCTGGTCGAGAATCGGGTCGGGCGTTTCCCAGAACGGCAGGATGTCGGCCCCGGGGAACTCGACGAGGCGCGCGCCGGGAATATGGTCGGCCAGATAGCGAGGAAGAGCCGGGGGGAGCCATAAGCAGTGACTGCGTGCCATGACCAGGGTTGGCGCTCGGACGCTAGCCAGGATTGGCCTTGCGTCCAGTTCCCAGTCTCGTGCGAAGCTTTCTGCGATGGCTTTAGGCCCTGCCATTGCCCGCTGCCACTTTGCGTGCCAATGCCTTGCTTGCTCGTCATGCGTCAAACTGGGGCAGTGCGCAATTGCCCATCGTTCCGTTCCCCAGTACTTGCGAGCGAACTCCACGTAGCTGGCCCGGTGTTTCAACGGATGCCCTTGAGGATAGTCCGCTGCATCCGCGTAGCGAGCCGCCATGTTGACGAGTACAAGGGCGCGCACCCGCTGCGGTTGTTTGGCCGCGAACTGCAGCGGACCCTGTCCAGATAACCAGGCGACGAGGGCGATCGACTGGGAGCCGACCGCTGTCATTACCGCCAATAGGTCTTCCGCCCAGCACTCAGACACGTCGCGCTCACTGCTGGGACGCGCATCCGAGAGACCGACCCCTCGAGGATCGAAACGAATCAGCCGGCTGAAGGAGGCGAGCCGACGCAAAAAGCGCGCTGTCGCAGGATCCTCCCACTCGAGGTCGATATGCCCCCATATCCCCGCAGTCGCGACGAGATCGAGCGGTCCATCGCCAAGTACCTGGTAGGCGACTCGATCGTCACCAACTCTCGCGTATTGAACTTTGGGTTGAGTCATGAAGGGATCGCGAGTTGACCTGGTCGGCCGATCGGGAAGCAACGACCTTGAATGATGCCTATCGCTGCTCGAGTGGGTCAAGGAGTGCTGTGGGTGGTGGCCGCCTTCTTGCCCTCCACGTTCCCTCGAGGTAAGGCCGGTTCACTGCGCGGCTTGCGGCTTGTCGACTAGCCTTGCTTTTTTGGGAAGCAAAGTGAAAGCAGCGGGCGTCCGCGTGGCGCTGACAACCCGACGTTCGACCGTGAGCATCGGTACTTCCGCTCACGCTGCGGTTCCGCAGCTCAGTTCGGCCAAAACCAGCCCTTCGTCTACCGTGTTGCCATGGGCCCAGAGCCGCTCTTCACGCGGACTTGACGCAGAGCGCACGCTTTCGCAGTAGCGTCCCAAGCGTCCTCCGAACATACGCCTCGATTTCACTCCCGGCTATCCGCGTCCTTCATTTGGCGCAGAGCGCAAACGATGCAGTCGGGAGATCACTTGACATGAATTCTGGGCGAGAACTTTGTCGTCGGCGAGCTTGTGCTCCGCACGTCGGCATGCCCGCCAAATACCGTGCCGTCGTGTCGGGGTCCATTCTGAGAGGATCGTGCCGCTAGTCGCACTGCATCCGGGCTGTCGACCCAAAAATTTCCAATCACTGCATGGCTAGGTCCAGACCCATCCAATTGCAGAATTCAAAGGTGAGGAACAGCATGAGGAACGCGGAAGCGACGAACGCCGCGCCCACCTTAATAGATGTCAGCAACACTGCAGCTGTCTTTTGATTCTTTTCCTTCTGTCCCCGATCGTAATGCCACTTGACGGCCAAATACATGCCCACGCTGAGCACGAGAACCTTGAAAATAACAAAAGAGATAGGGATTGAGTTCATGATTTAAAGATTTAAAGAATATTAATGGTGACAGACGGCGAAATGCCCCTTTGCGGCGAATAGATCAATAGACCGACAAAGAAACGGAAAAACAATCTAACGAAACGGTTGCGGTGAGCTGAATGGGCGTCCGCAAGGCGCATTGAAAGGCATGCAAGACATCGGTCGAAAGACGGAGCAGTCCGCCGGCACCACAGAAGCACTCTCATCGTGCTGTCGAGTGTTCATCTTCCAGGCTGATACCTACAGAATCAGATTGCCTGAAAATTTTGCGTATCAGATGCATGCAAGGAGGCCGGTAGCCGCTCCGGGGACGCCGACATCTGATACGAAAATCTCGGGAGCGGTCCGGGACGACCGTATCAGAGGGAGATGCCCATGAACCGCTAGGTCCTTGCACAGGCTCGCGAGCGCGACATGGTCCCGCTCGGCTCGGCTTTTCCGTCGCCAGAGCTGTTTCCCTTCAAGCAACTTGCCGCCGGGCCTGACGCGAGCGCTCAAGCGGATGGTTCGGGTCAAGGAGTGGGCAGCGACAATCCCTTCATGACCAAAGGAAAGCGCATCTCGGCAGACATCGGGCGCGACGCCCTGGACTCGATTCGGGAACTAGGTGTAGCGGCAAGGCTGGCCCGGACGGCGGCCGGGGAGGGGCAGGCCGCAGCGGCGGCGCGCCTGGGGGTGCATATTCAAACCATCGGACGCATCGAAGCGGGAGAGCCCGGCGTTGCCGTCGGGCACGTGCTGGGTTTGCTGGCGCTCTATGGCATCGGTGTGAGCCCGCAGCAGCCGGGGAACCGCTGAGCCATGGGCTTGCTGTCAACAGGGCACACCACCATCACCCTTCGCACGCTTGCAAACGGGGTGCGGCTGCTCGCCATTCCCATGCCCCACGTGCAGAGCGCCAGTGTGGGCGTGTTCTTGCGCGTTGGCTCCCGTGATGAAACCCCGGCAACGAACGGCATTGGCCATGTCCTTGAGCACATGGCGTTCAAGGGGACCACCACCCGTTCCGTGCAGGCCATCAATCTGGATGCGGAGCGGCTGGGCGCGGACGTCAACGCGTTCACCAGCAAGGACACTACCGCCTACTTCATGACCGGCCTGGGCCGGCACGCGGAGCATCTGCTGCGCATGACAGCCGACATCGTCCTGAACAGCACATTTCCCGAAAGCGAACTTCAGCGGGAGCTGGATGTGATCCGCCATGAAGCCATCGAATACGAGGAGGACCCGGAGGACGCTTCCAGTGAACTGCTCGACCGCGCTGTCTGGGGCGATGACCCGATGGGCATGCCGGTGATCGGCACTGTCGGGAACATTGAAGGCTTTACCCGGGAGGATCTGGTGCGGCATGTCCGGTCCCATCACGTCGCGGAAAACACCGTCGTCGCGGCGGCCGGGAACTTCGATGTCGAAGCCTGGCTGGCGCTCGCCGAAGGACTCTTTTGCGCAATGCCCTCGGCTTCTTTGCCCATGCCGCTGGCGCCAAAGCCTGCGAAGTACATGGGCTTGGCCGTGGCCCGGCGCTTTCCGCAGGTGTCGCAGGTTTTCCTGAACATTGCCTATCCACTGTCGCCCGTGCGGGACGATGAAATTTCGCAGCAGCGCTGGCGCCTTGCGGCGTCACTTGCAGCCAACCTGTTTGGAGGCGGGATGTCGGCGCCCCTGGTCGACAGAATCCGGGAGCAGCTCGGCCTGGCCTACACAGCGCATTCGACAATGGACACCGGGGACGTCTGGGCCAACTTCGTCATTCACGCGGTCACTACCCCGGACAAGCTCGACGAACTGGTGTCGTCGACAGCCGGCCTGCTGCGTGAGCAGGCCACCAAGATCGATTCGGTGCAACTGGAGCGGGCCAAGAACCAACTGATCGTGTCGCGTGTGCGTGCCGGAGAACGGACCTACGCGGCGATGGAACAGGCCGTCGAGGAACTCTTCGCCAGCGGAAGCGTGACGCCAATAGCTGGTGCGATTGCGGCGATCGAGGACATCTGTGCAGCAGAGGTGCAAGCTGTCTTCGAGCGAATGCTGGTCAACTCTCCGGCGTTGGCGATTACCGGAAAGGGCGCGAGCGCGCGAACGGCGAGACAGTTGGCAGCGCGCCTCGCTACCGGTGGCTGCTGAGGATCGAGGCCTGTTGGATCCGAGCACGCCGCGGGTTTGATTCAGATGAGCCATCCCCCTCGACCGAATCCCGGGCTAGCCCTGCTCATATCCTATTTCTGGAGCGGCGAGGCCATCCGCAGTCGAAGCGTGAGCGAAGTCGTGTTGTCGGGCAAGGTAGACGTGCCTGTGCCCCCCGCACGTCTCATCGCTGATTGGGAAAGGGAGGCATCCTTGCGCTTGGGCCTGGGACCAGGAGACGTCGAGGCATTGCCTTTGGCGCGGACACGCGCGCGTTGGTCCGACTACAAATACTGCGCGCAGGCGGTGGCCGATTGGGCGTGCGCACTCGGACTGCCTGGGGTACTTGGCTCCAGCGACGTCGCTCTCATGGCCTGCCGCGGTGCAAAGTACCACCATGACGGTGCGCAATATGGGGGCATGGCCTTTTGCAATCTCTTCCTGACAGAGGACAAAGGTCTGGACCTGCATTTTCCTTCTACAGGTCATCGAATTCCCCTTGCCCGGGGCACGGCTGTGATATTCGATACCGGCCAACCTCATGCCGTAGTTCAACGCAACAGCAGCGGCTTTCGTGTGAGCGACTTCACTTCCGACAAGGATTGCACCCAGGTATTCCTGACGTGGGAGCTTCCCATCGAAGATGCCTATGTTGGGCGCGCACTTCAAGTCACCTTCGACATCGACCCTGCGACTTCGCTGCAGCTGAATGAAGAGCAAGTTTGGCTGAACGGCGCACGGGCCACTTTGTGCCCGGACTCTGGTCGGTGGCGTAAAGCCGACTAACCGGGAGGTCACACCGCAGCGATGTCCCCGCCAACGGGGTCGTTGGCAACGTTGAATTCTCCAGGGGGCTCGTAGAACTCTATGCCCGACTGGGCGCCTCGGCTCCAAGTTGAGCGTCTGCAGTCCGGCAGTCAGCAGCCAGGGGGCAATGCACCGCCGACCGGCGGCTTTCGCTGCGAGCCGGGTGGGTTGGCCAGGCCGCTCGGTGCCCACAGGTCTGGCGGCCGATCATTCGCTGGCCGGTGCTGCCTCGGGATGGCGCTCGCGCCATGCGCGCAGCGCCTGTCGGTAGCGGTCCATGGCGAGGTCGTGCAGGTCGAAGATGCAGGGCTCGCACCCGTTGCCGCAGCAGTCCTCGAAATCCGGCTGCGGGGGAGGCTGCGGCTGTGGGTCGGGCGCGGTAGACGGCGTCATTGTCGGAGACATTTGTGCTGCGGGCTGGGCTGCCATGACGAGTCTAGTGGAGTCCGTCGGTGTGCTTCCGCTGGCTGGCCACCGTGCTGTTCGACAATGCTTCACCAGTGTGAGGCCGATGTCCAACTCGCCCTCTGCCTGGGCGTTGGAAACTTCTCGGCTTAGCTGACCTTCGCAGCGTCGCTTTCAGATCGCGCGTGTCGCCGCATGTAGCGGCGTCGGGTGTTTACCTAGGTGAATCTCTCTTAAAACTGACCACTTTGGCCTTACATTTGAATGTAACTAATAGTTGATGAGGGTCGGAGATGGATGGAGATAACCTTTCGATGCGGGCGGGAGGGAAGAGTTACTCACGTATTCGGAGAGAAGCGGTTGCGAGTTGTGCAACGGCTTTGATTCTGGTTGCTTGTGGCGGCGGTGGTGGCGGCGGCGGCGCAGTCCCGATCATGAGCGCGACCGCGGCCACCACCAACAGCGCGGGCTCCTGGCTCACCTTCAAGCCTGCTGCGGTCGACCTCACCGTGTTTCCGAAGACCTCCACGCCTTTCAGCGTCGTCGCCGTGTCGAGCCGCACCATTGCTCAGCCCGTCAACATCGCCATCATCGACACGAAGGGTGTCGTCACGTCCAACGTGAGAATCAGCGGCGCCGGGTTGCAGTACGTGGCATCGATGAACACGAACCCCGATCTCGCACCAGGCACTCATAGCGGAACCTTCGAGGTTCGCGTCTGCTACGACGCCAACCCACTGGTCTGCGCGCAGCCCGCGGAGGGCTCGCCCTGGCAGTTGCCTTACAAGATTCGCGTGCTCGATCCTGCGGAGCTCAGCTACGCAGGCTGGGAGGAGGTGCAGACCACGCCTGGCTTCCTGGACAAGCTCTATACGCACAATCTCGCGCTGAGCGTGTATGACGGAAAGCCGCTCACGGCCTTTGCCAACAGTTCGAAGGGTGTTCTGGAAACCTACATCTCTCCCGATCTCGGCGGCCAATGGGACCTGCAGGCCATCCCCGGCCCAACGCCCTCGACCAGCCACTTTGCTTTGGCGAGCGACGGTGCCTCGGTTTATCTGAGTGGTGGCCAAGAGTTGAACGGCCTCTACGCGTATCGGAGCCACGTCTGGAAGTTCAACGGTGTCGCGTGGCAGTTGAAGACCTCTGGCGCCGCGTTTGCCGGCCGGCAGCGTCACGTGATGGCGAAAGTCGGCAACACGCTTTTCGTAGCAGGCGGCACCAACGCGGGTGTTACCGCGCTTCGCGACGTGTGGGCCTCCACAGACGACGGCAGCACCTGGAGCAAGCGGATCGACAGCCTGCCGGCCGCCCTCGGCGCAGTGACGTGCGCCCTGAACTGGCGCGGCTCGCTGCTGCTGATTGGCGATGCGGTCGCGAGTTCCCCGGATGGCGTGCAGTGGAACGTGCATGGTGGGTACCCGGCGACTTTCCCGAAGCGGAGTACGCAATGCGCGGTGCTGGGCGACAAGCTGATCGTCGAGGGTAACGGGCAGATAGTGGACGGGCGGATCGCGCAGTCGATGTCGACGACCGATCTCGCGAACTGGACCCCGGAACTGAGCCGCTCAAAGCTCAACGAAATCGAGATACCGAACATGATCGCCGTCGATGGCCGATTGCTCGCGTTCACGGGCCAGAGCACCACAAGGCTCACTCTCTACCGCACCGCGCATTGAGACGCCGCCGCGTCAGACGCAAGACAGGCTGCGGTTCAAGTATGTGCTCAACGGTACGACGACCTTTTCCTATCAGAGCGGGGGCTTGACTGTCACGCCGTAGTCCGGGCCTGAGTCCTTCACATCGGCCGCGAGCTGACGATGTCCTCGACGCAGCCATAACCGTTCTATGCCTCATACCCCAACGCCAAAGGCCGGCCGCTGGTGACCGATGTGTTCACCAAGTTTCGACCTTCTGAGGAAGCCGTTGCTTTTTGAGACCCGGCACACGTCCTGCCCGGCGCGGCGCAGGTCGGCGATGTAGTACGCGCCGTCGCCGACCCCCTCAAGACGCACGCTCATCGTCCACTCTGCAGGCGCGAGCGGCCCGCCGGGATCACCGCCCCCGTTGTTCTCGTAGATGTTCATTCCTCTTCCTTCGCGGCTCCTAGTTCTCCCCAGGTTGGCGGCGACACGTACCGTAAGCGCGCGGTGATCCCGACTTGAGCTGCAGGGGTCATGTCGCAGCCGGCTTCGGGCGGTTCAAGTTCGGCGCCCGAATGACCGCCTTATCGAGACGGATCGTGGCGGCCATCAGGCCCGGCAGTCAAAACCTCTTTGAATAGCCCACGGTCAAGCCGTGGGGGAGGATATCGACGAAGAAGGGTGTTTCGTACTGGGTCGCGGCGTAGCCCGCGAGCGTGCCGATCGCCCAGCCTCCGAGCACGTCGGTCTGCCAATGCGCATGACCCTTCATGCGCGCCACGCCGTCGTAGACCGGCAGGACCTCGAGCGCCCAGACCCAAGGATATCGCGCGCCGTAGTTCACGATGATGGGCGTGACAAAACTGGCCTGCAGCGCGACTTCGCCGCTCGGAAAGCTCCGGTTCCCGCTGCCCTTGAACCATGCATCAGGGCCTTCACCCGTGTTGGGTCTGGGCCTGCCTGTCGAGACTTTGAGCACCTCCACGGCAACGGCAGATGCGACCGACGCATCGATGGTCTGCCACAGCGTGTGGCCGAACTCGTCGTCGTTGCCGAGCCAGATCGCCCCCGCAAGTTCGAAAACGATGACGCCGTATGCGAGGGCTTTTTGATTGCTCCGAGACCATATCCCGCTTTGGTTGTAGGCCAGCACGTGATCGATGCCCAGCGGCCCACCGCCGGCATGGGTCGTGCCGCCGCTGAATCCGAGTGTCATCGCGATGAGGGCGGACCTGCATGCAGGCAGTAGTCGATTCGATCCGCTCGCGAAAGGGCTCCTTCGACGGCAGATGCCCTTCGTGCGCTCGGCGGATTGCGCACGACGACGGAAAAGCCGGTCAGGACAGTGGACACGGTGGCGTCTTGGTGCGGGCAGTGAAATCATTGCGTTCACGAAGAAAACCTCCGAGCAATGAAGGAAGCCGACGCGACGGGGACCGGGCTCGCCGCATCGGAAAACCGTAGTCCGCTTCCATGACCACAAGCTGACCGTACCGCTCGGCCTTGGGGATACCAGTGCCAGAGTCGCAGGACGTTCGACACTCGTCGCGTTAAACGACGTGAAGGAGTCGAAGTGTCTCGCGCGATACGTAGTCGGTCGTTTTCCCCGGCTGGAGAACAGCGGAATGATGTTGAACCCCCTCGAGGTCGCGAAGGCCTTCGTCGATTCCGACCGACCGCGAAACCTCGCCCAGCTCCTGGACGACGTAGAGTCCGCGCTCACGGGCAGGTCGCGCCTTCCACTAACGCACCGCGCCACGAGCGGTAGTTCGCGTACATTGCGTCCCATGAACGTCGGTCTGTGGCTTCTTCTCTACGCTGCGAGTTCACTGTTCGCGTACTGGGTCGTTTGGGGTGGCGGTGCGGCGAAGTTTGAGGGCTGGCGGTCCATCCTCATCGTCGATTGGCTGCCAGCGGTCACATGGACAGCCGAGCAAATCGCGTTCTACACGCTCCTGTGTTGGGTCGGTCACACACTTTGGTTCGTGGTCGGCCTGTTCGCCCCCGGGACCAGAAGCTTTTTTTGGTAGCAAGCTCCGCTGTACCTGCTCAGGGCCCGACACTGACGTTCACGGGCTCCGGCAGAATTGCGCGCCAAAAGCAGCCCTTCAGCATCGAGACGGAGGACATCCGTCGCCCCCTAACAACTTCGGCGACCTGAAGGGCGTGCACACTTAGTGGGACCGTCTGAACGATCACAAAGTTGTTGTCACTCTCGGCAAGCCTGGACATCCATAAGCACGCGAGGACGACGACCTTCCCACAGGTTGCCATGCTCGCAAGTGCCCTTGGGCCGGTCCTGGCTGCGGTTATCGCACTGCTGTTCTTCCTGAGAACGTCGCTGCATTACAGGTTCATCCGGCATCGACTGCTGCCTGTCGTCGGCAAGCGCAACTCCTTGCTGTTGGTCGTTGCTCCGCTTTTTCCGCTGCTCTGCTTGTGGGCGGTGTACTGCATAGGAGGCGACTGGAGCATGGCCCGGGGGCTCACAACGGCGTCTCGGTTCGGCTGTCTAGTGAGTTCTTCCGCGGCCATTGCAATGGCCGGGGTATTCATCGGGACATGGCCGGCCCAGATGAGGGCCCTGTTCTTCGATGTGCCTGCGGCTTCGACATGACCCATATGCGCCAGAAGCGGCCGGTCGGTGACGCGGCAGAAAATGCCTGAAGTAGGCCCTGCCCCGCAGTCGCTTATTCCGCTCGGATCTTTGCGGCCCGGATCGTCTTGCCCCAGCGGTCGTACTCGGAAGCGACGAAGGCCTTGAACTCCGTCGTCGTCTGTGGCGCAGCCGGCTCCACGTTCATCTTCAGCAGTTGGTCGCGCACCTGCGGGTTCTGCAGCACGGTGGCGACGGCACGATTGAGGCGCTGCAGCACGGCGTCCGGCGTGCCGGCCGGCGCCATGTAGCCCACCCAGGTGCCGGCGTCGACCGGCACGCCTTGTTCCGCGAAGGTCTTCAGGTCCGGTGCGCCGGCGAACCGCCGGGGCGACGCCAGGCCGAGGATCTTCACCTTGCCGCCTTCGGCCTGCGCCTTGGCCACTGACATCGGCACGATCATCGAATCGACCTGGCCGGCGGCCAGGGCGGAGATGGCCGGCGCAGCGCCGGTGAAGGGCACGTGCAGCACGTCGAAGCCCGCCTGCGCGCGCACCATCTCCATGGCGACGTGTGCAGAACCGCCGATGCCCCAGGAGGCGAAGGTCACCTTGCCGGGTTCCTTGCGCGCCTTTTCCACGAACTCCGCCACGTTGTTGGCGGGGAAGGACGTGTTCACAATGAGCGCATAAGGAAAGTAGCCTGCCAAGCCGCCCGGCGCGAAGTCGGTGCGGGGGTCGTAGCCCAGCTTGGGGTACACGTGCGGGTTCATCGCGTGCGTGTCCGCGGTCACCCACACGAGGGTGTAGCCGTCAGCCGGCGCGCGCGCCACCAGCCCGCTGCCGATGCCGCCGTTGGCTCCGGGACGGTTGTCGATCACGATCGGCTGCTTGAGGAGTTCGGACACCGGCTGCGAGAAGGTGCGGGCGACGACGTCGCTGCCGCCCCCGGCCGGCCACGGGACGATCAGCCGGATCGGCCTTTCGGGCCACTCGGCGTAGGCCGCTTGGGGCGCTGCGAGTAAGACGGGGGCAAGGGCGGCGATCGCCGCGGCGAGTAATCCTCGGGCGCGCATTGACTGGTCTCCGGCAATGAATCAGGTCCGGCGGGATGCCGGGGGTGCCGCAGTATTCCCAAGCACGGAGTGGGCGCCAATGCGCGCTGGCCGAAGAGTGTTTTCGCGGCGGCCGAAAGTGCGCCGCACCAAGTCAGCCGCCGGCACCGCTCTCCTTGTCGCGGCCGAACAGCGTGTTCAGGTGCCGCTCGAAAGAGTGATACCCGATGCGGTCGTACAGTTCCTCGCGCGTTTGCATCTGGTCGATCACCTTGCGCTGGTGGCCATCGCGGCGCAGGGCGGTGTAGACGTTCTCGGCCGCCCTGTTCATGGCGCGGAACGCGGACAGCGGGTACAGCACCATGCTGACGCCGGCGTCGCGCAGTTCGTCGACAGAGAACAGAGGGGTTTGGCCGAACTCGGTGATGTTGGCCAGCAGCGGGGCGCCGACGGCGTCAGCGAAGCGGCGATAGGTCGCCAGGTCGTACGCCGCCTCGGCGAACACCGCGTCGGCGCCCGCCTCCAGGCAGGCGCGCGCGCGCTCGATGGCCGCGTCGACGCCTTCGACGGCGATCGCGTCGGTGCGGGCGATGATGAAGAACTGGTCGTCGGTGCGCGCATCCACTGCAGCCTTGATGCGGTCAGTCATTTCCGCTGTGGTGACGATGTCCTTGCCCGGGCGATGCCCACAGCGCTTGGCGCCTGCCTGGTCTTCGATGTGGCATGCCGCCGCGCCGGCCTGCACCAGGCTCTTGACGGTGCGCGCGATGTTGAAGGCGCTCGGGCCGAAGCCGGTGTCGATGTCCACCACCAGCGGTACGTCGCACACGTGGGTGATGCGGCGCACGTCGATCAGTACATCTTCCAGGCCGATGATGCCGAGGTCCGGCAGGCCGAGCGAGCCGGCGGACACGCCGCCGCCCGAAAGGTAGATGGCCCTGTAGCCGGCACGCCTTGCGAGCAGCGCGTGGTTGGCGTTGATGGCGCCGACGATCTGCAGAGGCTTTTCCTGGGCGAGGGCGCCGCGGAAGCGGGCGCCGGGAGTAGCGGAGGTGGTTTGGGTCATGGGGTGTGTGCGGTCACAGGGCCGGTGGAGAAATCGGAATCCCGGCGCCGCTGGGCGCCGGTGCTTTCGCGCGTGTGCGCGGCATGCGCAGCGTGTCGCGCCACTGCGTGAAGATCAGGAGATCGGTGAAACTCTGGTGCCCCGTCTTCATGGGCCGGGATCGTACCGGCCAAACCCCGAGGGAAATTCGCAAATTGCGAAAAGAGCGTTTGACCTGCAGAGGCTGTCGGAACCGGGGGCGCTTCCTACACTGCCGCCATGACTTCGACCTCCCCGCGCCGCGGCCAGCGCTTCGCCCTTCGCTTCATCGTGGCCCTGGGTCTGGTGGCCGCCTGCGCCCCCGGCATCGTGTCCGCCCAGGACTTCCCGCACAAGCCGATCCGCATGGTGGTGGGCTACCCGCCCGGCGGCTCGAACGACCTCGTCGCCCGTATCGTCGCCCCGCGACTGGCCGAGGAGCTCGCGACGCCGGTGGTCGTGGAGAACAGGGCGGGCGTGAGCGGCGCGATCGGCGCCGACTTCGTGGCCAAGTCCCCGGCGGACGGCTACACGCTGCTTCTCGCCAGCGCGAGCCCGGTGGTGATCACCCCGCACACCATTCCCAAGGTGCCCTTCAATACCTTGTCGGACTTCACCCCCATCAACACGGTGGGCGTCACGCCCGAGGCGATCGCTGTGTCGCCGTCGCTGGGCGTCAAGAACCTCAAGGAGCTGCTGGCGCTGGCCCGCACGCGCCAGGTGTCCCTGTCCTCCTCGGGCACGGGCGGCCTGCCGCACCTGACCATTGAACTGCTGATCCAGGCGGCCAAGGGCAAGATAGTCCACGTTCCGTACAAGGGCGCGGGCCCTGCGGTCACCGACACGCTGGCGGGCCACGTCAACGGCATCGTGATGGACGTGCCGCCGCTCTTCCCGCTGTTCCAGGACGGCCGCCTGCAACCGCTGGCCGTGACCAGCGCCAAGCGCGTGAAGTTCCTGCCCAACGTGCCGACGGCGCAGGAGGAACTGCCCGGTTTCGACGTCACCAACTGGGTGGGCGTCTTCGGGCCTGCCAAGCTGCCTGCGGTCGTGACGGCCAAGCTCAATGCGGCGCTGGTCAAGGTCGTGGCGCGCGAGGACGTGCGCGCCCAGTTGATCAAGCTGGCGGTGGTGCCCTCGACGATGGCCAACCCTGCGGCCTTCCAGCAGTTCGTGGCGGCCGAGTACGGTCGCTGGGGCAAGCTGGTCAAGGAAAAGAACATCGTCGCCGAGTGAGCGCAGGGCAGCACGCATGAAAGCATTCGCAATCGGCGCCGCGCTGGCGCTCGGCCTCGCCGCCGTCGCCGCTCACGCGCAGCAGTGGCCCGCGCAACCGGTCCGCATCGTCGTCGGCTATCCCGCCGGCGGCGCCTCCGACGTCGCCGCCCGCGTCGTCGGACAGAAGCTGGCCGAGCGCCTCGGACAGGCCGTGGTCGTCGAGAACAAGCCCGGCGCCGGCGGCAACATCGGCGCCGACTTCGTGGCCAAGGCGCCCGCCGACGGCTACACGCTCCTGCTCGGAACGATCTCCCTGTCGGTCAACCCGAGCCTGTATCCGAAGATGACGTACGACCCGCAGAAGGACCTGGCGGCGATCTCCATGATCTCTTCCACGCCGTTCGTGCTTGTGTCCAACCCCAACTCGCCCTACACGAGCGTCAAGTCGCTGCTGGACGCGGCGCGCGCAGACGAGCGCGCTGTGGACTACGCGACGGCGGGCAACGGGTCTGGCTCGCACCTCTTCATGGAACTGTTCGCCAGCACGGCCGGCGTGAAGTTCAACCACATCCCGTACAAGGGCGCCGCGCCCGCGATGAACGACGTGCTGGGCAACCAGGTGCCAGTCACCTTCGACAACATCATCACCACACTGCCGCTGGTGCAGGCGGGCAAGCTGCGCGCTCTGGCGGTCAGCACGAGGAAGCGTTCGAAGGTCGCCCCCGAGATCCCGACCCTCGCCGAGAGCGGCGTGCCCGGCTTCGATGCCACCGCGTGGTTCGGCCTGTTCGCGCCGGCCGGCACGTCGAAGGACATCGTGCAGCGCCTGAGCCGGGAAGTGGCCGAGGTGGTGAAGGACCCGCTCGTGGCGGAGAAGCTGCTCAAGCTGGGCGCCGAGCCTGCGAGCAGCAGCCCCGAGGCTTTCGAGCGCTTCTTCGGCGGCGAAATCGCCAAGTGGCGCAAGGTCATCCGGCAAGCCAACATCCGAGTGGACTGAACGCATGTCATTGGCCAGGGAATTCGTCTCGGCGCTGCAAGGACTGCGCCGCGCCATCGGCGAGGCGCAGCGCGCGGGCTCGTGTCTGCGCATCGCCGACTCAGTGGGCATCGGCTTCGGGGCCACCGCCGGTGAGGACACCGCGCTGCAGGTCGCCGAGGCGCTCGCCACGGGCTCGGCCGGCGGCGTGTGCGGCATCTTCGGCCAAGAGCGCCGTGAGACGCCGGCCGCGGCCGCGTTCGCCAACTCCGCGCTGGTGCATGTGCTGGACTTCGACGACATCCATGACGCGGCGCGCCTGCATCCCACCACAGTCACCCTGCCGGCGGCGCTCGCCGCCGCGCAACTGGCGGGAGCTTCGGGCGCAAGCGTTGTGGACGCCGTGCTGCTCGGCGACGAGCTGATGTGCCGCCTGGGCGTCGCCTGCGCGCCCAAGGGCACCGGCCCCGGCTCGGACTGGTTCCTCACGCAACTCTTCGGCTACTTCGGCGGTGCACTCGCCGCCGGCCTTGTGCTCGGCCTCTCGAACGACCAGTTGGTCTCGGCTTTCGGCCTGGCGTACATGCAGGCCGCTGGCGGCAAGCAGGCGGGCTTCGGCACTGGCGCCACTGCGCGCGCCATCTACCCCGCCTTCGCCGCGATGGGCGGCGTGCAGGCCTGCCTGCTGGCACGTGCGGGTGTGCGCGGTCCCGAGGGCGCGCTCGACGGCGCCGCGGGACTCTTTCCCGTGTACTTCGGCGCGCAGGCCACGCCCGCGCAACGCGAGCTGCTGCTGCAGACCGGGCCCTGGCATGCAGACGCGATCCAGCTGAAGCCCTGGCCCAGTTGCCGCCTCTCGCATCCTTACGTCGCCGCGGCGCTGGCCTTGCGAGGTGAGTTCGGCGAGGCTCAGCCGGTTCGCATCGAAGCACACGTCAACGCGTCGGCCGCCAAGCTGTGCCGGCCGCTGGCCGAACGCCGGTGCCCCGCCACGCTGCAGGACGCCAAGTACAGCATCCCCTGGATGATCGCTTTCACACTGGTGCATGGCCGCGTCGACCTCTCCGTGCTCGGTCCGGCCTCGCTCGCGGACGAGCGCGTGCTGGACCTCGCGCAGCGCGTCGAGGTGCTGGAGACGCTGCCGGACCGGCCCGGCCATCCGCCCGCGCGCATCCGCGTGCGCACCGGAGACGGTCGCGACCTCGAAAGCCCCGCGGAGATCGAGCGCGTGGCCGACGGCATGGGCGAGGACGTTGCGCGCAGCAAGTTCGACGCATGCCTCGCGTACGCGGGTCTCGAGCCGGCGCAGAGCCAAGCGCTGTGGATGCGGCTGCTGGCGTTGACTCGCGAACCGCGCGTCGACTTCCTGTTCGACGCGGCCGCCCGCCGCTGAAGCTCGCGTTCAGCGCCGGCGAAATATCAATTCGGCTTCCCTGTCTTTGCGGCCGCCGCCCGGCCGCCGATGATGAGCTTTTCCCAAGGATGAAAAGATGATTGCAAATCAGGAATTCGATGTGGTCGTCGCCGGGTGCGGCGTTGCCGGCCTGTCCGCCGCCGTGTCCGCCGCGGAGCAGGGGGCGCGCGTGGTGGTGCTGGAGCGCGCCACGCGCGAGGAGCGCGGCGGGCAGAGTCGCTACACCGAGGCCTACCTGCGCATGAAGAGCCTGACGGAGGTCAGCGACGACTTCGAGACGCACTTGGCCGAGAACGGTTCCGGCGCGGTGGACCCCGAGCTCGTCGAGGACGCCGCGAGCTCGCAGGCCTCGCCGCTGGCGCGCGCCCTGAGCATCGCCGATCCCAACTTCATCGAATGCTTCTCGGAGAAGGCTGGCGAGACCATCGCCTGGCTGCAGGGCATGGGCGTGCGCTTCGACTTCCTGCCGACGCAGTTCCTCACCAAGTCGCAGCCGCGGCTGCTGCCGGTGGGCGGCGGCGCCGCGCTGGTGGAAGCGCTGGCGGCGCACGCCGAAAAGCTCGGCGTGAACTTCCTGTACGAAACAACGGCGCTCGACCTGGTGCACGACGACACCGGCCGCGTGGCCGGCCTGAAGGTGCGCCAAGGCGGCAAGCAGGCCGTGCTGCGCGGCGAGGTGGTGTTGGCTTGCGGGGGCTTCGAAGGCAACGCGGAGATGATGACGCGCTACGTCGGCCCGCGCTCGGTGTACCTGCGCCCCGTCTGCAAGGGCGCGTACTACAACCGCGGTGAAGGCATCACGATGGCGCTCGCCGCCGGCGCCGCCGGCAGCGGCGAATTCGGCAGCTACCACGCCGAACCGGTGGACCCGCGCTCCGGTATCGCCGAGCCGTCGATCTTCATCTTCCCCTACGGCATCCTGGTCAACCTCGAAGGCCGCCGCTTCACCGACGAGGCGCCCGGCACGGTGGATGCCTACTACGAGCGCGTGACGCGCCGCATCTACGAACAGTCCAAGGGGACCGCCTGGGTGGTGCTGGACGCGCGCCACCAGCGTATTCCCAACTACAAGCTGGGCATCCGCACCGACAAGCCGCCGGTCGTGGGCCAGACGGTGGCCGAACTCGCCGGCAAGATCGGCGTGCCCGCCGAGGCGCTGCAGGAGACCGTGCGCCAATACAACGCGGCCTGCGTGCCCGGCGACTGGAAGCCGCTGGAGCTGGACGGCCTGTCCACCCAGGGCCTCACGCCGCCCAAGTCGAACTGGGCCGTGCCACTGGAACAGGCGCCCTTCCACGCCTACCCAATCATCTCGTCGAACGTGTTTACCTTCGGTGGCCTGAAGATCGACACGGCGGCGCGCGTGCTGCACGGCGACGGCGACCCGATGCCCGGACTGTATGCGGCCGGCGAGATCGTGGGCCTGTACTACGACAACTACACGGGCGCGACCTCCGTGCTCAAGGGCATGGTGTTCGGCCGCATCGCCGGCTGCACCGCCGCCGCCGAGCGGGGCCTGGTGGCCGCATGACACAGTCGCACGACTTCGCGGACCGCGTGGCGCTGGTCACGGGCGGGCAGGGCGTCATCGGCAGTGCGCTCGTGGCGGCATTGCGCGAACGGGGGGCAACCGTGGTGAGCGCCGACGGCGCCGCCGAGCAGGCCTGGGCCGACGCGGGCGCCGCGGAGCTCGCGAGCGCCACGCTGCGGCTGGACGTGACAGATCCGGCGGCGATCGCCGGGCTCATCCAACGCATCGAAGCCGAGGTCGGAACGGTGGACCTGCTGGTCAACGTCGCCGGCGTTGTGTCCTTCGGCAGCGCGCAGCAGCTGCGCCCCGAGGAATGGCGCCGCGTCATCGACATCAACCTCACCGGTTCATTCCTGACCTGCCAGGCGGTGATGGCCGGAATGAAGCGCAAGGGCTTCGGTCGCATCATCAACATTGGCTCCGTGGTCGGCAAGAACGCTGGCAACGCTCGGCCCTGGATCGACGCCACCGAGCAGGAGCGCGCCGGCAACGTGGCCTACGGCGTGTCGAAGGCGGGCGTGCATGCCATGACCGCGTTCCTGGCCAAGGAGTTGGCCGCGCACGGCGTGACGGTGAACGCCGTCGCGCCCGGCCCGATCGCCACCGCCATGACCACCAGCTTCCCCGCGCAACTAAAGGCGCTGATTCCCGTGGGCCGCATGGGCACCGCCGCGGACATCACCCACGCTGCGCTGTTCCTCGCTTCGCGCGACGCCGGCTTCGTTACCGGCGAGATCCTCGACGTCAACGGCGGAATGTTCTGCGACTGAACGCATCCGCCCCATCCTTTCTCGTGAAAACCACCCCTGAAAAGCAAGCATGAAATCCATCTACCTGATCCTCGACATGCAGAATGACCTGGTCCACGCCGACGGCCCCAACGGTAAGTCGCCGCTGGGCGAACAGGTCCGAAATCGCCGCGTCGTGGAGAACACTGCCGCCGCGCTGAAGAAGGCGCGCACCGCCGGCGTCGCCGTGGGCTTCGTACGCGTGGGCTTCTCGCCCGAGTACCAGGAGTGCCCGAAGAACTCCCCCGTGTTCTCCGGCGCGCCCAAGGCGGGCCTGTTCAAGCTGGGTTCCTTCGGCACCGAGATCCACCCGGCGCTCGAGCAGAAGCCCGGCGACGTGCAAGTTGTCAAGCACCGCGTGAGCCCCTTCTACTCCACGACCCTGATGGCGCAGCTGAGCGCCGCCGGCATCCAGCGCATCTACTGCTCAGGCGTCTCCACGCAGGCGGTGGTGCAGGCGACGGTGCGCGATGGCCACGACCGCGACTTCGAGATGGTGGTGCTGGAGGATGCGTGCTGTGCCCACTCCGAAGAGGAGCACAAGAATTCCATGGGCAGCATCGCCCGCTTCTGCCGCGTGACCACCTCGGCCGACGTGGACTACACCTCCTGACACGAACGCGCTCATGTCGATTCGCATCTGGCACCAGAGCTTCACGGTCCTGCAGGACCTGGGCCCCTACGACGCCGCGTTGAAGGCCCACTTCCGCAAGGTGGCGCGCGCGGACACGGAAGTCGTCATGCACGGCATGCGACCAGGCACCTATCCGAGCAACTACCCCGGCACCGACATCCGCTACGCATCGGTGCAGCACCTGCACTCGCTGCAGTTCGTCGAGGCGGGCGTGACGGCGGAGCGTGAAGGTTTCGACGCATACGCCATCAGCACGCTGCCGGACCCCGCTCTGCGCGAGATCCGGTCGATGCTGCGCATCCCCGTCGTGGGCTACGGCGAGTCGGCCATGCTGACCTCCTGCCTGCTGGGGCGGCGCTTCGCCGTGGTGGTGTTCATCAACGAACTCACCGACCTGATCGCCGACAACGCGCGAAAGTATGGCCTGTCCGAGCGCTTCGCCGGCGTCAGCGACGTGGGATTCCGCTTCACCGACGTGCTCGAGGGCTTCGGTAAGCCGGAGCCGCTGATCGAGCGTTTCCGCGCCGCGGCGCGCGAACGCATCGCGGCCGGCGCCGAGGTCATCATCCCCGGCGAGGCGCCCCTGTGCGTGCTGCTGGCGACCCACGGCGTCTCCGAGGTCGAGGGCGTTCCTGTTCTCGACTCGCTGTCGTGCTGGGTCAAGCACGCCGAGATGCTGGTGGACCTGAAACGCCAGAGCGGCGTGCAGCGTTGCCAGCGCGGCTACTTCAACGAACCGCCGCCCGCGCAACGCGTGGACCAGCTGATGGCCTTCTACGGCCGCGGGAACGTGGCATGAAGAAGCTGGAAACGGGATTCGTCATATCCGGCGGCGGCGCGGCGGGTTTTGCGGCGGCGCTGGAAGCGGCGCAGCGCGGCGGCGAAGTGCTGCTGCTGGAGAAGATGGACGAGATCGGAGGGTCGTCCGCGATGAGCGGCGGCTGCCTCGCCTTCGCAGGCACTGACCTGCAGAAGGCGGCCGGCGTGGAGGACTCCAACGCGCTGCTCAAGCGCGATCTACTGGAAGTCGGCCAGCACCAGAACGACGAAGCGCTGGTGGACGCCTACGTGGGCGCCCAGTTGCAGACTTACGAATGGCTGCGCGCCCAGGGCGTGGAGTTCAGCCCGTCGATCGATGCGTCGTCCGGCCAGTCCGTCCCGCGCGTGCACACGGTCGACCCCGCCGATATGGTGCGCACGCTCGCCGCGCGCTGCCGCGAGACGGGGCGCGTGCGCGTGCTGATGGGAACGCGCGCCACCCGCCTCCTGCGCCGCGACGATTCTTCGCCGGTGACCGGCTTGGTGGCCGAAGGTCCCGAAAGCGCGCTGGAGATTCACGCGCGCGAAGGCGTGCTGCTGGCCAGCGGCGGCTTCTGCCGCAACGCCGAGATGGTCAACCAGTTCGCGCCGCACTACGCCGAAGCCGTCTTCGTCGGCGGTGAGGGCAACGTGGGCGACGGCCTGCGCATGGCGTGGAAGCTGGGCGCGGACCTGCGCGACATGGCCTACATCAAGGGCACGTTCGGCAAGCATCCGACCGACACGCACAACAGCCACAGCTGCCTGGCCGTCTACAAGGGCGCAATCGCCGTCAACCAGGACGGCAAGCGCTTCGTCGACGAGTCTGTGTCGTACAAGTTGCTGGGCGACGCGGTCATGGCGCAGCCCTACCACACGGGTTATCAGATCTTCGACCAGCCGATTTTCGAGAGCGGCGACGACCGCGTGCGCATCCTCGACTTCAATCGCCGGATGGAAGAGGGGCTTGTCATCAAGGCGGACACGCTGGAAGCGCTGGCTCGCCAGATCGAAGTGCCGTGGGACACCCTTCGGGCAACTATCGAGCGCTACAACCAGGCGGTGGACGCGGGCAACGACGAGGAGTTCCGCCGCACGGCCCTCGTGCACCGGCACGGCGCGCTGCGCCGAATCGAGCAGGGGCCGTTCTACGCCTACCCGTCGACGGCGGCCGTGTTCGGCACCTACTGCGGCGTGCGGGTCGATCCCGGCATGCGGGTCATCGACGTGTTCGGCGCGCCGATCGAAGGCTTGTATGCGGCCGGCGAGATGGTCGGCGGCTTCCACGGCGGCGCCTACATGACCGGCTCCGCGCTGGGCAAGGCTGTTGTCTTCGGGCGCCTGGCCGCGCGCAGTGTCGTGCGCGAGCCGGGAACGGTGGTGGCCTGAGACCGGGGGGCGCTGGCCGGCTAGCGCTGGCCGAGCGCCTTCACCGCGATGGGCGTGCGGGCGCTGGGCCGCCTTTCCTTGTCGAGCACGTCGAACAGGAACTCGGTAAAGGCCCGCACCTTCACGGAATTCGCGCGCGTCTTGGGCGTCACCAGGAAGAAGGTCTTCTTCGGCAACTGCCAGTCGGGATAGACCTGGACCAGCTTACCTTCGCGCAGGTTGCGCAGGGCGAAGATGTCCAGCGTGCAGGCCACGCCGACACCGCCTTCGGCCGCAGCGAGCACCGCGTCGCTGCTGTTGAAATGCAGCGGGCCTTCCGGCCGCAGGTCGATATCTTCCTCGCCCTTCGTCAGACGCCAGCGGTTCGGGTGCTGCCGTTCCTCAGGCAGGATGCCCAGGCAGAGCTTTGGGTCGAGCTGGCCTGGGTGCGCCGGCAGCTTGCTCGCCAGTTCCGGAGCGCAGCATAGGACGTACGGACTTTCGTAGATGGGCCGCGCCACCAGGTCGGCATCTTCCACGTGGTCCATGCGGATGGCCACGTCGATGGCGCGCTCGATCATGTGGTGCGGCTGGTTGGTCAACGTGACGGCCGCCGAGATGTCGGGGTAGCGGCGCGCGAATTCGGGAAGCGCGGGGCACAGAAGTGCGTGGCCGAGGGAGATCGGCGTTTCCACATGCAGCCAGCCGCGCAGTTCGCCCATGCGCGTGCGCACTTCCTCTTCTGTCTGCGCCAGAGACTGCAGCAGCTCGCGCGCACGCGGCAAGTACAGTTGGCCTTCCTCGGTGAGGCGCAGGCGGCGCGTGTCGCGGTTGATCAGCGTGACGTTGAGGTGCTTTTCCAGGTTGCGCACGCAGGTCGTGACCGTGGCGTTCGCCAGGTCGAGCGATTCCGCCGCGCGCGAAAAGCTGCCGCATTCGGCAACTCGGACAAAGACCTCCATGGCCCAGAGCTTGTCGATGGCAGACCTCTTGATGGTGAACCGGGGGGCGGTCATTCTAGGTCGTGAGATTGGTGACCATTTCCGGCACCGCCGTGAACAGATCGTCCTCCAGCGCGTAGTCGGCCACGCTGAAGATCGGCGCTTCGGGATCCTTGTTGATCGCCACGATCACCTTGGAGTCCTTCATGCCGGCCAGGTGCTGGATGGCGCCGGAGATGCCCAGCGCGATGTACAGCTGCGGCGCGACGATCTTGCCGGTCTGGCCGACCTGCAAATCGTTGGGCGCGTAGCCCGCGTCCACCGCCGCACGCGAAGCGCCGATGGCCGCGCCCAGCTTGTCGGCGAGGGGTAGCAGCACTTCCTGGAACTTCTCGCTGGAGCCCAGCGCCCGCCCGCCCGACACGATGGTCTTGGCGGCGGTCAGCTCGGGACGGTCGCTCTTGGCGATTTCCTGGCGGACAAAGCTGCTCTTGCCGCTGTCGCCCACAGGGGACGCGCTCTCCACCACGGCGTTTCCACCGGTGGCCGCGGCCGGATCGAAGGCGGTGGTGCGTACGGTGATCACCCGGACCTTGTCGCTGCTCTGCACCGTCGCGATCGCGTTGCCGGCGTAGGTCGGGCGCTCGAAGGTGTCCACGCCCACCACCCGGGTGATTTCGGAGACCTGCGCCACGTCCAGCTTGGCGGCTACGCGGGGCGCGACGTTCTTGCCGCGTGCGGTGGCCGGGAACAGGATGTGGCCGTAGTGGCCGGCGATGGCCAGCACCTGCGCGGCTACGTTCTCGGCCAGGCCGTGTTCGAATTGCGCGCTGTCGGCGTGGATGACCTTGGCGACACCAGCGATCTGCGCAGCAGCCTTGGCGGCTTCGTGGGCGTCGTTACCGGCCACCAGAACGTGCACGTCGCCCCCACAGGCAGCGGCAGCGGTCACCGTGTTGAGCGTGGCGGGCTTGATGGAGTTGTTGTCGTGTTCGGCGATTACGAGGGATGTCATGTTGTGTCTTTCGTGGATCCCCGCCTGCGCGGGGGCGATGTGACCGCTTCGCTTGTCAGATCACCTTGGCTTCGTTCTTCAGCTTGTCCACCAGCGTGGCGACGTCGGGCACCTTGATGCCGGCGCCGCGCTTGGGGGGCTCGGCCACCTTCAGGGTCTTCAGGCGCGGCTTGACGTCCACGCCGAG
>JAGIAI010000075.1 GCA_017744935.1 Variovorax sp.
CCCAGCACGCCGTTCAACGGAGTGCGCACCTCGTGGCTCATCATGGCCAGAAAGTGCGCCTTGGCGTCCACCGCCGAGCGCGCCTCCTCGGCCTTGCTCACCAGGCTCGCCTTGAGTGCCTCTTCCTCGGTGACGTCCTTGACGATGCCTGTGAAGGAGACGATGGCGCCCTGAACGGCCGCATCGTTGCGCACGGACAGACTGCCGCGAACTTCGAGCGTGCGCTCCCCGCCATCAGGCGTGCAGATGCGAAACTGCTTGCGATAGGCGCCCCGGCGCTGGCGATACACCTCCTGCAATCGCGCGGCAACAGGCTGGCGGTCCTGTGGATGGACGCGCATGAACAACTGTCGATACGTCACCGGCTCATCGTCATCGAACGCGCAGATCTCACGAATGCGACGGTCCGCATGGATGGCCGAGTCCAGAAACGCCGGATTGTTCAGGCCGTCATGCTTGCGCAGCCGCGCAACCGAGCGCCACACACCCAGCCCACCGATGCTGAGCGCAAGCTCCAGATCGGCGCGGGATTGCTCAAGTTGGCGCCGGATACGCAACTCCGCAGTGACGTCGATCGAAACTCCCACCAGCCCCAGAAACCGCCCCCGTTGATCGAAGATCGGCTGCTTGCGTGATTGAAAGTTGTGCGGCACGCCGTCGATTGCGATCTCGTCCTCGTAGGTGCTTGCGACGCCCGAGACCATCAGCTCGCCGTCCTGCGAGGCGCTTCGCCCGGAATGCTCGGCTCCGAAGACGTCCTGATCGCGCCTGCCGATGACGCGCCCGGAATCGACGCGAAACACCCGCTCGAATTCCGCGTTCAAGGCCTTGTAGCGAAGTTGAGAGTCCTTGACGAACAGGGCATGCGGAACCGCATCAAGAATGGCATTGAGTGCGTCGCTCCGCCGCTGCGCCCGCAGCGAACTCCTGAAACGCAACACTGCCAACGCAACGATGCCAACGGAGATCAGGGCTGCCCAATGCCAGCTCAGCTCGATCGCCATCGGTCGTCCGAACAGATAGCTCGCGACGCCGAGAAGGCAGATCAAGAGCGTCGCGAAGATTCCGCCATCGAGTACACGTCGCAAAGGACCTGCGGATGCCGCACGTGGGTGAAAGCTCCCACCGAAATTGGATGAGTGGAACGGCGACACAGATGAACTTTGAGCGCAGTCGGGACCGAAATACGATCAGTCAGACGGTGGCGGCAATGGCGCGCCGCAGGGCACCTGCAAGATGCGGTGCCGCCTTATGAGCTTCGCCCCACGGTGACGCGAATTTGATAGGCGAGTGCGGACCGCCCAGGAAAGCGGAATGCGTCCGCGAATACCGCTCCCACGCCGACGTTTCGAAGATCTCCATGGAACTGCGCATGCCAAGGCCGACCAGCGCCGCCATCGAGTAGATCGGCCAGGACCCATAGTGCCTGCGCGCGCGGATGGTCAATCGTTCCAGAACGTCTTCAGCATGGTTCCGCGACACATGACCCGCCGCCAGCGCAAGGCGGATCAGATAGGCGAGCTGCTGGATGTCCCATGCCAGCACGCTGAGGCGCCCATGACTGAGGTCGTCGATCGAGGCAAGGCGGTCAAGCCGAGCGACGTCACCCTCCGAGCGTTGCTCACCGAGCCAGACAGCTACCGCTTTCATTTCGGCCGGGGAAATCTCTCCAAGCCGCACCATCGCCTGATCGATGACTCGAATGCAATCTGCGCGCGTCTCGATGCCCCATTGCTCGGCCAGCAGCTTCTTGACTCGCTGCTTGGGCAGGGCGCTCCCCAACTGCTTGAAGTTGTCATTCATCATCACGGCGAAGTTCGCGCTGAGCAGGCAGCCGAACAGCAGCTCGGGAGACATTTCCTCAGGCGGAGCGGATTCGACGTCTCGAGCGACGCGCGCAGCGAGCTTTGATCGATTGAAGGCCCACGACACCAGAGACCACGCAGGGGCGAGCAGAACCATCATCGGAGTTCCTTGAATTCTTGAAAGAAGAGAGCGGGCGGCGCCATCGCCCAATGCGGTTCGATTCAGATCGGAAAGCCCCGCGAATCGAGTGAAACCGATCGTAAGAAGGGGTCGCCGGGCGACCCATGAGAACTCTCTGAAAGGTCTTCCCTGAACTAAAGCCGATTCGCTTCTTCGTGAAAAAAGCCCCCCGGTACGTCACCAAGAAAGGTCGCGACGGCGACGCAGAAAGCCGGCGCCACTAGGCAGAATTCGCCGCATGGGAACCCTCTATCTCGTCCGTCACGGACAGGCCCGCTTCGGCGCTGCCGACTACGACCAGCTGAGCGAGCTGGGCCACAAGCAGTCGGTGCGCCTGGGCGAGTACTGGCGCGAGCGCGGCATGCAGTTCGACGCGGTGATCACCGGCACCTTGCGGCGCCACCGGCAAACATGGCAGGGCATTGCCGAGGGGCTCGGCCTGTCGCAGGACAATGTTCTCCCCTGGCCGGGACTGAACGAATACGACAGCGAAGCCATCATCGCGACGATCCATCCCGAAAAGCTGGAGAAGGCGGATACCCCCGAGATGTACAGGCATCACTTCCGGCTCCTGCGCGATGGGCTCAACGCGTGGATGGAAGGCCGAACCGCTCCGGTCGGCATGCCGAGCTACGTGGATTTTCTTGCGGGCGTGACGAGCGCACTCGACCATGTGCGCGCCCGCCACCACGGTGCGAAGGTGCTCGTGGTGTCGAGCGGGGGTCCGATTTCCACGGCAGTGGGCCACATCCTCGGCACCAGTCCGGCGACCACGGTGGAACTCAATCTGCGCATGCGAAATTCGGCCGTGACCGAGTTCGCGTTCACACCAAAGCGCCACATGCTGGTGACCTACAACACGCTTCCCCATCTCGACGGGCCGGCGTACGAGAACTGGGTCACCTACTCCTGAGCGCGCGGTGGCGTGCTGCCGGCCCTGAGCCAGTCCAGATAGTCGGCCGATCCCGCCGTGACCGGCACCCGCACGATCTCGGGCGTCTCATAGCTGTGCCGTTCGCGAATGAAGGCTTCGAGCGCACCGTAGCGCGCATCGAGCGTCTTGATGTGGAGCACCCATTCCGGCTCGCGGTGCAGCACGTCCTGCCAGATGTAGAGGCTGCGCACTCGATGTACCTGCACGCATGCAGCGAGCCGCGCCTCGACGATGGCCTCGGCGAGTGATTCGGCCTCGTCCTCGGTGCCGATGCTCGTCATCACGATGCAAACGCCTGAATCCATGTGCATCTCCCGGGGTGAATAGCTACTAGCCCTGCCAGACGCCGTATCCCGCCTCGCGCAGCGCGATGCCGAGCTCGACCTCCATCTCCCGTGCGGCCTCGTAGGGCATCGGGTTGTACATGGCATAAAGCGCCGGCAGCAATCTCAGACCAAAGTCGCGCGCGAAAGCATTGGCCTGGATGCCGGCCTTGTGCTTGTCGAATCGCACGTCGGGGTCGAGCCCGGTCATTCCGACGTAGACGAAGGGCATGCCAAGCTTGTAGTCAGGGTTCACCCGACGGAACCGCGCCGCGTTCCACACGCGGTCGTCGAGTTCGATCACGTAGACGTGATGGTGATGGCGGCTGCGCGTCTTGCGCGTTGGCATGCGACGAAGCGGCGCGATCTCACTTGCGCTTGATCAGGCCGTAGATGAACAGCAGCACGATCGCGCCGACCACCGAGGCGATGAACCCGGCGCCCTGTCCCGCCGAATACCAGCCCATGGCCTGCCCGGCGTACGTCGCGACCAGCGAACCGGCGATGCCGATCAGCGTCGTGACGATGAAGCCCGCCGAGTCGTCGCCGGGTTTGATTGCACGAGCTACCAAGCCCGCAACGAAGCCGATCAGAATGGTCCAAACGATGCTCATACGGTGCCCCTGGTAGAGGAAGGAAGACGGCGCAAAGCCGTTGCGAAACGATGCGATCCAGATGATAGCGGCGCCCCAGGAATCGTTCCTACACACCCGAGGGCTGCCGCCGCTATATAAGAACAGCATGCTGGAAAAACTCCCGGATGCGATTGGCCATGCCTTGCACGAAGTGCGCGCGGGGCTGGAGAAGATCGCCTTCAACACCATCGGCCTGCGTCAGGGAACGGCATCGATCAAGATTTCCAGCCTGGCGTTCGCCGATCACGCGCCGCTGCCCGCGCGCTACACGGCGGATGGCGAAGGACGCTCGCCGCCGTTGCACTGGATCGGCATACCGTCCGGCGCGGTCTCGCTGGTGCTGATGGTGGAGGACGCGGATTCGCCCACCCCGCACCCGCTGGTCCATGCGATCGCGGTGGACCTGCCCGCCGTCGATGGCGGACTGCCCGATGGTGCGCTGTCGGATGACGACGATGACAACAAGGGCGTCCACACCGGCCGCAATTCCTACTTGCGAACCGCCTGGCTGCCACCCGATCCGCCGCCGGGCCACGGCGTGCACCGCTATGCGTTCCAGATCTTCGCGCTCGGTGCACCGCACGAGTTCTCCTCGAGCCCCGGCCGCGACGAGTTGCTGGATGCGTTGAAGGCCCACGCCATCGCGAGCGGCCTGTTGATCGGCACGTGCGAGAGACCCGACGGGTCGATCAAGATCGGTGACGCGGTGCCGACCGGTGCGGCGCCTGCCGGCTGACTAGGCGTCAGGGATTCGGCGGATTGCCGATCGTCGCAAGCGGCAGTCGCGAAACCTCGGCAAGCAGCAGCGCGAGTTGCTTCGCCGCCGCATCGACCAGTGCGCGGCCTTTTTCGGCGGTGGCTGCGGCAGCATTCCCGGCGGCGCCCGCGGGGTTGTAGTCCTCCATCGCCCAGCCCAGCTTGGCGCTCTTGCCATTGCCGAGGATCGCGTAGTCGCGTGCACGCTGCCGGGAGGTCGAGTCAAAATCGCGAGCCTCCCCCATGGCGACTTCGCCAGGCGCGAGCGCCAGCATCATCGAGGTCTCCATCTCGCCCGCATGAACGCCGAAGCGGTGTTCGTCCGCGCTGAACCGCGCGCCCGCATCGCCGAGCGGCAGGTTGAACCAGCTCACGCTGTAGACGAGCAGGTCGTGCGCAACGCGCAGTTCGCGCGCGACGATGTCCATTGCGCCAACATGTCCGCCGTGCGCATTGAAGAGCACCAGTTTCCGGATGCCCGAACGCGCCACACTGGCGCCGATCTCGCTCCAGAGGCGGATCAGCGTTTCCGACGACAGCGTCAACGTGCCTGGGAAGCGCGCGTGCTCGGGGCTGAGTCCGATCTGCTGGGTCGGCAGGAAGAGCACCGGGAGGTCTGCCGGCAATGCCGGCAGCGCCGCTTCGATGATCCCGTCCGCCAACGTCGAATCCACACAGAGCGGCAAGTGCGGACCGTGCTGCTCGGTCGCGCCGAGCGGCAGCACCGCAACGGTCGTCGCCGGATCGAGCGCTGCAAAGTCTCGCGTGGTGAGTCGGGACCAGAAGCGGCTGGCGGGAGCATTCATGCGGGCGATCTTAGTGCCCCGGCTTCACTTGCGGGCGACGCGCCAGACTGCGTTGCCGACGTCGTCGGCCACCAGCAGCGCGCCGCTCTTGTCGAGGGCCACCCCCACCGGACGGCCCTGTGCCTTTTCATCGGCCGACAGAAAGCCTGTGAGGAAATCCACCGGCTGCCCGCTCGGACGGCCATTGTCGAAGGGCACGAACACCACCTTATATCCCGCCATCGGCTTTCGATTCCACGAGCCGTGTTCCCCGATGAACGCACCGTTCGCGAATTGCGGCGGCATGCCGCGCGGGCTCGAGAAGGCGATACCGAGCGGCGCCCGGTGCGAGCCCAGCGCATAGTCCGGCACGACGGCCTTCGCCACCATGTCGGGACGCTGCGGCTCCACGCGGGTGTCGACGTGATTGCCGTAGTAACTCCAGGGCCAGCCGTAGAACGCCCCGTCCTCCACCGAGGTGAGGTAGTCGGGCACGAGATCGCTGCCGAGTTCGTCGCGCTCGTTGACCACCGCCCATAGCGCTTGCGTCGAGGGCTCCCAGTCCACCGCCACCGGATTGCGCAGGCCGCTCGCGAACAGGCGCTTCTGGCCGGTCTTCGGATCCACCTCCCAAACCGACGCGCGCCCTTCCTCGACCCGCAGCCCGTTTTCACCGACGTTGCTGTTGGAACCGACCGTCACGTAGAGCTTGGTGCCGTCCCGGTTCGCGACCACGTGCTTGGTCCAGTGGTGGTTAATGCCGGCAGGCAAGTCCGTGACCTTGACCGGCGCTGCACTGGCACCGGTGTCGCCGTCGGCGTACGGCATCCTGACCAGGGCCTCGGCATTGGCGATGAAGAGCTCCTTGCCGACCAGCACGACGCCGAAGGGCGACGACAGTTTGTCGATGAACACCTTGCGCACGTCGGCGACCCCGTCTCCGTCGGTGTCGCGCAGCAGAGTGATGCGGTCGGCGCTCGGCACGCCGGCGCCAGCGCGCTTCTGGACGATGTCCATCGCCTTGTCTCGGACCTTCGCCATGAGCCCCTTGCTTTCGCCGCTTTCGGGTTTGGGCGGCCGATTGCTCTCGACCACGAGCACGTCGCCGTTGGGCAGGGTGTAGACCATCCGTGGATGGTCGAGCCCGCGGGCAAAGGCGGTCACGACGAAGCCTTCAGGCGCGGTCGGGCCGGCTGCGTCTGCCCAGCCGACGGCCGGCGCGATGTTGATGGTGGGGATCATCGTCTTGACCGGCGGCGGCAGTTCGGGCGTCTGGCCGATGCCCGCCTCGGCGGGCAGTTTCGCGGCCTCGCCGCAGGCAGTGAGCAGCGTGGCGACCGCCAGCATCGGGCCGAGCATCGCCGTACTCACGGCAAGGGGAGTGAGCGCTCTCATCATCTTCGACATCCCGGGGTCGTCACGAAATGGCATCCGTTTGTATCCTGCAATTCGCTTCGCGCCCGAGTGTCGGCGACGGGCGCTTCCAAGTGTGGGAGCCACCCGGGCATGGCGCGGCCGCTACCATCACGCGATGACCGATGAACTGTTCCGATCCGACGCCTATCAGCGCGACTGCGAGGCGCGCATTCTGCGAATCGAAGAAGGCGGCGTCGTGCTCGATCGCACTGTCTTCTATCCGCAAGGTGGCGGCCAGGCCGGCGACAGCGGCTGGCTGGTACTGAGCGACGGTCGCGAGATCGCGATCGCCGATACCCGCAAGACAAAGGATGCCGAAGGCAAGGCGACTCAGGAGATCCTCCATGTGCCGGCGCCCGGTCAGGAAACACTGCTGGATGCGCTGAAGTCCGGCGCCGACGTCTCGGCGCGCATCGACTGGGAGCGCCGGCACAGGCTGATGCGCTTCCACACCGCCACGCACCTGCTGTGCCATCTGGTGCCGCAGCCGGTCAACGGATGCTCGATCACGCCCGAGTACGCGCGGCTGGACTTCCACATGACCGAGCCGCTCGACAAGGAGATGCTGACGGCGGGTCTTGCGCGCCTGGTCGAGGCCAGTCATCCGCTGACCGTCGGGGCGATTACCGACGCGGAGCTCGATGCCAATCCCGCTCTCGTGAAAAGCATGAGCGTGCAGCCGCCCCGCGGCACAGGCACCGTCCGGACGATCCGCATCGGCGACGTGGATCTGATCGACTTTCAGCCCTGCGGCGGCACGCATGTCACCAACACGCGCGAAATCGGCGCGGTCATCGTGACCAAGATCGAAAAGAAAAGCGCCAACAGCCGACGCGTGGTGCTCGGGTGGGCCGCATGAGCCGCCACCGGAACTTCGCCCCCGGCGCTCGCTCCGACTGAACCGCATGGCAATTCAGATTCGTCGATTCGTCGCGGGCCTCGGGCTCGTCGCTCTCGCCACAGTGGCGGCCTCGCTGCCGGTTGCGGCGCAGATCTCTTCCTCGCGCGTGGGCTCGGTCGTCACGACGCCTCATGTGCGCGCCGAGCTGATCGCGCACGCGCCCGATGGCATCTCGCCCGGAACGCCGGCCTGGGTTGGGTTGCAGATCACGCATCAGCCCGAGTGGCACACCTATTGGAAGAACGCCGGGGACTCCGGCCTGCCGACCGAGCTGGCATGGACACTCCCGGCCGGCGCGTCGGCCGGCGACATTGCATGGCCGGTGCCGCGAAAGATCCCGATCGGCAATCTCGCCAACTACGGCTACGAAGGCACCGTGCTGCTGCCGGTGCCGCTCATGGTGGCGCCGGACTTCAAGCCGCCCCTGTCGCTCACCGGCGCGCAGGAACTCGACGTCCGCCTCAAGGCGTCCTGGCTGGTCTGCCGCAAGGAGTGCATCCCCGAAGAGGGCGAATTCCAGCTCAAGGTACCCCTGCACGGCTCGACCGCGCTGCACAAGAGCGATTTCGAGGCCGGCTGGGCGGCTGAGCCCGTCGCGCTCGACAAGCCCGGCGACATCAGGATCGACGGCAACAAGCTCCAGGTTCGCCTCGAAGGTCTGCCGGCGTCGGTCCGCGGCAAGACGCTGGAGTTCTTCCCGGAGACCGGCGAGGTCGCTCACACCGCGGCGGTACTCGGGAAAGACTGGACCCAAGCCTGGCAAGGCGAAGCCTGGACCGCGAGCATCCCGCTCGCGGAACAACGAAGCACCAGCCCGACCGTAATACCCGTCGTGGTCGCGCTGGCCGATGCCGACCGGCAACCGGGCCAGCCGATTGCGTGGCGGACCGAAGCGCCGGTAACCGGCCCCTGGCCCACCGTGGCCTCCAAGATCCAGGTTTCCCCCGCGCTGCAAGCCGCGCTCGAAGCCAATGCCAGGCCCGCCTCTTCACCACGCCCCTCGGGCACGCTGGTCGCGGCGCTGCTGGGCGCGTTGATCGGCGGTCTGCTGCTCAATCTCATGCCGTGCGTGTTCCCGGTGCTGGCGATCAAGGTGCTGAACTTCACGCGGCACGCAGAGGATCGGCGTCGGCACCGCCTCGCCGCGATCGCTTACGCGGCCGGGGTGATCCTGTCCTGCCTGGCATTGGGTGGCGCGATGCTCGCGCTGCGCGCCGCCGGGACCCAGCTCGGCTGGGGATTTCAGCTCCAGTCGCCTGCTGTCGTGGCCGGACTGGCGGCGCTGTTCACGCTGATCGGGCTCAATCTCGCGGGGTTGTTCGAGTTCGCCAACGTCGCACCGAGGTCGCTCGCGGCGGCTCAGGTTCGGCGTCCGGTGGTCAACGACTTCCTCTCCGGCGTGCTCGCGGTGGTGATCGCCTCGCCATGCACCGCACCATTCATGGGCGCGTCTCTGGGTTTCGCGATCGGGCTTCCAGCGACGCAAGCGCTGCTCATGTTCGCCGCGCTCGGCCTCGGCCTGGCGCTGCCCTATCTGCTGGCGGGCTTAGTTCCAGCGGTCGCGCGTCTGCTTCCGAGGCCGGGTCCATGGATGCAGACCTTGCGCCACCTGCTCGCGTTTCCGATGTTCGCGACGGTTGCATGGCTGGTCTGGGTGCTGGGCCAGCAGAGTGGAATCGACGGCGCGGGCGCCCTACTTGGCCTGCTGGTTTGCCTCGCGGCGGTTGTCTGGGCGCTCACCCTGCGCGGCCGCAGCCGGATCGTCGTTGCCAGCATCGTGATCGCAGCGACGGCCGCCCTGACCGTGGCCATCGGCGGCAACGTGGTGCGAATGGCCGAACCGGCCACCGCTGCGGCTTCGGAGGGCGACCGCTGGCAACCCTGGTCGGAATCGAAGGTGGCCGAACTCCGGGACGCCGGTCGTCCGGTGTTCGTGGACTTCACCGCCGCCTGGTGCGTCACATGCCAGTACAACAAGCGCGCGACACTTTCCAATCCCGAGGTGCTCGCCGACTTCGATGCCCGGAATGTCGCCATGCTGCGCGCCGACTGGACGCGGCGTGATCCGGCCATCACCGCCGCGCTGACCGCGCTGGGCCGCAGCGGCGTGCCGGTCTATGTGCTGCAGGCTCCGGGGAAGGCACCCGTGGTCCTGACGGAAATTCTGAGCAAGGAAGAGGTCCGCGCGGCACTGGCCAGTCTGTGAGACCATGAACCCGGTACGGGTTGTCACAAGCGCTTGAAGAATCCGTTCTAAGCTGTCGTGGTTGTTGAGTTTTATCGAATGGAGTTCAAGCTGACCATGTCGTCATCGTCATCTGTAGATTCCCGCTCGTACCGCGCCGCCCGCCAAGCCAGGGCTGCATTGAGTCGCGCCTCCCGTCGCGCCGTGATGGCCGCCGCCGTCGCCCTTGGCGCCACCCTCCTCATGAATGCACAGGCCATGGCGGCCCCGGCCGTCGGCCAGCCGGCGCCCGATTTCATCGCTGTCGACACCGCCGGCAAGCAGCATCGCCTTTCCGATTTCACCGGCAAGTACGTGGTCCTCGAATGGACGAATCCCGGGTGCCCGTTCGTGCGCAAGCACTACGGCAGTGGCAACATGCCGGCCACGCAGAAGGCCGCCACGGACAAGGGTGTGGTCTGGCTTGCGATCAATTCGACCGAGCGCGCCGCCAGCGACTACCTGAAGCCGGCCGCACTCGACGCGTGGATGAAAGAACAGTCCGGTACGCCGACCGCGCTGCTGATGGACGAGGATGGGGTGATCGGCCGAGCCTACGGCGCGCGCACCACACCGCACATCTTCATCGTCGACCCGAGGGGCACGCTGGTCTACGCCGGTGGCATCGACAGCATCGCCTCTGCACGCACCGAGGACATCAAGACCGCGACCAACTACGTGAACCAGGCGCTCGGCGAAGCCTTCGGCGGCAAGCCGATCAGCGCCACCACGACACGCCCCTACGGCTGTTCGATCAAGTACAAGACCTGACGGTGCTCCGGGGGCGAGCGACAATCGCCGGATGCCTTTCGCCCCACTGAAGAACGACACCTTCCTGCGCGCCTGCTGGCGACAAGCCACCGACCACACGCCTGTCTGGCTCATGCGGCAGGCAGGGCGCTACCTCCCCGAATACGTGGCGACGCGCGCGAAAGCCGGCAGTTTCATGGGGCTCGCCACCAACGTCGATTTCGCCACCGAAGTCACGCTGCAGCCGCTGGAGCGCTATCCGCTGGACGCCGCGATCCTCTTCTCCGACATCCTGACGGTGCCAGACGCGATGGGCCTCGGGCTCTCGTTCGAGGCCGGAGAGGGGCCGCGCTTCGCGCGCCCGCTGCGCGACGAAGCCGCGATCTCTGCGCTCGCCGTGCCGGACATGGACAAGTTGCGCTACGTCTTCGAAGCCGTGACCTCGATCCGCAGGGCACTCGCCGGCCGCGTGCCTCTCATCGGCTTTTCAGGCAGCCCGTGGACGCTGGCCTGTTACATGGTCGAAGGCGCGGGCTCCAGCGACTACCGCCTCGTCAAGACGTTGATGTACAGCCGCCCGGACCTGATGCATCGCCTGCTCGAGGTGAACGCGGATGCGGTCGCCGCCTATCTCAACGCACAGATCGCAGCGGGCGCGCAGGCGGTGATGGTGTTCGACAGTTGGGGAGGTGTACTGGCAGATGGCGCGTTCCAGGAATTCAGTCTCGCCTACACCGCGCGCGTGCTCGCGCAGCTGCACCGCGACGGCGCCGATGGCCGACCGGTCCCACGCATCGTGTTCACCAAGGGGGGCGGGCTCTGGCTGCAGGATATGCGCACGCTGGATTGCGAAGTGCTGGGCCTGGACTGGACCGTGAACCTGGCCCGAGCGCGTGCGCTCGTCGGCGAAGGCGATGGCGGCAAGGCGCTTCAGGGAAACATCGATCCGAACGTGTTGTTCGCGCCGCCGGCGCAGATCGAAACGGAAGTTTCGAAGGTGCTGCAAAGCTTTGGCAAACCGCACGCCGACACGCAAACGACTGGGCCGACACACATCTTCAACCTCGGCCACGGCATCAGCCAGTACACGCCGCCGGAGCACGTTGCAGCGCTGGTTGCGGCGGTGCACACACAGTCCCGCGCGCTGCGCGCATGACCGTATTGTTATGACTTGTAAACACCGAGATCGTCGATCCGATGTTTGTCAAGGGGCAAAAAGCGTGAGGGGGGACTGACTTATGCACAAAACGGCTGTTGCGGTGCGCAAAACCGTCTGAAGCGCGTCAACCCCTGCTCCTAAAGCGATAGCGCCGCTAAGTCATTGATTTATATGGGTTTTGAACTTTGCTTTTTTTGCGGGCATTCCAGCGGGAGCCTTGATTTTCAAGGGCTCGCGGCGCGTCGAGGCCCAATATCAACAAAGTTATCCACAGAAAATCTGGATGATGTGCAAAGCACTGATAAATCAACAACTTAGGTCGTTTTGCTCAAAGTCTCTTTAACAAAGGTGTCATCCTGGGGACGGCGTTGAACTGGCGAATCGACGTCGCCGTTCAGACGCCGGCACACAGCGCACTAGGGGATGTCCTTAGCTATGCCAGTGGCGCGCCAGTCACGCCCGGGGCGTTGGTGCGAGTGCCGTTGGGACGCCGCGAAGTGCTGGGCGTTGCCTGGGCGGTGCATCAACAGGACACCGGATCGGAGGGGCCGGAACTCAAGCCGATCAGTGCCGCCCTGGATGCGCTTGCCCCGCTTGGCGAGGCGTGGCGCGATTTGGTCGCCTTTGCCGCGCGCTACTACCAGCGCTCGCTCGGCGAAATCGCGCTTGCGGCCTTGCCGCCTCAGCTTCGCGACCTTTCCACAGTCCAGCTTGCGCGGCGGCTGAAGCGGAAGCGCGCCGACAGTGCGGCCGCCGGTATTGCGCTTTCTCCGGTCACGCCCAGCACAGAGCAGACCGAGGCACTGGCGCGATTCGAGGCCGAAACTGGCCCCTTCCTGCTTTTCGGCAGCACCGGCAGCGGCAAGACAGAGGTCTATCTGCGCGCAGTCACCGCGTTGCTAGAGCGGGAACCGCACGCCCAAGCGCTCGTGATGGTGCCGGAGATCAACCTCACGCCGCAGCTCGAAGCCCGGTTCAAGGAACGCTTCGGCACGGACACGGTGGTTTCGCTCCACAGCGGCATGACGAATCCGCAGCGTCTCGCGAGTTGGCTCGCGGCGCACAGCGGCGCTGCGCGGATCGTGCTCGGCACGCGCATGGCGGTTTTTGCGTCGATGCCGGCGTTGCGGCTCATCGTGGTCGACGAAGAGCACGACCCCAGCTACAAGCAGCAGGAAGGCGCCCGGTACTCGGCGCGCGATCTGGCCGTCTGGCGCGGCCGGCGCGAAAACGCGAAGGTGATCCTCGGGTCCGCCACTCCCTCGCTCGAAAGCTGGCACCAGAGTCGTCCGGCTGCGGCCGACGATCCGGGCGGGCGCTACGTGCGGCTGTCGATGCCGTCGCGGATCGGCACCGGCGCACTGCCCAGGGTGCGTCTGGTGGACATGAACCTGCAGCCGCCGAGGACGGTGCTTTCCGCCGCGCTGCTTGATGCGATCGGGCAGCGCATCGCGCGCGGCGAACAGAGCATGGTGTTCCTCAACCGCCGTGGCTACGCCCCGGTGCTGGCCTGCGCCGACTGCGGCTGGAAGAGCGAATGCCCGCACTGCAGCGCCTATCGCGTATTCCACAAGATCGACCGGGCGCTGCGCTGTCACCACTGCGGCTTTACCGAACGCGTGCCGCGCGCCTGCCCCAAGTGCGGCAACCTCGACATCGCCCCCGTGGGCCGCGGCACCGAGCGGCTCGAAGAGCACCTGGGCGAACTCTTCGAGGCGGTCCGGCGGCCAGACGGCAGCGCGGTGCGCATCGCCCGCATCGACGCTGACACCACGCGCAAGCAGGGAGCGCTCGAATCGCAGCTGGCCGCCGTTCATGCCGGCGAGGTGGATGTGCTGGTAGGCACGCAAATGATCGCGAAAGGACACGACTTCCGGCGGATCACGCTGGTGGCTGCGATCAACCCCGATGGGGCGCTGTTTTCAGGTGACTTCCGTGCGCCGGAGCGGCTGTTCAGCCTTCTCATGCAATCCGCAGGACGCGCAGGCCGCGACGCGGCCTACGTCTCGGAGCAAGGCGCGACTGCGGAAATGTGGATCCAGACCCACCATCCGCAGCATCCGCTCTTCGCCGCACTGAAGCGGCACGACTACCCGGCGTTCGCCCAAGGAGAGTTGGAGGATCGCGCCGCCGCCGGCATGCCGCCCTTCGCCTACCAGGCGCTGCTCCGCGCAGATGCGCGCGCGCAGGAGGTCGCGCAGGCATTCCTGCAAGCCGCGAATGTCGCGGCGGATGGTCTGCCGGGGGCCGAACAGGTCACACGTTACCCCGCGGTGCCGCTGGCGATCCAGCGCGTGGCCAATGTGGAAAGGGCGCAGATGCTGCTGGAGAGCCGATCGCGCGCGGCGCTGCAACGGGTGCTGTCGGGCTGGCAGCCCCTGCTGCATGAATTGAGGCGCACGCCCGAAGGCAAGGGGGTGATCCGGTGGCTGGTGGACGTGGATCCACACAGCATTTGAAAGAGGGTGCGCGGCCCGTCAGGCGCCGCTTCGGTCACAACTGGCCGACAGGCTCCTTGCCCATTTCGACGTACTGCAGGCTTGACGGCCTTCTTCGACTCGTGGTGTTAGGCCACACCAGAAGAAGCGTGCTCAAAAGCCCGGCGCCCAGCGCAGCACCCGTCCTCAAGGCCCCCATGTGCCAAAGGAAGGCGGCTATGGTGAGCCAGACCAACCACAAAGCCCCTCGCAACCATGTCGTCATACCAACTCTCCCGATTCAGGAAGTCACTTTAGCAGCGCTCGTGAAAACCTAAGCATTAACAAGAAGGAATATTTGGCACTATTGCCCTATTGCACCATCTGGTGTGTAGGAAATACTCTGAAACAGTAGTTGACGGCGCATCGAGGCGCTGTTCAAGCTACTGGAAAAGGATGGATTCATGCCGGATCCGACAAGGGGTGGACAAGTGAAAGCGCCGTTTGGAGTCATCTGGGGTATTTCGCTCGCACTGCTGTGGCCGGCTGCGCTATCTGCGGAGCTGGAGCTGCAGGGGAGCCGGCTCCTGGTCAGCGGCATGCTGGACGGCACGGCCATCAAGGCCTTCGAGGAACACCTCGCGTCGGGGCACGTTCGGACCGTCGTGTTCGAGAACTCGCTTGGCGGCACGCCCGAGGTGGCCAGCGAATTCGCCCATGCGATCCGGGCCAGCGGTGTCAATACCGAAGCCAAGGGGCAGTGCCACGCTGCCTGCGCCTACGCATTCCTCGCCGGCAAGGAGCACCGTTTCGGGCGGGGCTTCCAAGTGAATGGCCTGCTGATCCCGGTCGCAGGCCGGCCGCGCCCCGCCGATCTCGCGAGCCGCTGGAGCGGGGACGACGGCCTTCGGACCCTCTCTGATTTCATCGCGCCCCCACCGGATGTGGCACCGACGGACGCCGCTGTGATACCTCCGCCCGCAGCCCCCAGTGCGCCGGCCGCGGTCCAGGCTCAGGCACCCAAGGAACGTTGGCAACCCAACCAGGGCGTGCTGTTCGTGTCGACGCCGACACTGTTCGGCCGCGTCTACAACAGCTTCTACTGCGACGGAACGCAGGGCCGCGACATGTCACGGTGCGAACTGCTCTCCGACGCCGACCCGTACAAGCTCGGCGTATTGACGCCCTAGTGCGCCGTGTGCAGCCACCCCGCGACCAGCGGGAAGCTGAAGAATGCCGCCACGGTGGTCCAGAAGATGATCCGCGCGATGCGCGCGTTGTCGGCTCCGAAGCGCTCGGCCAGCATCGACACGTTGCTCGCGCTTGGCAGCGCGGCAATGAGCACGATCGTGACCAGCGTCGACGGCGCCAGCGCCACCCCAAACGCCATGGCACTGCGCGCGACGCCATAGACCAGCAGAGGATGCGCGATCAGCTTGATCGCGATCACCGGCAGCACATCCCCGAGCGGCGCACGCGGCGGCGGCGCGGAGCCACTGCCCATGGCTTCGGCCACGACCGCGCTCGCCTGATGCTCCCGAGCCAGCACACTGGCGCGCGCGAGCACCGCCCCGATCGTGAAGAGTGCGACCGGTGATGCCGCCTCTGCGAGCATCGCAATCGTACGGTCCACCGCGCCCGGCAGGACCAAACCGGTCGCGGAAGCAAGGCCACCCAGCACGATCGACCAGGGCATGGGGTTCTGCACGATGCCCCGCAGCGCCTGGTGCGCCGCCCTCGCGGCGCCGTGCTCATCGGCCCCGTCCCGGCGCGACAGCGCGATGCACAGCGACGAAGTCACGATCATGTCGAATGCGATGGTGATGATCGTCGGCGTCGCCGCCTGCGCCCCGAGGATCGCCACCAGCAGCGGCACGCCCATGAAACCCGTGTTCGGAAAGGCCGCCACCAGCGCCCCGAAGGCCGCGTCGTTCCAGCCAATGCGCCGCCTGCGGCTCCATGCAACGGTCGCGCCGACCACGATCAGTGCGCACAAGCCCCAGATCAGCACGACACCCGCATCGAGCAACTTGGCGATTGGCGCGCCCGCACCAAACCGGAACAGCATGCACGGCAACGCGAAATACAGGACGAAGACATTCAGGCCCGGGATCGCCGCCAACGGCAGCGCCCCGCCGCGAGCTGCCGCGTAACCGGCCGCAATCAACGCAAAGAAGGGAACGGTGACAAGAAATATCTGCAGCACGCGGCGATTGTCTCTGCGCACTGCCGCAAGGCAGGATCGCATGCGGCTAACGCAAAAATCGGCGCGGGTCTAGCACAACTCACGGCCCCGGTGACCGCGGGCCGCCCCGTATCATTGCCCGCTTTGCGCCTCGCCTTCCCCGTTCCCACTCTCCATGTCCTCCGGTCTCAATTTCGCGCAGCAAGAAGCGGTCAACTACATGCACGGGCCCTGCCTCGTGCTCGCTGGCGCAGGTTCCGGCAAGACACGCGTGATCACCCACAAGATCGCGCGGCTGATCCAGGCGGGGCTGGAGCCCAAGCGCATCGCGGCAATCACCTTTACCAACAAGGCCGCGGCCGAAATGCGCGAACGGGCGAAGGGCCTGATCGGCCGTGACGCCAAGAATGTCGTGGTCTGCACCTTCCACGCGCTCGGCGTGCGCATGATGCGCGAGGACGGCGCAGTGCTGGGCCTCAAGCCGGCCTTCAGCATTCTGGACGCGGACGACGTGGCGAAGATCCTCAAGGACGCCGGCGGCACCAGCGACCTTGCCACCGCCCGCCTCTGGCAGTGGACGATCAGCAAGTGGAAGAACATGGGCCTCAACGCCGCACAGGCCGAGGCGCAGGCGGCCGACGACAACGAGCGCATCACCGCACGGATCATGGCCCGCTACGAGGAGCGCCTCGTCGCGTACCAGAGCGTGGACTTCGACGACCTGATTGGCATGCCGCTCAAGCTGCTCAAGGACTTCGACGAGGTGCGTGCCAAGTGGCAGGCCGCGCTCGGACACATCCTGGTCGACGAATACCAGGACACCAACGCCACGCAGTACGAAGTGCTGAAGGCGCTCGCGGGCGAACGCGGGCGCTTCACAGCGGTGGGCGATGACGACCAGTCGATCTACGGCTGGCGCGGCGCGACGCTCGACAACCTGCGCAAGCTCCCGATCGACTACCCCAGCCTCAAGGTCATCAAGCTCGAGCAGAACTACCGCAGCACGAGCGCGATCCTGCGCGCGGCGAACAACGTGATCGGACCGAACCCGAAGCTCTTCCCGAAGACGCTGTTCAGCGAACTCGGCGAGGGCGAGCCGGTGCGCGTCGTCGACGCGGACAACGAACAGCACGAGGCCGAACGCGCGGTCGCGCGCATCCAGAGCCTGCGCGCGGGCGATGCGTCATCGCAAGGCCAGCAGTTCAGGGAGTTCCGCGACTTCGCGATCCTCTATCGCGCGAACCACCAGGCCAGGGTGTTCGAGCAGGCACTGCGCAAGGCGCAGATCCCATACAAGGTCTCCGGCGGCCAGAGCTTCTTCGACCGCGCGGAAATCAAGGACCTCTGCGGCTGGTTCCGGCTTTGGGTCAACAACGACGACGATCCGGCGTTCCTGCGCGCGGTGACCACGCCCAAGCGCGGCATCGGGCACACCACGCTCGCGAGCCTCGGCACCTTCGCGAGCCAGTACAAGCTCAGTTTGTTCGAGGCACTGTTCAGCCCTTCGCTGCCGAGCGTGATGCCCAAGCGCGCCCTCGACGGCCTGCATGAATTCGGTCGCTACATCAACGACCTCGAATACAGGGCGCGGCACACCACGGGCGCGGAAGATTCACGCGCATTCCTCGTTGAGTGGCTCAAGGAAATCGAATACGAGAAGCATCTTTACGACGGCGAGGACAGCGAGCAGGCCGCGGCCAGCCGCTGGACCAACGTGCTCGAGTTCTGCGACTGGATGTCCCAGCGCTGCGGCGGCCAGATCGACGACGCCTCCGGCGCGACGATGGAAAACGAACGCAAGAGCCTGCTCGAAGTGGCGCAGACGATCTCGCTGCTGTCCACGATCAGCGAGCGCGAGCAAGAGCAGAACGTCGTCACGCTTTCCACCCTGCATGCATCCAAGGGGCTGGAGTGGCCGCACGTGATGCTGATCGGCGTGAACGAAGGCCTGCTGCCCTTCAAGCTCGACGACGACAACGGCCGGCAGGAGAAGGTCAGCGAGAGCACGCTCGAACGCCTCCAGGAAGAACGCCGGCTCATGTATGTCGGCATCACACGCGCGCAACGCAGCCTCGCAGTGAGCTGGACCAAGCGCCGAAAGCAGGGCCGCGAGATGGTGGCCGCGCAACCGAGCCGCTTCATCGCCGAAATGGCGCTCGACAAGAACACCGTGAAGGAAGACCCGCGCGAAAAGCTCAAGGCGCTGCGCGCCGAGTTCGCGAAGAAGGTCAAGGACAACGCTGCCGCGGCTGCCGCCGCATCGGCGCCATGAGCCGCGCACTGCTTGCCTGCCTGGCGGCGGCATGTCTGCTTGCCAGCGGACACGCGTTGGCACAGAGCCCATCCCCCGCCGCCGTCGCGACCAGTTGCCCGGCAACCGCTTCGGACATGCCGCTCGAAGCGCTCTTCGGCACATGGGAAGCGCGCTTCGAAGGGCTGCCCGGGGTTGCCAAGGTGCAGCTTGCCAAGCATCCCGACTACGCAGGCGTGCGCGGCACGATCACGCGCGGCGGGGGCGACACGCCAGCGACCGTCGCTCAGCTCGCGGGCGACGTCGATCAGGACGCTTACCTGAGCCTCGACGAATCGATGGATGGCAACGCCATCAGCGGCGTCTGGCTGGGAGAGCTGCAGGCTGCGTCCTGCGGCAAGGAATTCAAGGGAATCTGGCGGAACGCCGCCGACGACAGCACGCGCCCCTTCGTGCTAACCAAGATCAACGACAACTCAGGGAAATGACCATGAGGGTGGACATTCGCATCCTTTCTTTCGTGACGCTCATCGCGGGGTTCGGCGCGACTGCCGCGCAGGCGCAGGCGGTCGATCGACCGCGCAGTCCGCTCGCCGATGCGCAGCTCACCTGGCAGGAATGCCAGCGCCTAACCGGCAACAACGAAGCGCGTCTGGCGTGTTTCGATCGCTGGGCACAACAGCAGACACTGCCCGCGGCGGCCGTGCCCGCGGCCCCGCCCGTGCTCGCCGAAACACCGCCGCCCACCCCGGTGGATGCGAACATGCCCGCGACGCGGGTGGTCTCGGTCGCGACCACCGATGGTTGCCGCGATCGGCAGTACAGCTCGCTGTCGCGATTCTGGGAACTCGAGTCCGGCACCGACTGCGGCACCTTTGGCTTCCGCGGGTACCGCCCCCTCAACGTGTCGCTCGGTGTTGCGGCGCGTGACCCGGAGACCCCGACTTCGCCGGCACCGGGCCGCGATGGGGTGGACCGGCCCTATCAGGCGCAGGACTTGCGGATCGGCCTTTCGCTGCGCACCAAGCTCGCGCAAGGGCTGCTGACCGGCGACGATCCGAACAAGCGGGACGGGCTGTGGTTCGGCTACACGCAGCAATCGACCTGGCAGGTGTTCAACGAAGAGCTTTCGCGTCCCTTCCGCACCACGGATCACGAGCCAGAGTTCATGTACTCCTACCCGACCGACTACAAGCTCCCCGGCGGCTGGCGGATGCGCTACACCGGCCTCGGCCTGAACCACCAGTCGAACGGGCAGGACCTGCCGCTGTCGCGAAGCTGGAACCGCATCTACCTGATGGCCGGCGCCGACCTGGACGACCGCTACATCATCACGGGACGCATCTGGAAGCGCATTTCCGAAAGCGGCTCGGTGCACATCGATCCGTCCAAGGACGACAACCCGGACATCGAGGACTACATCGGCCGCGCCGAAGTGAAAGGCATCTGGAACTTCAACCGTGACAACCAGCTCGGCGTCACGGTGCGCAACAACCTTCGCGCGAGCGGCAAGGGCTCGATTCGCCTCGAATGGCTGAAGGCAATCGGCGACCCCGCGCGCAGCAATCTGCGCTTCCACACGCAGCTGTTCTACGGCTACGGCGACACGCTGATCGACTACAACAAGAAGCGCACCGTCTTCATGGTGGGCCTGAGCCTGGTGGACTTCTGAGGCCCTACCAGGTGACTTCGCGGTCGGGCGTCGCCGAGATGCGGTGGATGGAGATGTCCGCGCCGTCGTACTCCTCCTCCTGTGTCAGCCGGATGCCCACCGTGGACTTGAGCGTGCCGTAGACGGCCGCACCGGCCACCAGGGCCCAGGCGACGCCGATGAGGACGCCGATCAATTGGGCGACCAGGCTCACACCGCCGATCCCGCCCAGTGCCTTGCTGCCGAAGATGCCGACCGCGAGTCCACCCCAGGTGCCGCACAGGCCATGCAAGGGCCAGACGCCGAGTACGTCGTCGATCTTCCATTTGTTCTGCGTGAGCGTAAACATCACCACGAACATCGCGCCGGCAAAGCCGCCCACCGCCAGCGCGCCGAGCGGGTGCATCACATCGGAGCCAGCGCAAACGGCGACCAGCCCGGCGAGCGGCCCGTTGTAGACGAAGCCCGGATCGTTCTTGCCGAGCGCGAGTGCGGCGAGCGTGCCACCCACCATCGCCATCAGCGAGTTCACCGCGACGAGACCCGAGATCTTGTCGATGGTCTGCGCGCTCATCACGTTGAAGCCGAACCAGCCGACACACAACACCCATGCCCCGAGCGCGAGGAAAGGGATGTCCGACGGCGGATGTGCACTCAGCGACCCATCGCCGCGATAGCGGTTCCGCCGCGCGCCCAGTAGCAGCACGGCAGGAAAAGCGAGCCAGCCGCCTACCGCGTGCACCACGACGGAGCCTGCAAAGTCATGGAACTCGCTGCCGGTGACCGAGGCGATCCAGCCCTGGATCCCGAAGGCCTTGTTCCAGGCGATCCCCTCGTAGAGCGGATATACGAAGCCCACGATCACCGCCGTCGCGACCAGCTGCGGCCAGAACTTCGCGCGCTCCGCGATCCCGCCGGAGATGATTGCGGGTATCGCCGCGGCGAATGTCAGCAGGAAGAAGAATCTCACCAGTTCGAAACCGCTCTTGGCGGACAGGGCTTCGGCACTGACGAAGAAATGCGTCCCGTAGGCCACGCCGTAGCCGACGAGGAAGTACACGACCGTCGACACCGAGAAGTCGACGAGGATCTTGATCAATGCATTGACCTGATTCTTCTTTCGGACAGTGCCGAGTTCCAGAAAGGCAAAGCCGGCATGCATGGCCAGGACCATGATGGCGCCAAGAAGGATGAAGAGCGCGTTTGCGCCCTGAGTTAGTGCGTCCATGGAGAGCTTGCGAAGGGGATTGTCTTGTTGTGGTGCGATTCGCCGTCTTTGTGCGAATGCCCGCCTGTCGAAAGCAAAAATGGTGCCGAAGTGGCGCAAGCATGGTGCCGATTGCGCCAATTGATGGCGCAACGCACCGAAAGCGGCGCGCGGGTTTGGTGCGCCAGAAACGAAAAAGCCCTAGAACCTTTTCAGATTCAAGGGCTTGATGATTTGGTGGCCTGGGGCGGAATCGAACCACCGACACGCGGATTTTCAATCCGCTGCTCTACCAACTGAGCTACCGGGCCTTGGTATGAAGCCTTCGATTATACAGTGCTTCGGCGGCCTCTTGAAAGGTCGACGCCAAGTTGCTTCAGTTTTCTGTAGAGGTGCGTCCGCTCGAGGCCCGTCTTTTCGGCCACGCGGGTCATGGATCCGTTCTCCATGGCGAGATGGAACTCGAAGTAAGCCTTTTCGAACCCGTCTCGCGCATCGCGCAGTGGACGATCGAGATCGAAGCTCTGCGTGGATTGCGGGCCGGTCTCCACGACGGCTGTCTGCGGCGCAGTGGGCACCAGACTGCCTTCGCCGACGGTCGTGACCACCGTCGAGAGATGGCTCGCCGGGGGCACCACGCTGGCGGCAGCGCGGCGCGCGCTTTCGCGAGCAAGACCTTGCTCGACGGCCTTCAGAAGCTTTTGCAGCGTGATCGGCTTTTCGAGGAAAGCGAACGCGCCGATGCGCGTGGCGTCGACGGCGGTGTCGATGGTGGCGTGTCCACTCATCATGACCACGGGCATGCTCAGGAGGCCTGCGGCCGACCATTCTTTCAGCAGCGTCACGCCGTCCGTGTCGGGCATCCAGATGTCGAGCAGGACAAGGTCGGGTCGGGCTCGCTGTCGCGCGGCTCGGGCCTCGGCTGCGTTTTCGGCGAGTTCGACGTTGTGGCCTTCGTCGTTGAGAATTTCAAAGAGCAGGTCTCGGATGCCCAGCTCGTCATCGACCACGAGGATGTTTGCCATGTCTTTGAGGTGTGCGCCGATGTTTGTCTAGTTGGTGGTGTGCCGAAGGCCTATGCGAACGATCGCCTGGTGCTCAGATCGCGGATGACTTCGAATCTTCTGTGTGAGCAACCGCTCCCTGCGGCCCCCCTGCAAGCGCGAATGATAACGAGACTTGTGCACCAACCACAGCCCCATCGACGACACGGTTCGAAAGTTCGATGCGCGCGCCGTGCTCGTCGGCAATCTTCTTGACGACCGCGAGGCCCAGGCCGGTGCCCTTCGCCTTGGTCGTGACGTACGGCTCGAACGCGCGCTTGAGGATGTGCTCCGCAAAGCCCGCGCCGCTGTCCTGCACCGTCAGGCGCACGCGTTGGCCGGATTCCGCAAGCCTGGTCCGGATGGTGACCTCGCCGGCATGACCGGTCCGGCCGGCATTGGCCTCCGCCGCATCCTGGGCGTTCTGCAGAAGGTTGTGAATGACCTGCCGGATCTGTTGTGCATCGGCGCGGATCGGCGGGCACCGCTCGTCCAGTTCCGGCCGCAGGGCAACCGAAGCGTTCTCGGCCGGGTAAAGATGAAGGATGTCGGTCACCAGCGCATTGAGGTCCACGGCCTTCAGGTCGGCCGCCGGCAACCGCGCGTAGTCGCGGAATTCATTGACGAGCCGCTTCATGGCATCGACCTGGTCAACGATGGTCTTGACGGACTTGGTGAGCACCGTTTGCTCGGGAGCGCCAACCTTGCCGGAGAGCTTCATTTCGAGCCGTTCGGCCGAGAGCTGGATCGGGGTCAGCGGATTCTTGATCTCGTGCGCGAGGCGTCGCGCGACTTCGCCCCAGGCCTGGGCGCGCTGCGCAGAGACGATTTCTGAAATGTCGTCGAACACCAGCAGTCGGGTTGCCCCCGGCAGTTCGGCGCCGCGGGCAACGATGTTGATCGTGTCTTCCAGCATCGCATCGCCCGCGGAGTGCAGCTCGAATGCATGCTGCCAGTGGTCGAGGCCATGCTGCAGGCGCTCGACCTCGAAGTCGTCGAACTGCTGCTGCACGCTCTGCGCGAAGTCGGAAAGACCCGGCACGTCGGAGAGGTGCTGCCCCTCGTACGCCGCGAGCGGCGCGCGCAGCACGCGCGTGGCGCCCGGGTTGGTCGAAGCGATCACGCCGTCCGCATGGAGCACGATCACGCCAGAGGTCAGGTTGTCGAGGATGGTCTGCAGATTGGACCGGGCGGCATCCAGCTCGCCCATGGTCTTCTCGACCGCGCCGCGCGCCTCGGCCAGTTGCTGCGTCATCACGGCGAACGAACGGGTGAGTCCGCCGAGTTCGTCCTTGCCTTGCAGCACGACCGTCGGACGCAGATCGCCGCCCGCCACCTGGCGCACTCCATCGGCGAGCACCAGTAGAGGACGGGCGAGCTGATTGCCGAAGAGCACGGCCAGAAGCACCGCGCCGAACACCGCCAGGAAGAGCGTCAACGTCAGCGTGCCGATGTACATCCGGCGGAGGCCTTCACGAGCGAGCGCTCTTTCCTGGTATTCGCGATTGGCCTCCTGCACTGCCAGGGCGTTGGCGACGACCGCGGCCGGCAGCGGCTGTGTCACCTGCAGGAAACGGGGCTCGGTATTGAACTCGAAGCCCTGCCGCTGCACCAGCGCGATCGCGCGGACGCTGGCTGGCGGCGGCGTAGCGGCGCCGGGCGCAGGGATTTCGTCCAATCCCTCGATGTGCGCGATGGCGCGGTCCGAGCGCACCTGTCTCAATTGCTGCGAGGTAGGTCGCTCCGGGCTGAGCTGAAAGCGCGAGGTACCCGCCCCGGCAATGAGTTGGCCACTGCTCGACCACAACACGACATCGGTGGCGCCCAACTGGTCTCGAATCCGTTCCAGTACGAGCCCGGCGCCGGCGTCGGAGACATTGGCGAGTTGCCCACCAGCTGCCTTCGTCTTGTTCATGAGGTCTTCGGACAGCGAGTCCAGCGTGGCGCGCCCGAGGTTCAGGCCCGCATCGAGCGCACCTTCCACCTTCACGTCGAACCAGCTCTCGATGGACCGCGCGACAAACTGGTAGGACACCACATACACCAGCACGCCCGGCACCACACCCACCAGCGCGAAGATGGCGGCCAGCTTGACCAGCAAGCGGCTGCCGAACTTGCCCTGGCGAAGCCGGCTGAGCAGTCGATAGGCGACCCACCCAATCACGAGGATCAGCACCACCGCGACGACCACGTTGATGCCGAGCAACCGCTCGTAGTTGCGCTCGTAGAACGCGCGGTTGTTGGTCGCCTGCGCGAGTAGGAACATCAGCACGAGGCCGATGGCCGTGACCATTGCCGCACCAACGCCGATGGCCCAGCGCACCGCGCGCGAACGCCGCGCCGCCGGCGACTTGGAGCCGCCGCGCGATGCAATGCTCACTTCGCCTTCTCCAGCGGCAGGCGGGCGCTCTTCTCGATGGAGATGTTCCAGTCGGGCTGGCCGCCGAGGCCGCCGATCTGGAACTGGAACGGCCGCGGCAGTTGCGAGGTGTCGAGGCGGAAGCGGAACGTCACGGGATGATCCGCCGCATCGCCGATATCGGATAGATCGCCGAGCCGCATGCGGCCGACCCGCCGCACCCCATCGAGGGCGTCGGCGAGGGTGTCGAAGTTCTGGTTCAGCGAAACGCCAAACCCGGCGTTGGTGATGGGCACGGGCGACACGTTGAGACGCCACCGCCGGCTGAGCGGCTGGTAGGCAAGTCGCATGTGCCGCACGGCTTGCGCCACTTTAAGGTCAGTCCAATACCAGCGTTCGCGGTAGACCTCTGCTTCGGCGACGAAGTAGATCGCGATGCCCTTCTCGAGCACCTCTTCGACCAGCGTGGGCAGTTCGAACTGGACCTGGGCGGTGAGATAGATGCCGTCGTCCGCCTGTTCGAGGCGCATCTGGGTGACGGAAGCGCCGTGTGTGTCGGCCTTTGCGGCGCCGGGGAACCATGCGAGGCACCAGCAGACGAGCACCAGCAGCGCGGCCAGCCGGGCCGGGAAGGATCGGTCAGCCCGTCTGCTTCTCCAGCAGGGCGTAGAAGAAACCGTCGTGATCACCCAACGGATTGTCCGGGACGGCACGCGCGTTTACCCCCATTTGCGGCAGCAAATGACCCGGCGAGGGCAGTAAACGGGCATCGGTGTTGCGCGCAAAGAACGCCTCAATCTGGTGCGCGCCCTCTTCCTTGAACACCGAACAGGTGCAATACAGAAGGCGACCGCCCGGTCGAACCAGCGGCCAGAGTGCCTGCAGCAGCATGGCCTGCTCCAACGCCAGTTGCTCCACGTCGCTCTCGCGGCGAAGCCATCGCACGTCCGGGTGCCGCCGGACGATGCCGGATGCGGTGCACGGCGCATCGAGCAGGATGGCGTCGAAGGGCTTGCCATCCCACCACTCGGCGGGGCGGGAGGCGTCCGCCACCACGACGTTGGCGCTCAGCCCGAGCCTCGAAAGCGATTCGCCGATGCGCCGGCTCCGGACTGCATCAACCTCGAGCGCCGTGACTTCGATTTCGCCCGGCGCGGCCGTTTCCAGAAGATGCGCCGTCTTGCCACCAGGTGCCGCGCAGGCGTCCAGCACGCGCAGGGGCGTGCCGCTGGCGTGAAGACCCGTCAACAGCAAGGGCGCGGCGATCTGGGCGGCGGCGTCCTGCACCGAGCATTCGCCGTCGGCAAAGCCAGGGAGTTGTTGCACTGGCCGGGCACGCGCCAGTTGAATGCCGCTTTCGCCAACCGGGGAGCCGCTCAAGCCAGCCGCGCTCAATTCCTCAAGGTAGCGATCGACACTGCCGCGGCGAAGGTTGATGCGAAGGGTCATCGGCGCCTGCGAATTGTCTGTAGTGAGCACGCGCTGCCATTCGCGGGGATGGTCGCGCTTGAGGCGCTCGATCCACCAGCGCGGGTGGTTCCACTGCGCGACTGGCTCGCGATCCGTTGTCGCGATCAGCTCTTCACGATCCCGCAGAAAACGCCGCAGACATGCATTGATGAAGCTCGCTTGCGCGCGGGTTTCGGGATTGCGCTTGGCAGCTTCGACGGCCTGGTCAACCAGGGTGAAAGGCTCGTACGGCGAACGCTCCGCGTCCCACGCCAGTGCGAGCGCGGTGCACAAGAGCGCATCCGCCGCCGGCGGCGGCGTGCGCTTGGCGAGTTGGCGCCGCAAAGCCTCCGCGCGGCCGAGCCAGCGCAGCGCCTGAAAGCCGAGGGCCTGAACGCCCGGCCGCAGCGAAGGCTCCACGGCTTCGAACGCAACGGCGCCCGAAGCCCCCGCGCGGATCGAGGCCAGCGCGGCAGCGGTCAGATGCAACTGGCGCCAAAGAGGCGGCGAAAAAGAATTGGGATGGGAAAGGTCTGGCAAATCGGGTCGATGGTAATTGTGTGATGCGTCAGCCACGCAACACTGGAGTCAGCGCAGCGGTGCCGCCGGCTTGATCTGCATGATCCACGCCACCAGCACCGCCGGAAATTCGGCGATCGCAGCGTTGTACTGCGCTACGGCAAGATTGAAGTGTCCGCGGGCCATCTCGGCAGCGGCGGACGGCTCCGGCCAGGCGATGGGTTGCGAGATCTCCGCGCTTTCCAGGTGGCCCTCGAGCGATGCCGGCCGGGACAGCGTCCCGTCGGCGTCGAAGCTCACAACCGCATCAGGGTGAAGACTCTGCCACGCCGCGAGCATGACGTGCATCGCAGTGCCCGTCGCCGCCACGCCCGCGGGATTCAAAGGCCGAAGACGCGTCGCCGCGAGCAGGGTCGAGAGTTGGTTTGCGGCAGCCCGCACTGAAGCGCTCGGCGACTCGAGCGGCGTGGCGGACGGCTCGTCCTCAGCCACACGCGCAAGAACGAAATCGAGTTGCCGTACGAGCGCGGCATCGAGCACCGCGTACGCTTGCAGCGCGGCCGAACGCAGGCGCATCAGGCGGTTGTACGCACCCACGAACCAGAACAGCGCGATCGCACCGGCAATCCAGTACGGCAAGGATTCAGGCACTTCCGGCATTCAGCGCACGCCCAATAAAAAGCCCCCGATCCGCGGGCGGAAAGGGGGCAGCTGGGGACCGGTCATGACCGGCAATGCTACTACCGCTTATTCGGTCGCAGCGCCTTCGCCGGCATCCACCGTCACGGTCGCCGCGTCGTCAGCGGTTGTCGAGCCCGAGAGCTCTGCCGCTTCCGCTTCAGCGATGGCGCGGCGCTCGGCCTCGTCCATGGCGTCCTTCGCCTTGCGGGCCTGGTGGTACGCCATGCCGGTGCCTGCTGGGATCAGGCGGCCGACGATGACGTTTTCCTTCAGGCCGCGCAGCTCGTCGCGCTTGCCCATGATCGCGGCTTCGGTCAGCACGCGCGTCGTTTCCTGGAACGATGCGGCGCTGATGAA
>JAGIAI010000076.1 GCA_017744935.1 Variovorax sp.
GAAGTCGCCGATGTGGTGCGCCATGAAGCTCGCACGTGGGCTGAAGATGGTCAGGTCGGAGCCGCGTTCCTTCATCAGGCGCAGCTGGTTCGTCTCGATCGACTCACGCAGCTCGTCGTCGCTGATCTTCAGGTCGGCAGGATTGGGCTTGGCCGACGGGTCCTTGATGCCGGCGATCTGGGCATTGCGCCAGTTCTCCAGCGCCTTCGGCGCCGTCGTGTAGTGACCGTGGCAATCGATGATCATGCTTGAGCTCCTGTTTATCAGTAGGTGAATATGTTCGGCCCGTTTTCCGATCAGTGGGCGACAACCTGCATCGCCGCACCGCCCGCAGGGCCGGTCACGCGGTTCTTGATGAGCAGCGCCGCTGCGGCAATCAGTCCGGGGATGCCGACGATCAGGAAGACCTGTGGCAGTTCCAGGTGGCGGCGGGAGAGTTCGGCAACCAGGAAGGATCCTGCGATGCCACCGAAGCGGCCGATGCCGAGCATCCAGGAAACGCCGCTCGCCCGTCCGGACGTCGGATAGAACTCCGCAGCCAGCGCCTGCATCGACGACTGCGAGGCATTCATGATCAGGCCGGCTAGGAACACCGCCACCACGAGCGACGCCACGCCAGAGCCGAGGACCTGCCCGATGATCGCCACCGCGATGGCGGTGATGAAGTAGCCGGCCGCGATGATGAGATTCGCGTTCCAGCGGTCCATCAACAGGCCGAAGAAGATGGCGCCCACGCCCCCCAGTTGGAAGAGCGCAGCGACGATCGAAGCCTGTGCGGGCGGAATACCGGATTCCTTGAACAGCACCGGCATCCAGTTGACGAGTCCGTAGACGATCACGAGGCCCATGAAGTAGGCAATCCAGAGCATCAGCGTGCCCACGATGAATTTGCTGGTGAAGATCAGCCGCAGGCCCTGGGGACCAGCTTCGCCCGCAGCGTGCGCCGGCTCGCGCATTTCATCGAGCGTGAAACTGTCCGCCTTGGCGGCACGGGGCGTGATGCGGGACAGCACCTTGCGAATGCGGTCGGCCGGATAGCTGCGAGCGACCATGAAGCGCACCGACTCGGGCAGCACCAGCAGCATCAGCACCGCCAGCAGCAACGGCACCACGCCACCAAGGATCAACAGGCTGCGCCAGCCGAAATGGGGGATCAGCCAGGCCGCGAAGAAGCCGCCGAAAGCCGAGCCCACGGGGAAACCGCAGAACATGCAATTGGTGATGAAGGACCGCTTGCTGTCGGGACAGTATTCGTTCATCAGCGTCACCGCATTGGGCATCGCCGCGCCCAGGCCGAGACCGGTGATGAAACGCCAGATCGTCAACGACGTCAACGAACCGGAGCTTGCCGAGACGATGGATGCCGCGCCCATGATCACGACCGCGACGGTCAGGACGCTCTTGCGGCCGAATCGATCGGCCAGCGGGCCTGCGCTCAGCGCACCGAACGCCAGACCGAACAGGGCGGCGCTCAGGACGGGGCCGAGATCACCCTTGTCGATGCCCCACTCACCGATGAGCGACGGCGCGATGAAGCCGATCGCCGCGGTATCGAAACCGTCGAGCAGCACGATGAGAAAACACAGCCCGAACACCATCCATTGATAGGGCGTGAAGGGGGTTTCATTGAGCAGGGTCTGGACATTCGCCTGCGAAACACGATCGGTCATGGAGTCTCCCTTTTGTAGTTGAACGCGTTGAAGAAAAAAACGGTGCTCAGGCCGGATCCATGCCCTGGCGCCGCTTGGCCTCGGCCGCTTCAGGCGAGGCCATGAATGTCAGAAGGCGTTGCACCACATCGGCGTTCGGAGAGCCGGCGACGACGCCACCCGAGAAGGTCGTGGTGATCTGGATTTCCGCCGGCAGCGGGCCGACGACGTCAATGCCTTGAAGGCTGATGAGTTCGCTGAGTTGCTGGAAGCCGAGGGCCACCTGCCCCTCTGCCACCAGCGAGCCGACGGGGACGCCGGGTGGGGCTTGCACCGTGCGCTCGCGCACTTGATCGGCGACACCCCAGCGTTCGAAAAGCTTCTGCAGCGCGACGCCGCTGGGTCCGGTCGAATAGCCGATCGTGGGCGCGGCCAGGATGGCCTGCCGGACCGATGCTTCGGAAGTCAAATCTGGGTGCGGCGTACCCGCGCGCACGGCCACCGCAACGCCGGAGTGGACGAGATCCACCTTGCTGCCCGGCACGACGCGGCCTGCGGCCTGCAGCTTGTCGATGGCGTCGGAGGCCAGGAAAACCACGTCGAAGGGTTCTTCGCCACCCTGCACGCGACGGGCCGCATCGACGCCACCCACCGATTCGATGGCGACGGCTTCCCCGCCGCGCGTCGTCCAACCCTGGACCAGTTCGGAGAGAACCTGGCGCGTCGCCATCGACGAGATGCCTCGCAAGGGAGTGGTCATTGCTCTTGTCTCCTGATAGTTGCTGCGCTCGGGCCTGAGCGGCGGGTCGCTGAGCCGGATTGTCGGAACGGCGACGCCTTCTGAACAGCGGCTTCTTGGGCTATCAGTTAGAGCAAATCGGCATACCTTTGGATAAGATTCGCACTTTCGCGATACCTATTGTCACGATCACGGCGTCGGACGTGGACCTCAAGCAACTTGAATATTTCGTGCGAGTGGCCGAACTGGGCAGCTTCACGCGGGCCTCGCAGGTGCTCGACATCGCGCAACCGGCCCTCTCCCGCCAGGTGAGATCGCTGGAGGTCGAATTGCGCCAGAACCTCCTGGTGCGCAATGGCCGCGGCGTCACACTGACCGACGCCGGCAATCTCCTGCTGGAACATGGGCGCGGCATCCTGCACCAGGTGGCACGCGCGCAAGAAGAACTGGCTTTCGAACGCGGCGGCCTCGCCGGCCGGGTGGCGCTGGGGCTTCCTCCGAGCGTGGCGCGCGCCTACGCAGTGCCGCTCATGCGCGAATTTCGCCAGCGGCTGCCCCAGGCGCAGCTATCGATCACCGAAGGACTGAGCATCGCCATGCAGGAGTCGCTGGGCTCCGGCCGGCTCGACATCGCAGTGCTCTACAACGCCCAGCCCACCACCGGCTTCGACATCCTTCCGCTAATGGAAGAGGAACTGGTACTGGTGCAGCAACGCCCGCTCGGACTGGCAGAAGACCCGCCGCTGCCCGTGTCCGCGCTGCAACTGGCCGACCTGCCGTTGATCATTCCCAGCCGACCCAACGCCATTCGCATGCAGGTGGAGACCGAGTTGGCCGCGCTCGGCCGGCTACCGCGCGTGGCGATGGAGATCGACGGCGTCCCCGCCATCCTCGAGCTGGTGGCCGAAGGACTGGGCAGCGCCGTCCTGACCCGGCACGCGGTCGCGAGTTCGGTGCGGCCCTCGGCCTACATGGTGCGGCCCATCGGCGAGCCGCCGTTGCGGGTGCGGGCCTGGCTGGCCACCAGCGCACAACGGCCGGTCACGCGCACGCAACAAGCGACGATCAAGTTGCTGAAGGAACTGGTGGGAAGCCACTGATCGCGCGACTTGCCCTTGGCACACTGTTCAGATCACCTTAGCCTCGCGCAGGGCGGCAAGTTGCGCGTCGGTGAGACCGAGGGCGCCATACACGTCGCTGTTGTGTTGCCCGGTGCGTGGTCCGGTCGCAGGCGGTTGCATCGGGCTCCGCCCGACGAAGCGCGGCACCGGCGCCGGGCCCGGCACCGTGCCGAATTGCTCATCCGGGAGATCGATGAAAGCGCCGCGCGCCTGGATGTGCGGATCGGCTTGCAGGTCGGCGATCGAATACACCTTGCTGTAGGGGACGTCTTCCCGGTCCAGCCGTGTGGCGAGTTCCGCAAACGAAAGGCTCGCGCACCACTTGACGATGACGCGGTCCAGCGCCTCGAGGTGGCAAATGCGCGCGGCATTGTCTGCAAAGCGGTTGTCTTCGATCAGATCCCCGCGCCCCATTGCCCGACAGATGCGCGCGAAGATCGGGTCGCCCGTGCCCACCAGCGTGAACCACACGCCGTCGGCTGAGCAGAACACATTGGAGGGCGCCGTGTAGGTGGCGCGCGAACCGGTGCGCTCGCGCACCACGCCGCCGATGCGGTATTCGGCCGCCAGCGGATCCAGGAGACGCGACATCGCCTCGGTGGCCGACAGGTCGATCTCGACGCCGCGCTGCCGCTCGTGCGGCAATGCATTGCGCTCGGCCAATGCGGTGCTGATGGCAAAGGCGCCGAAGAGGCCGGCCACCACGTCCCCCAACGGATAGTTCATGTGTTGGGGCGGGCCACCGGGCTCACCGTTGAGATGCGTGAAGCCGCTCATCGCCTCGAAGATGCGCGCGAAGCCCGGCCGGCGCGCATAGGGGCCGGTCTGGCCGAAGCCCGTGAGGCGCAGGACGATGAGGCGCGGATTGGCCTCGTGCAGAGTCGCAATGTCCAGCCCCCAACCATCCAGAGTGCCGGTGCGGAAGTTCTCCACCAGCACATCGAAGCCTTCAATCAGCTTCAGGAACAGTGCGCGCCCCTCGGGCTTGCGCACGTCGAGCGAGATGCCTTTCTTGCCGCGATTCGCCGTCTTCCAGAACAGCGGATGGCCCTCGTGCACCGGCGTGAGCCCGCGCAGCGGATCGCCGCCAGCGGGCAGCTCCAGCTTGACGACTTCCGCGCCCATGTCGCCGCACAGGGTCGCCGAGAACGGTGCCGCCAGCACGGTCGCCATGTCCAGGATGCGCACCCCGTGCAGGGGCGCTCGATCGGCTTGCGGGTCCATCAGTTGCTCTTCAGGTCCACGCGCTTGAGCACCGGATCCCACGCCTTGCGGTCCGTGGCGATGCGCTTCTCGAAGGCCGCGAGCGACGGGTCCAGCGGCGTTGCGCCCAGCTTGCCGAGCTTGTCCTTCAACGCGGGCGAAGCCATGACCTTTGTCAGCGCATTGCGCAGCGAAACCACCACGGCATCGGGCGTGCCCTTAGGCGCGACGATGCCAATCCACAGGCCACTGTCCAGCCCCTCCAGGCCCAGTTCGCTGAACGTGGGCACATCCGGCACCGAGGGCGAACGGGTGCGTCCGGTCTGCGCGAGGATGCGGATCTGCCCGCCGCTCATATAGGGCAGCGTGCCGCCGAGGTTGTTGCACATCACGGGGATATGGCCGGCGACGAGATCGCTCACCGCCGGGGCGTTGCCCTTGTATGGCACATGCTGCATCTTCGTACCGGCCTGGTGGTTGACCATCTCGCACACGAGGTGCGAAGGCGTGGCCACGCCCGCGGAGCCGAACGAGAGCTGCCCTGGCTTGCCCTTGTCGGCGGCGATGAGCTCGGGCAGCTTCTGGTACGGCGTCTTGGCGTTGACCGCGATGACGTTGGGCAGGTCGGCCACGAGGCCCACGGGCACGAAGTCGTCCACCGGATTCCAGTTCAGCCCCTTGTGCACGTACGGAAGAAAGATGTTGGTCAGTCCTGCCATCAGCAGCGTGTAGCCATCGGGCGCTGACTTGGCCACAAATTCGGAACCGATCAGACTCCCCGCGCCGGCCTTGTTCTCGACCACGATTGGCTGGCCGAGCGCATTGCCCATCTCCAGTGCCACTTCGCGCGCCACGAGGTCGGTGCTGCCGCCCGCGGGAAAGGGCACCACCAGCTTCACCGGTCGATCGGGGAAGGCAGCCAGCGCCGAGGTCGCGGCCAGGCCGAGCGACAGGCTCAGCCCCAAGCCTGTCGCCATGCGTGAAAGCTTCGTCCGCAAGTAGTTCATCGTCACTCTCCAGGTTTGTCTTTGTCCTCAAATACGAGAACTCAACGCGCACTCGCCTCACGCAAGGCCAGCTTGGCGATGTTGAGCTGGTGGATCTGGCTGGTGCCCTCGTAGAGGCGGAAGAGGCGCACATCCCGGTAGTAGCGCTCGATCGGGCTGAAGTCGGCCACATAGCCCGAGCCGCCGAACATCTGCACCGCACGGTCGGCCACGCGGCCGCACATCTCGGAGGCGAAGTACTTGCACATGGAGGCGGACATCGCCACGTCTTCGCCGCGGTCGCGCGCACGGGCCGCTTCGAGGATCATCGACCGCGCCGCATAGATCTCGGTGCGGCTGTCGGCGATCATGGCCTGCACCAGCTGGAAGTCCGACACGGCCTGGCCGAACTGGCTGCGCTTGCTGGTGTGCGCAATCGCCAGGTCGAGCATACGGATCGCAGGACCGGTGCACAGCGCGGCCAGATGCATACGCTGCTTGTTGAGCACCTTCATCACCGTCTGGAAGCCCACGCCCTCACGACCGCCGATGAGCTGGTCGACGTGCACGCGGCAATCTTCGAAGCGCACATCCGAAACGAACGACCCTGCTTGTCCCATCATTCGATAGGGCTCGCCCGTCGTGAGGCCAGGACCGCGCTCCACCAGGAAAGCCGACAGCCCCTTGCTGCCCTTCGACCCCGCCTCGGTGCGCGCGATGACGGTGAACACATCCGCGACCGGTGCATTGGTGATGAAGCGCTTGCCGCCATTGAGCACATAGTGGTCACCCTCGCGACGCGCGGTGGTCTGCACATTGCTCGCTTCGGAGCCGGCGTCGGGCTCCGTGAGCGCGAGGCAGCCGGTGAGTTCGCCGGTGGCCATGCGCGGCAACCAGCGTTGCTTCTGCGCCTCGGTGCCATCGGCCACCAGCGCCTCCGAGCCGATGCCGGTGTTGGTGCCCACGCGAGCACGCAGCGCAACCGACGACTGCGACAGCTCCATCGCGCAGAGCACCAGTTCCTCGGTCGTCAGACCCAGGCCGCCGTACGCCTCGGGAATGCTCCAGCCGAAGTAGCCCTTGCGGCGCAACTCATCGACCACGTCGGGCGGAATGTCGTTGTCGCGGCTGACCTGCTCTTCCAGCGGACGCCAGCGTTCGCGGACGAAGGTGCGGATGTCGCCCAGCAGGGCCTCCAGGAGTGCGTTGTCTCGGATCATGATGGGCGCGACTGTATGAAGCCGGTCCACAATCCGTGGCACTCGATTTCAACTATTGAAACTGCGATTCAGCCGATGACCCGTCCTGCACAGAATCGTCGCCAGAACATGAAGGACTCCGACGACCTGCGCCGGGTACGGGACGACGATCCCTACTTTTCCGGAACCCTCGCCAAGGGACTGCTCATCCTGCAGACCTTCGTGAGAGACCCGCGCGCGCACGCCAACAGCGAATTCGCCGCCAAGCTGGGCCTGTCGCGGCCGACCGTCTCGCGCCTGTGCCGCAGCCTGCTCACGATGGGTTTCCTCGACCACGACGAGCGTCTGGACCGCTACTTCATCGGCCCGGCAGCCGTGGCGCTGTGCTACCCCTACATCATCAACACGCCCATGCTGGGCATGCTGCGGCCGGCCATGCAGCAACTGGCCGACCGCATCGAGGGTGCGGTCTCGGTGGGCGTCGCCACGGACCTGGATGTGGTCTATCTCGAAACCTGCGCCCATGAGGGCGGCACCCTCAAGCGCCCCGGCGTGGGCGCCGTTCGCGGCGTCGTCGAGACCGCGATGGGCCGCGCCTGGCTCGCGCAACTGCCGGCGGGCGAACGGCAGGACTTCCTCGCCCATGTGAAGCGCGAGCGCCCCGACGAGTACGCGCGCAGCAGCGAGGGCGTGCGCGAAAGCCTGGCGCACTACGCCAAGCGCGGCTTTTCGATCAACCTTGGCGATTCTGGGTTTGGCGTGTTCGCCGTAGGCGTGGCCGCACGCATGCAATATGGGCCGCGCCGCCTGCTCTTCAACTGCGCGGTGCCGGGCTTCCGGTGGAAGCGAGCCCAGTTGCTGGACACCATCGGCCCGGGACTCGTGCAACTGGTCGGCGCAGCGGACCGGCAGTCGGGTCTGCGTTAGCGCGGGCCGGCGCCGCGCGCCCGCTCGACGGCAGCCTCGAATTCGCCTACGCTGAGGCCCAAGGGCCAGCCACCGTCGCGCGGGCCCTTCACTTTTTTTGAAGGGCAATCGCAATGAATCTCCAGCTCACGAGCAAGCTTGCACTCGTCACCGGCAGCACAGCGGGCATCGGCTTTGCCATTGCGCAAGCCCTTGCAGCAGAGGGTGCACGCGTCATCGTCAATGGGCGTTCGCAGAACGCGGTCGACGCGGCGGTCGCCCCGATCAAGGCAGCGCAAGGTGGCGAGGTCATCGGCTTCGCCGGCGACTTGAGCACGGCCGCCAACGCGCAAGCGCTCGTGGCGAAGCACCCTGGCATCGAGATTCTGGTCAACAACCTCGGCATCTTCGAACCGAAGCCGTTCGAAGACATCCCGGACGAGGACTGGACGCGCTTCTTCGATGTGAATGTCCTGAGCGGCGTCCGCCTGGCGCGTTTGGTACTCCCCGCGATGAAGCGCGCCAACTGGGGCCGAATCATCTTCATCTCAAGCGAGAGTGCGGTTCAGATCCCCTCGGAGATGATTCACTACGGCATGACGAAGACGGCGCAACTGGCCGTCTCCCGCGGATTGGCCGAAGCCGTCGCCGGCACTGGAATCACCGTCAACAGCGTCCTGCCGGGTCCGACCAAGTCACGAGGCGTGGGCGATTTCGTCGAGGCGCTCGCCAAGGCCGATGGCAAGTCCTTCGATGCCTACGAGAGGGAGTTTTTCGAGAACGTGCGACCGACGTCCCTCATCAAGAGGTTCGAAAGTCCGGCGGAGATTGCCTCCATGGTGGCCTACATTGCCAGCCCGCTTGCATCGGGGACGACCGGGGCGGCGCTTCGCGTCGATGGCGGCTGCATCAAGAGCGCGTTCTAGCGCTGAGGCTCTCTGGCCGATGGACACGCACCGATCCTCAAGCGTCGCCGCGTTCTTTCGTGCCTTCTGCGCCGATGCAGGCGAAGACTGTTCCACCCGGTTCTTCGAGGCATTCCACTTCGACGACAACGAACGCGATGCGAACGCCCTCGCGGACCTCGTGCTCGCGGGAGTCAAGCGTGGTACTGCGAGTCTTGTCTGGTCCTTCGAGAGCGCCAACCGCCCATTGCCCGGCGCAGGCGCCCTCAGCGTCGTCACCTACTGGGACGGAACCCCTCTCTGCGTCATCGAGACCCAGGAAGTCAAGGTCTTGCCATTCGAGCAAGTCGACGCCGGGTTCGCAGCCATCGAAGGCGAAGGCGATGGTTCGCTGGCGTATTGGCGCCGCGCGCACTGGGCGTACTTTGGTCGCGAGTGCGCGCGCCTGGGGCGAGAGCCGACTCAGACCATGCCGGTTGCCTGTGAACGCTTCGGCGTGGTCTATAGAGCCGGCTCGTGAGATGCCGACCTCGGCAGTCTGCGGGTCGCGGACTCAGTTCTTGGGCGCGTCTGCCGGAGGCATCTGCATCGTGTTGGTCCGCATCTTCCCGCCACCTTCGACACTGCCCCGTGTCGTGGTGTCGCCAGCACCGGTAACGCGCTTCACACAAGCGTCTCGCGCAGTCCCTTCCGGCTGGCGTTCGCAGCGCTTGAGCGCGTTCTTCTGATACTGCTCATCGCCCTTGGTGGGCAGCTTGCCTTGGCGTTTTGCCTGGGCGGCGGCCGCGGCCTCACGGTCTGACGGCGACGTCTGGGCAAATGAATAGCTGGCACCGAGCGCGGCACAACTTGACAGCAAGACTACCGATGCGATTCGAGCAAAAGCCATCATGGCAACTCCTTGCAAGTCCAGAGAGGCCGCACAGTAGTCCCGCGGCCATGGCCGCGTCAAGCGCATCGTTTTGCAGTTGCATGTGGCGTCGTGGATTTCCCATCAATCCTGATGATGCGGACCCCCTCGACGCGCTCCCTTCTTTGGCTTGGCCGAAGGTTGGTTTGGGAAGAATTGCCGGCTTACGGAGCTGAAATGTCAACTTTCATCGACCCAACCCCTCGCTTTCGGGCCTTTGAGGGCCCCTCCGATTTCGAAGCCATGGTCGCCTGCGCCAATGCCAGCTTCGCCGCCGACAACACGGGGTTCTTTCGCACCGTCGAGGAAGTGGCGCGCGACTACGCTTCATTCACCGACTGCGTGCCGCAACGAGACGTGTGGATTGCCGAAGTCGAAGGAGAAGTCGCCGGCTATGTGCGCGCCTGGCATTGGGCGCAGGCGGACGGCCTCCATCTCTACGGGCAGTTCGGCGTCGTGGCTCCTCGATGGCGTCAGCGGGGCATCGGTGCCACATTGCATTCCTGGCTGGAGTCGAGACAACGCGAGATGGCACGGGCCCATCGAGGCGCGCTCGGCCACGCGCACCACGGCTTTGTCACGGAGGGGGAAATTGCGCGGGCGGCGCTCCTGGAAAAGGCGGGCTACCGCGTCGAGCGCCATTTCTCGACCATGGTTCGTCCTACCTTGGACGACATCGCCGGCTTTGCATTTCCGCCCGGGCTGGAAGTGCGACCCGTACAGACTGCAGACCTGCGCGCAATCTGGGATGCGCACGTCCGGGCATTCAGAACGCACTGGGGCTTCTCACCACCCAATGAGGCGGACTATCAGCGTTGGCAGGCAAGCCCGCTATTTCAGCCGCATTTGTGGCAGGTCGCGTGGGACTTGCGCACCGGCGAGGTAGCAGGCCAGGTGCGGACCTACATCGACCCTGTGTGGAACACAGCGAATGGACGCAAGCGAGGATGGACGGAGTTCATCAGCGTCGGCGAACCCTGGCGACGACGTGGCCTCGCCCGGGCACTCATTTCGCTGAGCTTGCGAGCCCAGAAGGCAGCGGGGATGGAGGAGTCCGGGTTGGGGGTCGACAGTCAGAACCTGGATGGGGCGAATCGGGTCTACGAAGATTGCGGGTTCGTTGTGGTCAAGCGAAATCGAGTTTTCCGCAAGCTGTTTGTGCCGGGCGAGGCGCGATGAACCCCAACGAGCACCGCTTAGCAAGGTCGACCGCAGGCAGAATGCGGCCGACATCTTCATCGAGTTCAGGTGGCAAAGCACACCCTCAAGGAGACTCGGCAATGACGCTTCAGCTTGCGAGCGATTTTCTGCTGTGGTGCACAGTGCTCAACTACGCCGTGCTGCTCGCCTGGTTCATCGCTTTCACGTTTGCGCGTGGCTGGATGCGACGGCTTCATGGTCGATGGTTTCACATATCGGATGAGCGCTTCGATGGCATCCACTATGCATGCATGGCGCTCTACAAGGTTGGCATCCTTCTCTTCTGCCTCGTGCCGTACATTGCTCTTCGCATTCTGTCGAGTCATGCTGGATGACAGGCCATGGCCATATCTGCCTTTGTCGTGAAGGTCCCCGCCGCCGAATTGCTGGTTGGGCCGCTGCGCGAGCGCTTTGACGCCACATCCAAGCTGGGCGTGCCGGCCCACATCACGGTACTGGTGCCTTTCATGGACCCCGGCGACATCACGACTGACGTTCTGGAGAAGGCGCAGCGCGCGTTGGAGCAAACCGCTGCGTTCTCCTTCGAACTGGGCTCAGTCGGCAGGTTTCCTGAGACAGCCTATCTCGTGCCTGAACCGCCAGCACCGTTCGTCGCGATGACCCGGGCGATCGCAGAAGCCTTCCCCGGCTTCCCGCCGTATGCCGGCGAGCACCACGGCGTCGTGCCGCACCTCACCGTCGCGCACGGGAATGCCGCCGAAGCCGATGAGGCAGCCGAAACACTCCGGCTGCGCCTCGACCAAGGTGCAGCGGTGAAGGCGAATTGCAGCTCCGTCACCCTGATCGAGAACTCGACGGGGCGGTGGAAGGACTTGCACGAGTTCCATCTTCCGCAGGAGATTCGAGTCCGGCCCGCAACGGAAGACGATGCCGCCGCCGCGTGCGAAGTCATTCGCAACTCGATCCTCGAGTGTTGTGGCGAGGACCACCGTTTCGATGCCACGGTCGTGGAACGATGGCTGCGCAACAAAACGCCGGAGTTCGTTCGAAAGATCATCGTCGCTCCAACCGCGTTCTCGTACGTCGCCGTCGTTAGCGGTGCAACGGTGGGGTTCGCTTCCGCAGTGGAGACGGGCGAAGTGACGCTCTGCTACGTCGCGCCTTCGGTGCGGTTCACGGGTGTAGGCAAGGCTCTCCTTGCAGCAATCGAAGAACACGCAGCCGGGGCGGGGGTCGAGGCACTGCGCCTTGAGAGCACACGCACAGCGCGGCCTTTCTACACGCGTAACGGATTCATCCCCGACGGCCCTCCTGTGTCAGCGTTTGGCATCGAGGGTCTGCCCATGCGAAAGCAGCTCAGTCCCGCAGCCAAGCGCATCCCCCTTGAAGGCATTACTTCTTGATGGTCTTCTTGGGTGGATGAATCAGCTCGCCTCGCTCAAGCATGACGACGAACCTCTGGATGCGCTGAAGGCGCGTCTTCTGAGTCTTTGCATCGTGGACTCTGTAGAGGATTGCAAAGCGATTGGCACGATTCAATTTTTCGAAGAAGCGCTTGGCCGCAGGAGCGGCTTCCAGCGCGGCCGCCAGATCAGCAGGGACAGCCGCAGTGGACTGGGACGCATAGGCGGCATCCCAACGGCCGTCGGCCCTCGCTGCCTGCACCTGTTCCAGTCCAGCCCCGAGCATTCGTCCATCCTCGATGAGTCTCAGGGCCGTCGTGCGATTGTCTTCCGACCATTTGCTTTTCGGAGAGCGTGGCGTGAATCGAACCAGCCACCAATGGTCGTCGTACTTGTCCAGCTGCCCATCGATCCAGCCATGACAAAGAGCGACTTCGACGGCTTCCTTGCGGGAGACGCTTCGTACCTCGCCCCGCTTCTTCGCCAGCTTGAGCCAAAGACCCCTGGAAGTGCCTGCCGCATGGGTCAGCCACGTTGCCCAGTCCTCGGCGGATGCGAACGCGATGACCGGCAGATCGCCTTTCATTTCGTTCTTCGTTTCGATGAACATGCGCTCAGTCTATTACTCGCATCGCAAAGGTCCACTTGCCGTTGGCGCCCAACTATTCGCCAGAACGCCGCCCAGCTCTGATCGGGAAGTTGCGAGAAGTCGCCGTCAGCTTGCTGACCTGATGCAAGACCGCAAACGCCGCCACCAGATTCAGACGAGCCGAACTGAAGATTTCCGTCGGCGTGCCGATATAGGCACAAACCACAGCAACGCCCAACGGGGCGCAGCGGTCTCAACTGACAACCCATTTCATGAACCCTCTTTCAGGAGCACGTCGTGCCTCTCGCGGATGCGTCGTGGCGCTTTCCTTCGTGGGTGTCTCCGCGCAGGCGCAGGTCACTGTGCCGGAAGTGCCCGTCCGGCCCACTTCCGCCGCTGCGGACGCGCCTGCACCACACGAGACGCGCCTTCGCTTCGACCGCGGCACCTACAAGCACGGTATCGAAGGTCTTCGCGTCGTCAAGCGGCAGAACACGCTGAACAACGTGGCCGGGCAAGTGGCCCTGAATGTCGCGGTTTCGCTGCTCGCAGGGGGCGCCACTTTCGGTGCGCGCGGCTTCGGCAAGGACGAGCTTGCAGGCGATCCATTGGAAGACCTCCAAGGCGACCCCGTGGTGGTGAATCCGGCGATCAGCGATCTGAACGATGCGTTGAGCCGCGTCGCCACGGAGATCTATCGCCGGCGTGCAGCGGCCGCGCGCGAAACAGCGCTGCAGGATGGGTCCACGCCCGAGGAAATTGAGGAAGCAAGTCGGATTCCCGCAGAGGCCGACACCCCGTTGCATCCGGCGGCATGGCACCTGATCTACGAGAACCTCACGGGTTCGGACGAATTGTTCAGGCTGAAGTTCGGTGCCGAACTGGGACGCGGAGGCTTCATGCGCCCGCCCGCTGTCTGTGCCTACCAGTCGGAACCCATCGCCTGGACCGAATGGCAGGCCGACCATTGGCATCGCTTGCGCGACGAACGCGCGAAGGCCGTGGCGGCGTGCGCAGAAACACTCGCGGCAACGCCCGAGAACCGGTGGTGAGTTCGCCTGAAACACCGATTGACGCTGCATCCCGCAGCGCCCACTTGAGACCAATCCATTGACAGTTCATTCACTTCACAAATTGGGCCTGACGGCATGCGTTCTTGCCTTGGTCGCTTGCTCCGCTGAACAGAAGGCCGTCATGGCCGCACAGAACAGGGCGGATGTCGAGGCAGCGGTCAGCGCATTCGACAACCAACTCGTTGCACCGGGGGAGCCATACGCCGTTCTCTCCGCTCAGCCGCGTCCCATCGATGAGGTCGCAAGGTACAGCCCCTATCGGCTTTCGAAGATCGACGGCAAGGAACTGGAACGCCCCGGCTACTCGCTGACCCGCGCCATGCCGCTGGTGCACGACCTCGCCTTCTCGGAGCTGAAGGTCCCGCCGGGTGTCCACGACCTCACGATTGCCGGCGGTGCCATCCGGCACTACGCCACTTCGATCTCGAAGGTTTCGCTCGAAGCCGGAAAGCGCTACGCCATCGTCGAACAGATGGCGCCGGACGGAACGGTCGTCGTCCATATCTCCGAGTACCGCCAGGACAAGCGTTTCGCGCCCATGGACAAGGAGTATTACTTGATCGGAAAGCGCGTCAGCGATGCGGTGGAGCGAGGCGGCTCCGAGGTCGTCGATCTCGGGGGAGCGACGCCATGAAACGCCTGAGCCTGCTGGCCGCAATGGCGCTCGTGACGGGTTGCTCCATCCTCGGCTATCGCGACGTGAACGACCTCAAGGCCGAGGCGAAGGACCACCTGGTCAAGGAGGTCGATCGCGACCCGGTGCTTGTCTATCGAGACGTGAGTCGCGCACTGAGCGGATGCACGAAGGATGCTGTCGCGGGCCCCTATCGCCGAGTCATTTCGAGCCTGGACCGGCAGACGGACGGCGGCGTCGTCTCCCTGACCCATGACGGTCGATTCATTGCCCACTACGAAATCTCGAAGACGGCCGACAACAAGGCCCTCGTGTCGGGCTGGTGGCTGGTCGGCAGCAGGATGTGCGCCCCCGTTCTTTGAGCTCGCCCTACGGAATCTGCGCCTTCGACGCCTTCGTCGCAATCAGCTGGACCAGCAACTCATCGCGCTCGCGGAGCATCGCAGCGAAATCGCGCCCCTTCAATTCATCATCGACGCCTCGCGCAATCTGTTCGATGTAGTCGTCCGTCTCGGGATACCGGCCGAGATCGCGTGCCCATTCGCGCTGGGAGGCGCCCAGATGCTGCAGCAGATGGGTGATGCCCCCTGCCCCACCTGACGCGTGCAGGTTGACGAATGGGCCCAGCAATGCCCATCGCAGGCCCGGGCCGTAGGAGATCGCGGTATCGATGTCTTCCACCGAGGCGACACCTTTCTGCACCAGCGAGATGGCTTCCTGCCAGAGCGCGACCTGCAGGCGGTTCGCGATGTGGCCTTTGACTTCCTTGTTGATGCGGATGGCCTTCTTGCCTGTCGATACGTAGAACGCGATCGCCTTGGTCACGCTCTCTGGAGATGTCCGCTTGCCACCTCCGACTTCCACCAGTGGAATGAGGTGCGGCGGATTGAACGGATGCCCGAGCACGATGCGTTCTGGATGCACGGCACCCGCCTGGATCTCGCTGACCGACAGGCCGGACGACGACGAAGCAATGAGGACATCGTCCTTCGCGGCGGATTCGATCGTCGCGATCAAGGCGTGCTTGACGTCCACTCGTTCGGGGCCGCTCTCCTGGATGAAGGCGGCGTCTCGCACGGCTTGCGCGACATCGGTCGTGAATGACAGCTTGCCCTTCGACGCGCCTTCTGCCAGCCCAAGGGCTTCGACGGCTGGCCAATAGTCATCGACCCACTCGCGCAGGCGCGCCTCGGCGCCCGGGGCGGGATCGGTGGCCACGACTTCGAATCCCTGGGCCAGGAAATGCACCGCCCAGCCCGCGCCGATGACGCCAGTGCCGACGATCGCGATCTTGGTGTTTGCCTTTTCCATGACCGGCCACTCGTTCAACGCAACGGCCGAAGGCCGATGATCTCTCGCGCTTCCGCCGGTGTGGCCGGCTCATAGCCCATCTCGCGAATGAGCCGGACGAGCCGCTCGACGAGCTGCACGTTGGTGGCCAGCACGCCGTGCTCGTAGTAGAGGTTGTCTTCGAGTCCGACGCGGACGTGGCCGCCGAGCAGCAGCGAATTCATCGCGGCCGGCAACTGCGCCGCGCCGATCGCGCTGACGTTGAACACCGTCTTCGCCGGCAGGTGGTCCACCATCGTCTGCAGCAGCTTCGGCGTGTAGGGCAAGGCACCCTGGAACGCATTGGCGCCGATGACGATGTTGATGAAGTGCGGCGCATCGTCGAGGCCTTCGTTGAGCGAGCGCTGGACGTCCTGCACGATGTCCGCCAGGCCGAAGACTTCCCACTCGGGCTTGATGCCGCGCTCTTTCATCATGCTGGCGATCTGGCGGATCCACGTCGGCGGCGTCGCGACCAGGATCTCCTTGCCGCCGAAGCTCGCGATGACCGTCTGCGCATCGAGCGTACACATCTCGACGCCCTCGCCCTGCATGCCCTTCAGCCGTTCCTCCCACTGGATCTCCCAGAGGCCGTTGGGCAGTTCGCGCACCATGTCCCCGTTGATGCCACCGCCGGTGGAGTTGTTCAGGATGATGTCGCACTTGTCGCGGATCAGCCGGTTGATGCGCGTGTAGATCGACGGCTCGCAGGTCGCCTCGTCGTCGGGTCGGCGCGCATGGACCGCCACCAGGCTGGCACCCGCGTTGTAGCAGCGATAGGTGTCGTCGGCGATCTCCTGTGGCTGCGTCGGCAGGTTCGGGTTCATCTTCTTGGTGGCCATGCCGCCTGTCGGGGCGATGGTGACGATGACTTTGGGTTTGCTCATGACTCGTGTCTCGGTGAAAGAAAAAAGAAGCTGGGATCAGGCTTCGGTGCCGACGCGCACCGCGCTCTTCGGCAAGGCGATGAGGATCGTGAGACCGCCGACGATGACCAGCGCAGTCAAGGCGGCCAGCCCCATCTGGATGCTGCCGGTGAGGCTCTTGATCCAGCCGATCACCGTGGGACTGACGAAGCCTCCCAGGATGCCGATCGAGCTGATCACGGCGATGCCGGCGGCTGCCGCTTCGCGGCTCAGATAGGTGGGCGGAATCGACCAGAACAGCGAGCCGCCACCGAAGATGAAGAACGCCGCGAAGGACAGCAGCACCATCACCGGGGCAAAGGCCGTGCCGAGGAAGGATGTGGCGAACAGCGCCGCTGCACCGACGACGAGGGTTCCGCCGACGTGCCAGCGACGCTCCTTGAAGCGATCGGAGCTTCGGCTGATCACCAGGACGCCGAGCGCGCCGAAGACGTAGGGAACGGCGGTGATCCAGCCGATCGCGCCGATCGATGTGATGCCCAGGCCCTTGATCATCGTCGGCAGCCAGAACGTGACGGTGTAAACCGCGCACGCACAGCAGAAGTAGACGAAGGCCAGCACGTAGGTCTTGGGGTCTGACAGCGCTGCAGACAACTTGCCGTGGTGGCCGGGCTTCGCGTCGGCCTTGTGATCGGCGTCGAGCACGGATTGCACGAGCGCCTTTTCACCGTCGCTCAGCC
>JAGIAI010000077.1 GCA_017744935.1 Variovorax sp.
CGCCGAAGTCGCTCGTGAAGAAGTTCGTACCGGCGTAGCGGTCGAGCGAAAGGAGCGCGAGCACGGCGGTCAGCACCGGGAAGGCAGCGACGATCAGGATGTTGGTCGCCAGGGCGGTCCAGGTGAACACCGGCATCTTCATGAGCGACATGCCCGGCGCGCGCATCTTCACGATGGTCGCGATCAGGTTGACGCCCGAGAGCAATGTGCCGACCCCCGCGATCTGGAGCGACCATATGTAGTAATCGACCCCCACGTCAGGACTGAAATCCAGGCCCGAAAGCGGCGGATAGGCCAGCCAGCCGGTGCGCGCGAACTCGCCGACGAAGAGTGATGCCATCACCAGGATGGCGCCGAAGGTCGTCATCCAGAAGCTGAAGTTGTTCAGGAAGGGGAAGGCCACGTCGCGCGCACCGATCTGCAGCGGCACGACGTAGTTCATCAGGCCCGTGACCAGCGGCATCGCCACGAAGAAGATCATGATCACGCCGTGGGCGGTGAAGACCTGGTCGTAGTGGTGGGGCGGGAGATAGCCGGCGGAATCGCCGAAGGCGATGGCCTGCTGGGCACGCATCATGATCGCGTCGGCGAAGCCGCGCAGCAGCATGATCAGACCGAGGATCACGTACATGATGCCGATCTTCTTATGGTCGATGCTGGTGATCCAGTCGCGCCACAGGGTGCCCCAGAGACGGAAATAGGTGATCGCGCCGAGGACTGCGAGGCCGCCGAGAACGACGCCGGCGAAGGTCACCAGGAGAATGGGTTCGTGAAGCGGGATCGCTTCCAGGCTCAGACGGCCGAAGATCAGCTTCGTCAAATCAAGATGTTCGGACATCGTTACTCTTCGATGCGAAAGTTGGTACGCGGGAGGGACATGCCGGCAGGGTCATCGACGGTGCACATGGCCGTCACGTAGCTGCGGGTCGAGGAATTCTTCTGGTCGGGCTGCCAAGGCTTGCGGGCGATGTTGTACGCGCCGTTCGGACCGCCGATGCCGCCGGTCGCGTCGATGGCCATCATCTGGTTCATGCACATCTTGTTGCGGTCGACGCAGCGGTTGAGGATCGCGTCGTACAGGTCGGGGGCCACGGTGCCGAAGCGTCGCACGGGCTCGCGCTCGCTGGGCTTCTCGAGCTTCTGATAGACCTCGCGGCTGAGCTCGGTGCCTTCCGCGCGGGCCTTCTGCACCCACTGGTCAAAGCCTTCGTTGCTCAAGCCGTGGAACTTGAAGCGCATGCCGGAGAAGCCGGCGCCGCTGTAGTTGGCCGAGAAGCCCTGGAATTCGCCGGGCTGGTTGATGACCGCATTGAGCCTGGTTTCCATGCTCGGCATCGCATAGATCATGCCGGCCAGCGCGGGAACGTAGAACGCGTTCATCACCGATGAGGCGGTGATCTTGAATTCGATCGGCCGGTCGACGGGCGCAGCCACCTCGTTCACGGTGGCAATGCCTTGCTCCGGATAGATGAAAAGCCACTTCCAGTCGAGTGCGACGACTTCGACGGTCAGTGGCTTGACGTTTTCGGGGACCGGGCGGTTCGCCTCGATGCGCCGGAGCGGCCGGTAAGGATCGAGCGTGTGCGTGCTGATCCAGGTGATGGCGCCCAGCGCGATGATGATCATCAGCGGCGCGGCCCAGATCGCCAGTTCCAGCTCGGTCGAATGGTCCCACTCCGGCGAATAGTTCGCCTCCTTGTTGGATTGCCGGTATTTCCAGGCGAAGAATATGGTCAGTCCGATCACCGGCACGATGATCAGTAGCATGAGCACCGTGGAAATGACGATCAGCTGGCCTTGCTGGCGGGCGATGTCGCCGGAAGGGTTCAATACCACCATGTTGCAACCCGCCAACAGGGCGAGCGGCAGCAACAGCAGTCCGCGGAGTTTGGAAAGGGGAGGCATGCCGAAGAGTGAGCTTTTGCTGGGCAAAGAGTCCAGAATCTACTTGGTTTGGCAGGTGCCGGATATTGGACGTTTTGTCCTATGGCGGCAATCCCGAATCGGTGAGAACCTCGCGGGGTCCTAGGATGACTTACGAACCTTTGCAGAAATGATGATGTCCGGCATCAGTCCCACCAACGCCCATACCGAAATCAGCGAGACCCTTCACGCAGGGGATGACCACTCGCACATCACGCCTTCCGAGATCGCTGTCGGCGTGGTCATCGGCCGTGCATCTGAGTATTTCGACTTCTTCGTCTACGGGATCGCGTCGGTCCTGGTGTTCCCGGCGGTGTTCTTCCCGTTCGAGAACCGCCTCGACGGCGTGCTTTTCGCCTTCACGATCTTCTCGTTCGCCTTTATCGCGCGGCCGGTCGGCACGCTGATCTCCATGGCCGTCCAGCGCCGCTTCGGGCGCGAGGCCAAGCTGACGATGGCGCTGTTCCTGCTGGGCATCTCGACCGCCGGCATCGCCTTCCTGCCGGGTTACGCATCATTGGGCACGACTGCGATCGTGCTGCTGTCGATCCTCCGGGTGGGCCAGGGCCTCGCGCTTGGCGGCTCGTGGGATGGCCTTCCGTCCCTGTTGGCGCTGAATGCCCCTCCGAATCGCCGCGGCTGGTACGCGATGCTTGGCCAGCTGGGTGCACCGCTGGGCTTTTTCATGGCCAGCGCGCTATTTGCCTTCCTCTACTCGAGTCTTTCGATGGAAGACTTCCTGGATTGGGGATGGCGTTACACCTTTTACGTCGCGTTTGCGATTAACGTCGTCGCCCTGTTCGCCCGCCTGCGCCTGGTGTCCACCAACGAATACGATCGCGCGCTCGAGTCCCGCGAACTCCAGCCGACCAATGTGATGGAGATGACCCGGTCGCAGGGCTACAACATCGTGATCGGCGCGTTCGCCGGTCTCGCCAGCTACGCGCTGTTCCATCTGATCACCGTGTTCCCGCTCTCGTGGATCTCGCTGTTCTCGACCCAGTCGATCAGCGAGTTCCTCGTGGTCCAGATGGTTGGTGCCGTGCTCGGCGCCATCGGTACGGTCGCCTCGGGCCTTATCGCGGACCGCATGGGCCGTCGCAATACGCTGGGTAGCCTCGCGGTGCTGATCGCGGTCTTCAGCGGCTTCGCGCCAACCCTGCTGGACGGCGGCAAGCTCGGCCAGGACGTGTTCATCCTCGTGGGCTTCCTGATCCTTGGTCTTTCCTACGGCCAGGCCGCAGGTGCCGTGACCGCGAACTTCGAGAAGAAGTACCGCTACACCGGCGCCGCGCTGACCAACGATCTGGCCTGGCTGATCGGAGCCGCCTTCGCCCCGCTCGTTGCGCTCGGCCTGTCGTCGAGCTTCGGCCTCGGCTACGTCAGCGTCTACCTGCTCTCGGGTGCTCTGTGTACGCTCGGCGCGCTGTATGTGAACCGCGCGATTCTCGAGCGCGGCGACAACGACTGATTCTCGCGGTGCCGCGTCAGCGGCCCGCTCTCTGTTGCGCCTTGGCCTTCAGCGCCGGGTGCGCCATTGCCTGAACAATGCCAGCACCACGGCGATCGCGAGCGCCGAGGCAATCAGTGTGTGCTCGTGAGGCCGCAGATGGCCGATCGCGGCATGAATCCACCCTGTGACCTTGATCCCGAACAGATTGATCAAGGTTGACCAGACCACCGCCGCAACTGCGCAGAACGCCGCGTAAGGCAGCGCAGCCATGCGGCCCATTCCGAGCGTGAGCGGCATCGCAATACGTAGGCCCCACGCGAATCGCATCACGAAGATCGTCGCGACCGGATGCCGCGTGACGAAGCCATTGACCCGTTCGACGTACGACTGGAGCTTCGGGCGCTTCGCGAGCAACTCGGTGCCTTTGCGTCGACCTACGTGAAAGTAGAACTGGTCGGTGCAGAACGCCGCCGCGGCGCCGCAGGCGATCAGCGGACCGAGCGACAAATAACCTTGGTGTACCGCGAACGCGCCCAGCATGAGGATCGTTTCGCCCTCGAACAGACCGCCGAGGAAGACGGCGAGATAGCCGTAGTTCTGCAGGAATTCGGACAGATGCATGGTGCCGATCATGCAGGCAAGCATGTGCGGGCGGTTCCCCGCGGGCGGCGTTCGTCGACAATCCACCGGCAACTCATCCGACCCGACCCTCCCCGAGCGCATCCACTGCCCACTGTCCGTGCGATCCAGGCGATGCGGCCGGTGTCGTCGTTGCATTCGCCGTCGGCGCTGCCCATGCGCTGGATCAGACGGACACCTGGTGGGCCGCGATCAGCGCCTTCGTGGTGATGCAGCGCATGGCGCAACGCTTCGCGGGTTGCTTCGTCGCGGGGGCAGTCGCCTTTGCACTGCTGCCATTGCTTCAGGAGAAACCGGTGTGGTGCCAGATCGCGCTCGCGCTCGGTGTCTGGACGGGCGCCTATCTTCGGCGTGGCGCGCCCCGTCTACGCTACGCGGCGCTGCAGTTCAGTGGGGCGTTCCTCATGATGTTCGTGCAGGACCGGGGTTGGACGGTCGAACCCGAACCTGCCCTGGTGCGTCTCGGCGTGTCTTCACGGGCATCGCGGCGCTGGCCTTGGTGCTGCTCGTCTCGGGCACCGTTCGCGTTCCTGAGTCACCGGTCGTGAGCTATCGATTGGTCGAGGGCGTGGCCGTCGGCGCGGGGCGGGGGATAGGATCGCCTTCACCCATCTGAGGTCCGCGGGCGGCCTGCGCACCGACCTTGGCGCGGCGGGCGCGTGCCGCGGCGCGGTCGTCCGTCGAGGCCCTCGGCCGCGCGTCGGGGATCGGATCCCCTTCGTTCACCTGCGGATTGCGCGCGGCAGCCTTCCCTTGCCGGGCGCGTTCGGTGCGCGCCGCACCGCCGTCGTCGACGCCGAAGACCTGCGCCTGCACATTCGACGCGACCAGTTGGATGACGGCGAGCGCCGTCGTCAGAACGAGAGCCTTCATGGCACGAACTCCGGGAAACATTGCGATGGAATGATCCGCCTTTGCATGGCTGCGGCCAAGTCTCAGGGCTGGCGTGAATCGGCGCTGGGGACGTTGCCGCCCTTGAGCCTTTCGCGGAAAAGCGCGGCGCGCATCAGGAAGATGGTTGTCACGGGCGCGGAGAGGGCCACGAAAAGCGTGATCAGGACGGCGTGCAGAAAGAGGCTGCCGCCTTGCACCGAGAAGTAGATGATGGTCGCCAGCGTGATGCTCCAGACGCCCAACGTCGCGCCGAGCGTCGGCGGATGGATGCGGCGGAAGAAGGTCGGCAGCCGCACGAGCCCGAACGAGCCGATGGCGGCGAATGCGGCGCCCAGTACGGCGAAGACTGCGGTCAGGATCTCTGCCCACAGGGGCAGCGGACCGGCAACGATGTCGTTCATGCCTGGATCTCCTTCATTCGATCACTTCGCCGCGCAGCAGGAACTTCGCGATCGCGGTCGAGCCGAGGAAGCCGAACAGCGCGATCAGCATCGCGGCCTCGAAGTAGACATTGCTGGTGTAGTTGATGCCCAGGATCAGCATCATGAGCATGCCGTTGATGTAGAGGCAGTCGAGCGCCATCACGCGGTCTTGCGCGGTCGGGCCGATGAGCAGGCGCGTGACCGCGCAGAGCATCGCCACTGCCAGGAGAAACAGCGCGAGCTTGAGCGCCCAGAAAAGAACTGGCGTCATGGTTCGAAAATCTCCATCAGCGGACGCTCGTAGCGCGACTTCACGAGTGCGATGAAGGCCTCGGGGTCGCGCTCGTCGAACAGGTGGATCAGCAGGCTCGACCGGTCGAACGAAATCTCGCCCCAGGCCGTGCCGGGCGTGAGGCAGACGATCATCGCGAGCGCTGCAAGCGCATTGGGGTCGCGCAATTCGAGCGGAACGCGCACGAAGCACGACTGCATCTCGTCATTGCGGCGTGTCAGCAGAAGTCGCGCGACGGTCAGGGCCGACTCGACCATGTCATGGATGACCACGAAGGCAAGCTTGACGGCAGTGCCGGGCCGGCGGATGCGCACGGTTCCCCGTGGCCGGAGCGATTGCGTGAGCAGCGGCACCGCGATGGCGAAGATCGCAGCCAGCAACAGGGTGCCGGCGTCGAGCGACTGGTTGAGCAGCAGCCAGACCACGAAGAGGCCCAGCGACAGCGGCGGGAAGGGCAGCCAGCGCTTGATCATTTCGCAGCTCCCGGTTTCGGTGCGGGGCTGGGCACTTCTCGCGCATGCAGCACCGCATTGCGATAGGCCGTCGGCGTGCGCAGCCCTTCGGCCGTGGCGACGGCATGCTGCATCGCCGGACCGGCGCCGAGGGCCAGCGCAAGGCAGGCGGCGAGCAATACCCCGACCGGAATCACTTCGAGCGCGGGCAGCGATGGCAGGTTGTCGTGCTCCTGCGTCCAGAAGTGCCGGATGCCGGTGCGGCTGAACGCGATAAGCGTGAAGAAGCCCGACACGAGCAACAGCACCAGGAAACCCCAGGCCGCGGGCGTGACCCGGGTTGCACCGAGCAGGCCCGAGAGCATCGCGAACTTGCCGAGGAAGCCGGAGAGCGGAGGCAATCCGGCGAGCAGGATCGTGCAGCCGACGAAGCCGAGCCCGAGGAACGCTACCCCGGCCGGAATCGCGCGGCCGTAGAGCGCCTGCGCGTTGTCGTCGAGGTTCACGTTGTCCATGCGCTGCAGGTCGGCGGAAAGGAAGGGCACTTCGTCCGCTCCTTCGTGTGGCGCGACGCTCATTCCGGCATTGCGCCAGCGTTCGATCATGTCGATGAGCAGGAAGAAGGCGCTCACCGCGAGGGTCGAGCTGAGCAGGTAGTAGAGTGCGCCGGCCCAGACGGCTGTCTGCCCGAAGCCGACCGCTGTGAGCAGCGTGCCGGCGGAGACCAGCACGCTGAAGCCGGCGAGATTCGACAGACGCTGCGTGCCGACGATGCCGAGCGCGCCGACGAAGAGCGTCGCCAGACCCATCGCAATGAGCACGGGCTGTCCGAACCCTGCCGAAGGGCCGGTGTCGGGAGCGAACATCAGCGTCCAGAGGCGCAGCAACGCATAGATGCCGAGCTTGGTCAGCAGCGCGAACACCGCGCCGACCGGCGAGACTGCTGAGCTGTAGGCGGGCACCAGCCAGAAGTTGAGCGGCCATGCGCCGGCCTTGGCGAAGAAGGCCGTCGCGAGGATGGCCGCCGCTGCATGCACCAGACCACGGTCGGCGGGATTGATCTGCGCGATCTTCACGCCGAGGTCGGCCATGTTGAGCGTGCCGGTCACGCCATAAAGCATCGCGGCGCCGATGAGGAACAGCGACGAAGCCGCGAGGTTGATGGCGATGTAGTGCAAGCCCGCGTGAACGCGGCCGCGTCCGGAGCCGTGCAGCAGCAGGCCATACGAGGCCGCGAGCATCACTTCGAAGAAGACGAAGAGATTGAACAGGTCGCCGGTGAGGAACGCGCCGTTGAGACCCATGAGCTGCAATTGCAGCAACGGATGGAAATGCACGCCCGCCCGGTCCCAGCGCGAGGTCGAATAGATCGACGCCGCGAAGGCCACGACGCCGGTCAGCGCGACCATCATCGTCGACAGCCGGTCGGCGACGAGCACGATGCCGAACGGCGCCTGCCAGTTGCCCGGGAGATAGACGCCAATCGAGCCCGGGCCGCTGCCGGTTGCCGGTGCATTGACCCAGCGCAGGAGCGCGAGCGCGACCAAGAGGCCGATCAGGCCCGAAACCACGCTGAGCGCTGACTTGGTCCGGCGGCGTTCCTCGCGCAGCAGCAGCATGAGCGCGGCGGTCAGCATCGGCACCAGGATCGGCGCGGCGACCAGATGCGGCATGCTCAATTCGAGCGCGCGGTCGAGCAGATGGAAGAAGCCGGTCACGGGTTGGGCTCCCGGCGTTCTTCGCCGTCCACGTGATCGGTGCCTGTCAGCCCGCGCGAGGCGAGGAGCACCACGAGGAAGAGGGCGGTCATCGCGAAGCCGATCACGATGGCGGTCAGTACCAGCGCCTGGGGCATGGGGTCCGCCGTGTTGGCGAGCGTGGCCGTGAAGCCCGGCGTCAGCACGGGCTCGCTGTCGACCTTGAGCCTGCCCATGCTGAAGATGAAGAGGTTTACCGCATACGAGATCAGCGTGAGGCCCATGATGACCTGGAACGTGCGCGGACGCAGCAGCAGGTACACCCCCGACGCAGTGAGGACAGCAATGGCGATGGCGAGGACGATTTCCATCAGGCGACGCCCTTCGCTTCGGCTGCGGCGCGCTCGGCTTCCTTCTCGGCCTGCTCGTCGGACCAGCGGTGGCTGCGGATCGACTGGTGCGCCAGCGCGGTGAGGATCAGCATGGTGGCGCCGAGCACCAGTGCGAACACGCCGGTGTCGAAGAACAGCGCGCTCGGCACATGCACTTCGCCGAGCAGCGGCAGGTGCAGATGCGCGGTGTGCGTGGTGAGGAAGGGGTAGCCGAAGAGGATCGCGCCGTCGCCCGTGATCAACGCGAGCAGCAGGCCGACCGCGATCCAGCGCCTGGGATAGATGCGCAGATGCTCCTCCACCCATTCGGTGCCGGACACGATGTACTGGAGCACCAGCGCGACCGACATCACCAACCCTGCGACGAAGCCGCCGCCAGGCTGGTTGTGTCCGCGCATGAAGAAGTAGACCGACACCAGTACCGACAGCGGGAGCAGCAGTCGAACGAGCACCGCCGGGACCATCAGGTAGCCGACCGCGGTGTCCTTCGCGAGGCGCGGATTGAGCAGGTCGCTGCTGCCGTCGTCACGATGCGCGCGCTGTTGCGGCGGCAGCGCCATGGATTCCGGCGCCGGACGGAAGCGACGCAGCAGCGCGTAGACCGTCAGCGCCACGACGCCGAGCACCGTGATCTCGCCGAAGGTGTCGAAGCCGCGGAAGTCGACGAGCATCACGTTGACCACGTTGGTGCCGCCTCCGCGTATCAGGGCGTTGTCGAGGAAGTAGGGCGAGATGCTTTGCGGGAAGGTGCGCGTCATCATCATCCAGGCGATCGAGCCGAGGCCCGCGCCGGCGGTGATGGCGATTGCCAGGTCGCGGCCGCGCCGTCCCCACTGGCGCAGCCACGTCCAGGTGGGCTCGGGCGTGGCGGTGCGCATTGGCAGCCAGCGCAGGCCTAGGAGGATCAGCACGGTTGTCACAGCCTCCACCACGAGTTGCGTGAGCGCGAGGTCGGGCGCCGAGAACCAGATGTAGGTGATGCAGCTCACCAGCCCCGCGGCCGACGCCAGCATCAGCGAGGCGAGACGGTGGAACTTGGCCTGCTGCGCGGCGGCGATCGCGCAGGTGCAGCCGATCAGCCAGGTCATCGCGAACATGGGCGAAAAGGGCAGCAGCTCGCGCGATCCGCTTGCGGCCGGCGTGAAGTAGAGCGCCGCAGCGGCGCCCGAGATTGCGACGCCGACGAGCAGCAGCAACTGGATCTGCAGCCGGCGCGTGCCGAGCATGCGGCGGCTGCGACGACCAGTCTCGCTGAGGCGCGCAAGCAGGTTCTCGAAGATGCGCTGGCCATCGAAGCCATGCAGCAGCGGTGTCGCTTCGGCCAGCACGCCTCGCTCGCGGCCGCGGCGCTGCGCCAGATAGAGCGCGGCCCCGCCGATCAGCGCGATGATGCTCATGACCAGGGGCAGGTTGAATCCATGCCACACCGCAAGGCTGTATTCGGGCAAGGTGCCGCCGACGACGGGCGTTGCCGCCGTCGCGAGAAATGCGCCGACCGACCATGCGGGCGCAACGCCCACCACCAGGCAGATCAGGACCAGCAGCTCGACCGGCACGCGCATCCAGTGTGGTGGCTCGTGCGGTTGCTTGGGCACGTCGGGGGGCGCGCAGGGCGGGCCGAAGAACACATCGAACACGAAGCGCGCCGAATAGGCCACGCTGAAGATGCCGGCGATCGTCGCGATGATCGGCAGACTGCGGCTCACCCACGGCGTGGCCTCGATGAACACCGTCTCGGCGAAGAACATCTCCTTCGACAGGAAGCCGTTGAGCAGTGGCACGCCCGCCATCGAAGCGCTCGCGATGATCGCCAGCGTCCCGCTGATCGGCATCAGCTTGAGCAGGCCGCTGAGCTTGCGGATGTCGCGTGTGCCGCTCTCGTGGTCGATGATGCCGGCGGCCATGAACAGAGACGCCTTGAAGGTGGCGTGGTTCATGATGTGGAAGACCGCCGCGACCGCCGCGAGCGGGCTGTTGAGGCCCAGCAGCAGCGTGATGAGTCCGAGGTGCGAGATCGTCGAGTACGCCAGCAGCGCCTTCAGGTCGCGCTGGAACATCGCCACATAGCCGCCGAGCAGCAAGGTGATCGCACCGGCACCGCTCACCAGCCAGAACCATTCCTCGGTGCCCGACAGCACTGGCCAGAGCCGCGCCATCAGGAAGACGCCGAGCTTCACCATCGTCGCCGAATGCAGGTAGGACGAGACAGGCGTGGGTGCCGCCATCGCGCGCGGCAGCCAGAAGTGGAACGGGAACTGGGCGCTCTTGGTGAAGGCGCCGAGCAGCACCAGCACGAGCGCAGCGGTGTAGAGCGGATGCGCGCGGATCTCGCTGCCCGACGCGAGCACCACGTCCAGGTCGTAGCTGCCGGCGATGCGTCCCAGGATCAGCGCACCGGCCAGCAGGCACAGGCCGCCCGCGCCGGTGACAACGAGCGCCATGGTCGCGCCACGGCGTGCATCGCGGCGGTGGTGCCAGTAACCGATCAGCAAGAAAGAGAAAAGACTGGTGAGTTCCCAGAACAGCACCATCTGGACGAGGTTGCCCGACAGCACCACGCCCATCATCGCGCCCATGAACGCGAGCAGAAACGAGAAGAAGCGCGGCACCGGATCGGACGGCGACATGTAGTAGCGCGCATACAGCACCACCAGCGTGCCGATCCCCAGCACGAGCATGCAGAACAGCCATGCGAAGCCGTCCATGCGGAAGACGAGATCGAGGCCGAGAACGGGAAGCCAGTCGATCTGCTGGCGGATCACATTGCCGCTGGCGACCTTCGGGAAGAACCACGCCGCCTGGACCGCGCAGCCCAGCGCGACGAGGCCCGCGAGCGTCGATTCACGATTGCGCGCATTCGAAGGCAGCAGCGCGGCGAGCACGCTGGCGATGAATGGGAGTGCAACGAGAAAGACAAGGGGCATCGCGATCGATTCTATCGATCGACCTTGACGCAAACCCTTCGAAGTTCAGGTGATGAAGTGCTGAACTGACCGAATGCCGAGCCAGGTCAGGATCAGTGATCCGCCCACATGGAGGACCGCCGTGCCGATGGCGAGGCCGAGTCTGTCTTGCATCAGCATGGCGACGACCTCGGCCGAGAAGCTCGAGAAGGTCGTGAGGCCGCCCAGGAAGCCAGTGACGAGCGCGAGCCGCCAGACGGGATCCAACTCCGGCACGGCCTGGAACAAGGCAACGGCGATACCGATCAGGTAGCCGCCGATCAGGTTCGCGGCGAGCGTGCCCCAGGGCACTGTGCCCGAGGGCGGAAGCAGGAAGTTCAGCCCCCACCGGCCCAGCGCTCCGAGAGACGCTCCAATGGAGATTGCGATGATGTGAACGGGCATGGGTTCGTCGTCACCCTCACGGTGCCATCTGCTGCGGAAGCCAGGTCACCAGTTGCGGCACGAAGTAGATGATCAGCACGGCGGCGACCATCAGGAAGAACATCGGCAAAGTCACGCGGGCAATGTAGAGCAGATCCTTGCCGGTCATGCCCTGAAGCACGAACAAATTGAAGCCCACCGGTGGTGTGATCTGCGCCATCTCCACCACCAGCACGATGAAGATGCCGAACCAGACCGGATCGATGCCCGCCGCGAGCACGGTCGGCATGATCACGCCCATCGTGAGCACGACCATCGAGATGCCGTCCAGGAAGCATCCCAGCACGATGTAGAAGATGGCGAGCATCACGATCAGCTGGAACTTCGACAAGCCCAGCGACCCGATCCATTCTGCGAGATGGCGCGGCAGGCCGATGTAGCCCATGGCCAAGGTCAGGAACGCGGCGCCGGCGAGGATGAGCGCCATCATGCAGTAGAGCCGGGTCGCGCCGAGCAGCGATTCCTTGAACGTGCGCCAGTCGAGCGAGCCTTGGGCGGCCGATATGACCAATGCTCCGACGACACCAACAGCCGCCGCTTCGGTTGCCGTTGCGATGCCCGTGTAGATCGATCCAAGGACGGCGAGGATCAGCAAGGCGACCGGAATGAGGCTCAGCGACGCGCGCAGCTTCTCGCCGAAAGGCATGCGCGCGTCAGATGGCGGCACACGATCGGGATGGGTGATCGCCCAGATCGCGATGTAGCCCGAGAAAAGGATGGCGAGCAGAATGCCCGGCACCACGCCGGCGATGAACAGCTTTGCGATCGACACGTCGGCGCTCACCCCGTAGACGATCATGATGATCGAAGGCGGGATGAGCAGGCCGAGCGTGCCTGCGCCTGCAAGCGTGCCGATCACCATGTCGTCGGGGTAGCCACGCCGCTTGAGTTCGGGCAGGGTCATCTTGCCGATGGTGGCGCAGGTGGCCGCGCTGGAGCCCGAAACCGCGGCGAAGACAGCGCAGCCTGCGACGTTGGTATGAAGCAGTCGCCCCGGCAGGCTCTGCATCCAGGGAGCCAGGCCCTTGAACATGTCCTGCGAGACCTTGGTGCGGAACAGCACTTCGCCCATCCAGAGGAAGAGCGGCAGTGCGGTCAGCGTCCAGCCGGATGCCGAGCCCCAGATCGTCACGGCCATGGCGTCGCCTGCAGGGCGTGCGGAAAACAGTTCCATGCCGATCCAGGCAACGCCTGAAAGCGTGAGGCCGATCCAGACCCCGCTTCCGAGGACGAGGAAGAGGCTCAGGATCAGCAGTAGCGCAATGGAGATGTCACTCATGTCGGAGCGCCTCCGTATCTGCTCTGAGGGGGCGACCATTCCATTCGACGATGAACTCGTCGACGGTTGCGATCGCGAACACGATGGCGCCGACGGACATGCTCAATTGCGGCAGCCATAGCGGCGTAGCGTCGTTGCCTGTCGAGATGTCATTGAAGACATGTGATTGCCAAGCCAGGCGAACGCTATAGAAGGCGAACAGCGCCGCCAGCAACGCCGCGGCGCCCGTGGCCCAGCGCTCCAGCCAGCGACGCGCATCGGGCTTCAGTCGTGAGAGGATCAAAGTGACACGAATGTGTTCGCCGCGTTTCAGGGTGTGCGCAAGCGCGAGAAAGCCGCTGCCAGCCATCAGGTAGCCTGCATAGGAATCGATGCCCGGTACATTGAAATGCAGTTGCCGGCCGATGATCGACAGCAGCACCATCACCAGCAGACCGACCATGAAAAGCGCCGCCAAGGCGGCGGCGCTGTCGTAGAGGAAGTCGAGTGTCTTGCGCATTGCGGATCGACGCTCGCCTTACATCTTTCTGTAGGCGTCGACCACGGCCTGGCCTTCCGGGCCGGCCTTTTCAAGCCACTCCTTGGTCATCGTGTCGCCGACCTTCTTCATGTCGGACTTCAACTGTGCCGATGGCGGGTGGATCGTCATGCCGTTCTTCTTGAGCAGGTCGAGGTATTCGAGGTTCTTTTTCTTCGAGACATCCCAGCCCCGCTTCTCGGCTTCAGCGCCGGCTTTGAGAAGCGCCTCTTGCGTCGGCTTGTCCAGCGCATCGAACGCCTTCTTGTTGACGAGGACCGCATTCTTGGGAAGCCATGCCTGCGTGTCGTAGAAGTTCTTGATGTACTCGTAGGTCTTGGTGTCGTAGCCGGTGGAGCCCGACGACATGTAGGACTCGATCACGCCGGTGGCCATGGCCTGGGACAACTCCGCCTGCTGCACCGTCACCGGCTGTGCGCCCACCAGTTCGCCGATTCGGGCCGTGGCCGGACTGTATGCGCGCCACTTCACGCCCTTGAGGTCGGAGGCGGACGCGATCTCCTTCTTCACGAAGATGCCCTGGGGTGGCCAGGCCACGGCGTAGAGCAGCGTCATTCCTTGCTCCCCAAGCTTTTTCTCGAGGACCGGCTTTTGTGCCTGGTAGAGCTTCCACGCAGCGTCGTAGCTGTCGGCGAGGAACGGGATTCCGTCCGCACCGAACATCTGCCATTCGTTCTGATAGTTGACAAGCAGGATCTCACCCATCTGAGCCTGGCCGCCTTGCACTGCACGCTTGATCTCGGGTGCCTTGAACAGCGCGGCGTTCGCATGCACCGTGATCTTGAGCTTGCCATCGGTGGCCTTGTCCACGTCCGTCGCAAACTGCGTGATGTTCTCTGTATGGAAGTTAGTCGCGGGGTAGGCCGTGGGCAGGTCCCACTTGGTTTGTGCCAGAGTCGCCGTGCTGAGGACGAAACCAGCGAAGGCGATGCCGAACTTGTGAATCATGAGTTCTCCATAACGTGCGTGGTGGAAAGGCGATGAGGAGCATACGTTGCAAGTACCGCGCCATCGCTCGGGCATTTCCCTGCCACTGGCCGGCGGGCGCGGGGGCGGCCCCAGACGCAAAAAAGGCCGCCCGGAGGCGGCCTTTTGTCGGCGCATCAATTGCGCGGTGAGGAGGCTTACTGCTTGTTCGCGGCCTTGGCCGCAGAAGCCTGCGACTCATCCTTCTTCGCCGCGTCCTTCTTCACGTTCGCGGCTGGCGCAGACTCGGTGAATGGCTTGCCGTTGACCGTGAGACCCTCGTCGGAGAGCTTCGTGGCGGACTTGTCCTTCACGCCCTTGACGCGGGTCATGAAGTCGGCCCAATCCTTGAACTCGCCTTGATTGCGGGCTTCGATGATGCGCTTGGAGAGTGCGGGACCGACGCCCTTCAGTCCATCGAGCTCGCCTTCGCTTGCCTTGTTGGCATCGACGGCAGCCCAGGAGGCGACAGCAAACAGCATGGCCGATGCGGCCACGATCTTCTTGAACATTTTTGGTTTCCCTGATTTCTTGTGTGAGAAGCGCGAAGCGCTTCGCCGTTCGCAGGATGCGCGCGGCGGACGGATGATAACGGGGTGCGCGGCCGCCTCGACGCGGCCGCTATCGGTCAGAGTTCTTCGACGCGGCGCGGCGGATAGCTGTCCCACGCCTGGCAGCCAGGGCAGTGCCAGAAGTACTGGTGTGCCTCGAAACCGCACGCAGCGCAGCGATAGCGCATCAGGGGGCGCGTGGCCTGGTCGAGAGAGCGCTGGACCTGCGGATGGAACTGCTCGTGTTCGAACTTTTCCCCTGCGAGCCAACGTGAGGCGGCAACCAGCGAAGGCTGTCGTGAGAGATGCGCGATGTAGCCGTCGCGCGGTTCGGGTGGTGGTGCGTCTGAGCCTCGTGCGTCATCCGGCAACGCGGGCGTACCTCCGAGGGCGATGATGGCCTCGAGCACATCGATTGACGGCGAGGCAACGTAGCGGCGCTGCAGCAAGGCCAATGCTTCGCCGGAACGCTGGGATGCCACGGCGGCCTGCTGAAGAATCGCCGCGTACAACGGCAGCGCAAGCGGTGCGCGCTCGCTGAGTGCCTTGAGCGTGTCGAAGGCGGCGGCCGGATCGCCATTGCGCAATTGAAGCGTCGCGGTGTCGATGGCTGGGCGTGGCGCCTGCGGTGCAAGCGTTGCCGCCTGTCGAAGCAGTTGGGCTGCCCCATCCAGATCCGCAGCTGCGACGCGCTCGGCAGCCTGTTCGCAGAAATGGTGAGCCCGCCGGGTGCTGTAGCTGGCCTGTTCCGATTCGTCGAGCTTCTGCGCGACGTCTTCCGCCTGGGCCCACTCGCGCGAACGCTCGTAGATGGCGAGCAGCGAGAGCCTCGCTTCGTTCTCGTAGCGCGTGCCTTCGAGCTTCTGTAGTGCGGCCTCGGCGCGATCGAGCAGGCCCGCGCGCAGGAAGTCCTGCGCGAGCGCATGCTGCGCGCGATCGCGATCCGCGCGGCTCAAGTCGCCGCGTCCGAGCAGGTGTTCGTGAACGCGCACCGCACGCTGGTATTCGCCGCGACGGCGGAACAGGTTGCCGAGGGCGAAGTGCAACTCCTGCGTGTCGGCATCGTTCTGGACGGCTTCGATGAATGCGTCGATCGCCTGATCCTGCTGCTCGTTCAGAAGGAAGTTCAGGCCGCGGAAGTAGGCCTTGGGTGCCTGGCGGTTCTCGATCTTGAGCTGTCGCAGGTCGAAGCGCGATGCGAGCCAGCCCAGAACGAAGGCGATGGGGAGGCCGAGCAGCAGCCAGCTGAGGTCAAAGTCCATGTTGGCGTACGGCGGGAAGATCGGCGGCGGAAACGGTGGCGGGGGGAGCAGTCGCTGGTGCTGGCGGCGGAACTACCGGGGCAGGGGATTGCTGTGCCGCGCTGCGGTGCTTCCACCACCCGGGCAGCATGCCCAGGGCACCAACCACCATGCCTCCCGCAAAAGCTGCGAGGACCACCAGTACCAGCGGAGCTCGCCACGAGGTGCCGAAGAAGAAATACACCGTCGCATCGTGCTGGTTGTTCAGCGCGAAGGCGAAGAGGGTAAAAAAAATGGCTGCCTTGAGCAGCCACAGGAGATATTTCATGCGCTTCCCCGTTGGCGGGGGAATTCTATGCCTGCATGTCGATGGACTTGCAGGGCATGTGCTGCGCTTTACGCGCGTCTTTTCTTTTCGGCGTCGAGTTCGGCGCTCCGCGCATCGACCGCTTCGCGCAAGGCCTTGCCCGGCTTGAAGTGCGGCACCCGCTTCTCCGGAATCTGCACGCTTTCGCCCGAACGCGGGTTGCGTCCGATGCGGGGAGGGCGGCGGTTCACGGTGAAGCTGCCGAAGCCCCGGATCTCGATGCGGTGTCCACGCACGAGCGCGTCGCTCATCGCGTCGAGGATGGTCTTGACGGCGTATTCGGCATCGCGATGCGTCAGTTGTGCAAAGCGCGCGGCGAGTTCTTCGACAAGATCAGAACGGGTCATGGCAGAAACGGTGAGGACGAAAAAAAGGACAGAGCGGCCCGAAGGCCTGCCCTGTCCCCGGACTCAGCTTACTTGTCGCTGTTGCTGTCCAGCTTGGCGCGCAGCAGGGCGCCCAGGCTGGTCGTGCCGGCGTTTTCACGCGCGGCCTGCTGGCTCAGGTTGGCCATGGCTTCCTGTTGGTCAGCCATGTCCTTCTGCTTGATCGACAGCTGGATGTTGCGGGTCTTGCGATCCACATTGACCACCACGGCTGTGACTTCGTCGCCTTCCTTGAGCACGTTGCGGGCATCTTCCACGCGGTCGCGGGAGATTTCGCTGGCGCGCAGGTAGCCGACGATGTCGTCACCGAGGTCGATCTCGGCGCCGCGCGGGTCGACGGTCTTGACCTTGCCAGTCACGATCTGGCCCTTGTCGTTCACGGTGGTAAACGTCGTGAACGGATCGCTGTCGAGCTGCTTGATGCCGAGGCTGATGCGCTCGCGGTCCACGTCGACGGCCAGCACGATCGCTTCGACTTCCTGGCCCTTCTTGTAGTTGCGCACGGCGGTTTCGCCGGGCTCGTTCCACGAG
>JAGIAI010000078.1 GCA_017744935.1 Variovorax sp.
CGCCGAACATGAGCTTGTCGCGGATGTCGTGCACGCTGCGGCCGTCGCGCAGCAGCTTGAAGTACCAGCTGCCGTCCACCGTGTCGCCGTAGAGGCAGGCGCCGACCAGCTTGTCGTCCTTGATCACGAGCTTCTTGTAGACCCCGCCGAAGGGGTCGCTCATCACGATCTCCTCGGTGCCTTCGCCGCCCATGAATTCGCCGGCCGAGAACAGGTCGATGCCGGTGACCTTGAGCTTGGTCGAGGTGAGCGACCCCTGGTAGCGGCCGATGCCGAAATGCGCCAGGTGATTGGCCGCGACCTTGGCCTGCTCGAACAGCGGCGCGACCAGCCCATAGGCGATGCCGCGATGCGCCGCGCATTCGCCGACCGAGTAAATGCGCGGGTCGGTCACGGTCTGCATCGTGTCGGTGACCACGATGCCGCGGTTGACGTGCAGATGGATCTTCTCGGCCAGCTCGGTGTTGGGGCGGATGCCGACCGCCATCACCACGAGATCGGCCGTGACCTCTGTACCGTCCTTGAAGCGGATCGCCTTCACGCGGCCATCGTCGCCGCCGACCAGCTCCTGCGTCTGCGCGCCGATCAGGAAGCTCAGGCCGCGGTCCTCGAGCGACTTCTGCAGCATCTTGCCCGCGACGTCATCGAGCTGCCGCTCCATCAGCCAGGGCATCACGTGAACCACGGTGACGTTCATGCCGCGCAGCATCAGCCCGTTGGCCGCCTCGAGGCCCAGCAGGCCGCCGCCGATGACCACCGCGTTCTTGTGCGTGCGCGCGGTCTCGATCATGTAGTCGGTGTCGGCAATGTCGCGGTAGGCGATCACGCCCTTCAGGTCCTTGCCCGGCACCGGCAGCATGAACGGGTTGGAGCCGGTGCACATCAGCAGCCGGTCGTAGGTGGCTTCGGTGCCGTCTTCCGCACGCACGATGCGCCGGACGCGGTCCACCTCGACCACCTTCTTGCCGGCGTGAAGGGTGATGTTGTTCTCGGCGTACCACTCCCAGCTGTTGAGGACGATCTCGTCGAGCGTCTGCTCGCCCGCGAGCACGGGCGACAGCAGGATGCGGTTGTAGTTGGGATGCGGCTCCGCGCCGAACACGGTGATGTCGTAGAGCTCCGGCTCGATCTTGAGCAGCTCTTCGAGCGTCCGCACGCCGGCCATGCCGTTGCCGATCATCACGAGTTTCATCTTCTTCATGGGGCTCAACCTTTCCTGAATCAAGCAATCGGATGCCCACGGCGCGCGTGGAGAATCGCGCCATGAGTTTCGAGGTGGACATCGGCTACAGCAGCCAGCGCGGACCCCGCGAAGTCAATGAAGACTTCGCGGGTGCGGTGCATGCGCCGAAGGGCGAAGAGGCACGCGGGCTGATCGCCGCCATTGCGGACGGCGTGTCGACCGGCGGCCGGGGCCTGGAAGCCGCGCAGACCACGGTGATGGGCCTGCTGGGCGATTACTTCGCGACGCCCGACACCTGGGAGCCCACTGCCGCGCTGGACCGGCTGATCGGTGCGCAGAACGCGTGGCTGGCTGACCACAATCGGCGTGGCCATGGCGGCGGCGCGGCGCTCACCACGCTCACCGCCCTGGTGCTGCACGGCCAGAGCTACACCCTGGCCCATGTCGGCGACACACGCGCGTGGCGCGTACGACAGGACGGCGAACCCGCCGCCCCGCTGACGCAGGACCATGCCTTCGACCATCCCGATCTGCGAAGCCGCCTGACGCGCGCGATCGGACTCGACGACCAGGTGCGCGTCGACTACGTGCAGGGCGATGTGCGTGTGGGCGACTGCTTCGTGCTGAGCTCCGACGGCGTGCACGGCGTGCTCAAGCCGCAGCATCTCGCCGCGCTGGCGCTGCAGGGCCGGGCGGCCGAGGCGAGCGACGCGCTGGTGCGCGCGGCGCTGGCGGCAGGCACCCGCGACAACGCGACTGCCCTGGTGATCCGGGTCACGGGACTGGACGCGCGCCAGCTCGACGATGAGCTCGGCGATGTTCGCCGGCTCGCGCCGCCACCCGTCCTGAAGGTGGGCGAGACCCTCGACGGCTATGTCGTCACCGCCGTGGTGGCCGACACCGGCGTTCATCTGCTCTACCAGGCGCGTGACCATGTGACGCGAAGGCTGGTTGCCCTCAAGACCTTGCACCCCAATCGCGCCAGCGACCCGCAAGAGCGCGCCATGCTCGCTCACGAAGCCTGGCTCGGCTTGCGCGTCAGCACGAGGGATGACAGCGGCTTCGTGCGGGTGCACGAGCGCGCGCCCGATGCAAGTGCGCTCTACACGGTCTTTGACTGGCATGGCGGCCGCACGCTGGAGCAGATCCGAAAGACCCAGCCGCGCGGCGCGGTCGCCGAGGTCGGCGCCGCGGCGATCGAAATCGTCCGCGCGCTGGGCCGTCTGCACCGCCATGGTGTGGTGCATCGTGACATCAAGCCCGGCAACCTGCATCTCGGCGATGACGGCCGCTGGCGCATCCTCGACCTGGGCGTGGCGCTTTCCGGGCGCGAAGGCGAGGCACAGCGGGAATTGCATGCCGGCACGCCGAGCTACATCAACCCCGAGCAGTGGGAAGGGCAGGGCGCCGATGCGGGCAGCGATCTGTTCGCGCTCGGCGTGACGCTGTACCAGTGGCTCGCCGGGCGCTTGCCCTACGGCGAGATCGAGCCCTACCAGGGTGCGCGCTACCGCCGTGATCCGGTCGCGCTGTCGCGCATTCGTCCTGATGTGCCGATCTGGCTGGACCACTTGGTGTGCAAGGCCGTCTCTCGCGATCCTCGACAGCGCTTCGAGACGGCCGAGGAGATGCTCCTCGCGCTGGAGCGCGGCGCTGCGAGACCCGTCAGTGCGCCGAGCGCCACGCCGCTGATTCACCGTGATCCGGCGGCGCTCTACAAGATCGCGCTCGCGGTCTCGGTGCTGCTCAACGCTTTGCTCGCGTTCTGGCTGCTCTTTCTTCCGCGCTGAGTCTGAGTGCTTCATGACGGTCGGGGTGTTCAAGCGTTGCGAGTCTTGGGTGCACGCTTGGGCGCATGGATGGGAGCGGCGGCATGGGCCGGCGTGCGTGCGCGTCCGCCTTTCTCGGCCCAGGTGCGCGTCCAGCGGATCTGCATGACGCGCATCACGCCGAGCATCACCAGCGAGAGCACGGCAAAGAAGACGAAGCCCCAGGTGTAGCTGCCGAGATACTGCTTCGACAGGCCCATCGCATTCGGCACCAGGCCGCCGCCGAGCGCACCGATCTCGCCGATCATCGAACCGGCGACCGCGGTGGTCGCGGGCCAGCGCAGCGGCACGAGCTGGAACAGCGCGCCGTTGCCCGCGCCGAGTGCGGCGAAGCAGACGATCAGCAGCAGCGTGGTGATCGCGAGCGAACCCGACGAGAAGCCGACCAGCACCAGCGCGACCGCCACTACCAGCAGCACCAGCGTCAGCGTGTTGACGCCGCCCCAGCGGTCCGAGATCCAGCCGCCGATCACGCGCACTGCCGCGCCCATGAAGGCAGCGAGCATCGTGAGCTGCCCCGCCTGCACCTTGCTGACGCCGAACTGGTCGTAGTAGTACGAAGGCAGGAAGGTCGTGAGCCCGATGAAGCCGCCGAAGGTCACGCCGTAGATCAGGCTGAACACCCAGCCGTCCTTCTCGAACAGGCAGGCGATGTGTTCGCGCAAACTCGAATGGCTGTCGATGTCCGGCGGCTCCTTGGCGAAGACGATCATCACGATCATCGGCACCAGGATCGCAACCGCGGCGATGCCGTAGACGCTCTGCCAGCCCAGCCATTGCGCGAGCGGCGGCGCGACCAGCACAGACACCGCGGTACCCACGTTGCCCGCGCCGACGAGCCCCATCGCGAGGCCCTTGTGTTGCGGTGGAAACCAGCCCGAGCCCAGCGACAGCGCCACGCCGAAGCTCGCGCCCGCGATGCCCAGCAGCACGCCCATCGCGAGCAGGTCGTTGAAGGTGTGCACCATGAAGAAGCCGAACAGCATCGCCACCGCGATCAGGCCCATCTCGACCAGCGTCGCCTTCTTGCGGCCAATGTATTGCGCGAGCACGCCGAGCGGAAAGCGCATCAGCGCGCCGGCAATGATCGGCACCGACAGCATCAATCCCTTCTGCGCCGGCGAGAGGTTGAAGGTCTCGCCGATGAACGGCGCCATCGCGCCATTGAGCACCCAGATGCAGCACGAGAAAGCGAAGTACAGGAAGGCCGCGAACAACGTCGGGCCGTGGCCTGCGCGCAAGAAGGACTTGAAGCTGGACATGGGCTTTCAATGCGAAACGCCGCGGCGCGGCCGTTGACGGGCCGTGTCGTGAGGCGAGGTGGGGGTGGTGTGCCGGCAGCGCACGCTGGCGGCGTGAGGGGTGTCGGGCGTGGAGGATTCCGCCGCTTCACCAAAGCGGTGCTTCGTTACACCGCACCCACGTTGACGCAAGAGGCATGCCAATGCGCGCACTCGGGCGTGGCCTATGCTTCCGTCCATACCACGATGAATGCAGTGAACTCCCTTCTGGTCGTCCTCACGTCCGAGTCCGCCGCCTTGCCTGACGTCCTTCGAACGGCAATGGGCGATGGCGTTGATTTTTCGGCGATCGCGCGGGCCACGCCGCGCACCATGCTCTCGCAGGCTGCCGCACTCGGCGCGTCCGAGATCGTGGCGTACATGCCCGAAGCGGTGCAGGACCTTCTCGATGCGTTGGAAGAGGGCGGCGGCGTGCTTCCGTGTGCACTCAGCCTTGCGTCCGAGCCGCTTGCGCGCGATTGCCACGAGAAGCTGGCCGCTTTCGGAGTGAATGCGTGGATCCCGATCGAATCCCTGGATGCGCAATCGCTCGATGCAGTACGGAGTCGAGCGCGCGCACGATGGGCGCGCGAATCTGCATTGCGCACCGAACTGGACGCGCTGCGCACCCGCTTCGACGAACGCAAGTGGATCGATCGCGCGAAGGGCCTGTTGATGGCCGCGCGTGGCATCGGCGAGGACGAGGCATTCGGGCTGCTGCGCGGTGCCGCCATGCACGCGAACCTGCGGCTCGGCGAAGTGTCGCGCTCGGTGGTCGAAGCCTCGCGATGGGCGGATGCGATCAACCGTGCCGGGCAGCTGCGCATGTTGTCGCAGCGCCTGGTGCGCCTGTCGGCGCAGGCGCTGGCGGGCATCGATGCGAAGCGTGCGCGCGTGCTTCGTACCCAATCGACCGAGCGCGTGCAGGACAACTTCGTTCATCTCGCCGCCCTTGAACTCCACGAGGCGAGCGCGAATGCGCTGACCGAAACGCGCGCTGCCTGGAATGCGCTCGAAGTGGTGCTCGGCATGCGGATCTCGCCCCAGGTGCTCGCAGACATCGATGCGCGCGCCGATGTCTTGCTGCTCGCTGCCGAAGCGCTCACCGGCGTACTGGAAGCGTCCGGCGCGCGGCGCGCGCTGCGCATCGTCAACATCTGCGGCCGCCAGCGCATGCGCGCACAGCGGCTCGCGAAGGATGCACTGCTGGCTTCGACGCTCTCGTCCAGCGCATCACGCGAGCGCCTCGCACCGACCATGAGCGAGTTCGAATCAGCGCTGCTCGAACTGGAACAGGCGCCGCTCAGCTCGCCCGACATCCGCACGGCGTTGGCTTCCGCGCGCGACGAGTGGCTGCGGCTTGTGCGCGGCGTGCGCGAGATCGACACGGCCGAAGGGCGCGCCGCGCTCGTGCGTTCGAGCGATGCGCTGGTCGAGAACTTCGACCAGCTCACTGCGTCGTACGAGCACAGTCTGCAGGTCCTCATGTCCTGACTCCACGCGTTCAGGTCACGCGGCGACCTTTCCCACGTGCGCCTGGCGCGTGTACAGGAAGTCGATCACCGCCTTGCGCGCATGCACGTAGACGGGGTCTTCAGCCAGTTCCACACGGTTGCGGGGACGCGGGAGATTGACGGCGAGCACTTCGCCGATGGTCGCGGCGGGCCCGTTGGTGAGCATGACGATGCGATCGGACAGCAGCACCGCCTCGTCCACGTCGTGCGTGACCATAACCACGGTGCTGTGCGTCTTCTGCACGATCGCGAGCAGCTCGTCCTGCAGCTTGGCGCGCGTGAGCGCATCGAGTGCGCCGAAGGGTTCGTCCATCAGAAGCACCTTCGGTTCCATCGACAGCGCGCGCGCGATGCCGACGCGCTGCTTCATGCCGCCGGAGATTTCTCCGGGGCGCTTCTGCGCCGCGGCCGTGAGGCCCACCATCGCAAGCGCCGCGTCGGTGCGTGCCTTGAGTTGCGCCTTCCCTTCGCTCGACGCGAATACGCGCTCGACCGCGAGATAGACGTTCTCGTAGCAGGTGAGCCACGGAAGCAGCGAGTGGTTCTGGAACACCACCGCGCGCTCCGGCCCCGGGCCCTTGATCTCGCGGTTGGCGCACAGCAGCGCACCTTGCGTGGGTGTGGTGAGCCCGGCGATCAGGTTGAGCAGCGTCGACTTGCCGCAGCCAGAGTGTCCGATCAGCGTGATGAACTCGCCCTTGGCCACCTGCAGGTTGATGTCGCGCAGCGCGAGGAAGCTGCCTTTCGGTGTCTTGAAGCGCTGCTCGACGCCGTGGATGTCGATGTACTTTCGGTCGTCGTTCATGACTTCACCTCTTCGAACGTGAATGCGGTGGCGATCTTGATCAGCGCGAACTCGAGCACGAGGCCGACGATGCCGATGACGAAGATCGCGATGATGATGTTGGCGACGTTGAGGTTGTTCCACTCGTCCCACACCCAGAAGCCGATGCCGACGCCGCCGGTCAGCATCTCGGCCGCGACGATCACGAGCCATGCCGTGCCGACCGCGAGGCGAACGCCGGTGAGCATGTAGGGCAGCACGGCGGGGAAGAGGATCTTCGTGAAGATCTTCCATTCGCTCAGGTTGAGCACGCGGGCGACGTTCATGTAGTCGCCCGGCACGCGCTGCACGCCCACGGCGGTGTTGATGATCATCGGCCAGATCGAGCAGATGAAGATGGTCCAGATCGCGGCGGGGTTCGCGCCCTTGAAGACCAGCAGGCCGATCGGCAGCCACGCCAGCGGCGAGACCGGTCGCAGCAAGCTGATGAGCGGGTTGAACATCCGTGAGAGGAACTCGAAGCGCCCGATCGCAAAGCCCGCCGGAATGCCGACCGCTGCCGCCAGCCCGAAGCCCAGTGCCACGCGGCGCAGCGACGAGAGCACGTTCCATCCGACGCCCTGGTCGTTCGGGCCCTTGCTGTAGAACGGATCGCCGAAGACCTGCACCGCCTGCTGCCAGGTGGCGAGTGGCGTGGGGAAGCCGGTGGTGCTCTTCATCGCGACCAGTTCCCAGATGAGAAGCAGCAGAGCGATGCCGAGCACCGGCGGAAGCACACGCAGCCACAGGCCGCTGAAGTCACGCGGTGTGCGCTGCACGACTTTCGCAGCAACAGACGCGCTCTTGGACACCGGCGGCATCGCTTCGATGGGGGAGTGAAAGACGGCGCTGACCATGACGAACTCCTCAGGCGTGGACCTTGAACGAATCGGCGTATTGCTTCGGGTTCTTGCCGTCCCACACCACACCGTCGATCAGCTTGCTGGTGCGCATCGCGTCCTTCGGTACAGCGGTCTTCGTGGCCGCGGCTGCCTGCTTGTAGATGTCGATCTGGTTGATCTGCGTGGCCACTTGCAGGTAGTCCGGATGGTCTTTCAGCAGGCCCCAGCGCTTGTGCTGTGTGAGGAACCACATGCCATCCGACAAGTACGGGAAGCTGACCGCACCGTCGTTGTAGAACTTCATGTAGTTGGGGTCGTCCCAGTTCTTGCCGAGACCGTTGGTGTAGCGGCCGAGGATGCGCTGGTTGATTGCATCGACGCTGGTGTTGACGTAGCTTTTGTCCGCGATGGTCTCGGCCATCTTGTTCTTGTTCTGCAGGCCGGTGTCGATCCACTTGCCCGCTTCGAGGATCGCGGCGGTCACCGCACGTGCGGTGTTGGGATACTTCTTCACGAAGTCGCCGGTGGTGCCGAGCACCTTTTCGGGATGGTCCTTCCAGATGTCCTGCGTCGTCACGGCGGTGATGCCGATGCCGTCCATGATCGCGCGCTGGCCCCAGGGCTCGCCGACGCAGTACCCATCCATGTTGCCGACGCGCATGTTGGCGACCATCTGAGGCGGCGGCACGGTGATGACCTTCGCATCCTTCAGCGGATTGATGCCGTTCGCGGCCATCCAGTAGTAGAGCCACATCGCGTGCGTGCCCGTTGGAAAGGTCTGCGCGAAGGTGTATTCACCCTTGTCGGCGGCCATGATCTTGGCGAGCGAGGCGCCATCGACCGCGCCCTTGTCGGCGAGCTTCTTCGACAGCGTGATCGCCTGGCCGTTGTTGTTGATGGTCATCAGCACCGCCATGTCCTTCTTGGGGCCGCCGATGCCGAGGTGCACGCCGTAGACCAGTCCGTAGAGCACATGCGCGAAGTCCAGCTCGCCGTTGACCAGCTTGTCCCGCACACCGGCCCAGCTCGCTTCCTTGCTCGGGACGATCTTCACGCCATACTTCTTGTCGATGCCGAGCACCGAGGCCATCACGACGCTCGCGCAATCGGTGAGGGGAATGAAGCCGATCTTCACTTCCTCCTTTTCGGGCTTGTCCGAACCCTGCGCCCAGACGGCAGCGCGGAGGGCGGGGTTCAGCCCCAGCGCGCCCGCGGCAGTGGCCTGTAGCACGCGGCGGCGACTGAGTTTGTGGGTGAACGAATCGGTCATGGGGCGAGCTCCAGTCAGCAAGGTCAAAACGCAAAAACAAAAAGGCGTCCACACCGCGCAGGGGCTGCTCGAGAACGAGCCCTTGCGGGTGGGGACGCCTTTGTCCGGTGGGTGGGCCGCATCCGCCGTTGGATGCCGCCTGCCTGAGACCTCTTCGGTCTATGTCCGAGACGTTTGCAAGCGGCATGCCAGCCGCGCGGTCGCGATCGATGCTATGAAAAAAGTAGCTTCAAAGCATTGCCGGTATTGGGCTTCCGGCAGTGTGGGCTTGCAGCGCGGCTTCTCGTTCGACCGTTGTGCGCCGCACCAATCCGGATCGCCAGCGTCTCAGGGAGCCGCATTCCGGGGCAGAAGCTCCGCCATGGCGAGCACCGATTCGGCGACCTCGATCAGCCGGCGGCCCTGGTTCATTGCAGTTTGGCGCAGCATCTTGTGCGCCTCCTGTTCGTTGATCCGGCGATGCGCCATCAGCAAGCCCTTGGCGCGTTCGATGACCTTGCGCTCGTTCAGCGCGCTGCGAACGGTTTCGAGCTCATCGCTCATGGCCTGCAGGCGGTGCGACTGCTCCTGGACCATGTCGAGGATCGAGCGTTCAAGCTGCCGGCCATACGGGGCGGCATCGCCGGCCGGTTCCGGAACAGCATGGGAATCGAAGAACGCCGCACCAGGCGGGTCGGACTCATCCGGCAGCTTCAGCCGCAGCGCCTCGTGCTCGGCGAGTTCATCGTGCACTTCCGCGGTCTTATGCTGGCAGACGCTGCGCAGATGGTTGGCCAGCAGTTCCTCGACCGCCTGCATGGCATCGATGCGCTGTGTGCAGCAGTCGAACCACATCGGGCTCAGCTCGGGGTCCAGCGCCACGCCGGCTGGCGCCGCGCAGGCGATCCGGCGAAGGCGCTCCAGTTCGGCGATCTGCCCGGAAGGCTGATTCGCGCGCCACGCCTCGGCGAGGACTTCGTTCGAAAAGCTCACGAAGACCCTGAAGCAGCGCTCCTGCGAATCGATCAGGTGCAGCCATTGCTGCTGCCGCGCAGCGTCGTTCCGGCCCGAGGCGAAAGCCGCGGCACCACAGGCGCGTTCCTGCCCCGCGAACTCCTTGCCCTGCATGAAGTTGAAGAGGGCCACCAGCACGCGGGACACCTCGGGGTCGGTCGCGCCATCCGCTGCTTCGAACACGACCGCCAGCAGGCCCGCGATGAGCTTGACGAAGGCAGCGGTCGATTCGGCCGCATCGATCTGCAATGCCCCGATGCGGCGCCGCAGTTCGGGGAGCGCGCCGAGGCCGGGCAGAACCCATGCAATGCGGCTGAACAGACGGGCGCCATTCCCGATGCGGTTCTGCGCTGCCAGCTGCTCGAAGCTCTGGCGCACCGCGGCTTCCATCCGCTGGCTTGCCGCGATCTGCTCGCGGTGCTCGTCGGCGAAGCGATGGCCGTTTGAGGCCAGCAGCACGTTGGAAATGCCGCGCTCGCGCTGAAGCGCGTGGACCAGCCGGCCGATCGTGCCCACCAGCTCGCTTGTGCGGGCCAGTTGCTCCAGCGCTTCGATCTCGCAGTGCAGGGCGGCAATCAGAAAACCGAGGCCTGATTTCATCGGGAGTGAGGGTTCATCCAGAGGGGCTTGCAGCAACAACCGTGCCCCGGTTCGGGTGGGCACCTACACTCGCGGGATGTTTGTATTGGGAATCGAGTCCTCCTGCGACGAAACCGGCGTGGCGCTGGTGGAAGCCGGCGCGAGCGGCCTGCCGCGCCTCGCGGCGCATGCGTTGCACAGCCAGATCGCGATGCACCAGGCCTATGGCGGCGTCGTGCCCGAATTGGCGAGTCGCGACCACATCCGCCGCGTGTTGCCGCTGGCCGAGTCCGTCTTCGCGCAGGCCGGGCAGCATCTCTCCGAGGTGGATGTCGTGGCGTACACGCGCGGGCCTGGGCTCGCGGGTGCGCTGCTGGTGGGGGCCGGCGTTGCCTGTGCACTGGGCGCGGCGCTGGGCAAGCCGGTGCTGGGCGTGCATCACCTCGAAGGGCACCTCCTTTCGCCGTTCCTGAGCGCCGATCCGCCCGAATTCCCGTTCGTCGCGCTGCTGGTCTCCGGTGGGCACACGCAGCTCATGCGGGTCGACGGGGTCGGGAAGTACGAACTGCTCGGCGAAACCATCGATGACGCCGCCGGCGAAGCCTTCGACAAGAGCGCCAAGCTGCTGGGACTGCCTTATCCGGGCGGTCCGTGGTTGGCGAAGCTGGCGGAATCGGGTGAGGCGGGTGCTTTCAAGCTGCCGCGACCGCTGCTGCACAGTGGCGATCTGGATTTCTCGTTCGCCGGTCTCAAGACGGCCGTTCTGACGCAGGCCAAGAAGCTTGGGAGTGAGCTGGAGTCACGCAAGTCCGACCTGGCGGCCTCGACCCAGGCGGCAATCGTCGAGGTGCTGCTGAAGAAATCCCTCGGGGCCATCGAGCAGACCGGGCTGAACCGGCTGGTGGTCGCCGGAGGCGTCGGCGCGAATCGGTCGCTGCGCGAGCAACTCAACGCCGCTTGCGCCAAACGGGGTGTGCGAGTGCACTACCCTGAACTTCATCTGTGCACCGACAACGGCGCGATGATCGCCATGGCCGCCGCAATGCGCCTGCAGGCCGGCATCCAGCAGCCGACCGAGCGCTATGCGTTCGATGTCAAGCCGCGATGGCCATTGGCATCGCTGAACGCAGAGCCGGAGCCGGCCTGACGGGCTTCCTGGCCGTCTTCTTCGGCAGCGGCAGCACGTCGAGCATCTGCCGCCAGAGCTGGGACCACTGCGGCCAATCGTGGCCGCCTTCGGTGGTGAAGACATGGCCGTCGGGAAGGGCGTCCGCCAGCACTTGATGGTTGGCTGCGAAGCGGTCGCTCAGGCCGTAGCCCAGATAGAGCGGGGGGAGGCTTTCTGCCCGTTCCGGCAACGTGTACTGCTGCAGCCACGGCCAGAGCTTGCGATCGACTTCCTGATCCGGCGGCGGGCCTTCCGGCACCTTCCAGGTGCGCAGGCCGCCGGCCTTCTGGATCTCGGCGGCGACTGGACGGCGGCCAAGGTAGGGGGCGAGCGTCACGATGCCATCGATGGTGCCTGGCTTGGCCAATTCATGAATCAGTGCGCCGAAGCCGCCGATGGAGATGCCGACGAGCCATACGTTTTTGTAACCGGCGGCGCGCTGGGGCTCGATCACGTCTTCGTGCAGCCGTTCGACGAAGGTCTGATCGTAGAAATACGACACGTCTGCATCGACGAGCAGGGCGTCGGCCGCAAAGCCCTGCTCATGCACCGCACCAATAAACCCCTCGCGTTCGAATTCTTCAGGCTTCAGAAATGCCCCGGGAAGAAACACCAGGAGGGTCTCGGAACGGGCATTGGTGTCTGCAAGCTTCAAATGCGTTTTCATGAGTGCTTGTGCGAGTACCCCTCAGCACGCCGGCCGCCTAGCAGTCCGCCGCTCCCTCGGGTACGGGTTGGTACGAAAGCTTTGAAAAATACGTCACAGAACGTGACGTATTTGGCACGGATTGTGAGTTAGAAATAAGAAAGGGCCGGCAACTAAAAGTTACCGGCCCGTGCTTTGGGGGCTTTTTACAACTGTTCCGGTGGTGGGTTAACCGGAGATGCCGCCGATGCGAATCAGTTGATGGCGAGTTGCGCGACGTTGCTGACAGGTACGCGCTTGCCCAGTTTCAGGGTCAGGACGCCGTTCACAAGCTTGGCTTCGCTGGTGGTCGCATCAATTTCGAGCGGCAGCTCGTACGCGGCCTTGATCTGGCGCTTGGCTTCGGCCTTGCTCTCGATGCGCACCACGGCGCCTTCGATGCCGATGGTCAGGTCGTCGCGCGACAGGCCCGGGACGTCCAGCGACAAGGTCCAGGTCTTCTCATCCTGTTCGACGTTGAGCGAGCGCTGTGCGCCGGTGAAGGCGTCGTTGAAGAAGCGCTCCACACTGCGGTCGAACGAACGCGGAGCGAAACGGGCAGTGCGAATGGCGGGTGCAAAAAACATGTGAGAACTCCTGGGCAAGACGATGAGGACAAGAATGTGTGTCCCGTACACTGCGCGGCGTTTCAACAAGACAAGTGCCGCATGCCTCCCCATCTAGGCATTGCGCAATGCGTTTCAAGAGAATGGCTTCCAGCTTTATTTGGCGTCGAAGGGCCTTGAAATTCGCGGCCCTGGCGCTATGCGCGGGCGCGATCGCGCCGCTCCAGGCGCAGGATGCGAAGCCGATCCGGCTTGCGCTGATCGAGAGCATGAGCGGCCCCTTCGCCAACACTGGCGAGGCTGTCTTCCGCAATCTGCTGTGGGCTGTGGAGCGGGTCAATGCGCGCGGCGGCGTGAAGCTGCCGGGCGGTGCGCGCTTCCTGCAGCTCGATCGCTACGACAGCAAGGGGCAGAACGAAGAAGCGCTCTCTGCGTTGCGAGCCGCGATGGACGACGGCGCGCGCATCGTGCTGCAGGGGAATTCGTCGGCGACCGCGGCCGCACTGATCGATGCGATCGACAAGAACAACGAACGCGACCCGGCAAGGCGCGTGCTGTTCCTCAACTACTCGGCCGTCGATCCGATCCTGACCAACGAGCGCTGCAGCTTCTGGCACTTCCGCTTCGATGCGCATGCCGACATGCGCGTCGCGGCGCTCATGGAAATGATGAAGGACGACAAGGCGCTCAAGCGCGTCTACCTCATCGGTCAGGACTACAGCTTCGGCCAGTCGGTGTTGCGCGAATCGAAGCGGCAGTTGGCTGAATTGCGTCCGGATGTGCAGATCGTCGGCGAGGAGCTGCATCCGATGGGCCGCGTGAAAGACTTCGCGCCCTACGCGAGCAAGATCCTCGCTAGTGGCGCGCAGGCCGTGATCACCGGCAACTGGGGCAACGACCTCACGCTGCTCGTGAAAGCGGCGCGCGAAGCGGGATTCAACGGCAGCTTCTATACCTTCTACGGCAATGCGCTCGGCGCGCCGGCGGCCATTGGCGACGCCGGCATCGGCCGCGTGATTGCCGTCGCCGATTGGCTGCCCAACGTGCAGACGCCGCAGTCGGAGGCCTTCTACCAGTCGTTCCGTGCACGCTTCCCGAAGCCTTCGGACGACTATGTGCACATGCGCATGCAGTTGCTGATCGAGGCGCTGGCGCAGGCGATCGAGAAAGCCGGCAGCGTCGACACCGCGGCCGTTGCGCGCGCGCTCGAAAACGCGGACGTCACGCTCGCGGGCCAGCGAGGCCGCATGCGCGCCGAGGACCACCAGTTCCAGCAGACGCTGGTCGTCGGCGTCATGGACAAGCAAGGCTCGCCCGGCGTCAAGTTCGACGTCGAAGGATCGGGCTACGGCTTCCGTGTCGTGAAGGTCATCCCTGCCGAGCGCGCGCAAATGCCAACGAGCTGCAAGATGCAGCGTCCCTGAAGTCGAAGAGAAAGAGATACATGCGCGAAGCCATCCACAACCTGGAAGCCTCCAAGATCCGCGAAGTCGCCAATGCCGGACTCGGCCGGTCCGACGTCCTCGCATTCTGGTTCGGCGAAAGCGACGAAGTCACGCCGGACGTGATCCGCCAGGCCGCCATCGAATCGCTGCAACGCGGCGAAACCTTCTATGCCCACAACTTGGGCCTCCCCGAGCTGCGCGAAGCGGTCGCGGCCTACATGAGTGGCCTGCATCCGAAGATCGCTGCCTCGCGCATCGCGATCACCTCGGGCGGCGTGAGTGCGCTCATGCTCGCGGTGCAGGCGCTGGTGGATGCTGGCGACGAGGTCGTCGCGGTCACGCCGGTCTGGCCCAACCTGACGGCGCAGCCGGCGATCCTCGGCGCCAACGTACGGTGCGTGTCGCTGGTGCCGCGCGGGGGTCAATGGACGCTCGACATCGACGCCTTGCGCGCCGCGGTCACCTCGAAGACGAAGCTGCTGATCGTCAACGCGCCCAACAACCCGACCGGCTGGACGCTCACCGGCGACGAGCAACAGGCCATCCTGGACCATTGCCGCAAGACGGGGACGTGGATCCTTGCCGACGAGGTCTACGAGCGGCTCTATTACGAACCTTCGCCCAATCGGTGTGCGCCCAGCTTCCTCGACCTGGCGACGCCCGACGATCGGTTGGTGGTGGCCCACAGCTTTTCCAAGAGCTTCCTGATGACTGGTTGGCGGCTTGGCTGGCTGGTGCTTCCGCCAATGCTGATGGAAGGCATGGGCAAGCTCATCGAATTCAACACATCGTGCGCGAGCGTGTTCACGCAGCGCGCCGGCATCGCGGCGCTGGCCCACACCGAGGAAATCACACCCCGGATCGTTGCGCACCTGAAGTCGTGCCGGGACACCCTGGTCCCGCTCTTGGCCGACGTCCCCGGCGTACAAGTCGCGCCGGCGCGCGGCGGCATGTACGCCTTCTTCAAGCTCGACGGCTTCGACGACTCGCTGGTTGTCGCCAAGCGTCTGGTCGCCGAAGCCGGCCTCGGCCTGGCACCCGGCAACGCATTCGCCCCCGAAGCCCAAGGCTGGCTCCGCTGGTGCTTCGCCTCAAAGGACAAGCAGCGCCTGATTGAAGGCGTCAATCGCCTGAAACGCTGGTTGGCAGCTCAGTAAGTCGGGAAACGCCGCGGATCCGGCTCCGCCGGTCCGCTGGCGTTGCCCCCGGTAGGGGGTTGGCGAAGCGACACGAAGTGCGCGCAGCCTGGGGGCGAGCTATAATCCTTCGGTTTTGCAACCGCAAAGCACACGATGCGTGCAGTTCCATCGCGCATCGCAAGTCAAACATCCCGGAACAGGAAACATCAAATGATCGCAGCCTCCATCAAGGCCGAAGTTGTCAAGGACAACGCTCGCTCCGCCAACGACACCGGCAGCCCCGAAGTGCAAGTTGCACTGCTGACCGCCCGCATCAACGAACTCACCCCGCACTTCAAGACGCACGCCAAGGATCACCATGGCCGTCGCGGTCTGCTGCGCCTCGTGAGCCGCCGCCGCAAGCTGCTGGACTACCTCAAGTCCAAGGATGCTGACCGCTACACCGCGCTGATCGCCAAGCTGGGTCTGCGCAAGTAAACCGATTCGCAATGAAAGAACGCCTGGGTTAGTCCGCTAGCTCAGGCGTTTTTTACTTCGCGAATCGATTCTGGAGTGCCGAACAGAGCGAAGCTGTGTCATTCCAACGAAGTTCGGTGGGTGAGCTTCTTTGGAATGGCATCGTGTTCTGACAAGCGCTCCGCCACCGTCCGGCCTCTGAAAGCAGGGGGCTGGGCCGTCAACAAAAACAGGAGCTAAACATGAGCCTCTTCAACAAAGTCACCAAGACCTTCCAGTGGGGCGGCAAGACCGTCGTCATGGAAACCGGCGAAATCGCGCGCCAGGCCACCGGTGCCGTGCTCGTCGACATCGAAGGCACCGTCGTGCTCGCGACCGTGGTCGCGTCCAAGTCGGCCAAGCCCGGTCAGGACTTCTTCCCGCTCACTGTCGACTACATCGAGAAGACCTACGCGGCCGGCAAGATCCCTGGCAGCTTCTTCAAGCGCGAAGCCAAGCCGAGCGAACTCGAAACGCTGACCTCGCGCCTGATCGACCGCCCGATCCGTCCGCTTTTCCCCGAAGGCTTCCTGAACGAAGTGCATGTGGTCATCCACACGCTGTCGCTGAACCCTGAGGTCGACGCCGACATCGCCGCGATGATCGCGACCAGCGCTGCGCTGGCGGTTTCCGGCATTCCGTTCAACGGCCCCATCGGCGCTGCGCGCGTCGGCTACATCAACGGCCAATACGTCCTGAACCCAGGTCAGACCGAGCGCAAGGATTCGCAGATGGATCTGGTCGTCGCGGGCACCGAGTCTGCCGTGCTGATGGTCGAGTCCGAAGCGCTGCAACTGAGCGAAGAAGTGATGCTGGGCGGCGTGGTGTTCGGCCATGAGCAATCCAACATCGCGATCAACGCGATCCACGAGTTGGTTCGCGACGCTGGCAAGCCGGTCTGGGACTGGCAGGCACCCGCTGAGGACGAGGCGTTCATCGCCAAGATCAAGGGCCTGGCCGAAGAGAAGCTGCGCGCCGTGTATCAGATTCGCAGCAAGCAGGCGCGGACGCAGGCTCTGCGTGAAGCAAACGCGAGCGTGATCGAGGCGCTCAAGGCCGGCGAAGAGCCGTTCGACGCTGCCAAGGTCGGCGACCTGCTGTTCTCGATCGAATCGCAGATCGTGCGCAGCCAGATCTTGGCCGGTGAGCCCCGTATCGACGGCCGCGACACGCGCACCGTGCGCCCGATCGAGATCCGCAACAGCGTGCTGCCGCGCACCCACGGCTCGGCGCTGTTCACCCGCGGCGAAACGCAGGCGCTGGTCGTGACCAC